>NZ_CP092284.1:2721632-3402040 GCF_023311895.1 Marinobacter sp. M3C
GAGCGCCGCCACCATTCAGCTTTTCGTCTTCCAGCGACACGGAGCTATTCGCCGACAGTGCTGCCGTATCCTGCCAGACCGTGGCTCTATTGGGATGCCAGGTATTGGCTTTCGCGAATGACGGCGCATTACCGTGGTAGGCTTCTCGGCTACCGTCGTACTTCAAGAATCGCCCCCACTCACCATGAGGAACGTTGTAACCGTGCATAAAGATAAGCGCGTTGTTGCCGTTTGCCCGAAAGTAATCCAGTTGGTCGTCCGTCAGCAAATCTTCAGATGGGGAGGCCTCTTCACGCAGATTAATAAATACCGGTGGCGGTAGGTGTATCGCTCTGGCTTTGCGCTCGCCCTGGATGACGGTTAGCTCTACGCCTTCGCTAAGGGTATGGCCCGGGGCAAAGCGAAGCTGCTCGCTTACAGTATCAAACCCGATCAAATGCTCGCCCTTCGGTTCCTCAGGCCCGTACCACTGTGCGTTGCCCGTAAGGAGTTTGGTGAAGCGAGCCTCTGCATTATCTGGCGTATGCTCTGTGCCATTTTGCAGCGTGGCGGTGAATGATCTACCGCTCTCATCCTCGATTTTGCCGGCATCAATAAAAGCCCTTGGTCGCCCCAAGGTGTCAGAGCGGCTCAACAGTACGTTTGCGGTTTCGCGCTTGCAAACGGGCGCGCCGTGGGCGCCGAGAGGCGTTGTGCTGGGAGAGAAGGGCAGGTTGCCAGTGAGTGTCATTCAGGTTCCTTCCTGTGAATGCGTTAATGTTGCAAGTGCGTCCAGCGTGTTGGACCAGTAGGCTCTTTGCCTCGTTTTACGTAGGGTTGCAAGGTCCGCTTCGCTCAGCGCGCGGGTAAAACCCCGGCTTATTAGCAACCCGGCTGCTTCTACCAAACCCTGCTCATTAGGTGCGCCGAGTGTTATCAGTTGCTGGAACCAGTCGGAGACCGTTCGGGCTGCTAGATCGTGGTTATCTGCCAGACCTTTTGCCAATAAATTGCGGCGATACACTTCTACGGATGCGAGATTCTGCTGAGTCAATTCAAGAGGCAGAGGGTTCTGCTCTTTCGCTTCGGTCGGATGTGCCGGGGGGTGGTCTTTTTCCAGCGACCAGTTAGCACCTGCATAGCCGCCATGTATTGCGGTTAGCGGGCCGAGAACCCGCAGGCGTTGTTGGTGTGACAGTAAGGCACCAAGGCTGCCAAACGTTGCCGTGTCTGCGTAGCGAAAAAGGCTGTCGCCATAAGGGGTACGAACGGTGTTCAGGCTTATAAGATGATCGCGTATTTCTTCTAATGTCAGCAACGGGCCCTGCAGAGCCAGAGCTTTGGCCTCTGCCAGCCATTTATGCAGCCATTTTTCACTCTGGCTTGTGGTGGGCTTAATAATTAACGGGCCATCAAATGCTTGTTCACGGTATTGCGTATGAATATAAGGCAAGTCGTAGATGGGTGAGGCGTCGTGCTCAAACAGTAAGCGCAAAACATCTGGGTGCTTGGCCTGGTCAACGAGATACCAACAGGCACCTGCATTAATGGGGTCTGCGTGAGGGTAAAACGACGTGGTTGTTTGAGCCTCATGGCTCAAGGCTGTGGCGTCCTTCATGGCTGCTTTCATCTATCCTTAGATGGCCGAATCTGTGCCATATGTTAGCTCAAGTGGCAGTTTCGATCAGCTTAAACCCGGGAAACGTGTCAGGTTTCTAAAATGGATGCCTCAAAATGCGAAGGGGCGCCCAAATGGGCGCCCCTTGTCACTGCTGTTCACAGCTTTGCTACTTGCTGCTAACAAACTCCGGGTAGGCTTCCATGCCGCACTCGGCAATATCCACGCCCTCGTACTCTTCCTCTTCACTAACACGTAAGCCCATGACCGCCTTGATAATGCCCCAGGTTACCAAGCTAGCCATGAACACCCAGCCAAAAATGGTTGCAGCGCCTATGAGCTGGCCGCTGAAACTGGCACCATCGTTGGTCACCGGTACCAGCAGCAGACCTAGCAGACCACAAACTCCGTGGGCTGAAATGGCGCCGACCGGGTCATCAATGCGCAGCTTGTCCAGACCGATAATGCTAAACACTACCAGGATACCGCCAAGCGCGCCCCAAAGGGTTGCCTGTAAGGCCGTGGGTGTGGATGGCTCGGCGGTAATAACCACCAGGCCAGCGATAGCACCGTTCAACAGCATGGTCAGGTCGGCTTTGCCAAACAGTATGCGAGCGGTAATCAGGGCGGCAATGGCACCGCCCGCGGCAGCTGCGTTGGTGTTCAAAAACACCACGGCGACCGAGTTGGCGCTGGCGATATCGCCCAGTTTGAGTACAGAGCCGCCGTTGAAACCGAACCAGCCCATCCACAAAATGAGGGTGCCCAAAGCCGCCAGGGGCAGGTTGGCGCCGGGAATCGCGCGGATTTCTCCGTTCGAGCCGTACTTGCCTTTGCGGGCACCTAAAAGCAACACACCTGCCAGTGCCGCCGCGGCGCCTGCCAAATGCACAATGCCAGAGCCGGCAAAGTCACTGAAGCCCAAATCACCGAGGTTATAAAGACCGAACACGTCTTTGCTACCCCAGGTCCAAGAACCCTCCAGCGGATAAATCACGCTGGTCATCACCACCGCAAAAGCCAGGAAAGCCCAAAGTTTCATTCGCTCGGCAACTGCGCCGGAGACAATGGACATGGCTGTTGCCACAAACACCACCTGGAAGAAAAAATCTGCGGCTGTGGAGTAAATGGCCGCGCCCTCGAAACCGTCTTCGCGGCCGGCGAAATCGGTCAAAACCGAAGCTGTATCGGTTTGGCCAATGCCCGAAAGCAAGATTGCGCCGTCGTACATGATGGCGTAGCCGCACACCATGTACATGGTGCAGGCGACGGCGTACAAGGCGATGTTTTTGGTCAGGATTTCGGTGGTGTTCTTGGCGCGTACCAGACCGGATTCGAGCATGGCAAACCCGGCGGCCATCCACACAAGGCTCTATTAAATGAAACAGTTTTTTGCGTTGGTAGCTAAAGCATCAGAACGGTCAAATCGTTTGTTTGGCCAAGGATGCACAACTCTAGGTTGTGACAGCGCGTCTCGCAAGAACTGACCGAAGCGCGCCCACACGAGACAGTAGCGCTGGCTTCTGCGCCGCAGCGCTTTCATCCAGAGCTTTCCCAGTTCCGTGTGGAAGCGGCCGATGCCTGTTTGGTATACCCCGTCCTTGACGCTGTGCAGCGTTCGTCGCATGCGGCTCACAGATGTTTGCCGCAGCAACATGAACGTCCGTCTATCACGCAGGACTGCGCAGCTGTGCGTAAACCCCAGAAAATCGAACGACTCAGGCTTTGGTAGCCCTGCAGTCGCGCAGTCCCTCCGGGCAAAGCGTCCAAAGCGGATGAGCTTCGTCTTGTCCTCGTTGAGCGACAGTCCAAAGCGATCCAACCTCTGGTGCAGCTGACTCAGGAACGCCTCCGCATCGTCTTTTCTCTGAAAGCCCATTAAGATCGAAACAGCGCCTGTCTGAAACGCGCTTCCTTTCTCTTCGCCCTTTCGATGTTGTGGGTGGAACAAAGCGGGATCGTTTGAAATACATGTAGTTTTTCGATAGCCCTCACATATGCGTTGATATTTTGAAATTGCTTTTCCACGACAATATCGCCCAACATTCGTTGACTAAAAGACCACGCCACAGCGACGGTGATTCCAGCTTGCTCAATAGAGCAGTCTGTCGATGGTTTTGAGCTATCTATTTCGTAATCAAGTTCACGAAAAGCCGCCAAAAGTTGTGCGGTAATACGATCCACCCACGGTTTATATTGTTTGTCCAATGGACGCATTTTTCTCTCGTAGATAATTTGAATAGCCTTTTCGCAGGCTGCAAGAGCAAGTCCGATTGTTCGCACCGCACGCGCCTGTTTTAATGGCTCGTCTGGCATCAGGCGGCGCCCCGTATGGTTTTGTCGTTCGAAGTAATCGAGGATCAGACTTGAGTCGAGCAGAACACCACCATCATCAAGAACAATTGTTGGCGCTTTTACGACAGGATTTATTTTTGCGAACTCGTCAAACGAATCAAATACTGAGATGGGCTTATGTCGGTATCGGATGCCGTAATACTCGAGAGAGATGGCAACACGCCTGACATAAGGAGAGTCCAGTGTTCCTATCAAATCCATGGTTTCCACTCCTTTATAGGTCGAACGAAATATAAAGTGCTCACATGACCGAGTACGCAAAATAGGATCAAGTCATGAATTTTTAGTTAGGGCACGGAACTCCTAAGTGAAAGTGGAGAAGAGTGCTATCTTGGAGTTCACGAGAAATGCTATTGGCATTGCATGAACCGTTTCCACTTGACATTACAATGGTCAAGCTGCATTCGAGAATTTTCGGTTACTAGGCAATTTTTCGGTACATTAACAATGAAGCGACCACCATAATTCCACCACCAAATGTCATGAGTGTTACCGGCGTGTCATATACCAAATAATCTAGGGTATAAGTGATTACTGGAACTAAGAAAAATAGAGCTGCAACCTTACTAGCCTTATCATTGTTGAGCATAAAAACCAGCAGCAGTATCGCACCCACTGAAACGACTAGAATCATCCAAATAGCCGAAAAGACAAACTGAAGACTTGGATTGACTTCGAAACTAAAAAGTAAAACTGCCATTGTAAATACAAATGAGGAAACACAATATTGAGCGAGCACTGAGCCAATAACATTAACGTGTGTCCGCTTCTGCAAGATAGTACCTATTGTCATTGCCAATACGGCCAAGAGCGCAGAAATAACTCCGGGTAGGGTAATCACATCAATCTTTCCGCCCCCGAGGATGGCTATTACCAGGCCAGTGAAACCGAAAAGCAATACACAGTATCCCTTAACCCCGATTCGTTCAAAAGCAAGTAACGGCGTCAGTAATGGTTGACAGCCGAGAACGATGGCAAGCATCCCAGGGGAGAGCCCGTATGCGATTGAACTAAAGAAAAATCCCTGATATAAAACCTGGAGAAATATACCCACAAGAACAATGTTGAGCCATGATTTCCAGGTCAGTAATTGGAGACTCCGAACTTCGCCCTTTTTGAATATCACGACCATTAAGATCATAACCAATAAAGCGCCCAACGACCTTACCAGGAGGAAGGAGAGAACAGAGGCTTCTTGGAGGCCCGCTTTAACGAAAATAGCACCACTACTCCACATTAATAGAAACAACAACGGTGCCATACGAGCCAAATCTAATCGAGTATTTTGCCACATGATTATTATGCTCAGTGCCCTTGGGCAAATTCATCATATTCTTCATGGATTTTAGGCAAACTGTTAAGCCACTCGATTTCTTCGCTAAAATCAACGTTACGTAGGTCAAGCTTCCCAACGATATAAGAGGACATTTGCTTTCTCCAAATTAAAACCGAGGTTTCAACTTAGCAATCATTGAATTACGATAGAAGCGAAGGAATTTGATAGGGGCCTATCAAGTCGCTCGATGGGATCGAGCCTCGTGACATGGGAGAAAGTAGATGGATCTCGATATCGATTGTTTGCGCAGCTTCATCGCGGTATCCGAATTAGGTAGCTTTTCGAAGGCAGCTTTGCGCCGGCACCGCGTCCAGTCAGCTATCAGTTGGCAAATTAAGAAGCTTGAACAACAGGTAGGGACCTCACTTTTTAAGAGGCACAGCAAAGGTGTGAGTCTGACAAGCGCTGGCAAGATTCTTCTGAAAAGAGCTTGTGAGATTGTGGAAATAAACGAGATTGCCATAAGCGAATTGTCTGGGTTGGCTACAGAGCAAAAGGTCACAATAGGCACCAGCGACGCGTTTTTAGCTAGCTTTGTGCCGCGCTTGCTCCGTTCCTGCCGAAAATCACTGCCAAACCTATCGATAGAGGTCATATCAGGATATAGCGAGCAGATATGGCGCTCTTATTCTGCTGGGGAAATTGATATTGCGTTGACCCAGAACTGCCCTAGGACTATCTCCAGTAGATTATTGTTGTCCTCTCCTATGGTTTGGATTGCACCAAACGAGCATTTTTGCTGGGAGGCAGAGCAATTAAAAATAGCGTGCTTCACCACGGGATGCTCTGATCGTTCATTAATAACGAGCGCGTTGGACAATTTCGGATTGGAGTATGAAGTAGCTTTCTCAGCCTCGTCTCTGGCAGGCGTACTCTCAGCGGTGGAGCATAGCTTTGCCATATCAGCCATCCCATACATTGCTTTAGGGGAAGGCGTGTCCATCCTGGATAACATTGGCACTCTCCCTAAGCTGGGTAACGTAGATATTTCCATAGCAGCCAATTACACAAATTCTGGCGATCCCATTAGAGCTGTCGAAAGTGCGATAATCGAATTTTTCGCCGAAAACCAAGAAAGTAAGCAGTTATCACCCCATTTGCAGCGGGACTCAGAAGTCAACGCCAAGCCACCATGGCGGGTTTCTGTTAGGGGGTAATCCCTCCGAGTTCCATACTGGTCGCTCGCTATTTTAATCCTTAATTCAGTACAACAAGTCGTATTAGCAGGTTTATTTAAGCAATCCACTGCGCTTAGCACTATTTTTATAGACGGTGAAAGTATAACGTTGCCCATTTATCAGATCGACGTATTTGCCGAAAAGCCTTTTGAAGGAAACTCGGCAATCGCGGACCGCACAGGATAGTTGACGCCGAATACACGAGGTAGGTGGTAAAGCCTACCACCTACCTGCTCGCCAAGATGAAGCCCAATAGTGCGAGCGCACCGATGCCCATGCCCCAGCTGTTGGCGCTGACAGATGTGATGCCCAGGCCGCTGTTTCGCCGCGATGCCATATTCCCGAAAGAGAACATCAGCGTTCCAAACGTGGCCCAGCCGATTCCCTGAAGCGTGGCGATGTCGAAGCTGGCAACGAGGTCGGTCCAGAAGATTAGCACCAATCCGGTCGCGCCCACGCTGCCGGCAAGGATCGTCTGCACGGTGATCCGATCGCCAAAGAACAACCGTGCGTTGATCGCATTAAAGATTGGCGCATCGCCAGAGGAGAGCGCTTTCACGAGATGATACCGGGCTCGATCTTTCACACAATACGCGATGCCGGACTCTTGGTTATCGAAGAAAAGCCGGAAGAATTATTGCACCAAATTCAGCTTTTTCTTTATAGCATGCCTGCGGTGGAGTTCTACCGCTCCATCAAGACACGGATTCGCCTCAGGTACATATTCACTCCTTCCTTAGATTTTCTCATTCTTTGAATTACGCCAAGAGCCGAAAATCTGCAGTGGCAGTCAAGCCCCATTTGAGCCAACGACATGCCCAGCATGTTTGAGTTCAGACTGTCACTGTACTTGCACTTAGTGCCAAAAACCGGAAATAGCCTCGCGTGCCAATATAAAGGCCATCAGAATAATTAAGCCGCCTCCGATACGGTTTACCATTCTGACACCGTCTGCGTTGGAAAAAAGGCGGGAACTTGCACTGTGAGCAACTACAACCCACACGCTATCGATCACAATTCCCAACACGATAGGTATCATCGAGTACATGATAAGGAGGCTCGTGGGGCTCGCAAGATTGTCGCTGAGAAAGCTCGGAACTATAGTTCCGAACATGATGAAAGCCTTGGGGTTGGTTATACTGACTATTACACCTTCAGTGAGCGGTGATTTTCTCCTTGTTGGCTGTTCGGCTGCAACCCGACTCGCCGCTTTCGAAGCTACAAGATACCCTATACCAATAAGCAGCAAGGCGATCGCACCCAGCATTCTGATAGCAGACAAAGCAAAATCGGACTTCAATATAAGAGGACCAAGTCCAAACGAAAGAAGTACCGCAATGCTCAACATGCCAATTGCATTGCCGATCACACCACGTAACGCATGATTTCTACCCTTCATGATAACTTGCCCAATAAAAAGCATGATGCTTGGGCCAGGTACAGCAATGAGTATCGAGCTGGTTATAATTAGCCCCAGCAACCCACTGACGGATACCCCAATATCTTGCATGTAAATATTACCTCCGATATGCGTGCTGCCCATGCTCATCATGTTTATGATCGGGACAGCAGCCTATTGTCTCAGTTCCCTATTTGGTTAACCTTCGAGAGCAACGCCAATGTCGGTTGTATGCTAAGCGCCTCTACTACCTCTTTATCGGTCATTAGCGGATAGCAATTATCTAAAAATTCATCTAACACGGGCAGCATGCTTCGCCGCTCATTAAGCCCAAGCGCACACGCACAAGCGTTGAAAGCAACATTCTTATATTGATCCGGGTTGGTTTCCTCATCTACGTAGTCGTCGAGATCCCACCGGCCTATCAAGCTCTCCTGTATATGGAACTGGTCCACTTCGACGCCGTCACGGAAGACGTGGAAAACAGGGTGGATATAAACACTTCTGGATGAATCAAAATGATCTGCGGGAAGCGTAAAGTAATGTGTTGGCAGCGTCCCATCACCATAGCGAGAGAAACCGTACTCGAACACAACCTCTACGTAAGTTTTGGTCCCATCCCATCGCTCTCGATTATATTGACGTGGAAATGGTGGCCAAACCTTGACATGTACAGCACCGGTGCCATCATCGCGTTCGAACGTAACCATGCTGCCGAAATAACTGTAAAGCTCGAACAATGGCATTGTAGTACTAACCATACTGACCAGGTATTCGGCGAGAGAGGTAAGCCCACTCGAAGCTTCGTTCGATGGTAGTGTGCATACGAATAGGGGCTCAAGTGGCATGCCCTGCTGTTCGGCGATGAGATGACCAAGTGCCTGTATGTTGCAGCGGAACCCATGGACGAAGCCGGATGCAGCGTCTGGATCATTTATGCGCGTCGGGGCACCAATGAAGTATAAATTGGGTTCGTTAATGGATTCCCATCTTGAGTTGAGCAGGCAATATTTACCGGCCTTATCGCATTCCGGACGGACACGCTCCATGTCGAATATACTCGCCATGGTGTAGTTGAATCCACAGCAAACAATAATTTCGTCAACAATTCCTGTTCGACGCATCCAGCGAGGCGGAGTCCAATGAGGGCACGGTGTCTCGTAACGAACCAAAAGCCTTCCGCTGTGTTTTCCGTCTGGTATTCGTACTGCGCCGCTAACCAGTGTAGGAAGGGTTATCGAACAAGACCAAGAAGCTATCATGTGTGTGTGCGGTCTCTCAAAAACAAAGATGCTATTACCCCCAGCCCGCTTATGGTTAAGGGCAGAATCAACGCGAATTGATAACTCTGAAGACTTGGGCCAGTTTGTTTTTCTGCGACATTCACGATATCCAGAATTACGCCAAAGCCCGATTGAACCAAAGCTGCTGCCAAAAATGCGCCCATATTTACAAGCGCTGTTGCAAACCCGACGTTCTGCAGGGCTACCGCCTCCTTGGTGGCCGCAAAAATGACGCTTACCTGTCCTCCTGAGAGTCCCAACAGTACAAACAGAACCATTGCCCCCCACCCAGGACTCCATTCAGCAAAGGCCATTACGCCCCATACAGTCGCCGATATCAGTGCTGCCGCAACAATTACCGGCTTCTTCGCTCCAATACGATCAGCTGCCCACCCTGCAAATAAAGAGCCCACACCGTAAACAATAAGTGCAATAGTTGCATACTGTGCGGCTTGTGTAGGTTGCAGGCCGAAGCCGTCTATTAAGAGTGGCGCAGCCCACAATCCTAGAAACGCATAGAGCGTTCCATTAGTGGCAGCTACACAAAGAAAAAGCAGCCATACTTGGCTGGATCGCAGTACGCGCCGATTTCCCTGCAGTAGTTGATGTACTGTTGCCTTGGCTTTCGGTGAGTGCTCTTGTCTTCGCTTAGGGGCATCTTGACAAAAAACAACAAGACCGGCGGAGGCCAAAAACGTCAGGCCACCAAAAAAGAGAACAATATCTCTCCAGCTGAACCAGTTCAGTAGATGCGCGGTCGGGCTCTGCGCTATCACACTCCCCAGTGCAGCCAGAAGCATAGTTGTGCCCATGACGAGCGAATGGCGATCTGAGGAAAACCAAGTAGCGTTGTAAGTCATCAGGGCGACGAAAACTGCAGATAACCCAAGCCCCATCAGAGCTGACCCCACGAGCAAAACCATTAGATTTGGGGCAAAACCAAAACAAAAAGCACCTATCGACGTTACAGCCCCCCCGATAAGCCCACCATTTCGTACCCCAACCGAGTCGGTAAAAATGCCAGCGGGCACCTGCATCAGTGTGTAAACCCAGAAGTGCATTGATGCCACAATACCGAGTGCAGTGGCTGTCAAACTGAGCTCTTGCTGCATACTCCCTGACAATGTCGCGGGTGCGAAACGGAAAAAGAAGCCATTGATGAAGATGCTAACAAGCAGGCACCAGCCTCCCCATTTAAGCCAGCTCGTCGGAATCAAAAGGGGCGCCCCAGCAACGGGACGAGTGCTATTCATACCCCGCTTCCCTCAGTCTTGACCCAACGAGCGCTGAGAAGTAAGCAGCAATCGGTTCAACCGGTGTGTAGTGTCCCTGCACTTGGTTGCTCAATCCTTCCAGTTGGTACTCGCAAATCTGATCATCCTCAAGAATCACCTGATCAAGACGTTCGAAATAGAGCGGAGCAATATCATTGAAATCGCTTCGAGCCAGCGTTTCCTCATGGAACGCGTAACCAACATTGACACTAGTGCGAGTGGCTGAAATGGGTATCTTCTGAATCCACCACATGACTTCTGGTGCGGTTACAATGAAGAAGCCCGGCATAATGACGCAGAAATGGGTACCCTCTGCGGCTTCGCCAATAATGTCACGGGGTGGTGAAAAGGCGAGGTTGCGCTTTTCAGGGAATAGCGCTGGCGAAAGCGAATTTTTATGGTAGACACCAAACCAATTGTGATCGTGCTCTATCGGCCTAACCGGTTGACTGCCAATCGACCGACTGTGGATGAAGTTCGTATGGAGGGTTTCCATATCTACCTCAATGTACAGCTTCCAGTTCGTCGTCAGTGTGTAAGCCTTTTCTTGAACACAGTGCATTCTCTGGATTTGGTGTGGGAGGGCGACTTTGTCGATGTAGTTGCCGAGATAGGCGTCAAGCGGGACCTCGTTTTCGTCATTCAGGTTAATGAACACCAAGCCTGCTGTGACTTCACATTGAACGCTCACCAAATTGAGGTTTAGCCCTGGAAGGTCACTTTTAGTCACGCACCCTCCCAAACCGGGAGCGCTTATCAAATTGCCAGATGTGTCATAAGTCCACTCATGAAAAGGGCATTTAAACTGGGCGTTTTTCCCACATTTTTGTGTTGTTAAAGGAGCTGCCCGATGCCTACAGGTGTTCAGAAATGCTCTGATTGTACCGTCTTCACTACGAACAACGATGACACTGCGTTCCAAGAACCGACGTGTTACAAAACTTCCGGTATCAGGAATAGAAGACGACAAGCAGACAAAATGCCATGCTGGAAAATGAATAGCATGCAGTTCGCGTTCAAACCATTCGCCCTGGGTATAACATTGAGGGGGGAGCATTTTTGAGAGATCTGCGTGAGCAACTCCGCCCAAACTTCTGTTGCCAAGGGAACTCGTCATCATTGTCATAGTCGCTTCCATGTGTTTGTTTCCAGAGCAAGTGGGGCAGAGCGTACAAAGGGACACAGGTAAGTTGGAAACGAAAAAACTTGTCTGGGGGTATCAACTTATTCGATACTCAATCAGAGTTCCTTTTTATTCATTCGATTGCCGCTTCTGCCCTCCCCCAATATGCGCACATTAGGCAGCTGAGACGAGCCGGCCATAGGAGGCATCAAAATGAAATGGAGTTTGGATCAGCTACGCACATTTATATATGTTGCAGATACGGGCGGTTTTTCGCGGGCGGGAGAGAGACTCTTCCTGGCCCAGTCTACTGTCAGTTGGCAAGTTCAGCAGCTTGAGCGCCAGGTTGGCGCGCCGTTGCTTCAACGGAATCCGAATGGCGTCACCCTCACTGAAAAAGGCATGGCCTTCTACCTGAGGGCGCAAAAGGTTGTCACCGCAAACGATGAAGCTGAGTTGTGGTTGACGCAGAACACCGTTGGCCGACAAATCATTCGATTCGCCACCACCGATTGTTATGCAAGTTGTCTATTACCAGGACTACTTGAGCATTGGAAATGCCAGTTTTCCAACGTGCAAGTCACTTTGGATTGCAGCTTTAGCACCGGTATCTGGGAGCGTTATAAAAAAGGGGAGTTCGATATTGCTCTGGCTCAGCATTGTCCTTCTGACATCAACGCAGAGCCCATCAGGGTCGAACCGTTAGAATGGGTATGTGCCAGACAATCGTTAGCTTGGCAACAAAATACGGTGCCCGTAGCTTTGTTTGAGAACGGCTGTCCTGACAGAGAAATCATGCTCAGTGCGCTCAAAGGTGCGAGACGTGAGTATCGAGTTGAGTTCGAGACCTACAGCTATGGGGGGCTTGTGGCGGCGGTGGAAAGCGGAGCCGTAATTTCTGCACTGCCCAGATCGACAATACCTTCCACGCTCAAAGTTCTTGATAGTCAGCACTGGCTCCCACGGCTGCCATCTTTGAACGTGAAACTAGCAAGCCCAAACAAAAGCAGTAACGCTATATGCGGCCAACTATACGATGCCGTTATGCTCCACTTAGCCAAGGGCAGCCCGAGTTTAGCGATTAGTGGCGAAGAAACCGTACCAAACTAGGAATACTCTATGATCATTCGGCTGTCACGTAGAGGAGCAACTTGGCTCCGACGATCAATCGCCGACTAGCCCCTCGTCTGTATTAGCGAATTGCGTCTTCCCGGATCACTGCCACCGCCTGGGTGGGCGTCACCGGATGTCCGGGCGTTCTTGAAAGCTCGTCGATGCCGCGCTTGCGGGGACGCCAGAACATGATCACGTTCCCTACAAGGATCAGGGCGACCCCGATCATGGCGGGTGGTGTCCAGTTGTAGCCTTCGAACACGGTCGAGATTGCGAGTGCGACGATCGGGAATAACGCGGTCGCATAGCCCGCCCGTGCTGATCCGATCCGTGCAACAAGCACGAGGTAGGTGGTGAAGCCGACCACTGACCCGATCATCGCAAGATAGACCAGCGCCATCCAGTAAACCGGCTTCGTCGAGAGGATCACTGGCTGCCCGCTCGCCAGGATTAAACCCATCAGTGCGAGTGCACCGATGCCCATGCCCCAGCTGTTGGCGCTGACCGGTGTGATGCCCAGGCCGCTGTTTCGCCGCGATGCCATATTCCCGAAAGAGAACATCAGCGTTCCAAACGTGGCCCAGCCGATTCCCTGAAGCGTGGCGATGTCGAAGCTGGCAACGAGGTCGGCCCAGAAGATTAGCACCAATCCGGTCGCGCCTACGCTGCCGGCAAGGATCGTCTGCACGGTGATCCGATCGCTAAAGAACAACCGTGCGTTGATCGCATTGAAGATTGACGCCAGCGAGAAGACAATCGACACCAGCCCCGACGGGATCAGCGCGGAGGCTTTGTAAAGACCGATGAAATTGAAACAGAATAGGCAAAGGGCCTGAAGAACAACGAAACGCCAGATGGTCGGGCGCTTAAGCCGCCGCATCAGCGCGAGCCCAGCCAGCATGATCAGCCCAGCCAGCGCGAAACGGAAAAAGATGGACACGATGATCGGTACCTCACCGATCTGTGCCGCGATACCGATCCAGGTAGTCCCCCAAATGAGAACAGTGGTTATAAACAGCGTTATATTGTTCATAGTAGGCCTTCAACTTTCTCTTGATGGCACTACGCTAACCTCTTTTCGTATTCGAGTTTTGCACATTCTTGCGGTATTTTTTTATGAATTAACCCATTGCGATTATGCTTTGGTAAGCTTGAATCATGCTTCGAACAGTTGAACATTTCCTTGGCCGCTCAAACGCCGCAAATCTCGCCACCAAGATGAGCCTGGGCGCGGGGTGCAGTGTCGCAATCTGGGAAAACCAGAACGATCACGTACGATACGAAGCACCGCATAATCATACCCTCAGTCTGTACCTGAAGGGTGGGACAGGAACCCGACGGCTTGATGCTGGCAAGGTATCCGGATGGCCCGGCGCAGTCTGCATCATGCCTGCGGGACAAAGTTCGGAGTGGGAGATCACCAAACGGTTCCGATTCGTTCATCTCTACCTTTCAGACGAAAGGCTGCGCAGTATGTTTTCAGAAACCCATGACTGCGACGCCCGCCAGCTTGATCTCATCGAGGCCAACTTCGTCGATAAGCCAAACGTCGCGCAACCGCTTGCCGAACTCGCCCGCGCCGCAATGTCGAACAACATCCTTCACGCGGAAGGCGCACTGACGGATCTGATCGGGGTGCTTCCAGGTCGCAAGGCACGCCTCCTCGGGGGTCTCGCGCCTCATGTATTGCGCCGAGTGGAGGATTATATCGAAGCCTATCTCGCCACGACCATTCATCTTAATGACCTTGCGCTGCTGGCTAACATGTCCGAGTTTCACTTTCATCGGATGTTCCGTCTCGTGCGTGGTTACCCACCCCACGCGTGGATTACCGGGCAGCGAGTACGTCGTGCGAAGCAGCGGCTGCGCTCGGACACACCGATTGCAGAAATTGCCGTTGATTGTGGCTTTTCGAGCCAGAGCCATCTGACCCGCGTTTTCCGTAATCAGACCGGCCGAACGCCGGCACAATTCCGCAAACTCCTTCGCGATACGTGACGTTACTCAGCGATTCGTGCGACATGGTGCGAATGCGCAACCTTCGCCCTGGGCTTGCTACGCAGTCGCATGTTCTCGACAGAAGGTGGGGTTCGTGAAGACCTCGCTACAGGAAGCGCTGCAGGAAGCGCTTCAGCAGCGTTGGCAGGATATCTCGCGGCGGCTATGCCAGGCCCTGATCTATGGTGCTGGGAAATTCACCAGGGTATAGAGATGGGCCGGTAGTCCCCCCATTTTCAGAGGGGCAAATTTCTAACTCAGAACATTAGGCACGCCCAACATGAAACCTCGATCGCGTGGCTGCAATACCATGTAGTTGAGCGTGCATTTCGTACTTGTGGAAAGGCCGCTTGCCACAGGTCAGGTATTCGCCGCTATTGTTGTTCCTGCTGTCCCGACGCGGAGGTCGCTCGGCTCCTGCTCCATGAGTTGGCCGATGGTCCGACCGACCTTCAGCACCGCCATCTCCATTTTGCGAGTGGGCAGGTTGGCGAAGTTCATCCGAATGCAGTTACGATATTTTCCCGCCGCCGAGAAAATATTGCCGCTCGCCACTTGTACGTTCTGGGCTTCCAACAGGCGATTGAGGGCATAGCTGTCGAACTCTTCCGACAGCTCGATCCACAGCGTAAACCCCCCTTGGGGTTGGCTGACTCGGGTGCCCGCCGGGAAATAGCGGTTGACCCATTCGCTCATCAGGTCGCCGTTGCGCTTGTATTGTTTGCACATACGGCGCAGGTGCTGGAGGTAATTGCCCTTGGCGATGAATTCGGCAACCGCTAACGGGGGTTGTGTCGCCGTGGCGCCCGAGCCAATGTATTTCATGTGCAGCACCTGTGGCAGGTAGCGTCCCGGGGCGATCCAGCCGACCCGAAGGCCGGGTGCCACTGTCTTGGAAAATGAACTGCACAGCAGAATCCGATTGTCCTCATCAAAGGACTTCAGTGAGCGCGGCCGCGGATAGCGATATGATAGATCACCATAGATATCGTCTTCAATGATCGGCACGTCAAAACGCTGGGCCAGGCGGACAAGCTTGAGCTTGCGATCGTCGGGCATGATGTAGCCCAGGGGGTTGTTACAGTTGGCCGTCACTTGGATAACTTTGATCGGCCATTGCTCCATGGCCATTTCCAAGGCTTCCAGGTTGATGCCAGTGACAGGTTCCGGTGGGAATCTCCAGTGCCTTGAGGTCGGCGGCCTTGAGAATTTGCGTGATGCCGTGGTAGCTCGGCGAGGCAATGGCAACGATGTCGCCGGGCACGCAAACCGCGCGTATGGCGGTAGACAGGGCTTCCTGGCAACCGCTGGTGACGATTATGTCGGCCGGGGTCAGGCTGCAGCCCGAATCAATGGACAGCCGAGCGATTTGTTCACGCAATGCCAATACGCCCTGGATGTGGTTGTACTGCAGGCTTGCGCTGTCACTGCGCCGGCTGATACGGGCCATTGTGGTCAGCAGCGGCTTGAGGGTGGGCGCGGTTACATCCGGCATGCCGCAACCCAACTGAACGGTACTGGTACTCTGATCGAAGCGCATCAGCTCCCGAACCATGTCCCATTGGGAAATGTTCACCGGCCGCAAGATCGGACGGTCCATTTGCGGTAATGGCGCCACTCGCCTGTCGGCAGGAACGAAGTAGCCCGACCTGGCGCGCGGTATCGCCAGCCCGGAACATTCCAATACACGGTAGGCCTGTTGCACGGTTGTCAGGCTGACACCGTGCTCATGGCTAAGGGCGGTGTACAGAGGGTAGGCGCTCGCCAGGCCCGTACAGGCCCTGCTCAATGCGGCTGCTGATGGATTCGGCGAGGTTCAGATAAAGAGTCATAGCTCTGACTGTAGCTTTTCGTCTGTTGCTTGAAAAGCGACAGATAGGGGGTTTTTTGAAATTTTTATACAAAAAAAGGCAGTCTGTATTTAAAAAATTCATCACTGCTGTATCTGTAATACACCTCGACGCCTTGGGATGATATGCCCTATACAGCTCCGCAACTGGCGCCGCTGACGCTGATCGATGGAGCATGACGATGCAGAGCCTCGATTACTACTCGATCATTTTGTTCGTGATCGCCACATGCGTCACGCCAGGGCCTAACAACGTGATGTTGATGTCATCGGGGGCGAATTTCGGGATGGGCCGCACGATGCGGCATCTGGCAGGGATCAACATCGGTTTTCCGTTAATGTTGGTGGCAGTCGGGCTGGGCGCCGGGGCCATTTTCCGGCAATACTCGTGGCTGCAGGACGGACTGCAAGTGATAGGCGCGGTGTACCGTAAGCGCTGCCGGACACGCCGGAGGCTTGCCAGTCAGTGATATGCTGCTGCCAGGCGTGTGCTCGTTCGGTTGGGGTCATGCTGATTCCTCATGGAATGGGTGAGGAGGTCAGTGTGTGCAATCGGCGAGCTGGAATGTAGGTGCTGATTTATTGGCGCTTACATTCAACCTGCCATCACTTGGCGTCTTCGGTCGACAGCGGGCAGATTATCGATGTCACGCGCTTCCACGTAGCGCGGGCCGAGACCGCATCGTCGTTGCGTCTGCACGTGGGCGCTGACGCGATGGGTATGAGAGGGTCCTATGTTTGAGTTTTCGAGTTTCGCTGCCGCACTGGGGGTTTACGTGATCGGCACCGCCAGCCCGGGGCCAGGCAACCTGGCGATTGCCAATACCTCGCTCAATTACGGGCGCACACCGGGCCTGGCGTTGGCCGCCGGGGTCATTTCCGGGTCGTTGTGCTGGGGTGCAATGACGGCTGCCGGCGTCTCAGCGCTGTTGATGTCCAATACGCAGGTGCTGGTGTGGTTGAAGATATTGGGCGCCTGCTATCTGTTCTTCCTGGCCTGGAAGTCGATCCGCGGTGCGCTGGCGCGCAACGCCGTGATCGTGGCGCGTACGCAGGAAAAACAGACGCGCAACCTGGGCTTCTATTTGCAAGGGCTGGGCATTCACTTGACCAACCCCAAGGCGACCTTGACCTGGTTCACCGTGACCACTGTCGGGCTGAGTGCCAGCGCGCCGATCTGGGCCAGTTTTGTCCTGGTGGCGAGCTGTGCGGTTTTGGGGGGCGTGATTTTCTGCACTTATGCACTGGCCTTCTCCGCGCATTCGGCGGAACGGTTTTTCGCCCGTACCCGTAAATCGTTCGGGCTGATTTGCGCTGCCTTTTATTCGATGGTGGCCATCGGTTTTCTCAGCTCGCTGTTCTGAGGCACCGGTAAAAATTTCGTAACTATTCAGCTCAAAAAAACTGCGAAAGTTCTTGACAGGGTTTTTGCTTGAATCTTCCCGCTTTATCGGCATTCGTACCGATGCCACCACGCAGGCCATAGCCGACGGCATAAGGTCTGCTGAAGGGCTCTACTAACCGATTTCGATCACGGGACGGCCTCAGCTTTTTAATCGCCTCAGAATGGCCCTCAGAGCCAAAAATGTCGCTCTGAAACCCCCTGCGATAATGGACGCCTCACAAAGCCATCCAGGTGCGGGCAGACATTGAAGATAGAAAATATTGACGTTGATTCGGCGATCGGATCCGTCAAAAAACTTCTCGAGAAAGAGCGCGATCTGTCGCCTTCACTCAAGGCAGCACTGGAGGTGTTGCTCCTTTTGGTGGCGATGCTCCTCAACCGCACCACACTCAATAGCAAAAACAGCAGCAAGCCGCCCTCCTCAGATCCGAACCGAGAGAAGTCCTCCAGAAAGGGGGAGATAGCAGATGCCGGTGGCCGCTTGCCAGCCACCGACGCTGACCCGTGGCGACAGCGCTATCGACGACTTCTTGAAGAGGCAGATAGCGAATGTCCACCTCCCGATGAGAGCCCGCGAGAGGAAGGAAAACGAGGCCGGCTAAAACGATCAAAAGCCCGAAACTTACTGGAGAGGTTGCGACACTTCGAGCACGACGTCCTGCGTTTCATGGATGTCGAGTACGTCCCTTTCACCAATAATCAGGGTGAGAACGACCTGCGCATGACGAAAGTGCAGCAAAAGATATCCGGTTGTTTTCGATCCATGGAGGGGGCGAAGATCTTTTGCCGGGTTCGCAGTTACCTGTCGACGTGTCGTAAGCAGGGGATGTCAGCCACAGAGGCGTTGGCGTTACTCTTTCAGGGGAAAAATCCTGCGTTTATGGATACAGAAGAGGCTCAGTTTTAATGATCGTGGCAGATATGAGCTGAATAGTTACGCTACGGCAAGCATAAAAAGCCCGAAGACTATCTGGACGAATTCAGCCAGTTCATCAACCTACAGCTGAACCAGTCAGCGGCCCTGGCCGTGGTGGTCAACAAACCCCGCGACCTGACCCGTCAGCAGCTGCGCGAAGTAAAACTGCTGCTTGACAACCACGGCTACTCCGAAGCGCACCTGCAAAGCGCCGTGCGCAACCAAACCAACAAAGACATAGCCGCCAGCATCATCGGCCACATCCGCCGCGCCGCCCTGGGCGAGGCGCTGATTCCCTTCGAACAGCGCGTGGCACACGCCATAGACAACATCTACACCCGCCACAGCTGGACCTCCGCTCAGCGCAAATGGCTGGACCGCCTGGCCAAACAACTGGTGCACGAAGTGATCATTGACCGGGATTTTGTCAACAACCGCTTCGCCGAAGACGGCGGCGCCAAACGCATGGACAAAGTACTGGGGGATTAGCTGGACGTGGTGCTGGAGGAGTTGAACGATGCCATGTGGCCGTTGCAGTCGGCGTGATGAAGCTGTGTTGATTCCATCGACATTGCTTCAATCTATGTCGATTTAATGACGTTTTATCGACATAGGTCATCGTTCCAAAGCTGAGTTGGCGAAAAAAAGCGGAACAACCACCGTCATGTATAGTTTTCTCAATTTTCTATGCATATCCGTGCCGACATATATAGAATATTGGCTTTTATACATATATAACTATCGACACCTATAGAAAACAACCAAACCTGTTGCTCAGCCTGCTGATGCGCCAGACGCCGTTGCCCGAGGCGTATCAGGATCACCCGTTGCGCGGTAACTGGAAGGGCTATCGGGACGCACATATTGAGCCGGACTGGTTGCTGCTGTACCGAGTGGACGGTGAGGAGTTGCAGTTGGCCAGAACTGGCACACATGCTGATTTGTTTCAGGAGTAGTTCTGCTTTTGTGCGCTGTCACAGGCTGAAATACCAGCATCTTTCAAGTTAAGAGCGCAGCGCAAGGTCGTTGAAAACGCGCACCTGTGGCGGGCTATGGAGCCGCTTTAAGGCAGGTTTGGTGTTGCCCGCATCAGCTCTGGGCTTGATGATAACCCGATAGGATATACTATTTTATTGCCAGCCTGCTGGCATGAACATGGTGCAGAATACTCGCCTCAGAAATGACAAAAGCCCGGGATCGAAACCATCGGGCCTTTGAGTATTGGGTTAGATGAACACTGATCTTTAACTAATCAGTAACTTAACAACCTATTACGTGAAATTATTCGGCAGATATTTGAGATCGATACCTCTAGTGACTGCACACGTGAATTCAAATGCAGTCGGACTGGTGTTAATGGCTGGGGGCGTCAAAGTCAAAATGCCACCCGCAATATTAGCGTTAACAGTTCCAGCACCTTTCAACGTGACAGTAATAACACCATTGCCATCCCCAACAAATGCATCTGCATATTGCCCTGCAACTGTTAGATCAGTGTTTGAGGGTGTTGTGGCTATGGTTGTACCTGGATAGGCGCCATTGATTTGGCCGTATTCTGAAATGGTGGTTTTCATTCCACTAGTCATAGAAAAAACTTCAGACACTTGAGCGCGGGCAATGTAATCCTGGTAAGCCGGAATGGCCACTGCGGCCAAAATACCAATGATCGCCAAAACGATCATCAGTTCAATCAGGGTAAAACCTTTCTGCATTTGATTTTTCATTTCATAATTCCACTTTTTAGGTGAGGAGTGGTGAATAAACGGGCAAGATCGGTGCCAGCGTTGCCGACTGGGCTTTGGTATCCGTGCAACACCCTGATGTGAGCGGGGTTGGGGGGTCGGGCCCTTTTATTTGCTAGACTGCTAGCGTGACACTGAAGGCGGATATGGCACTGTCTAAACAGTGCCAAACTGGCAAATGGCACACCATTCACTGTGCCAGCTGACACCTAAGGGCAAGAGATGAGCAGAGCGATTAATTTGGAAGCCGCTGACCAGGAAGCTGAGCGCCGAGATCTGGTTTCCATCCCAGAGGATGATTGGCAAGTTGCCATGGAGCGCTACAGGATCCTTGCATCCCTGGTAGGTCTGCCGTCGCGAACGGCGGCGCACGTCAAAGTGGTTGCGGATGAGCTGCTTGTCTCGGTGGCGACTGTCTATCGGTGGTTGGAGCGTGTTGAGCGATTCGGCTCGGTGAGCTGCTTGCTTCGCAAGCGTCGATTTGATGCCGGTGTTATACGGATGCCGCCATCACCATCCCAGTCCTCAATCGTAATCTGCCTGCTTACCATGCTGTCCTCACTCAACCTGAAAGATGATGCATCCTCACGCTTACAATACTGGACGGCCTGCGGAGCCATCGACATTCCCGACAGGTGATTTGAGCGTTGGACGAGACCAATCAAGTTGCACAGGTTGTGAGTGTTGCCTACAGGGTGGTGGCTGACGCGCTTGGCATTGTGGAATTCGATCAATCGCGACGGCCCATCCGCGCCAGCTGTATCAATTTGCGCAGCAGGCTGTTCAGACCTTTCCGGTTTCGCGTGTCAGGTTGGACCAGCAGGGTGTTCAAGTTGGTGCAGTGCCTACAGTCGATCTTTTATAGAGCACGAATTCATCAGCCCCTAGGCGTTGAGCAAGAGCCGTTGGACTTTCCGGTGAAACACCAGAAATGATTTATAAATAGGCAGGAAATGCAATTTACGTAAATTCTATGACGCTGACTACTGGCGAACTGCTTGGAATGCGTGTACCAATGCTTAAATTTCCAAGTGTGACCCTCGCCAGGTGAGCGATAACGCGTCCAGCAAGTCTTGCAGACGCATCCACTCTAGGTGCCTCAATGCTGATTTACGAGTGTTCTACGGGCAAAACTCTAGACATACATAGCACTGACAATTTCCTGTCCCCGCCGCAAGTGCGCTGGTCTCTGCCGCAGAGTCTGCCGGGCGCGCTCCTGTATAGCACGAGCTTCGATCCGACTCGCCTAGCGGACGAAGCCTTTGCCCACTATGCTGTCGAGCAGCCCGCTAGCATCCAGCGAGCGGCCGTCAAGCGCCGCGCGGAGTTCCTTGCTGGGCGCCTTTGCGCCCGCGCCGGCATCGCCCACCTCACTGGACGGGGCGAGACGCCTGGCCTTGGCGAGAGTCGCGCGCCGGTCTGGCCCGCCGGCCTCTGTGGCTCAATCACCCATGCCGGCGGCTGTGCTGCTGCGATTGTCTCCCGTTGCGCTGACTGGCGCGGCCTCGGCCTCGACATAGAAAATCTGCTAGGTGAGGAACAGGCTATCCAACTGGCCGCAGAGATTCTCACCCCTCGTGAGCTGCGACGCTTGGCCCCGCAGGAGGTGGCATTCGGCGTGACGCTGACTTTTTCGCTCAAAGAAAGCCTCTTCAAGGCGCTCTACCCGCTGACTGGCAAGTACTTCTATTTCGAACACGCCGAGCTGTTGGAATGGGGTGCCGATGGTCATGCTCGGCTACGCCTATTGACTGACCTATCCGCTGAATGGTGTAGCGGTCGTGAGCTCGACGGCCAGTTCGACCTAGAGGACGGGCACCTCATCAGCCTTGTAGCCGTTCCCACCTGAAAGCCGCCAACATAGGCGGAGTCTCACACTCGAACACTACCATCCGATTCGGGATGACAATTATAGGGGCCAGAATGAATCGCTCCTGGTTTTGTAGATATTTCTGGGCGCCTCCTTCTGGCCGAAAGCGGGTGGTGGTTGGCATGCCTAGGGGGCCGGGAGCAGTCTGCCAGAGTATGGTGAGTGTCGAGAAACTAGGGGCGATTCATACGTCGTATTTTCGGCTGAGCGCTCTCCAGTCGACTTCACTCGCTGCTCACACCGCGAGCTTTACGAGTGTGCTCAGAACTTTTCGCCTAATATTCTGGGTGGCCGGGCACTTACATCGTACCGTCAGGGACGTTTCGTCATATGCTTACCTAGTTCCTTACGAGTCAAGGTTTCGAATTCTCCAGCATTGTGAAAACTTAGATCAGATCTCGATCTTTGGGTCGGCACCAACGCGCCGGTGATACACCAAATGCTTTTTTAAAATGCTTCGTCATATGGCTCTGATCGAAAAATCCTGCTTCGACCGAGGCCTCAACCAGTGATTTTCCAGCAAAGATCGCAGACTTCACTCGATCTAGACGGCGCATCGTCAGGTAGCGGTGGGGACTTGTGCCGAAATAGACTCGATAATCTTTTGACAGACTCCATTTGTCCCGTCCGGTGCATTCGGCTAAGTCATCTAGGCTGACTGGCTGTTGGATATTGTCGTTCATGTACTCACGCGCTCTATCAGCTGCACTGAAGCAATTGGTTCCCTTAGCGGCGCGCTCACCACATACAGCCTGCAACGTAGTGAATAATTGGAAAATGGCGTCGTCTTCCTCCAGCGGATCGAGCGGGTCATCCAGTGCGGCAAGGATGTTATCTGTCACCGCAGCAAACCGAGGATCATTGGATATGCCCCCTTTCAGGAACGGAAGCGGTTTTCCGTGTAGGACCTGCTGGGCTAACTCTGGAGTGATATAGAGCATTTGGTAGCGAAAACCTGAATCGCTGCCAGCATGACCGTCATGCTCTTCATCTGGATGCAGCACCAGAGTTTCCCCTGGCAGACTGTTTCGATTCTCTCCCCGGTAGCGGAAACTCTGGACACCTGAAAGAGTGCGGCCAATGGCATAGGTGTCGTGACGATGAGGGTCAAAGCCGTGTGCGCAGAAAAAGGCCTCCAGTCGTTCGAGTTTGGAGGAGTGCGGCGAGTGTCTAACCCAGTCCTTGGGAGATGGAAACTCTATCATGGCCGGACTACCTGGCTTATTAATGTACCTGACATAGTGCTGATCCTTAGCTTGCTGGTGTAACGCCATCATAATGGGTCAGTATGAAGCTTTCGTCTACGGTACAAGCACTATAGATCCGGTAGTGTTACGACTTTCCAACAATAGATGCGCCTGTTCAGCCTCATTGAGCGCATATGTCGCCCCCACTCGAACGTTCAAACCCTCTCGCAACCATTGAAAAAACTCCAGCGCTGCGGCTTGCAGCGCAGCAGGGTCGCTGATGTAGTCGAAGAGTATAGGGCGACTGACTGTAAGTGACCCCGCGCGCGCCAACTCGGCCAAAGCGACGTTTACAACGGGTCCCGATGCATTACCAAAACTGATGAGATGCCCGCAGGATGCAGTGGCATCCAGCGAGGATCGCCAAGTGGAGCGGCCGACCGAGTCATAGACGAATCGCGCCCCCTTGCCACCGGTCAGGTGGCGGACTTTCTCAGCGATATTCTCCCCTGTGAGTACAGTTTCCCATGCACCCGCCGAACGTGCCTGCTCGGCTTTGGCTTCATTTGAAACCACGCCAATCAAGCGGACCCCCTTACTCCTGGCATATTGGCAGGCTAACAGCCCGACTCCACCGGCAGCGGCGTGAAACAGCACGGTATCACCGCTTTTCGGCCGACTGACCTGGTTGAATAAACAAAGGGTCGTGAGCCCCTTGAGCAATCCGCCCGCCGCGGCTGTGAAGCTGATGTCGTCCGGCAGGTGGACGAGATGGCGCTGATCTAAGCAATGGTGAGTGGAGTAGGCGCCCAGAGTCGATTGGACATAGGCGACCCGGTCACCCGGCTGAAACTGCTGCACATCCTCGGCACACTCGACCACCGTACCGGCCCCCTCTGTGCCCAGGCCCGAAGGCAATGCGGGAGGCGCATACAATCCGGAGCGAAAATAGGTGTCGATAAAATTCACACCTATCGCTTGATTGCGAACCCGGACCTGTCCGAGCTCCAAAGGTTTGAGCGTTAACGACTCAAATTCCAGCACGGAAGGTGAACCATGGGAGCGAAAGACTACTCGTTGCGCGTCGGTATCGTTCATTTGAATGCCGGGTAAGTCAGGTAGAGAGAGAAGGACAACAGCGATAACCCGATCAACTTCGGTACCCAGCGTTGCATGGCGTGGCTCGGTGCAGTCCGTACCACTTGCCCCAGCCATGCCCAGGCGAACCCTATCGGCACCGCGATCAAGAGGAAGGACAACAGAGCCCAACTGTAGAGTTCCGCCGTGTCATAAACTTCCCGTGGAAATACCACGGAGGCAAACAACAGCGCCTTTGGATTAAGTAAGGTTGCGGTCAACAGTGACCTAGAACTCACTGCCGGACGGTGGGACTCGCTCGCCAGCTGTTTCATCGAAGCAATGCGACAAGCCAAGAACGCCAGATAGGCCGCACAGAGCAGCCTCACTGCCGTGCCTATGCCCGAATAGCGTTCGGACAATGCAATGAGTACGAAGCCCCAAACGCTGATCGCAATGCTGTAGCCGAGCGCTTCGGTGGCGATCAGTGGCAATGTCCGGGCAGGACCGCACGTGTAACCGGAAGTCATTAGCAAGGTGTTGGTGGGACCTGGCATCAGAAGAATCAACGATGCACCTGTGGTGATATTGAGAAACACGTTAATGAAGTCCATTTCAAGGGCGATCCAATCGTAGTCACAAGGCGATGAAATCTCGGAGGGCGCCCAGAACTTTCGGTAAGTTCTGACGAACGAAAAAGTGACCTCCAGGGAAAACCTGTCGGACGAAGTTGCCAGTGGTCTTGCCCGACCACGCCTGCAACCCGGCGATCGGCACAGACGGGTCTTGGTCGCCGCCGATTGCAAGAGTCGGTATCGCCACCGGGTCGGCGTCAGCAAGATTAATGCTTTCGGAGAGCGTGAAGTCACTGCGCAAAGTCCTCAAGGCGATTGAGCGCAATCCGGGGTTAGCGGCGACTTCATCGGGGAGCCCTCCAAGCCCCATGATGTAGTTCATGAACTGCTCGTCGCTCATGGCTGATGAGCGCAGGCGATGCTCGGGCGCGGCTGAGCAGGCACACACAGTGAGTGAAAGTATCTCCGCGCTGGGATAAAACGCATCGCAGTAACTGGCAAATTTTTGCGCTATACCAGCGCCCAGGCTGTATCCGAACAGGTGAAAGGGCAGATCGAACAGGTCGGACACTGCATTTGCGAGTGGTGGCAGTAGGTCATTGATATCAGTGGTAAATGACTCGCTAAAACGCGACTCTCGTCCCGGTAACTGGATAGCGCAGACCTCGACCTGCGAACCTAGCATTGCTTGCCAGTCTCGATAGAACGAGGCACTGCCGCCGCCAAATGGAAAGCACAATAGGCGGCTTCGCGCAGATGGTTGAACTGTTCTTTGGAGCCACTTGCTCGATGGCGCACTACTCATCGCACGCCTCTACTGGCTGTTCAAAATAGGCGTTGCCATTCGCTTCAGACCAGTCATGCCTTCGTGGAGTAAAAACATCAAGGTCGACTGTGTCCTCCAGGCACTCGGCTGCATGCGGGACATTAGCCGGAAAGTGGAGAACATCCCCCGCGCACAATGTTGTGCTCTGCTCCATCTCCAAACCGTGAGTAAACCGGATCTTACCCTTGAGAATGTAAGTCATCTGTTCGTTAGGATGGCGGTGGTGCTTGACCACAGCACCGGCTTTCATGGTCAGCTTGACCATCATCAATTCGTCGCCGCTGATGATCTGACGCACGATCAAGTCACCCAACTGCTCTTGCGGGACGGTCCCCCAGTTGATCACAGGCTGTTGCTTAAGCATCTCAGAGTCCTTGAATGTGTATGTAGAAGTCGTAGAGCATGAAAGCTGCGCAGACCGCCAGCGCGATACCCATCAGTCGATTGAAGAAGTTGAAGTAAGACTCATTGGAGATTCGCTTGCCGAGTACGGCACCGAGCAGTGAATAGATACCCGGAGCCCCCGCACCACCCAGCGCGATCATGGTGGAGACCAGCGCGATGCTGGAGCCCGTGACATGAGCGGCGGGGAACATCACCGTCGTAATCGGCAACACCACCATCATCCCTTTCGGATTCAAGGCCTGGATGAGAAAACCGTTCCAGAACGTCAGAGGCTTGTCTGTCGGCTGACCTGCTGCCTCAGCCTTCCCTGGCAGAACAACGGTCGAGGTAAAAACCTTGAAGGCCAGATACAGGGTGTAAAGCCCGCCGATCAGCGCCAGATAAGGCAGCGCAGAACGCGAAATCAACGCCTCGCCGGTGTAACCAAAAATCAGGAACAGAGCGAACATCGCGCAACCGACCCCAATGAAGAAACCGACCGTGCGGCGAAACTGCCCGGTGAGTCCGGCGTTCAGTCCCATCACATTGACTGGACCTGGGCTGTACATGACGCTGAAGGCGTAGAGGAAAATTTCCATATCGTGATCTCCTACTTAGGCCGACTGCAGGCCGAACGTTGAAAGAATCGAGGTGTAGGCGGATTGGTCGATCACGTCGTCGTTGACGACCATCTGCTTCTGCCATTGGTAAAAGGTACGGAAGGCGGAGACAGGATCTCCCTGAACCAGCGCAGCGTTCACCTGTGCCGGCGGCAGCACTCCGTTCTCTCCTAGGCGCGCGGAAAGCTTCTGGCAACCGTTGAGAAAACTGTCGATCTGGTCGATCAAGGCCTTGCGAATTACCAGCACCTTTTCCGGTTCTTCGCCGACCAGCAGGGCAAGATCCACCGCCGGATCGCCGCCACTGCGACTGCCGGCATACTCGACGGATTCGAGCAGCGTCAGCGGGACAAACGCCTCAACGCCACCCAGATCGAAAATGAGCCCAGCAAGCACGCCGATGTTCTTTTTCTGGATCGATGCATCGACTTGCAGATGGTCGGGTCGATGCCTGACTGTGGTCACGGCCGCCTGGAAGCTTGGACTGAAGTCGACACGTACCGGCAACCCCTTCGCAGCTTCCTGATGGAACGTCCCGTATTGCGGACTCCAATACAGCTCTGCACGGTCCGACGAGGTCTGTTCGATACGGGCAATCGACTCGCCGGGAATGCGTCGGTCTTCGTGCAATCGAGCGCTACCTTTGCGAAGCAATACATTGACAGTGTCGTTGTGCACCTGCGAGGCAGGTTTTCCATCGAGCCAGCCGGTACGGATGGCAAAGCCCGTCTTGAGCACCGGCGGGATCGGCATCGAGTGCTCATCGACCTGCGCGTCGAGGGAGAGGCCGAAGCGGATCGGCAGGCCGACCCGTCTGGCGAACTCAAGGTCGGTCTTGTTGTGGGCTGGGTTGACCAGTACGGCACCTGTGCCGAAGTCGGGTTTGACCCAGTCCGCAACCCAGACGGACATCAGATCGCCTGTCAGCGGATTGCGTACATAAGCACCTGTGAAGTAATTGTCGGCGTCGGGGCGATCAGTCAGACGACGTGTGAACCAGTGATACTTGTGCACCGCGATGGCACAGGCTGCCGTACAGGAGCTCCAGTCAGTAACAAAAACGTCGATGGACTCTTGCGAGTCGAACATCTGCAACGAGCAGATTGCCCCTTGGGACTGACGCACGGATTTTCGGATTTTCGAGACGATCTTCTCCGACCAGAACGGAATCTGGGTGGAAATCTGCACTGTGGCGTCGCAAGACGGACCGTAGAACGCCTCGAACGCGCCATCTTCAAGCGGGTTGAAGTGCACCTGACCATTTTCCAGGAGCCGATTCAGGTGTTGGGCCGCCTCAATCTTGTCGGCATTGACAGGGACACATTGGGTCGCTCGGCTCATGAAAGCGGCAAATAGCGAGCCGCGTTTGAAGGTCAGGTCGGCAGCTTCGCCAGTTTGCGGCTGCTCCAACAACGCGAAAGTTCTCATGTTCTTGTCTCCAAATCGGGTGGCCCACTCAGTCGACGTGGGCCGCCCGGGGTTAGCCCGCTTGCTCGGTCAAAGTCAAGTGAATCGCCTTGCTAAGGTTGATCACGGTAGGATTGCGGAACAGCGCTTCCATGTTGATGTGGACTTTCAAATTCTCATGCAATTGACGCTGGATCTCCGCCATCATCAGAGAGTGTCCACCGACATCGAAGAAGTCCTCGTCCACCTTCAGATCCGGGTAATCGAGTACCTCGGCGCAGATTTTGTGAATGGCGTTCAGCATGGGGTTTTCTCCTCTGCCTGAGAGAACGAAAACATCTGATCGAGGTTGTTGGTATTGCGGATTTTGTTGTGATCGTAAGTGTCCGTGCCGGACACCAGCACCGTCGCATAGTCCGCCAGGCCAAACGTTTCGCCATGCGCGTTATAGCTCTTGAGATCCGGATAGACTCGCACGTGAGTGGGAACGTAACGGCCAGAAATTGCCAGTCGGGTCTGCCGCTCCGTGGAGTTGTTATGAGAAGCGTGAGCACAGGATGCGGTGAAGATCACGCACTCACCGGCTTGCAATTCCATGTCCACCGGGTTTGCACTTTCCGGATCCCAAGATGGATCAACCTTAAATTCGGAAAAGTCGTAGCCGAAGAAGCCGGTATCGGTCTGAGTGTGCCGGTAATCGCCGTTGCGACCGGTGGAGACGCTTTTCTTTTCGTCGTAGTAGAACTTCTTGTGCGAGCCCGGCAGGAAGCGCATGCACGCAGTTTCCTTGGTCGCAGGTGTGAACGCGGTCCACACGGTCAAATCGATGTAGGCGTTCCAGTCGGTCTGGGTCGGTACAATTAGGGGGCTACCGTCGGTGTAACTGTAGTCACGGACCTGGTGCCATTCAGTACCCCGGCCTCCAGGGAACTTGGCGAACCATTCCGAACGCCAGCACAACAGGTCGGCGCCGAGAATTCCGCGAAGGTATTTCAGAATAGTCGGGTGCATGATGTGCTTGGACAATTCGGGAATATCGAAATGCCGGTCATAGTTCATGTTGTTGTTATAAAGAATGTGCGAGCGGTCATGGTTGGCTGCCCGTAATGCACGAAGGATCTCTGCCGCCTCATCCGGTTCGTACAGCTTGATCGGACCGATGAAGCCATTTTTTTCGAAGAACTCAATATCCTTCTGTATGTCGTCAGTGATGACGGCGCTTGCAGGTAATCCGGTCGTAGCAGAAATTTTCTGGTCCATTTGTGTCATGTAATGCTTCCTTTTTTGGATGATGCGGTAGGCTTTTTTCAGACCATACCCAACAGGGCCTGGCGATTAATTTTGCCGTTCTGGGTCAGTGGGAACTGTTTGCAGGCCACATAGCGCCGTGGGTGCATATGGCGGGGCAGAAGACTTCCGAGCCGGTGGCCGATTTCACGAAGCGCAGGCAGTTCGTCTGCGGTCGCCACGAAGGCGGTGAGTTCAGGATCTTGGCCAGCGACGGTCTGGGTATTCAAAACAATTGCATCCTCAACCGCCGGCAATACATTGCGGACCCCATTCTCGATCTCGGACAGGTTCACGAGCATGCCGCGGATCTTAATCTGGTTATCCCGTCGCCCCAGACAGATCGACTTGTCATCCGAGACGCGTCGAGCGTAATCCCCGGTGAAGTAGGCGCGACAAACAACGCCATCAATGGGCACGTCCCTGAAGCGTTCTGCCTGCAGAACGGGGTTGTTCAGATAGCCTCTGCCGACACCCATGCCGGAAATCACGATCTGGCCAACGCCCCCCATGACGACCGGGCGATCCTCCTCATCAAGAATGTCTACGCGGCAATTGCCGACGGGACTGCCCATAGGAATGCCCTCGGCCAGATAGGCCTGGTAGTCAGACATGGTGTAAGACGTCGCAACATCCGTGCATTCAGCAACGCCGTACTGGTGGATGAGGTTGCATGCGGGGCCTTTTTTCCGGGCCCAGTCCATCACTCGTGCAGTTGCTAGTGTCTCGCCGCCGATAAACAGATGCCTTAGCGTCGCTAGGCGATCTCCATCCTGACCAGCCTGGATGATCAGGTAGAGCGAGCTCGGCGCTAAGTGAATGCTGCGGATCCGATGACGCTCGATGATATCGACAATCTCGTAGCCATCGAACACGGAACTGATCGTGAGTGAAATTGCCGCCCCGCAATACAGCGGCGTTATCAGGCTGCGCTGGGAAATATCGAAACCGAATGCCGAGACCAGGATGCCGCTGGCCTCTTGGTCGAGGCGATATTCGCGGACATGCCAGTCGATCAGATTTGCCCAGCTGCGATGAGTAATGGCCACCGCTTTGGGAATGCCAGTGGTGCCCGAGGTGAACACGGTGTAGCAAAGATCGTCCTCACGGACAGTCGAGGCGAGAGCTCCAGCCACCGGGGCTTCTGCCAGTTGCCGACGCAAGGATTCGATCTCAGCGACCGCCAGAGGCATTTCCTTGAGAATGTCGGTGGTCTTCGTTGAAGCGAAAATAAGCTTGAGATTCGGCAGTTGCTGAATCATCAGCGTCAGTCGAGAGGCTGGATTGGCTACATCCAGCGGTACATACGCGGCACCGCACTTGAGAATGCCGATAATGCAGACCAGCGTCGACACGGACGGCTGGAAAAAAATCCCGACCAGATCCCCCGCCTTAATCCCTTGGGCGGACAGATAGTCAGCAAGGGCGTTAGACTCGCAATCCATCTGTGAATAGGTCAATGTTTCGAATGCACTGCGTACGGCGACAGCATCAGGCGTTTCAGTCGCCCAATAAGCTACCTTTTCATGAATCATGGGCGAGCGAGTGTCCTGCTTATCAATGACAGCCATCGATTAAATTCCTGAAGTGGGGATCAGTTGGCGGTGGAAAGTCTGACCGCGGTCTCGACGATAATGTCTTCCTGTCCAGCCACTAACCTGCGTTGACCCAGCAGTTGATAGAGTTCAAATTCGTCCACTCTAAATTGCTCCGCTGCGCGTTTTATATGTGGCGCGAACCCAGAGAACAGGCCGTGAATGCCACTGGCGATATTGGCCGCGCCAATGTGTGGTGTCAGGCAATCCAGATAATGTTCCGAGGTGTACGCCAACCCGGCGACCGCTTCAAATGAGCATTGAGTCCGATACCCCAAGCGATTGAGCACTGCGATCAGGGGCTCAAGTTGAGTATTGCCAGCTCCGGCGCCAAAACCCTTGATACAAGCGTCCAGCAATTGAGCTCCCTCCTCGACAGCCGCGATGGAGTTCGCAACAGCCATGCCCAGATTGTTGTGCGCATGGAAGCCCAGTTTCGTCTCAGTCAACTGCTGTATTGCCTGGATCCGCCAGCGCACATCGTCAGGAGTCAGATGACCTGCGCTATCCATGAGAATGACCGCATCGGCACCGTAGCCCGCCATTAGCGATGCTTGTTTGGCAAGTACATTGGGCTCAGCCATGTGGGTCATCATCAGGACGCCATATACGGTCTTGCCCTGATTCTTGACGAATTCGATATAAGAGGCGGTGATGTTGGCTTCGGTGCAGTGAGATGCAATACGGAAGACATCAACGCCGACTTCGATTGCAAGTTCAAGGTCTGTCGATTTGCCCAGCCCCGGGATGAAGTGAACACCCAGCCGTCCATGCTGGATCGCCGCTCTGGCCGTCTCAAGCATTTGCCGGTCGTCGATGCTACTCACCCCCAGCAGCGCCGAAGAACCTCCAAGTCCGTTACCATGCCCCACTTCAATTATGTCGATGCCAGCGGCATCGGCCTGCTCGGCATACTGACGAATCTGGTCTTTTGAAAGCTGGTGCCGGACGGCATGGTTGCCATCGCGCAAAGTACAATCAGTAATAGTGATCATGCGGCGGTCCGCTCCCAGCAAGCAGAATGGAATTCGGCGACGGCAATAGCTGCGCAGTTAATAATGTCAAGATTACCTGCGTACGCGGGAAGGTAATCACCGCTGCCTCGCACCGTTACGCTCATGGTCAGGTGGCCCTTCGACTCAATGGGCTCTAGAACCATCTGGTAACCAGGCACGTATCGTTGAACGCGGGCAACCATCTGCCTGACACTTGCCCGAACCTTCTCGATGCATTCATAGCTGCCCTTGGCGAACACCGTCGTCTGCATGTCGATGCCGGGTTTGGCCGGGTTAATGTTCAGAATCGCCTTCGCCATACCAGCGCCGCTGAAGTGCCGCAATGCTTGCTCGGTGGTCAAAATGTACTGGTTGATGTTCTCCCTAGTCGCCATGCCGGCGCTGTCCGATGCGATTGTCGACGCGACCTCGATGTACTCCAGGGACTGGAACGATTGTGAAATCGCATAGGCCAATGGAACGCTTGCCTGGCCGCCGCACGTGACCATATTCACATTGCGTTCGTTGGCGATGCTGTCCAGATTGATCGACGGCACGCAGATCGCACCGACTTTCGCCGGGGTCATGTCGATTGCTAACAGGTTGGCTTTACGAAATACCTGGTCGTTAATTCTGTGCGATTGCGCAGAGGTCGCGTCGAAGACAATGTCGATCTCGTTGCCGTGCCGAGCCAAAAACTCAATGCCATCGGCCGAAGTTGCAATGCCCAGCTCGCAGGCCATAGCCAAACCCTCGCTATTCGGACTTCGTCCTATCACCATACTCAGATCGAGATGATGAGAACGCATAACCTTGTACATCAAATCTATCCCTATGCTTCCCGATCCGATGATCGCGGCACGTTTGCGAGGAATTGCTGATTCCATTTTCTGACTCCTGTCCTGACATCCTTTGCCACTACCTCGCTCGGAACCCTATTTGCTCGAAGGCCCCTAACCCGTTTAGAAACCATAAGCTAGGCACTCAGAGCTTTGCTTGTACGTTCTTGGGTTCAGGAAAAAAACTTAACGAAATTTGCCAATGCGGTATAAGCCCAAACTTGGTAGGTTGGCCCATGCCATCTGTAGGATTCATCAACGACTTCGAAGTAGGTGAAGGTGCGCTAGGCTTCCACGCTAGGGTCGGCAAATCTTCTCCGCACCAAAAGCGCTGCATTACATCGCGGCCATCTTCGGTCAAATTTGACCGCTTCGCGCTTCACCTAAAACTGTGGACTCACCACCCACCGCATTCTGTGTGCGCGCACACAACCTAGCTCCACCTCGGCGACTGTGACCTGGACGGTCAAATTTGACCGTCGATAGCAGGCTGGGTTTTCGGGTGGATAAGGGGATACCCCAGAGTTGTGGGCGCGCCCACAGATGGAGAAAGCATTGTCTGGCCAGGGTGACGGTCAAATTTGACCGCTCCGCACCCCACCTGAAACTGCCAATTCGGCCGTTGCAGTCGGCGTGATGAAGCTGTGTTGATTCCATCGACATTGCTTCAACCTATGTCGATTTAATGACGTTTTATCGACATAGGTCATCGTTCCAAAGCTGAGTTGGCGAAAAAAGCGGAACAACCACCGTCATGTATAGTTTTCTCAATTTTCTATGCATATCCGTGCCGACATATATAGAATATTGGCTTTTATACATACAGAACTATCGACACCTATAGAAAACAGCCAAACCGAGACAATCACGATGCCAGACCTGAAACCACTGCCTCTTAAGAATATCGAGCATTATGAAAGCCGTGCCGTGCTGAAAAAGACCGCAGAAGCTCACCGCTACCTGGCTGAACTCAAAGGCGTTGCCGCCACAATTCCGAACGAAATTATCCTGATTAACACGCTGACACTGCAAGAAGCTAAGGACAGTTCTGAAATTGAGAACATCGTGACAACACACGATGAAATATACAAAGCAAACCTGTTTACGGAAGCGGTTGCCAACCCTGCTACGAAAGAGGTCCAAGATTACGCCCATGCTTTGCAGGAAGGCTTCCGGGTCGTCAAAGCACAAAAGTTGATTCGCTTACACGATATTCTCGCCATGCAGCAGTATCTGGAAAAGAACAACGCTGGCTTTCGCAAGCTGCCAGGCACCGACCTGAAAAATGCTCGCACCGGCGAGACTGTTTATACGCCTCCCCAAAAAGCGGCTGAAATTGAAGAGATGATGGGTAACCTGTTGACCTACATAAATGATGACGAACAATGTGATGCGGATGTTCTGGTTAAAATGGCCATCATTCATCACCAGTTCGAGAGCATCCACCCTTTTTACGACGGCAATGGTCGAACCGGGAGAATTCTGAACATCCTGTATCTGGTCGCCAAAGGTCTGCTAGACCTTCCTGTGCTTTACCTAAGCGGCTACATCATCCGCAGCAAAGGTGAATACTACTCGCAATTACAGGATGTTCGTGACACCGGCAACTGGGAGCCCTGGCTGCTGTATATGCTGGAAGGCATATCTCAAACCGCACAAACAACCATTCAACTAATTCATAAAATCAGAACGCTGATGCAACAGTACAAGCATCGTATGAGAGATGAGTTACCAAAAATCTACCGCCAGGAATTGCTAAACAATCTATTCAGTCACCCCTATACCAAAATCGAGTTCGTCATGAATGAGCTGGGCGTCGGCCGCATCACAGCCACAAAATATCTGGACCAACTGGTTGAGCACGATTTTCTTCATAAGGAAAAAATCGGTCGCGCGAACTACTACATCAATCGGCCTTTATGTTCTTTGCTGATCGAACACGCCTGAAACTCTTAACCTCTTATTTGCTGGAACCACCATGACTATGTTCTGGCTAAGACAAATAAATATTCGGAGCCTGCCCGTTTCCAAGAAGGTAACATCGCATACCAACTTCCTGCATCATGGGTGTGGTTTCGAGCAGAAGAACTCTCAGCCACGAGATAGAGATCAGCAATCGTCGCATCGATTTCGTACCGTGCTCCGGGGCCAAAATTCAGATTCGCTGACGTGCTGGTCAGTGCCCGCATATCCTTTTGATAAATTCGCGCAGGTGTTCGCTTCCGAACTGCTTCGCTATTCAAATAGTTAGTTTTAAAAAAGTACCGAAACTGCGCCAATGTCGGGATAGCCGATTCTGTAGCAGTCGGGTATCTCGCCTTAAAAAGGCCAACGGCCTTGTCCTTTGCAGCGGTCAACGGCACCTTTCCGTTGGTCAGATAAAAACCATCAAGCGCCATTCTGAAGAGTTCCGCGACTTCTTCCGTTACTGGCACACCCACCCCAGGAGAAACCGTTCGCTTCCGCCCGACCTTGTTTTCAACCTTGCGCCTCGGTTGCCCTCTGGCCCCACATTTATGGTGATCCGGTGCCAGGGCATTTGGCACCATTCCTCTCTGCCAATAACGGCGAAGTTGGCGGGTGATATAAAGCCTTGGCTTGTCCGTAGTTCTTAGCAGCTGATATATAAGCTGATTACGTTCACTCTTGATGAACAATGATGAATAATGCTCAAGCAAGGGGCTAATCGTGTTCCAAGCTTCATCCCGCCTTATAGCGCCAACACTTCCCTCTTCGACATTAACCAAAGGATACGGATCAGCGATAAGTTGATATCCAACTGCTTGGAACTCTTCTTCCGAGACAGAGAAAGGCCAGGCTTTCTCGCTATCTACATCGATTAGCATTAAATCACTTAGCTGCTCCAGAACAACTCTGTAACGCTTGTTCGTCTCTGGTTCTGTGAAAACTCGGTTAAGAAGCATTGTTCACCTCGCTGACTCGCAAGGTTGCTCTGAGTGTGAGATCCCCCCCATAGGTCCAGCTGTGGAACGCTTTATTCAGGGGTACCCGTATGAACCGGAAGGCTACCGCATGTCTAAGGGTGCTCAGATGGAACCCGGGCTCTAATCCATATTGGTCGTCAAGCTTCGCGCACAGCCGCGTCGTTTTGGTTCGGGGGTGGGGCTCTAAGCGATGCAAAAGGTCCCGCACTTCGGCAACGCTCAGCTCCTGATGATCAGTCATATCATGGTTTAAATAAGGCTGAATCCAGAGTAGGTTTTCTCGCATACCATCAGTTATTTCCCTCTCAGTGAAAATCCTCCACTCCACACCGCGGGCTTCCCAGAACGATTTTTCAATTTGAAGCTTCTCTATAACTCTTGGTTTTGCCAGTTCGGATGAGGGTTTGACGGCAATAGCCAGTTGCTTACCAGAAGACAGGTCGATCAAAAGGTCGGTTGAAACCACATTCAGAAGGCCGCGAATCTGAGGATGACGGATACCCAGGCGGGCACAAATATCAAGACTATCTTCGATTGGCAGAGGATATTGTTCACGGATATCGATGGTTTTCTCAAATTGGTCGAAAACCAGGAAGGCAAAAAGTTCTATCCCGGATAGCAGGTGATGTACTCGCCCGACGGAAGCACTTCGGATTCGAACGCTTTCACCCTGGCTGCTGAGTTCATGAACTTTGATGAACGGCTCATAGGCTTTGCCCACTCCCTTACCACGAGTCTTGAGTCGCTTTTCGTGGCTAGGATCGATGCGTTTATTGGTGTCTGTCATGAAAAAAGGTCTCCTGCTAAATTGAGAATAACAGGAGACTTTTTTTATCAAACTTTAATATACTCTGACAGATATCGAGAGTGTCCTGCTAGGCTTATTCCACCGTGACACTCTTCGCCAAATTGCGAGGCTGGTCCACATCCGTGCCTTTAAGCACGGCAACGTGATACGACAGCAACTGCAAAGGCACGGTGTAAACGATGGGCGCGGTAATCTCGTGTACCGACGGCAGTGACAACACGTGCAGACCTTCTTCCGCCTTCACATTGGCTTGAGAGTCTGCAAACACAAACAGTTCGCCGCCGCGGGCGCGAACTTCTTCAAGGTTGGACTTGAGCTTTTCCAGCATCGCATTGTTCGGGGCCACGGTGACGACCGGCATGTCGCTGTCTACCAGCGCCAACGGGCCGTGCTTGAGCTCGCCGGCCGGATAGGCTTCGGCGTGTATGTAGGAAATTTCTTTCAGCTTCAGGGCACCTTCCAGCGCCACCGGGAACAGAGAGCCGCGGCCCAGGAACAGGCTGTGGACTTTGTCCATAAAGGCGCCAGACAGCTCGGCGATGGCGCTGTCCAGAGCCAGAACCTGCTCGACCTGCCCCGGCACCTTATGAAGCGCCTCGACGATTTCGGCTTCGCGCTCTTCGCTCAAGCCGTTGTGGCGCGCCAACGCCAGAGTGAAAATCAGCAACGCAGTGAGCTGGGTGGTGAAGGCTTTGGTGGAGGCCACACCGATTTCCGGGCCTGCCTGGGTCATCATCACCAAATCAGATTCGCGCACCAGCGAGCTGCCGGGAACATTACAAATGGCCAACGCCGCGCGGAAGCCGGCTTTTTTTGCCTGGCGTAGGGCAGCCAGAGTATCGGCGGTTTCACCGGATTGAGAAATACACAGGAACAGGGTGTCGGGCTGAATCACATGCTTGCGATAGCGGAACTCGGAAGCCACTTCTACCGAGCAAGGCACACCGGCCAAGTCTTCAATCCAATAACGGGCCACCATGCCAGCGTGGTAACTGGTGCCACAAGCAATAATCTGTACGTGTCGCACGTTCTTGAGCAGGTCTCCAGCGGACGTTCCCAGCGCTTGTTCCAATACTTTTTTGGCTGTAACCCGGCCTTCCATGGTGGCTTTGATTACACGCGGCTGCTCAAAGATTTCCTTCAGCATGAAGTGGCGATATTCGCCCTTATCAGCGGAATCGCTGCCGTGTTCAAAGCGACTCACTGTGCGTTCTACCACTTGCCCTTCACGGTCGCGAATATCCATGCGGTCACGGCGAATGTCGGCCATATCGCCTTCTTCTAAAAACATGAAGCGGTCGGTAACCGGCAGCAGCGCAAGTTGGTCAGATGCGATGAAGTTCTCGCCGATGCCTACACCAACCACCAGCGGACTGCCTTCGCGGCACACGACCATGTGATCGGGTTCATCGGCGTGTATGACCGCCAGGGCGTAAGCGCCGCGCAGATGGCTGATCGCCTGGCTAACCGCTTGATACAGATCGCCGGTGATGCGGTATTTTTTCTCGATCAGGTGGGCGACCACTTCGGTGTCGGTTTGCGAGGTGAATTCGAAGCCCTCGGCTTTCAGTTCCTCGCGCAGCTCCTGATAGTTTTCGATAATGCCGTTGTGCACGATGGCCAATCGGTCGCCAGACATGTGTGGATGTGCATTTATCTGCGAGGGCGCACCGTGGGTGGCCCAGCGGGTGTGGGCGATGCCCACAGAACCTGCCGGCGGATTGGCAGCAATGGCTTCAGCCAAAGCCGCTACTTTGCCCACTTCGCGGGCGCGATGCACCTTTGCTGCGGAGTCAATCACGGCCATACCCGCTGAATCGTACCCGCGGTATTCAAGGCGACGCAGTCCCTCAAGAAGTATGCCGTGAACATCCCGTTCTGAAACCGCACCTACAATGCCACACATGCTGTTTGTCCTGTTCGTCGTATAAATTGTCGTGAAAACGGTGTGAAAGTTTTGAAAAGCAGTGAAAAGAAATCGTGCTTAGTGTTTTTTCGGCTTTTGCCAGCCGGGTATATTGCTCTGGCGTCCGCGGGCAACCGCCAGTTCCTGCTCTGCGACATCTTTGGTGATGGTCGAGCCTGCACCGATCGTGGCGCCAGCGCCAATAGTGACTGGTGCGACCAAGGCACTGTTGGAGCCGATAAACACGCCATCGCCCAACACCGTCTGGAACTTGTTCACACCATCATAGTTGCAGGTGATGGTACCTGCACCCACGTTCACGCCGGCACCCAGCGTAGCATCGCCGATGTAGCTCAGGTGGTTAATTTTGCTGCCTTCACCCAAGATGGTTTTCTTGGTTTCAACAAAATTACCCACTTTGGTGTTGGCCGCTAACTGTGTACCCGGCCGCAAGCGCGCAAAGGGTCCAACTTGGGCGTTTTCACCCACACTGGCTTGCTCAATCACGCTGTAAGCGTGAATCTGCGCGCCGTCAGCTATGGTCGCATCGGTGATCACGCAGCCTGGGCCAATAGACACATGGCTACCTAAGGTCACCTTACCGATAAACACCACGTTGACATCAATCAGCACGTCGTTACCAATGCTAAGCTCACCGCGCACGTCTATCCGCGCCGGGTCCGCCAAGGTGGCTCCTTCTGTCATCAGGCGTTCGGCTTCGCGGCTTTGATACCAGCGCTCAAGCTCAGCCAGCTGCACACGGTTATTCACGCCTTGTACTTCAAACGCATTGCTCGGTTGAGCAACGTTGACCATCATGCCCGCCTGCACCGCCATGGCGATGATATCGGTCAGGTAGTATTCACCCTGGGCGTTGCTACTGGAAAGCTGTGGCAACCAGGTTTTCAGATGGCGAGCACTGACGGCAAGGATGCCGGTGTTCACTTCGCAAATCGCCAGCTGTTCCACATTGGCGTCTTTTTGTTCGACGATGGCCGTTACCTGGCCTGCACTGTTGCGCAGAATACGGCCGTAACCCTGGGGGTTATCCAGAGTGACCGTTAGCAGCCCTAGGGTTTTTTCATCCAGGTTCTGAACCAGCCCTTGCAGCGTGTCCGCCGTGGTCAGCGGTACGTCGCCGTAAAGCACCAGCACTCGCGCATCATCCGGTAAGTCTGGCAATGCTTGGGCAACGGCATGTCCGGTGCCTAGCTGTTGCTTCTGCATAACCCAGCTGACGTTATGGTCCGCAGAGGCGGCTTTTACCTGATCGGCACCATGGCCAATCACCCCGTGAATCCCCGCCGCGCCCAAGGTTTGGGCGGTTGCTATTACGTGGTGCAGCATGGATCGCCCGGCAACCTTGTGCAGCACCTTTGGCAGCGATGATTTCATCCGGGAGCCCTGGCCTGCGGCCAGAATAACAACGTGCAGCGGTGACATGAGGTAACTCATCCTTTGTGGTCAGACTCTGTTTAACGGTGATGCAGATAATAAAAAAGCCGCATCCTTGCAGTGGGTGCCGGCATTGCACTCACCAAATACGGTGACACAACACCCGCTACCCACGCCGGGATGCGGCTTGTTCAGGGCGAGCCCTGCCGAACGATGTTAACGAACGTTCTTACGCAGTTTTTGCAATGTGCGTAGCTGAGCGGCGGCTTCTGCCAGCTCGGCGGCAGCACGATAATACTCGAACTCGCCCGTTTTATTCGCCAGTGTCGCTTCGGCGTCTTTCTGGGCCTGCAATGCTGCGGCCTCGTCGACGTCTTTCGCGCGCACCGCGGTGTCGGCCATCAGGGTGACAAGATTCGGCTGTACTTCCAGGTAGCCCCCGGACACATACAGAATTTCTTCTTCACCACCTTGCTTGATGATCCGCACAGCGCCCGGTTTGAGCGCAGACAGCAGCGGAGCATGGCCTAACCGAATGCCCAACTCTCCCTCTGAGCCAGTAGCGATTAGCATCTCTACCAGACCGGAGTAAATCTTCTTTTCAGCGCTTACGACGTCGCAATGTACAGTCATAGCCATTATCTAAGCCTCTTGGGTCAGAAATTGAAAGAGATTTACTTACTTTCTTTCAATTTCATAGCCTTCGCTTTTTCGACGGCTTCGTCCATGGTGCCGACCATGTAGAACGCCTGTTCAGGCATATCGTCATAGTCGCCATTGAGGATGCCTTCGAAGCTGCTGATAGTCTCTTTCAAAGACACGTATTTGCCCGGTGAACCGGTAAATACTTCAGCAACGTGGAATGGCTGAGACAGAAATCGCTCAATCTTCCGGGCACGGGATACGATCTGCTTGTCATCTTCCGACAGCTCGTCCATACCCAAAATGGCGATAATGTCTTTCAGTTCCTTATAGCGCTGCAGAACGTTCTGCACACCACGGGCAACCGCGTAGTGCTGCTCACCAATCACCAGCGGGTCTAGCTGGCGCGAGGTGGAGTCAAGCGGGTCGATCGCCGGGTAAATACCCTTGGAAGCGATGTCACGGCTCAGTACCACGGTGGCGTCAAGGTGGGAGAAGGTGGTGGCTGGTGACGGGTCGGTCAGGTCATCCGCCGGTACGTATACCGCTTGGATGGACGTGATGGAACCGCTTTTAGTGGAGGTAATACGCTCCTGCAACTCACCCATTTCTTGGGCCAGCGTGGGCTGATAGCCTACTGCGGAAGGCATACGGCCCAGCAGTGCGGATACTTCGGTACCGGCCAAGGTGTAACGGTAGATGTTGTCTACGAAAAACAGTACATCACGGCCTTCGTCACGGAACTTCTCGGCGATGGTCAGACCGGTCAGGGCAACACGCAGACGGTTTCCCGGGGGCTCGTTCATCTGGCCATAAACCATCGCTACTTTATCAAGAACGTTGGAGTCCTTCATCTCGTAGTAGAAGTCGTTACCTTCACGAGTCCGCTCACCAACACCGGCAAATACGGAGAGACCGGAGTGCTCTTTCGCAATGTTGTTGATCAATTCCATCATGTTAACGGTCTTGCCTACACCGGCGCCGCCGAACAGGCCTACTTTGCCGCCCTTGGCAAACGGGCAGATCAGATCGATAACCTTGATGCCGGTTTCCAGCAGGTCTGCAGATGCAGCCTGATCAGCATAACCGGGTGCTTTGCGGTGGATCGCCCAACGCTCTTCTTCGCCAATTGGGCCCTGTTCGTCGATAGGACGACCCAGAACGTCCATGATGCGGCCAAGAGTCTTGGTGCCCACAGGTACTGAAATCGGCTTGTGTGTGTTTTCTGCTTTCAGGCCGCGCTTCAGGCCCTCGGTGCTGCCCATCGCGATGGTACGTACAACGCCGTCGCCCAGCTGTTGCTGAACTTCCAGAGTTGTTTCGCCACCTTCAAGCAGCAGTGCGTCGTAAATGCCGGGCACGGCATCACGTGGAAATTCCACGTCGATAACCGCGCCAATGATCTGAACGATGTGTCCGCTACTCATGCTCGGTTCCTCGCTATCTTCATAGTCAATAATACCAGTAGGATTGTGGCGAATCAGACCGATGCCGCGCCGCTCACAATTTCCGAAATCTCTTGCGTAATGGCTGCCTGACGAGCTTTGTTGTATACCAACTGCAGGTCTTTAATAATGTCACCGGCGTTATCGGTAGCACTCTTCATGGCAATCATCCGGGCAGCCTGTTCGCAGGCCAGATTTTCTACCACTCCCTGATAAACCTGGGACTCAATATAGCGTGGCAGCAGCGCATCCAAAATCGGGCGCGCATCCGGCTCGTAGATGTAATCCCACTGGTGACCGATGTCGTCTTCTTTGCCTTCCGGCAGCGGCAGCAATTGCTGTGCTTTCGGCATTTGCGTCATGGTATTGACGAATTCGTTGCTAATCAGGTACAACCGGTCGATCTTGCCGTCCCGGAAAGAATCCAGCATTACCTTAACGTTACCGATCAAAGCTTCCGCGCTGGGAGCGTCACCGATGTGCGTAAGAGCCGCAACCACGTTACCGCCGTAGCTGCGGAAAAATGAAGCGCCCTTCTGCCCAATTGCGCAAAGATCAATCGCAACATCTTTATTTTTCCAGTCACGCATTTCACGCACCAGAAGTTTGAACGCGTTGCTGTTCAAACCACCGCACAAGCCGCGGTCAGAAGAGATAACGATGTAGCCTACACGCTTCACCTCACGCTCAAGCATGAACGGATGCCGATAATCTTTGTTGGACTTGGCAATGTGTCCAATTACCTGGCGCATCTTTTCCGCATAAGGCCGAGTCGCCCGCATGCGTTCCTGAGCTTTGCGCATTTTACTCGCCGCCACCATTTCCATGGCGCTGGTGATTTTTTGCGTGCTCTTGATGCTGCCGATCTGATTACGTATTTCTTTTCCGATGGCCATAGGTCACTGCCCTTTCAAGTTAGACACTCATTTGGACCAACAGGCCCGCCGCAGCGGGCCGGCGCTGTTACCAGGTTTGAGTGGTCTTGAATTTCTCCAGCGCAGCTTTCAGGCCAGCGGCAACGTCATCGTTGTAGTTGCCGGCAGCACCGATTTTCTCAAGCAGATCTTTTTGCTCGGCACGCATCCAATCCAGCAATTGTGCTTCGAACTCAACTACTTTGGTGACATCTATGTCATCAAGGAAGCCTTCGTTAGCGGCATACAGAACGGTCCCCATTTCAGCCACAGACATCGGGCTGTACTGGTTCTGCTTCATCAACTCGGTAACGCGCTGGCCGTGCTCAAGCTGATTACGGGTGGCTTCGTCCAGATCCGAGGCGAACTGGGCAAAAGCCGCCAGTTCACGGTACTGAGCCAGAGCCAGACGAATGTTACCGCCCAGTTTCTTCATAATCTTGGTTTGAGCTGCACCACCTACCCGCGATACCGAAATACCCGCGTTCATCGCCGGACGGATACCGGAGTTAAACAGGTTGGTCTCGAGAAAGATCTGGCCATCCGTGATAGAAATTACGTTGGTCGGTACGAAAGCCGACACGTCACCTGCCTGGGTTTCGATGATCGGCAGCGCGGTCAAAGAACCGGTTTTACCTTTCACTTCACCGTTGGTGAACTTTTCAACGTAGTCCGCATTCACACGGGAGGCACGCTCCAGCAGACGGGAGTGCAAATAGAACACGTCACCCGGATAGGCTTCACGACCTGGCGGACGACGCAACAGCAGAGAGATCTGGCGGTAAGCAACAGCCTGCTTTGACAGGTCGTCGTACACAATCAGAGCGTCTTCGCCACGGTCACGAAAGTATTCGCCCATGGTGGTGCCGGAATACGGTGCCAAAAACTGCATGGCTGCCGGATCTGCCGCGCCTGCGGCGACAACGATGGTGTGATCCATCGCGCCGTGCTCTTCCAGCTTGCGCACAATCGCAGCGATCGACGACTGTTTCTGACCGATGGCAACGTAGATACACTTGATGCCGGAATTCTTCTGGTTGATGATCGCGTCGATGGCAACAGCGGTCTTACCAATTTGGCGGTCACCGATGATCAGCTCGCGCTGGCCACGGCCAACCGGAACCATGGTATCGATCGCTTTCATACCGGTTTGAATAGGCTGGTCAACCGACTGACGTTCGATAACACCCGGTGCTACCTTTTCAACCGCATCAGTCAGGGTGGTACCCAGCTCGCCCTTGCCATCAATAGGATTGCCCAGACCGTCTACAACGCGGCCCATCAATTCCGGGCCAACCGGAACTTCCAGGATACGTCCAGTGCAACGAACTTTCTGGCCTTCAGCCAGATCTTCGTAATCACCCAGAACTACGGCGCCAACAGAGTCGCGCTCCAGGTTCAGAGCGATGCCGAATTCGCCGTTGGCGAATTCGATCATTTCGCCCGACATAACGTCGGCCAGACCGTGGATAAGCACAATCCCGTCTGCTACAGACAGAATGGTGCCTTCATTTTTTGCTTCAGAAGAGATATCAAGTTTTTCGATTCTCTTCTTGATGATGTCACTGATCTCGGATGGATTCAGTTGCTGCATGCCAATATCCTCAAACCTTGTGCTGAAATCAGGAGCCCAGAGCGTCGGCCAGCTTAGTCAGCTTTCCGCGTACAGATGCGTCAATCACCATATCGCCAGTGCGGATAATCACACCCCCAATCAGTGATTTGTCTAATGACGCTACGAGTGATACTTGCCGCTCGAGCTTTTTCGAGAGTGCCTGGGCGAGCTTGTTTTGCTGTTCGTCCGTCAGTTCAAAGGCTGCGGTCACTTCGATATCAACCGTGCGCTTCAGATTAGCCCAGTACGTGTCGAAGAGCGCTGCAATCTCGGTAAGAAGAACGAGCCGGCCGTTTTCAGCCAGCACGGCAAAGAAGTTGCGTACCTGTTCCGAGTCGCCGGCTTCAGCAACCTCTAGAATCATGTTTGCCTTCTTCTGCTCTTCCAGACCCGGATTCGCGAGAAGCTGTCGAATGTCTTTAATCGCAGTAACCTGTCCGGCGATCGTCAGTACCCGGTGCCACTCAGCAAGCTGGTCGTGCTCCCGGGCTACAGAAAATGCTGCCTTTGCGTAAGGACGGGCCAGCGTTCTCAGTTCTGCCATGATGAACCTCGTCGTTTAAAGTTCTGCCGCCAGTTTTTCCAACATTTCGTTGTGCTTGGAGGCATCGACAGAGGTTTCAAGAATCTTCTCGGCACCCGCAATGGCTATGACGCCAATTTCTGCACGCAGCGCCTCACGAGCCTGATTCAGTTCTTGTACAATTTCGGCCTTGGCCTGCTCAATCAGCTTCTCGCCTTCTTTGCGGGCGTCATCCTTGGATGCTTCCACAATTTGGGCAGCGCGCTTGTTAGCCTGCTCAATAAGGCCGGCGGCCTGCTGCTTGGCTTCACGCAGTTCCTGAGCTGACTTTTCCTGCGCCAGTTCAAGGTCACGTTCCGCACGATCTGAAGCAGCAAGTCCGTCAGCGATCTTCTTTTGTCGTTCCTGCAAAGCGGCAATGACCGGAGGCCAGACCATCTTCATGCAGAAAACAACAAAGATAAAGAACGCGATGGCTTGACCAAGAATCGTCAAATTAATGTTCACGTCTTCACCTCTCGCCTGTTATGTAAGAAAACACCTTTCCGGAACATTCCGGTGGCGATTCGATTAACCGGCAAGCTGGCCAACAAACGGGTTGGCGAAGGTGAAGAACAGTGCAATACCAACACCGATCATGGTTACAGCATCCAGCAGACCTGCAACGATAAACATTTTGACCTGCAACATCGGGGTCATTTCTGGTTGGCGCGCGGCGCCTTCCAGGAACTTGCCACCCAGAATACCAAAGCCGATAGCGGTGCCCAGTGCGCCCAGGCCGATCAGCAATGCAACAGCAATCGCGGTCATTCCAACTACAGTTTCCATGATAACTCCCAGTTTTCAGTTTAGTTTTTCAGTTTAAGGGTTAGGGGTTTAGAACTACGTTTTCAATAAAAAATCAGTGACTGTCTTCGTGCGCCATACTGAGGTACACAATGGTCAGCATCATAAAGATGAAGGCTTGCAACGTTATGATCAGTATGTGGAAGATCGCCCAGGGTACAGACAATGCCCACTGCGCCCAGAAAGGCAGCAGAGCAATCAGAATAAAGATCAGCTCGCCTGCGTAAAGATTACCAAACAGACGCAGCGCCAGTGAAACTGGCTTGGCCAGCAGGCTGACACCTTCCAGAAGCAGGTTGATCGGAATTAGCACAAGCTTCAGGAAAAAATTGTCAGATGAGAACGGGTGCAGCGTAAGTTCGCCCACGAAGCCGCTCACGCCTTTGATCTTGATGCTGTAATAGATAATCAGCACGAATACTGACAGCGCCATGCCCAGGCTCACGTTGATGTCCGTAGTCGGAACGATCTTCATGAACGGGAAACCTGCGAGAGTAAACAGATGCGGAATGAAATCAACCGGTATCAGATCCATCAGGTTCATCAAGAAAACCCAACAGAAAATAGTCAGTGCCAACGGTGCAATAACGGCATTTTTTCCGTGAAACGTTTCTTTAACGCTGGTATCAACAAACTCGACCATCACTTCGACGAAGTTCTGGAGACCGCCGGGAACCCCGGAGGTTGCCCGCTTGGCGGCAAGACGGAATACAAAAAGAAACAATGCGCCAAGACCGATGGCCCAGGCCATGGTATCTACGTGAATTGCCCAGAAGCCCATATCGGCAGCTTCTTTGGACGTTTGTGCAATGGTCCAGGATGTTTCAGAAAGCACAGTACCGTCAAAACGTTCGTAATCTACCGGCAGCTGCCCATAGGTCAGGTTCTGGAGGTGATGCTGGATATACTCGGATGCGGTTTTGCCTGCCATATCGTTCTCTCAGGTCCTGTTAGCGTCGCTGCGTGCTGTTTACCAAAAACGGCGTGAACCAGTTGGCGACCAGCATGATCGCAAATGTTAAAAAAAGTGCCGCTACGTCAAGCGGCTGAATCCATTTAAATACCACCGTAAACGAGATGGCGCACAGAATGAGCTTTCCGGACTCACCCTGATAAAAAGAGCTTATGATCTTTTTGGCAGACCGCGCGCCGGAGTAGCGGAACGCCTTAAACGCAAAATAACCGTGGGGCAGCAGAAAAATGAGACCGCCCAGAAGCGCTGAATAACCGGAAACCTGACCACGCAACAAAAATGCCAGGCTGACCAGGACAAGTACCACACTTTCTATTGCCAACCATCGTTCGATGGGCGGGCGTTGAATGCCACCCAGAGTTGGTTTGGCCATGTTTGTCCTAGGACTTGGTGTTTTTAACCGATGCCGCATGAAAAATGAACAGACACACTGACATTAGCGCCGCGAATTGTATATGTTCAATGTGCATGAATCAACAAAACCCGAACCGCGACAGGCCGTGAGAAACTGCAGAATAACCAAGTCTGGCTCTTATCCGACACAAATAGGCGTTAGCTTAGTTTTCGCCACTATATATTGTGTATAACAGCAGCATCATACTTTGGGAGGGGGCTCGAAAGTTCAAAAGACCTGGCAATTTAACGGATGTGACCCAAAATGCCATCAAGCTCATCAAGTGAACTGTACTCAATCACCAACTTGCCCTTGCCACGCTGACCGTGATTAATAGCCACCCGTGCGCCCAGACGCTCGGCCAGATCGTCCTGCAAAGCCCGGATATTTGGGTCTACCCTGGGCTTGGCCATTGTGCCGCTATCGGGTTTCTCCTGCTGCAGCTGACGCACCATAGCTTCGGTTTGGCGCACCGACAATGAACGTGCCACCACCTGCCGGGCAACCTGCATTTGCTGCTCTGGCGCCAGAGTCAGCATGGCGCGGCCATGGCCCATTTCAAGATCGCCATGTTCCAGCATCAGCCGCACATCTTCGGTCAAGCCAATCAGGCGCAGTAAGTTAGTAATGGTGGTCCGTGACTTGCCGACTGCTTCGGCCACTTGAGCCTGAGTCAGCCCGAATTCGTCCTGTAAACGTTGCAGGGCAAACGCTTCTTCGATGGGGTTCAGGTTTTCGCGCTGAATGTTCTCGATCAGGGCCATAGCGATGGCCGCTTCGTCTGATACGTCCCGGATAATAGCCGGTATCGACTCCAGGCCTGCCATCTGGGCGGCGCGCCAACGGCGCTCACCCGCGATCAGTTCAAAGTGTTCGGCGGCCAGAGGGCGTACCACAACTGGCTGCATCACGCCTTGCTGGCGAATGGAGTCGGCCAGCTCTTGCAGGGCTGCCGGGTCCATATCGCGGCGCGGCTGATAGCGGCCACGCTGAATCAAATCCAGAGCAATATCCCGCAACTCGCCGTCTTGGCTGGCCGGTGTCTGCTCCAGATTTACGCGGGAATTCGCTAGTAGGGCTCCTAGCCCGCGCTCCCCAAGTCCTCGTTTTTTCGCCGCCATGGTGTCAGCCACTGTTTCCGTTAATGTCCATCAAATTGCGTTTTGCGTTGGCGGCATCTTACACCGCAACCGCGTCAGATGCTTTCTTTGCTCCGTGCCGGCGAACCATTTCACCCGCCAAAGCCAGGTAGGCAATAGCGCCTTTCGAGGCTTTGTCGTACTTCAAGGCAGGCATGCCATGGCTGGGCGCTTCCGCCAGGCGCACGTTGCGGGGAATGACGACGCGGTACACTTTATCGCCAAAAAATTCGGTGAGCTGGCCAGACACATCCCGCGTCAAACTGCTGCGGGGGTCGTACATAGTGCGCAGAATGCCCTCAACCTGCAGATTAGGATTTACCGTTTCCTGAATCTGCTGCACCGTGTTCATTAGCGCTGCCAGGCCTTCCAACGCGTAATACTCACATTGCATCGGAATCAGAATGGAATCGGCGAACGACAGCGCGTTCACCGTCAACAGGTTCAGCGATGGAGGGCAATCAATCAACACGTAATCGTAGTTGTCGCGAAGCGGGTTCAGGGCTTGGCGCAGGCGATGCTCGCGGCCGATTTCCGTCATCAGCTCCACTTCAGCTGCGGTCAAATCACCGTTACCCGGCATGATGTCGTAACCGCCCATCTCGTTATAAATGATGATCTCACTGGCGCTGGCACGCTTGGTGAGCAAATCATAACCAGAGAGTTGCAGGGCGTTTTTATCAATGCCGCTGCCCATGGTGGCATTGCCCTGGGGGTCCATGTCTACCAACAGCACCCGGCGCTTGGTCGCGGCCAGAGATGCGGCAAGGTTGACGCAGGTGGTGGTTTTACCCACACCGCCTTTCTGATTGGTCACCGCAATCACGCGCGCCATCGCTTGCCTCCCATGTCGGAATTGATTGTTGGTCAGAGGATCAGCGCTGCTGAATTCCTCAGTGTGGGTGTCCGTTGCGGCCAATAATCAGCACGTTACGTTCACCCTCTACGCCGGGCACTGCCAGCCTATAAAACGAGTTTACCTGCCAACCACGGCCAAGGGCAGCCACTTCATCATCGGGATACTGGCCTTTCATGGCAATAAACTCACCGTTACCTGCCAGCAGGTGGTCGCACCAGTTCACTTGGTTGTCCAGTGCGGCAAATGCACGGCTGCTGACCTGGGTAAACAGCTCACGGGGCTGGTACGCCTCGGCGCGACTGTGAATAACGTCCAGATTGCGCAATCCCAACTCCAGCACACACTGCTTAAGGAAGCGGGTTTTCTTACCGTTACTGTCTAGCAGAGTAAAGCGCGTGTCTGGCAAGGCAATGGCCAGCGGAATTCCCGGCAAACCGCCACCAGCTCCAACGTCCAGCAAGTGGTGGGTGGTCACAAACGGCAAAATGCTGAGGCTGTCCAGCAGTTGCCGCGACACCATCTCGCGTTCATCACGCACAGCGGTCAGGTTGAATGCTTTGTTCCATTTAGCCAGCAACGCCAAAAATGCCAGCAGCTGTCGCTGTTGGCTGACGTCGAGCTTGAGCTCCATTTGCGCCAGGCCTTCGTCAAGCTGACGCTGCCATACTGAATTCTGTGCCATTTACGCGCTCTGCTTGCGCAACAAGTCGCGCTTTTTCATATGCACCAGAATCTGGCTTATGGCGGCTGGTGTAACGCCTTGAACTCGGGATGCCTGGGCGACGGTTTCGGGTCGCACGGCTCCTAGCTTCTGCTTGATTTCGTTGGATAACCCGCCAATTATGCCATAATCCAGATCGACTGGCAGCGCGGTGTTCTCATTTTTGCGCAGGCGCTCGATCTCATCGGCTTGGCGCGAAATATAGCCTTCGTACTTAATTTCGATTTCAACCTGGTCAGCCACTATGGCGTCATCGGCCCGATATTCCGCGATATCGGCAATGTGAGCGTACACGATTTCCGGGCGCCGCAGCAGCTCGGCCAACGTGTGGTCGCGGCCCAGGGGCTGCTTCAAATACTGATTGGCGCGCTCACCCGCGGCGGTGTTCGGGTGCACACGCGTGCCTTCCAGGCGACTGCGTTCGGTGCCTATGGCATCGCGCTTGGTGTTGAATTTACTCCAGCGTTCGTCGTCTACCAGACCCAGTTCACGGCCGCTGTCGGTCAGGCGCAGGTCAGCGTTGTCTTCGCGCAAAATAAGTCGGTATTCGGCGCGGCTGGTGAACATGCGGTAAGGTTCGGAGGTACCCATGGTGATCAAGTCATCCACCAGTACACCAATATAGGCCTCATCACGGCGCGGATACCAGGCGTCTTTTTCCTGCGCCTGACGTGCTGCGTTAATGCCCGCAAGCAAGCCTTGCGCTGCCGCTTCTTCGTAACCGGTAGTACCGTTAATCTGGCCGGCGAAATACAAACCCTGAATGAACTTGGTTTCCAGGGTGTGGCGTAAATCCTGCGGGTTCAGATAATCGTATTCAATGGCGTAGCCCGGGCGCATGATGTGGGCCTTTTCAAAACCCGGAATTGACTGCACTGCCCTAATCTGGATATCAAACGGCAAGCTGGTGGAAATGCCGTTGGGATAAAGCTCGTGCGTGGTCAGGCCTTCAGGCTCGACGAAAATCTGGTGCGAGCTCTTATCGGCAAACCGGCTTACCTTATCTTCTAAAGACGGGCAGTAGCGTGGGCCAACACCGCCAATTTTGCCGGTGAACATCGGCGAGCGGTCAAAGCCGCTGCGGATGATGTCGTGGGTTTCTTCGGTGGTACGGGTGATATAACAGCAAACTTGCCGTGGGTGTTCAGCGCGGGAACCCATAAACGACATAACCGGCGCTGGGTCATCGCCCCACTGTTGCTGCATCACTGAAAAATCTACGCTGCGGGCGTCAATGCGCGGCGGCGTGCCAGTTTTCAGCCGGCCAACGTTAAACGGTAACTCCCGCAGGCGCTGAGCCAACGCATTGGCCGGAGCATCGCCAGCACGGCCACCGGCGTGATTTTTCATACCAATGTGTATGATGCCGCCCAAAAAAGTACCGGTGGTTAGAACCACTGTTTTTCCCAGGAAACGGATGCCGGTCTGGGTGACTACGCCGGTTACCCGCTCGTTCTCCACAATCAGGTCATCGGCGGACTGCTGGAACAGAGTCAAATTAGGCTGGTTTTCCAGTATTTCACGGATGGCCGCTTTGTACAGAATGCGGTCGGTCTGGGCGCGGGTAGCGCGCACGGCGGGGCCCTTGCGGCCATTCAACACGCGAAACTGGATGCCGGCCCTGTCGGTGGCACGGGCCATGGCTCCGCCTAACGCGTCAATTTCTTTTACCAGATGGCTTTTACCGATACCGCCAATGGCCGGGTTGCAGGACATCTGCCCCAGGGTCTCAATGTTGTGGGTCAGCAACAGGGTGTGTGAGCCCATGCGCGCCGCTGCCAACGCGGCTTCGGTGCCCGCATGGCCACCACCAATAACAATTACATCGAAACGGGTCGGAAAATCCACAAATCACCTCAAACAACGGGAACAGAATCGAGTAAAAACGAGGCCGCGAGTATAACGCCTCGGCTGTTAAATTGCAGTCGGGATGTGCAAATTTTAACCAGTTACGGTACGCCTTAACAAAATTCCTCAGCGGCCTCAGAAATGGCCGTGAAACTGGCTAGATTTCAACCGCTTGTCAGACCTAGTTCAAGTCCGTCACTATAAAGTTATCCACAGATCAACGCATATGTTTACTGCCCTTATTAACAGCATAACAACTTGTTTTTTCTACCTTTAAAAAAACAAATTCAATTGCTGCCTGAAGCTTGTTCACTTATTTATCCACATGGTTGACGGCTGATTCCTGCCCTCTGTAGCGGCGAATCCGTAACACCAGCGGCAGCACCAGCAGATTCACCACAGACAAGATCAACAGAAACAATGGAATACTCAAACCGGCAATTCCCAGCAGCAGCATACCCGCCAGTGCACTGACCACCATAAACAACGAATTGATGACGTTCAGCGCGGCGATAATGCGGGCGCGTTTATGGGCCTCGGTGGCACTCTGAATATAAGCGTACAAGGGCACAATAAAGAGCCCACCAGCGGCGCCAATCAACACCAGATCGACCAGCAGCCTCCAGTATTCAGGTTGGCTCAGTAACAACCACCAGGTGGTTGGCACGGCGCTGGCCGGCAGTGCGAAAAACAGATCGATACCCGGTAAGGTTAAACCCAGGGCGCCCCAGGGCACGGGCGTCAGGCTGACACTGTGGTGGGTTAGCCGCTCACACAACACCGAACCACTGGCAATTCCGACAATAAACAGTGACAGCAACAAGGTAACAACGGTTTCATCGCCCTGCAGATGCAGCCGGGCAAAATTGGGGAACTGGGTTAGATAGGCTGCGCCCAAAAACCAGAACCAGGAGATGGCCAATATCGCCAGCAACACCGAGCGCTGTTCGGCGGCCACCGCCATCAGACGCCAACTTTCCCGCAGGGGCTGCCAGCGCATGGGGCTCATTGATTTTGATAGTTCCGGCGCGGCTGTCGCGGGTATTTGGCGCGCGCTCAAGTAGCCCAATAGCGCCATGATGACCACGGCAAAGGCTATCAGCGGAGTTGCCAGGGGCAAACTGGCCAGTACGCCGGCGGCAATGGTGCCCAGCAATATGGCCACGAATGTGCCGCCACTCACCAGACCATTACCACCCACCAGCTCGCTGGGCTCCAGCACCTCGGGCAAAATGGAATATTTGACCGGGCCAAAAAAAGCGGACTGGGTGCCCATCAAGAACAGCAGACACAGCAATACGCCGTACCATCCTTGCCACAACGCTAACGCCGCCAAGGTCATGATGACGATTTCTGCGGCTTTCACCCAGCGAATAATACGGGCTTTTTCGTGACGGTCAGCCAACTGGCCAGCCAGCCCGGAAAACAGAAAATAGGGCACAATGAACAAAAATGCAGCCAAATTAACCACCAGGTCCACCGGCAGGCCGGCCCAGCCTGCGGTGGTGAAGGTGATCAACAGCAAGAGCGCGTTCTTGTAAAGGTTGTCGTTAAAAGCGCCGCTGAACTGGGTCAGGTAGAACGGCAAAAATCGCCGCTGGCGCAATAGCTGAAACTGACTCGAGCTGCTACTCGAACTGATATTAGTATTGATATCAGGACTGCTCACTGAGCGCTTCCAACTTTCGTTCAACAGCGTTGGCAGAGCTGGCAAAGCGCGCCAGCAGATTGTATAGCACCGGCACAATAAACAGCGTCATGCTAGTGGCAAACACAAGTCCCCCCAGTATGACCACGCCAATGGCGGCACGGCTTTCGGCGCCGGCACCGGTGGCCAGTACCAGAGGAATAGCACCAAACACCGTAGAGATGGTGGTCATCAGCACCGGGCGGAAACGCAACACTGAGCCTTCCACAATGGCGTCGCGTACCGAATAGCCCTGATCCCGCAGTTGATTGGCAAATTCAACAATCAAAATGCCGTTTTTCGCCATCAACCCCAGCAACATAATAATGCCAATCTGACTGTAAATATTCAGGCTGATACCGGTCCACCACAGGGCCATAAGTGCACCGGTAATCGACAAGGGCACCGACAACATGATAATTAGCGGATGAATCCAGCTTTCAAACTGCGCAGCCAACACCAAAAATACAATCAAAAAGGCCAAACCAAAGGTGATAAAAATGGCCGATGAAGATTCCTGGAACTCCCGCGACAGCCCGCGATAGCTTACCCGCGCTTCCGGCGGCAGGGTGTCCATCGCCAGGGTGTTCAGGTAATCCAGCGCGGAAGCCAGATCATAACCGTCAGCCAGGGAGCCGCTGATCACCACCGCTGGCAACCGGTCGATGCGGCGCAAATCCGGATTGGCGCCGATTTCTTCCCAGCTCACCAACGCCTGCAAAGGCACCATCTGCCCGCCTTCCCGCGGGCGCAGGAAAATCTGGCCCAGGTCTTCCGGCGTGGCACGGTCAGCATCTGCGGCCTGCACCACCACATCGTATTCGCGGCCACGGTCAATGTAAGTGGTCACCTGGCGCGAAGCCAGCATGGTTTGCAGGGTTAAACCCACGTCTTGCACGGTAATGTCCAGGTCGGCAGCGCGCTCGCGATCTACGTTTACCCGCAATTCCGGTCGGGTCAGTTCGAAGTCGGTTTCCAGGCTGAGAAGGTTCGGGTTCTGTTTCGCCCGTTCAATCAGTTCTTCGCTCCAGGCCTGCACCGATTCGTAATCCGGCCCCGCCACCACAAATTCCACCGGCTGGCTAAAACCGCGCTGGCCCAGGCCTGGCGGGTTGATGGGAATAACCCGCGCGCCGGAGATCTGGCTCATTTTTTGGCGAATCTGATTGGTCACATCCTGCTGTTTGATGTCACGCTCGTTCCAGGGTACCAGGCCCATGATCATAAACCCGCGGTCTTCCTCACCCCGAAAGCCCACAATGGACAGCATCCGGCTGGCGACGCCGTCTTCAATATAAGGTAACAGCTGAGCTTCAGCCTGACGCACGTAGTGGTCGGTGAATTCCACGGTGGCGCCGCGGGGAGCGCTGACCGGCATGATAATGGTGCCACGGTCTTCGGTCGGCGCCAGCTCTTGCGGCAACTGGGGATAAATAGCACCGGCGGCCACCAGCCCCGCCAGCCCTAATCCCAACCACAAACCGGGCTGACGCAGGGCAAATTCCAATCCCCTGCGATAGCCACTGGCAAGACCATCAAAACTTTTTTCAATGACCGCCCAAAAACCCCTGGTCTGCCCGGCCTTGGGGCTAGGGCGCAGCCATTTTGAGCACAACATGGGCGCCAGAGTAAGCGCCACCAAGCTGGAAAACACCACCGCGGCGGCCAAAGTAAAACCGAATTCGGCGAACAATCGGCCTACGTTGCCACCCATAAAAGAAATGGGCACGAACACCGCCACCAAGGTAACGGTGGTGGCAATCACCGCAAACGCCACCTGGCGCGCACCGTAATAGGCCGCCAGCAACGGCGCTTCACCGTCATCAATGCGGCGCTGAATATTTTCCAGCATAACAATGGCGTCATCTACCACCAGGCCAATGGCCAGTATCACTGCCAGCAATGTCAGCACGTTGATGGAAAAACCAAGAAAACCCAGGCCGATAAAAGCACCAATTACCGCGACTGGAATGGTCACTGCCGGGATCAAGGTGGCACGCCAGGAACGCAAAAACAAAAAAATGACAAGAATTACCAAGGCCACAGAAATGGCCAGGGTGGTTATAACCTCTTTGATCGACGCACGAATAAACACCGATTCGTCGTAGCTTTCCGAGATATTCACTTCTGGGGGCAGAGTTTCGCGGATCTGCACCAGCTCTGCCAATACCGCGTCAGACACTGCCACTGTATTGGCTTTGGATTGGCGGATGATACCCAGGCCTATGGATGTTTGGCCATTGGCACGAAAGGTGCCGGAATCATTTTCCACGCCCATCTGCACATTAGCCACTTCGCCCAGGCGCAGCAGGTCGTTACCGGAGCGGCGTACCACAAGGTTACGAAACTCATCAACAGTGGTCAGCCGGCCCTCGGCGCGCACCGTAAAGTTGCGGGTAGAAGACTCTACCGAACCGGCAGGCAATTCGACGTTATTGGCCCTTAACGCTTGTTCCACCTCGGCGACGGTAACGTCCCGCGCGGCCAGCTTTTCCCGGTCTAGCCATACACGTATGGCGTAGCGCCGTTCGCCTCCAATACGCACGTCCGCCACACCGTCCAGCACCGAGAAACGGTCTGCCAAGACACGATCGGCGTAATCGCTCAGTTCGGCGCTGTCCCATACGTCACTGCGCAGGGTGATCCACATCATTGGACGGGCGTCGGAATCGGCTTTACTTACCACCGGTGCGTCGGCTTCTTCCGGCAACTGGTTGCTGATGCGCGATACCGCATCGCGCACGTCGTTGGCGGCAATGTCGATATCGCGGCTGGTGTTGAATTCAATACTGGTGCGGGATTCGCCCTGTTCGGTGGACGATTCGATAGAGCGTATGCCTTCGATACCGCTGATGGCGCCTTCAATCAATTCGGTGATCTGAGTATCCACCACTTCGGCGGCGGCGCCGGTGTAATCGGTGCTGATGGACACCACCGGCGGGTCGATATCCGGGTATTCGCGCACCGGTAGCCCCATTAACGCAGTCAAACCAAACACCACAATCAACAAACTCAATACCGTGGCAAATACAGGTCGCTTGATAGATACATCGGACAGCACCATGACTTAAGACTCCCCGCCGTTGTCTGCGCCTGCGCCGGAAATAAAGCGGTTAGCGGGCAGCTGTGCGTCAGGATTCGGCGACACTCGTTCACCACTGCTCAAACGATCCTGACCGGTCACGACAACCTCGGCGCCGTCTTCCAGGCCCTCAGTCACTTCTACCTGGCCCGGCAGACGTGCGCCCAGGCTCACAGTCAGACGCCGGGCGATGCCATCTTCAGCCACGAACACGTAGCTGTTATCACCGCGCACGATCACCGCTTGTTCAGGAATCACCAAAGACTGGCGCTGCTGCAGAGTCAGGCTGGCCGACATGAACTGGCCCGGGCGCAGGCGACCATCGGCGTTGTCGATCAGCGCGCGCACCGCCAGCGAACGGTTGAGCTCACTCACCCGCGAATCCAGCGCCACCAACTCGCCGCCAAACGCCTGCCCTGGGTAGGCCGGAGACTCGCCTTGCACTGCCAGGCCAACCTTAAGCTGGCCCAGGTAGCGTTCCGGCACCGAGAAGTTCAGTTCCATACGGCGGGTACTGTCGAGTGTCGCAAGGCGGGTGCCGGCGGTAACGTAAGCGCCCAGGCTGATATCACTGAGACCAATAATACCGGCAAACGGGGCGCTGATGCGGTGATTTTCCAAATTTACTTTAGCCGCTACGCGCTGTGCCTGAAGCACGTCGGCGGCGGTGCGCAGCTCGTCCATCTGGGCAATAGCGATGCTGTTACTGGTGCTTAATTGGCGGGCGCGATCGTATTGGCGTTTGGCGTCAGCCAGGCGAGCCTCAATAACCTGCAAGTCGGCCTGAGCCTGGCGGTCGTCCAAGCGTAACAGTACGTCACCTTTGGCCACTCGCTGTCCGGGCTCAAGATTTAACTGCACCACCCGGCCGCTGAGTTCAGTGGTCAAAGCAATGGAATCTTCAGCCTGCAGATTACCCACCGCTTTTACCCGGTCGCTCACCGTGGTGCGCTCCGGAAAGGCCACAGCCACCGATGTGGGCGCCCGCTCGGGGGTGCTAGCGGTACCCACATCGGTGTTACTGTTGTAATACTGCACCAGCCAAGCCGCTGCAAGAGCAGCCGCCAGTAGCGCCACCGCAATCAACCATTGCTTCATAATTAATCAGCCTGTTTCTTTTCAATTGGCTCACAGCCATTCACGCTGCACTGGCGATTACGGTTGTTTTTGAATGACCAAAACCAGTTCGCCCACATCAATACCCCACTTACTCATGGTGGTCTGATTGATCAGCGTATCTGGCGTTACCAGGTACATCCAGTCGTCCATGCGCACCTCAAGGGTGCCGTCGCCATAGGCCACCTCCAGTAGATAATTCATGTGTATCGCATTGCCCGACCAGCGCATGGTGCCGGCTTCGGTAACGTCACCGGCGGTGGCGCGATAACTATCGCCGTCTGGCGTTAAGGTCCATACCCGGGTTTGTACTTCGCCATCATCAAAGCGGAACACCTCGTCTAACGTGCCCACGCCCTGCTCGGTCCATGATGCCGTGATATCCGCGTCAAAGGTACGAATAACAGCGCCAGACCAGTCTTTGACCACTCCGTGGGCAGACAGATTGCCAGCGAAGAATTGGTCGGGCACTAACGCTGGTGAGCGATCTTTATAATCATCCAACGATGGGCCGGCACAGCCGCCAAGCGCAAAGAACGGTAGCAGTATCCACAGTCGACTCCAGCCCCATACACGGCCGAAACACAAAATTTTCATCATTCTTACACTCCCTGAGACTGTGGCGTGGTACGGCGGCCGCGATACAGCGACCACCGCAAGAATAGCGCTTAACTGAGGGAATTACGCTGGCGCCCGAGGTTCCGATCAGATTTCGGTGGGCGCCAGAGTTTCAGAACAGAGCAGCGTTAAGCCAAAGGTGGGAAAATATGGCCAGCACGTAGCCCAAGGCAATAGCCGGAGTCCAGCGCAGGTGGCTCATAAAGGTGTAATGGCCACGGGCCTGGCCCATCAGTGCCACACCGGCCGCTGAGCCAATAGACAGCAGGGAACCGCCTACACCCGCTGTCAGGGTAACCAGCAGCCACTGGCCGTGGGACATGTCCGGGTTCATTGACAGCACCGCGAACATCACCGGTATGTTATCCACCACCGCCGACAAAATACCCACCGCAGCGTTAGCCAGGGTGTGGTTCCAGCCAGTGTAAATAAGCGTCGAAATTTCGCTCAGATAACCAATATAACCAAGGCCACCCACCGCCAATACCACGCCGTAGAAAAACAACAGGGTGTCCCATTCAGCACGGGCAATCGGGTTGAACACGTTAAACGGCAACGCCTTGTCCAGGCGGGTCAGCAAGCGGAAGTCCTGGTGCACCTCAGCCCGTTTGCGTTCATTTTCCACATGTTGTTTGAAAGTCCGGCTCAGGTAATAACCAAATATCTGAAGATACCCCAGACCCATCATCATGCCCACCACCGGTGGTAAGTGCAGGAAGTTGCTGCCACTAACAGCGGTGATGATGGTCAGCAAAAACAGGGCAACGCAGCGGCGAGCACCGCGCTTCATAATGACCGCTTCCGTCGCCGGGTTGGGCATGTCATTGGGAAGAAAGAAACTCATGATGATGGCCGGTACCATAAAGCTCACAAGCGCCGGTATGAACAAGTCGAAAAACTCCATGAAATCAACGACGCCCTTTTGCCACACCATCAGCGTGGTGATGTCGCCAAAGGGCGAAAATGCACCACCGGCGTTGGCCGCAACAACAATATTAATACAGCCTAGGCTGATAAATTTCGGACTGTTCTCACCCACTTTTAGCAATACCGCGCACATCAGCAAAGCGGTGGTCAGGTTGTCGGCTACCGGCGAAATACAAAATGCCAACACCCCGGTAATCCAGAACAGACTCCGGTAACTGAAACCTTTGCCCACCAACCAGGCCCGCAAGGCGTCAAACAACTGCCGCTCTTCCATAGCGTTTATGTAGGTCATCGCGACCAACAAAAACAGCATCAGCTCGGAAAACTCCAGCAAGTTGTGGCGAAGTGCCACTGCGGTGCTTTCGTTATCACCATTGGCCACGTAAACAGCGGCTACCGCAAACCAGATCAAACCAGCGGCTATCAACACCGGCTTGGATTTTCGCAGATGCAGCTTTTCTTCCATCATGACGAAAATATAGGCAATCACAAACAGCAGGATGGCAATGTAGCCCACCGGATGGTTGGTCAAGTCCATGGTCTCGGCCGGTGCGGCCAAGGCAGAACCACTAAAAGCAAATAGGGTAAAAAATACACTGAGAAGGAATACCGGCCAGCGCCGGGCAGCCACAGCTAGGGAGAGTGACATTGAGAGTGACATTAATAGGCACCTGAACGTGTTCTTGGGTTTTGGTAATTTAGAGTGCACTCTAAGAGTGGGCTCTATTAGAGCGCAAAGCGGTTGCAAAGAGCTTGACTGATGTCGTTTAAAGCCGCTTTTTCGTTAACTACCATTGGTTTTCATAGTGAAGATTTCGACAATTTACACTCGGCGCCGTACCGCTATCTGCGGTAACGGCGCCGAGCTTGTCCTCAGAGCTCGGGCAGATCCGTCACTGCACCGGTCGACGCCGAACTTACGGTGCGCGCGTACTTGGCTAGCACACCGCGGGTGTAGCGCGGTTGCGGTTGCTGCCAAGCTTCACGGCGGCGTTGCAGTTCGTCATCACTGACGCTCAGCTCAATACTGTCGGCCACAGCGTCAATTACGATTTCGTCGCCGTCTTGCACCAGGGCAATAGGGCCGCCATCAAACGCTTCCGGAGTAACGTGGCCTACTACGAAGCCGTGGCTACCACCGGAGAAACGACCGTCGGTTATCAAGGCCACATCGCTGCCCAGCCCACGGCCCATAATCGCCGAGGTGGGTGACAGCATTTCGCGCATGCCAGGGCCGCCGCGTGGGCCTTCGTAGCGGATCACCAGCACATCGCCAGCCACCACGGTGCCATCCAGAATTCGCGCCTGGGCTTCTTCTTCCGAACCAAACACCCGTGCCCGACCTTTAAAGTGGGTGCCTTCTTTACCGGTAATTTTTGCCACGGAGCCTTCCGGCGCCAGATTACCAAACAAAATGCGCAGATGGCTTTCCGCTTTGATCGGCTGATCCAGAGGCATGATGATTTTCTGGCCGTCGGCGTAGGGTTCTACTGTGGCCAGGTTTTCCGCTAGGGTTTTGCCGGTTACCGTCAGACAGTCGCCGTGCAACATGCCGGCATCTAGCAGCATTTTCATCAGCGGCTGAATGCCGCCAATGGCCACCAATTCACTCATCATGTAGTGGCCGCTGGGGCGCAGGTCTGCCAGCAATGGAACCTTTTTACCGATACGGGTGAAATCATCCAGAGTCAGCTTTACACCCACCGTGTGGGCCATGCCAATCAGGTGCAGTACAGCGTTGGTGGAACCACCCAGAGTGATGATCACAGTGATAGCGTTTTCAAAGGCGGGTTGGGTCATGATGTCGGAGGGTTTGATATCCCGATCCAGCAGATTCATGACCGCGGCGCCGGCGGCTTCGCAGTCGGCTTTTTTGTCATTCGACACTGCGTTCTGCGCCGAGCTGCCGGGCAGGCTCATACCCAGTGCTTCTATGGCCGACGCCATGGTGTTGGCGGTGTACATGCCGCCACAGGAACCGGGGCCGGGAATAGCGGTTTCTTCAATCTGCTTCACTTCAATCAGCGACAGTTCGCCCTTGGCATGGGCGCCCACCGCTTCGAACACGGAAATAATGTCGGTGTGGCCTTCGCCGGGCAAAATAGTTCCGCCGTAAACAAACACGCTGGGCCGGTTAAGCCGCGCCAGACCCATGATGCAGCCAGGCATGTTTTTGTCACAGCCGCCAATGGCTACCAGACCGTCAAAACCTTCACAACCGGCCACAGTTTCAATGGAGTCGGCGATGACTTCCCGCGACACCAGGGAATACTTCATGCCTTCGGTGCCGTTGGCAATGCCATCAGAAATAGTAATGGTGTTAAAAATAACGCCTTTGCCACCGGCCTGGTCTGCACCCTTACAAGCAATGTCGGCCAGTTCGTTGATGTGGCTGTTACACGGGGTGACCATGCTCCAGGTAGACGCAATGCCAATCTGCGGTTTACTGAAATCTTCGTCGTTAAAACCGACGGCCCTCAGCATGGAACGGCTGGCGGACTTAGCCACACCGTCTACAACCGGGGCGGAATAACGGCGGCGAGGGTCTTGGGGGGTATCACTCATGGCGCTGTGTCCTTGTTTTTGTCGTCCTGTCGTTGCGGGTGACGGGCGGCTTTAAGAGGGTTGGGCCGCAAGTTTACACCAGGACTCCACAGCGCTGAAATATTACCGCGGTTGACGGCACAGAATGGGTCACACTTTTATCACTCACATGCCGCTTGCGGCATCGTGCGCGGCGAGAGCTGAAAACAGCCGCGCCGCACATTGCGCCCGGTTAAAGGGCGCCTTAGCGAAACTGCTTTATAAACGCCTCAGACTCGGCAATGGACGCTTCCATATCGCGAATCAGGCTGTCTACATTTTGGCGAATCTGCCCAAGCTCGCCTTCCAAAGCGCCAATCGCCTGGGCGTTCAAATTGTGTTTCAGGAACAAAACCTGATCTTCAAACGCTTGCAGCACCGGGCCCATACGTTTTTCAACCTGACGCATACTGCTCATCAGACTGCTATAACGCTCGCGGGTTTCATCCAGCTGCCGCTCGCTGTTCTCGCGCAAAGCCGCGCTCTTATACAGCTTCAGCTCGTCTTCCCACTCATCAAACAAAGCCGCCGATACATTCTCAACCGATTCGATACGGTCACGAACCCGTTTTGCTGCGTTCTCGCTGTTGTTATAAGCGTCACTGATTGTGTCGTATTTTTTCTGCAAGCTGGTATTAGGCGTGTCTACCACGCTTTGAAACCGCTCCAATGATGAACGGAAGGTTTCACGGGCGTCGCTTTGGGCATCACGGGCTTCGCCAACCCTGTCCACCAGGATATCGCGTTTTTCTACGCCTATTTGTTCCATGGCGCTGTAGTACATGGAGCTGCAGCCGCTGAACAACACCAGCAGACACAATAGGCCGGTTACGCGGGTAAGTGCGGGAAAACGTTTTATGTGAGTAAACATGCTGTAAATAGGTCCTTTTGTCGCTGAATACATCGGTTAACGAGACGGTGTTTAACGGGCTGTTATACTCTTTATGAACTGTAGCCTAACCACCATGGTAAACGCGCCATCATAATGCTTGAGTTATCTACTATCCCACACTGCCCCTGCGACGGCCAGAAGACCTACGCCGAATGCTGTCAGCGCTACCACGAGGGCACCCCTGCGCCCACACACGAAGCGTTGATGCGCTCTCGTTTCAGTGGGTTTGCACTCAAACTTGGCGACTATGTGCGCGTCAGCTGGCATTACAGCACCCGGCCACCAACGCTGAATCTGGACGACGCGCCAGACTGGGCGGCTCTGCGTATTTTGAGCAGCAGTCAAACGGGCGAAACCGGTAAGGTACACTTTCAGGCCATTTACCGGCTGCATCCGGGCTGGGGTTATTTACAGGAACACTCGCAGTTTGTGCGGGAAAATGGCCGCTGGTATTACCTGCAGGGCGAGCCCCACGAGGGCGTTCTGAAACCCGGTCGCAATGAGCCCTGCCCCTGTGGCAGCGGCAGGAAATTCAAGGCTTGTTGCCTTTAGTTTGAGTAATATTTACCAGGGTGATTACCACGCCGTCAACCACATTATGGCGCCGGAATAGTGAACCCTGAACGATTGAGAAAAGGAAATTTTTTGGTGTGCGGTAGCGACCGGACGGCAAAAAAACAGTGAGTATTTTTATCTCGTTTAATAATCTTGTTGCGTTAAAATTTCTCCATTTTGACCGAACTCGCTGTCAAGTGTTGGACAGCTCGGAACATACGATGTGATGATATAGACGCAGACATCATGAGCTTCGTTCGCCTGCGGTTATCCCGCGCTGACCTCATCATTAAAGAGATTAGTGAAGCCTGCCGCAGTATTTCAATGTTTTTCAGTCAACAGGTGGCAAAACCTTGAAGCCCGTCTTTGGCGAACGCGTTCCGCTGAGTGATGAACTGCCTCTGAGCATTCTGGTGACCGATCAGAATGGCAATTGCCTTTACAGCAACGCCGCCTATCAAAAGCTGTGCGGCTGGTCCAGCGATGAGTTGATCGGCTCACACTGGAGCTTGGTTATCCATCCGCAGGATCGCGACGAAGCCATTAGCCATTGGGAAACGGCGGTGTCGGGGCAAGGTGACTTTCTATTCGAAGCACGAGTAGCACTTCGCAATGGCGACGTTGTCTGGACACGCCACAACGCGGCACTGGTGACGGACCACATTCCGGGTAGTGGTTACGTGCATGCGATTGAAGATATAAGCGTCTATAAACTCCATGAGAAAGCACGGAGAGTGGCCGAGGAACAATTGTTCGAGGAAAAGGAACGGGCACAGGTCACGCTCAACTCCATTGGCGATGCCGTGGTGAGTGTTGATATTGATGGCCTGGTGTCTTACATGAACCTGGTGGCACAGGCGTTGACCGGCTTCGACTTTAACGAAGCCATCGGGCGACCATTGAGCGAAATTTTCCAGGTAGTGGATTCAACAAGCCTCAAGCCCGTGACGAACCCAGCTCAACGGGCTATTCAGTCAAACAGTATCGTCGCCCTTGCAGCAAACACTTTGCTAATAACCAAAGACGGCTCAAAAGTCGCTATAGAAGATTCCGCAGCACCTATTCGCAACCGCGATGGCGTGGTTATCGGAGCGGTGATTGTATTTCACGACGCGCAGCTTTCTAACGAAACCACCTCCCGCATGGCGTACCTTGCACAACACGATACCTTAACTGGCCTGCACAATCGCAACGCCTTTTACGAGCGTTTTGAACAGTCCCTTGCGCTCGCAAAACGGCATAAGAAACAAATGGGATTGTTGTTTATTGATCTTGATAAATTCAAGCAGATTAACGATGTTTTTGGCCATGATAGTGGTGACGCGGTTTTGACCACACTGGCTGGCAGGCTTCGAAGCTGTGTACGATCAACGGATATAATTTGCCGTTACGGTGGTGACGAATTTGCGGTGTTACTGAGCGAAATTGAGCAGCCGATTCAAGCGTTTTCTGTTGCCAAAAAAATAAGTAAAACGGCGGCGATGCCCATGGTAGTTGAGGGGCAGAACATTGCGCTTCAGCTAAGTATCGGCGTTAGTATATATCCGGAAAATGGCGAGACCGCCAAGGCGCTGATAAAAACAGCGGATGAGGCCATGTATAGCATTAAAAGCCTGAAACGCCAGCCAACCGACGCCAGAAGCGGGGTAGCCTTGGCAGAAAACCACGATAACTGGCCTAAAGAATGGTGCCGTAGGAAGACAGACGTTCAGTTTCTCTCTCAACCACCGCGTAGCATTCACAATTAAGCGCCTCGAGTGCCGACCTGTCGATGATGGTTATATGGCCACGGTGGTATTGAATTGCGCCCAGTTTCAGCCGCTTCCGTAACACCCTTGCAGCGAACATCCAGCACGTTGGCAGTGAGCTTCTGGGAAAAGCGACCAGCAACTGATTGTGTTCGGGGAGTCAACGACAGTTTTATCGACCTTGCCACCCTTATTTTGCAGTCTGTGGGTCAGTGTCGTAACAGGGTGTTCAGTGCATCACTATTTCCCCCTGACTAGCCAGAGTAGCACCAAGCTTCAACACAATGCTTATTGAAATGGAGTAGTGGATGTCTGACTTTTCACTTTTTGGACGCAGCTTAGTCAATGGTAAAGCTGAAGGTGAGATATTGTATGCCGACGCTGGTATTAGCTTTTGGGGTGGAATTCACTCTTCCACGGGTGAGGTTATAGATCGGCACCACTCGTTAAGCGGTCAAAATATAACTGGAAAGATTTTAGCCATACCCGGTGGGAGGGGCTCTTGCACCGGCAGCAGCGTGTTGCTTGAGTTGATAACAAACGGTCATGCACCGGCAGCCCTAGTATTTTCTGAAAGAGAGGAAATCCTTACTCTCGGTGTCATAATCGCTGACGTGTTATTCAAACAGTCGATCCCCGTTCTCTATCTTGATACAGAGTCATTTGCGACGTTGGAGCGAGCTCAGTTTGGTCGCCTTCAGGGAACGCAACTGAGCGTTTCTGACAGTCAGGCTGAAAACAGCCGGGACTCTGCGGATGATAAGCAAAGCATTACTGAAGGCTCAACAGTCGAACTCAGTCAGACAGACCGCGATGGTCGCGAAAAGGACATCAATGTTTGCATGGCAGTGACATTAGGCCGTGCCGTTCACGAACAGGCACGTGCGGCGGGTTACATCAGCAGATTAGAGACGTTTGGTGCGTTGCTGATCAATGACACTTGCTGGTGCATGATTGGCGAACCTGTCATATCGTCAACAGCCCGGACGCTGATGACGAACTCAGGAAAGTACGCCCACTACGCCCCTAACCTGACAGGGCGAAAGGTGCATTTTGGCAGCCTGGCCGCGTGTGTTAATGCCGCATGCAGTGGCCATGCAGGCGAACAAGTCCCGGAATGGCTGGCCGCAGCTACCTGAAACCATTTGATCAATTTTAAAGGAATTAAAATGACGACCCCTTTTCTAACACTTATCAAACGAAATTGTAGTGGTCGCTACCATACTTATTTTCCAATACAAAAAGAGCCAAAAATCTTGCCTAAAAGCTCGTCCGGCGTTATCTGTCCGGTAATTTCTCCCAGTGCATCCTGCGCAGCCCGAAGATCCTCCGCTAACAGTTCCCCAGCGCCATAGCCTTCAAGCTGAGCCTGGCCCTGCACCAGAAAATCGGCGGCTCGTTCGAGCGCGTCTAAATGACGGCGGCGGGCCAGAAAACCACCCTCAGTGGTGCTCGCGAAGCCCATACACTGCTTTAAATGATCCCTGAGTGCGTCCAAACCCGCGCTGGATTTTGCTGCCAAGCGGACAACCGGGGCCTGTTGTGGGGATATTTCAAATAAGCCTACGCTTTCACCCGATAAATCCACCTTATTGCGGATGACCGTAATCGGCGCTGCAGCTGGCAGCTGGTCAATAAAATCTGGCCAGATTTCATGAGGGCTGGTTTTATCAGTGGTGGTGGCATCCACCATGAGCAGTATGCGATCGGCTTGGCGGATTTCATCCCATGCGCGGGCAATGCCAATCTGCTCCACCTCGTCTGGGCTATCGCGCAAGCCGGCGGTGTCGATGATGTGCAGCGGCATGCCGTCAATGTGAATGTGTTCCCGCAAAACGTCGCGGGTAGTGCCTTCTATGGCAGTCACAATGGCCGCCTCACGGCCAGCAAGAGCGTTCAACAGGCTTGATTTACCGGCGTTGGGCCTACCGGCAATCACTACTTTCATGCCATCCCGCAAAATAGTGCCCTGCTGGGCTTCCAGCATGATGCCCTGAAGCTGGTCCCGCAGATTCTGAAGACCGGTGGCGACTTTGCCATCGGCCAGAAAGTCGATTTCTTCTTCCGGAAAATCGATAGCGGCTTCCACATAAATCCGTAGGTGGGTAACCGCGTCCACCAGCGTTTCAATACGCCGCGAGAACACGCCTTGCATAGAACGCACCGCGCATCTGGCTGCCTGTTCAGAGCTGCTTTCAATCAGATCGGCAATGGCTTCTGCTTGGGCCAGGTCGAGCTTGTCATTAAGAAAGGCTCGCTCGGAGAATTCTCCAGGCCTGGCCAGCCTTGCACCCAGGGCGCACACCTCCCTTAGCAGCAGGTCCAGAATAACGGTTCCGCCATGGCCCTGGAGTTCGAACACGTCTTCGCCGGTGAACGAGTGGGGGTTTGGAAAAAACAGGCCAATACCTTCATCGATCAACTCGCCTTGACGGTCTTTAAACGGGCCGTAGTGGGCATAGCGCGGTTTAGGTGCGTAACCCAGCAGGCTGAAGGCAATAACGGTCGCCTGGGGACCAGAAACCCGCACAATGCCGACGCCGGCTTGGCCGGGTGCGGTGGCGATGGCTGCAATCGTTTCTGTGGGGTGATTCATGGCTGCAGCTCCAGAGCAATATGAGCGGGAAAAGATCGTTTATAACGCTTGGTTTTTCAGAGTACTGAAACAACAAAGGCCCCATAACGGAGCCCTTGCTGGATAACCTGACTGATTAGACTATTTAGTGCCTTTTTCCGCCATTTGAGCTTCAATCTTGCGAGTAATGTACCACTGCTGACTGATAGACAGAACGTTGTTCACTACCCAGTACAGTACCAGACCTGCCGGGAACCACAGGAAGAAGATGGTGAATACGACCGGCATCAACTTCATGATTTTGGCCTGCATGGGGTCTGGCGGCGTGGGGTTCAGGTGCATCTGCAGCATCATGCTGGCACCCATGATAATCGGCAAAATGAAGTACGGGTCCATCACCGACAAATCGTGAATCCACAGCGCGAAAGGTGCGTGGCGCAGCTGTACGCTTTCAAACAGAACCCAATATAAGGAAATAAACACCGGCATTTGCACCAGTATGGGCAAACAGCCGCCCAACGGGTTGATTTTTTCACGCTTGTACAACGCCATCATTTCTGTGGACATACGTTGGCGGTCATCACCGTACAGTTCTTTCATACGAGCCAACTTAGGCGCTACCGCGCGCATTCGTGCCATAGAGCGGTAGCTGGTTGCTGACAGATGGAAGAACAGGCCTTTAACCAACACGGTCAAAAGTATAATCGACACACCCCAGTTACCGATGATTCCGTGGAACCAATTCAGCACAACAAACAACGGTAAAGATATGAAGAACAGCCAGCCAAAGTCCACGGTACGGTCCAGATTTGGAGCTACCGTTTCCAGTCGGTCAATAATTTTTGGACCAACGTACGCCGATGCGCCTACTTCAACGGTTTCCCCAGCAGGTACGTTCGTTGCTGGATAGACAAAACCCATAACAGCCAAGGGGCCGCGGCGTGTGGTTTGGAACTGGGCCTGCTGGTTTGGCTCTGGTACCCAGGCTGTCAGGAAATAATGCTGCAGAAACGCCATCCAGCCGTTGGTGACAGACTGGTTGATTGGTTTGTCTTTAAGATCGTCAAAGTCATACTTTTCATAAGGATCTTCAGGCGTGCTGACGACTAATCCCAAGAAAGCTTTAATACCCATGCTATTTTGGGACGTTTGATCACCGGCCTGGTCACGCACAATTTTGCCGGTAAAGTTCGCTTGCCACTCACTTTCTGATTGGTTATCGATCAAGTAGCGGATACCAATCTGATAGTCGTCGCGGTTGAAGGTGAAGCGTTTGATAATGTTTACGCCGCTGCCAGTGGTGTAATTTAAATCCACTGCCAGCTGATTTTCACCTTCAGCCATCTGGTAACTAGTCTGAGGTGAGCTGTACACCGGTACATCGCCATTACGGCTGTTATCCGGGCCATCTCGACCTATGAGTCCGCTTTCCAGCACGTATAGCCGGTTTTGGGTATTCGACAAGAGCTTTAATGGCTCGTTACCGTTCAGTTCCTTGTCATACTGCAGAAGGGAGCTGCTGATAAGATTACCGCTGACACGGTCTATGGTGATGTCAAACACATCTGTTATTACGTGAACGTATTGATTGCTAATGCTACCACTGTTCGTGCTATTCGTGCCGCTTAGCGCAGTCTTGTTCTCTGGCGTGGCTAACTCACCGGAGTTGTCAATATTGGCGCCACCTGCCTCGGGCAGCGTCATGTTTTCACTATTACTGTTGGCGGAAAAGTCTACAGGCTCACTGTTTTGAGCGACTGGTACAGGCTGGTGATAGTCTTCGTTCCAAGCGAGCACCATCAGATAACTGACGATCGCCAGGCCGGCAAAAAGTACGATGCGTTTAATATCCATAAATTTACTGTCTGGGTTCGTGAGTTGTTGGAACTTGATGGTGCTTGGCAGAGCAGGTGCCCGGAACCGGATCATAACCGGAACTCCCCCACGGATGACACCGCAGCAATCGTTTTAACGCGAGCGAAGAGCCTTTAGCGGCGCCGTGCTGGGTAATAGCTTGGGCAGCGTAATCTGAACAGGTGGGGTAATAGCGGCAACGGCTGGGTAGCACCGGGCTGAGACAATACTGATAAAAACGAATGGGCAGTAGCAAAAGCTGGCGCATTATTCCGTTCCTTTTGCTTTGCCAGGTGTTACAGAGGCTACGGACGCCGGGGAGGATTGCAGTTTGCTGTATTTGCGTTCCAGTCGCTGCCAGAGATCCAGCAGGGCTAGATTGACCTGATTATTGTCTAACTGTGCTAGGCCCTGACGGCCAAGAATAATGATGTCCAGTGCCGGGAGTTGCCGTTTTAACCTGAATGTTTCACGAATTCGGCGTTTAACACGGTTGCGCTGAACAGCCAGTTTCAAGTTCTTTTTTGCAAATATAAGACCGATTCTGGCATGTCCCAGAGAATTGGGCGTTGCCAGAATCAGAAAATTCCGGTGAGGAACTTTCAGTTGCACGTCATCGAAGACTTTGCCGTAATCAGCCGGTTTGAGCAGGCGATGTGATTTCGGAAAGTTCAAAGCCTTCATGAGGCAGACCAAAAATTACGCAGACAGACGTGCGCGACCTTTTGCACGACGGCGAGCCAGAACTTTACGGCCATTTGCAGTGGCCATACGGGCACGAAAGCCGTGAACGCGCTTACGCTTCAGTACGCTTGGTTGAAACGTTCTTTTCATGGGAATGATCTCACAATTCTGGATTAGGAATTCAGTCTGTGGTTGGAAAATGAACAACCAAAACAGGAGCGGCATTCTATGCAAATCCTAGTGGAAATTCAACGCTAATAAACGGGTTGTTTTCACGGATGCCGAAATAAGTTTATTGAGCCTGGTTAATTTCCCTTTTCAGCTGGCACGCCGTCTGTGCAAAAAAACATAAAACACGTTCAGTTAACTGTAGTAATTGTTCTTTTATAATTCTCTTTAAAGATTGAATACTACTGTTATTACACAGGCCTTTTTCTGTGGATAAGGAGTTTAAAACGATATAAATCATGTGGTTGTCCAGTTGGCGAAGGTGATAACAAGTGCCAGTGAGGGTTGTGGATAAGGGTGATGCAAATTGTGGATAACTTTAGATCAGGAAAATCAGGTTAGTTATGCACCTTGTGTGCCCAGGTTTTCCACAGGGGCCAGTGGCAGATGTACACACACCTCTGTGCATAACATTTGTGTTTTTATTTTCTGTACACAAGGCTGTCAGTAAGTTTATAAGATTATGAAATATATTATTATTTTTATCCACAGGCTGTTTATGAATTGCTTCGAGTGCTTTTACTGGTGGTCTCGGCAGGGTAGAATCGCGAGTTCTCTTCAAAGGCTCGTGGTGTAAAAATCTCAAGGCCTCAGAAAAACGCAGTGTTTTGTTATCAGGTGGTGCCGATACGGTATGTGGCAGCAATGTCTTGAAGTACTCCGGGACGAGTTTCCGGCACAGCAGTTCAATACCTGGTTGCGTCCTTTGCAGCCAGATTTGCGTGATGGCCAATTGGTTCTTTTTGCTCCGAACCGATTTGTAATGGACTGGGTAAATGAAAAATACCTTCGCCGTATCGAAGAAATATTGAAAGAGCTGAATGGCGGCCATGCTCCCAGAGTGGGTATGAAGGTGGGTTCTGCGCCCAAAGCCGATGGTTTAGAGCGTTCCGAGCCAACAGCAACCAACGCCAGACCGTTGGTAAAAGACGATCGCGGTGAATCGGCAAACCAGCAGACTAGGCCGGCAGCGCCGGTAACCGCGCCAGCTGCTTCGCGTCCAAGAACATCGGGTACCCGTCCCGGCGCTCAGGTTGAAGGCGATATAAAGCACCAGAGCTTCCTGAACGAAACATTCACATTTCAGACCTTCGTTGAGGGCAAGTCCAACCAGTTGGCTCGCGCTGCGTCTATGCAGGTCGCAGAAAACCCTGGCGGTGCTTATAACCCACTATTTTTATACGGCGGTGTTGGCCTGGGTAAAACCCACTTGATGCACGCGGTGGGCAATGAAATTGTGCGTCGCAATCCGAATGCGAAGGTCGCCTATCTTCGTTCAGAACGTTTTGTGGCGGACATGGTAAAAGCACTGCAGTTAAACGCCATCAACGAATTTAAACGTTATTATCGCTCGGTAGATGCTCTGCTAATTGACGATATTCAGTTTTTTGCCCGAAAAGAGCGCTCTCAGGAAGAATTCTTCCACACTTTTAACGCGTTGCTTGAGGGTGGCCAACAGGTCATCGTGACCAGTGACCGATTCCCGAAAGAAATTGTGGATCTGGAAGAACGACTGAAGTCCCGCTTTGGCTGGGGTTTGACGGTGATGGTTGAACCCCCAGAGCTGGAAACACGGGTGGCGATCCTGATGAAAAAAGCTGAGCAGGTGAACGTGAAGCTCAGCAGCGAAGCGGCTTTTTTTATTGCTCAGAAAATCCGTTCCAACGTGCGCGAACTGGAAGGGGCTTTACGCCTGGTAATTGCCAACGCTCACTTCACGGGCTCGGAAATCACGCCGCCGTTTATTCGCGAAAGCCTGAAAGATTTGCTGGCACTTCATGAAAAACAGGTCAGTATTGATAATATTCAACGTACGGTCGCGGAATATTACAAAATTAAAGTGGCGGATCTGCATTCCAAGCGCCGTACACGTAATGTGACTCGTCCGCGCCAGGTGGCTATGTCATTGTCGAAAGAGCTGACGAATCACAGTTTGCCGGAGATTGGTGGTGCTTTTGGTGGCCGAGACCACACCACAGTGCTTCATGCCTGCAAAAAAATAATAGAACTGCAGGAGAGTGACCCGGGTATACGGGAAGACTACCAGAACTTTATGCGGTTATTGACCAGTTGACAGCCGCGCTACCGTGTTCTGTCTATCGGCTTTGAACCCTGACAAATTTCACCAAAAGAATGTTGAGTGCCATGAAACTGACGATCAGCCGTGAATCCCTGCTCACCCCGCTGCAAAGCATTGCCGGCGTGGTGGAAAAGAAACAGACCATGCCCGTGCTCTCCAACGTGTTGCTGGTAGCCGAGGACAACACCCTGACCCTGACCGGCACCAATATGGAAGTGGAGCTGGTAGCGCGTATCACTCCGGTTCATATAGATCAGCCTGGGCGTATAACGGTGCCGGCACGCAAGCTTGCGGATATTTGCCGCGCGTTGGGTGAGGAATCGCCCATCGAGCTGGATCAGCAAGGCGACCGCTTGCATCTGCGTTGTGGCAAAAGCCACTTTACTCTGGCGACCTTGCCGGCCGAGCATTTTCCGAATGTGGAAGACGAAGCCGAGAGTTTTCGCTTGGAGCTGCCGCAAAAAGAACTGCGGCGTATGTTTGATAGCACCGCGTTCGCCATGGCTCAGCAGGACGTTCGTTATTACTTGAACGGCTTGCTGTTGGAAGTTGCAGCAGATCACGTTCGTACCGTTGCCACCGATGGTCACCGCCTGGCGATGGCCCATCAAGATGTTGAAACCGGTTGCCCGGAGGCGCGTCAGGTGATTGTGCCGCGTAAAGGCGTGCTAGAGCTTGCGCGCTTGCTGGATGATGTGGACACACCGGTTACCCTGGTGATTGGCGATAACCACTTGCGCGCGACTGTGGGTGCTTACACGTTCACGTCCAAGCTGATCGAGGGAAAGTTCCCCGATTACAACCGGGTTATTCCCCGTGGTGGCGACAAAGTGGTGTTGGCTGACCGCATCACCCTGAAGAACACTCTGCAGCGGGCCGGTATTCTGTCCCATGAAAACATTCGCGGTGTGCGTTTGAATCTGGGCCCTAATGAACTCCAGGTGTTTGCCAACAACCCGGACCAGGAACAGGCGGAAGATGCGTTGCCGGTAGATTATCAGGGTGAAACCCTGCAAATCGGTTTCAACGTTGGCTATTTGATAGACGTCATGAACGCGTTGGATGATGACCAGGTAAAGGTCACGCTGTCGAACCCTAACAGCAGTGCGTTGATCGAGTCACAGACGGATGCCCGTTGCCTGTATGTGGTCATGCCAATGCGTTTGTAGGTTGCCGCAGGCACCCCACAAACAGTCGGGGTAGGCACTCAGCGTTATAGTTGGTGTATGCAACTTACGGATTAAAAGTGCTTCAAGGTTTTAATAACAGGAGTTCCGGGGCATGGTGACACGTTTAAAAGATGGTATAAAAGGTGTGTTTCGTATTGGCCAGACCATGAGCGTGCTCGGGCGCACTGGGTTTAACTGGGTGCGCGGTGACCGACCCCCTGCTCCGCGTTTACTGCGGCAGACCTTTGAATCCTTGGGTGCGACCTATATAAAGCTGGGGCAATTCATTGCCAGTTCACCGACTTTTTTTCCAAGAGAGTATGTGGAAGAGTTTCAGGGTTGCCTGGACAGCACCCCAAACCTGCCGTATCGGGTGATTCGAAAAATTATTGAGGAAGAGTTAGGCCGTCCGTTGGATGAGGTGTTCACCGACATAGACCCAGTAGCCCTGGCGTCGGCATCCATTGCCCAGGTGCACGTCGCGCGGTTGATCAGTGGTGAAGAAGTGGTTATTAAGGTGCAAAAACCCGGTGTACGCAATATTCTGCTCACGGACCTGAACTTTTTGTACGTATCTGCCCGAATCCTCGAAACTCTAGCTCCAAAGCTGTCGTGGACATCGTTATCCGCCATTGTTGATGAAATTCAGCGCACAATGATGGAAGAGTGCGATTTCATTAAGGAAGCCAATAACCTTGAGGTTTTCAGGCGGTTTTTACACGACACTCATAACACCGACGCCACCGTGCCGAAAGTTTATGAGCAATGTAGCTCCCGCCGCATTCTGGTAATGGAACGTTTTCACGGTGTTCCTCTGACCGATCTGGACAGTATTCGCGGATACACAGATGATCCGGAAGGAACCCTGATTACTGCCATGAACACCTGGTTTTCCAGCCTTACCCAATGTGAGTTTTTTCACGCCGATGTACACGCCGGTAATTTGATGGTGTTGCGCGACGGTCGGGTTGGGTTTATCGACTTCGGGATAGTTGGGCGTATTGCGCCCGACACCTGGCAAGCGGTGAACGATTTTATTCAGACTGTGATGGTCGGTAATTTCGATGGCATGGCCGATGCAATGATCCGCATTGGGGTTACTCGACACACGGTTGAAGCCAGTTTGCTTGCCAATGATTTGCGCACGCTTTACTCCAAAATGGATCAGATGGTGCCAGATACCGTTGCTTACACGGCGGGCCAGGCTGAAGACGACGTCAATCATCTGCTGATGGATATGGTCAAAGTAGGTGAAAATCATGGGCTGCACTTTCCGCGGGAATTTGCGCTGCTGTTGAAGCAATTTTTGTATTTTGACCGTTACGTACACATATTGGCGCCGGAAATGGATATGTTCATGGACGACCGCTTAAAGATGTTGCACTAGGGGCTTAGGCCCTTGGTTTTTTTATGGCACTGATTACACTGCAAACCGAACACTTTCGTAACCTGGCGGCAAAGCCTGTCACCTTCTCCCCTGCTTTTAACCTGATATGCGGCGCCAATGGCAGTGGTAAAACCAGTTTGCTCGAAGCCATCGGCTACCTCGGCCTGGGTCGTTCGTTTCGGGTTAGTCGCCACCAGGCTGTGGTTCAACATCAGCAGCAGCGATTTACGGTGTTTGGCGGCCTGGATGCGGGCACTCTTAATTCCAGTCTGAAGACGATACCTGAAGCCGATGCCTCAAGTTATGCGCATCGCTTGGGCATTTCCCGAGATGTTGGTCTTAAGGAGACAATTCTTAGGGTAGACGGTGAAGCCGTGCGCAATCTGTCGGCGTTAGCGCGACATCTCCCGGTATTGGTGATCGACCCGGGCGTGTTTGATATTGTGGCCGGAGGCCCGGGTAAGCGCCGGCAGTTCCTGGATTGGTCAGTGTTCCACGTGGAACCTTCTTTTGGCGGCGCTTGGCAGAAATGTCAGCGGGTAATATCACAGCGGAACCAAACGCTGAGAAATGGTAGAATAGATGAATCGTTGATGCGGGCCTGGGATGCCCAGTATGACCTGTTAAGCAACCGAGTGACGGATGACCGTCTTGCGGCGTTTGCCCTGTTTAAAGAGGCCTTCTGGTTGCTTCTCGGTGAAACCGATGCAACCTGGGCGAATCAACTTAAAATGGAGTTTTATCCTGGCTGGGATCATGCACAACCGTTGGCGGATGTGTTGATTAATCATCGGGATCAGGAACGTCGAATGGGCCACACTCTGTATGGGCCCAACCGAGCTGACATTCGTTTAAAAATACAGGGCCGGCCGGTGGCGGAAATACTGTCCCGCGGTCAGCAAAAGACATTGGTCATTTTAATGAAGATTGCCCAGGGCATGGTTTTACGTCCGTTGGGTAAGCAGGTCACGTTTTTATTGGACGACATAAACGCCGAACTGGATAGTCGACACCGGCAAATGTTGGCCGAAAAATTACGATCGCTGCAGTGTCAGGTGTTCATCAGCTCTATCGAAAAGCAGACGCCCGACACCTTATGGCCGGGTACAACAACGCCGGATTTCAGAATGTTCCACGTGGAACATGGTCAGGTAACGGAAGAACATTAGCTGGCCGCCTTTTTTAATCACGCTGCGGTCATCAGCCTTCAGGAGTTTTTTTAATGAGTGAATCAACCTACAATTCCTCCAGTATCAAAGTACTCAAAGGCCTGGACGCTGTGCGCAAGCGGCCTGGCATGTACATCGGCGATACGGACGACGGCACCGGCCTGCACCACATGGTGTTCGAACTGGTAGACAACTCCATTGACGAAGCGCTAGCCGGCCACTGCACAGAAATCGGAATTCGTATTCATCCGGACGAGTCCATCAGCGTGCACGACAATGGTCGCGGTATTCCAGTTGATCTGCACGAAGGCGAAGGCATTTCTGCTGCCGAAGTTATCATGACTGTACTCCACGCCGGCGGTAAGTTTGACGACAACACCTATAAAGTGTCGGGCGGCCTTCACGGTGTGGGCGTGTCGGTTGTTAATGCTCTATCCTCAGTGTTGACGTTAACCATTCGTCGCAACGGCAAAGTATACGAGCAGACTTATAACCACGGTGTTCCAGCGGCGCCTCTGCACGAGGTCGGCAGTACTGACGCTAATGGCACCAAGGTACACTTCATTCCGTCAGAAGCTACGTTCACCAATATCAAGTTTCACTACGAAATTTTGGCAAAACGGGTACGGGAACTGGCGTTTCTGAACAGCGGTGTCCGCATTCGTCTGACCGATGAGCGCAGTGGAAAAGAAGAAATCTTTGAATATGAAGGTGGTTTGCGGGCGTTTGTAGAACACTTGAACACCAACAAAACCCCCGTCAATCGGGTGTTTCATTTTACTCATCAGCGTGAAGACGGTATTGAAGTAGAAGTGGCTATGCAGTGGAACGATGCGTTCCAGGAAAATATTTACTGTTTTACCAATAATATTCCACAGCGTGATGGCGGTACTCACCTGGTTGGATTTCGTACGGCACTGACTCGTTCATTGAATACCTACATCGAGCACGAAGGCTTGGGTAAGAAAGCCAAAGTGAGCACCTCCGGCGACGACGCCCGGGAAGGTCTGACTGCTATCATCAGTGTGAAGGTGCCAGACCCAAAGTTTTCTTCCCAAACCAAAGACAAGTTGGTGTCTTCCGAGGTGAAGACCGCTGTGGAACAGGAGCTCTATCAGAGCTTTTCAGCTTATCTTCAGGAGCAGCCCAGTGAAGCAAGGCTAATTGTCAACAAGATGATCGAGGCCGCTCGTGCCCGCGAAGCAGCACGTAAAGCCCGTGACATGACCCGCCGCAAAGGCGCTCTGGATATTGCCGGTCTGCCCGGCAAACTGGCCGACTGTCAGGAAAAGGATCCCGCTCTTTCCGAACTGTTTATAGTGGAGGGTGATTCCGCCGGCGGTAGCGCAAAGCAGGGTCGGGAACGGCGAAACCAGGCGATTCTGCCGCTGAAGGGTAAAATCCTGAACGTTGAAAAAGCCCGCTTTGACAAGATGCTGTCATCTGCAGAAGTCGGTAACCTGATTACGGCTCTGGGTTGTGGCATTGGGCGCGAAGAGTTTAACGTTGAAAAACTGCGTTATCATTCCATTATCATCATGACCGACGCCGACGTAGATGGTTCGCACATCCGCACCCTGCTGCTGACCTTCCTGTTCCGTCAGATGCGTGAAGTGATTGAGCGCGGCCACGTGTTCATTGCCATGCCACCGCTGTACAAAGTAAAGCGCGGCAAGCAAGAGCAGTATCTGAAGGATGAAAATGCCCGCGAGAGTTATTTGACCCAAACCGCATTGGAAGGCGCACAGCTGTTCGTTAACGCCGATGCGCCTGCCATCAAGGATTCTGCCCTGGAAACCATGGTGAAGGACTATCAGGCCGTGATGGCGATGATTGATCGCCTGTCGCGCGCCTACCCGTCTAAGGTGCTGGAGCAGATGCTGCACAACAACACCCTCACACCGGAACAGCTGAAAGACGAAAGCGCCGTTGCCAGCTGGGTAGGTCGCCTGGGTAGTAACCTGGAACTGGATACCCGTACTGGCACAAAGTACGTGTTCTCTGTACATCACGACACCGAGCGCGATCTGTATTTGCCCATGGTAACCGTGCATTTACACGGCATGGCTCACGAGCACGTGTTCAGCCATACGTTCTTTGAGGCGCCGTCTTACAAAGCCATCGCCCGCCTGGGTGAAACCCTGGACACTCTGGTTGAAGAAGGAGCCTTTGTTCAGCGTGGTGAGCGTAAGCAGGCTGTCTTGTCGTTTGAAGGCGCCCTCGCCTGGCTGATAAAAGAAGCCCAGCGCGGCCTGACCCTTCAGCGTTATAAGGGTCTGGGCGAGATGAACCCGGAACAACTGTGGGAAACCACCATGGACCCGGAATCTCGCCGTATGATGAAAGTGAACATTGAAGACGCTTTTGCCGCTGACCAGATGTTCACCACGCTGATGGGCGACGATGTCGAGCCGCGCCGTAACTTCATTCAGACACATGCTTTGGAAGTGACCAACCTGGATATCTGATTTTTCTAAAATTCGGGATCAAAAAAACGGCGAAGATGTAAATCTTCGCCGTTTTTTATGCTTAAAATTTACTTTATTTATCAGCCAGATGAGGCGCCATTACCTGTTCCAGTTTGTACCCGGTCAAGCGACTAATGGTGCGCCACAAGTACCAGAAAATGAGCATCATCATCACCATAGAAGGAATGGCAATCATCGGGTAGCTGACCAGCGTCATTCTCCCCAGTTCCTCGTTGAATGCTTGGGTGCCAGCGTCACTGGTCACAATCCAGCGTGCGAGCACGTAGTTCATGATCGATGAGAACAGAAAAGTAGCGGCAAAAAAGTAGCTGGCGTTCAGTAACCGGGCCTCAAACTCCGCGACTTTGCCTTTTTCTGCCAACGTTTGGTGAATCTTATCTACGTTTAGCACGTTGGGGTTGTAAAGCAATGTGCGTACCAGTGGGTAACGGGTGCGGGTAGACACCAGCACAGCCAGACCAATCACCGCAGGCACCGCGGCTTCTTTAATGGCCAGCCAGCCGGCGTCTAATTCCAGCAAGCCAATGCCGCCGGTGAGGGTCACACTGATTATCCCCAACAAGGCAATAAAGTTCTTTTTCCCATAGCGGATCAATTCAAACAGACCCCATCCCAAGGGAAACGCCAGACCAACAATCAGCGCATTTACGCTGCCCAGGTATTCATCGCCGCTGAACTTCATCAGAATAACGGAAGGAATAATGATACTGACCAGTAGGTCTATCCAGGGCCTGGGTTTGTGATCGGATACAGATTCAGTATTCGGTGACGTCATGATTATGCCTGGTTGATGAAATGGCAACGAGGCTGGCAAAGTTACGCGAGCTTCATTGGGCACTGAACGCAGTATACGAGAAATAAGGGCTGCTAGGTAAATACGCCGAGCCTGGCACGGTCGATTCAATTTCTGGTGACTAACAGACACAAAAAAGCCGGGCGCTTGGCCCGGCTTTTCAGAGAAAGCGAGTGCGGATCAGGCGCCCGCTTCCTGCAGGCAATGTTCCAAAATGGCCAAACCTTCTTCCAGTACCTCGTCTTCGATGGTAACCGGCATCAGAAAGCGCAGCGTGTTGCCGTATAAACCACAGCCAAGCACAATCAACCCTTTGGCTTTGGCGAGTTTGGTGATGGCCCCGACGAGCTCTGGCATGGGTTTGTGGGTATCTTTACTTTCTACCAATTCAAACGCGGCCATGGAGCCCAGGGTACGCACATTGTCAACGTGAACAAACTGCTCCTGCCATTGGCTGAAACGTTGGTTCAGTTTTTCGCCCAGGCGCTGACTTTTGCCCAGAATATCCTCGGTCTCGAATACTTCAAACACCGCTAGCGCAGCTGCGCAGGCTGTGGGGCTGCCGGTGTAGGTGCCACCCAGAGAGTTAGGGCCACACGAATCCATGATTTTATCGGTGCCTACAATGGCAGAAATCGGCATACCATCGGCCATGCTCTTGGCCATGGTCATCATGTCCGGTTCAACGCCTGTGTGCTCAATGGCAAACATCTTGCCGGTGCGGCCAAACCCGCTTTGTACTTCATCGACAATTAACACGATGCCGTTGTCGTCGCAGATTTTGCGCAGGGCCTTCATAAAGCTGGCAGGTGCCGGATAGAAGCCGCCCTCGCCCAATACCGGTTCAATAACAATGGCGGCGGTATTGTGGGCCGGAGAATCCGTTTTCATGGTCATGGCCAGGCCACGTAGAGCTTCGTCTTCGCTGACGCCGTGATAGGCCACTGGGTAGGGCGCGCGGTACACCATGCCCGGCATGGGGCCGAAGTCTGTTTGGTAAGGAGCTGCTTTGCCGTTCATCGCCATGGTCATGAAGGTACGGCCGTGATAACCGCCGTCAAAACAAATCACGTTGGTGCGACCGGTTGCTGCGCGGGCAATCTTCACCGCGTTTTCCAGGGCCTCGGCTCCGGAGTTGGCCAGCATAACTTTGGCGTGGCCGCGAACAGGTGTTACGTCGCTGAGTTTCTGCGCTAACCGCACATAACCCTCGTAGGGCATGACTGTCTGGCAAGTGTGCATCAACTTGTCCAGCTGCGCCTTTACCGCTTCCACTACTTTTGGATGGCGATGGCCAATGTTCAACACGCCAATACCACCGGCGAAGTCGATCATGCGTTTGCCATCGGCATCCCAGATTTCGGAGTTGGTGGCGTGGTCTGCAAACTGTTCGTTGGGACTTGCGGCGCCGGCTGCTACATAGCGTTCTTTAAGTGCTTGAAGTTCTTTGTTAGTCACGTTGCTATTCTCCCTGGGTGGGTATAATTGATCGAACCTGAATTAAATGTGGCTCGATTTGTTGCAAAATTATAAGAACTACGGTAGCACAAAACAACGCTATTCTCCAGTTTGGTTGCGGAACTGGAGCTGCGCCAGGCGCTGATAGAGGCCGTTTTCCTGCATTAATTGCTGGTGGCTGCCCACCGCCAGCAAACGGCCTTGGTCAAATACGGCAATGCGGTCTGCGTCCCGCACCGTGGCGAGACGATGGGCAATCACCAGCGTGGTACGGCCGGTTGTAAGCGCCGGCATGGCCTGCTGAACCAGATTCTCGCTATGGGCGTCCAGCGCGCTGGTAGCTTCGTCCAGTAGCAGAATGGGAGCATCCGCCAATAGCGCACGGGCAATGGCCAGGCGTTGTTTCTGGCCACCGGACAGACCTAGCCCGCCATCACCCAGTCGGGTTTGGTAGCCGTCGGGTAGAGCCACGATAAACTCATGGGCGTGGGCAATGCCGGCGGCCTCTTCGACATCGGCCTGGGTCGCCTGCGGACGTGCGTAGCGAATGTTATCGGCAACTGTACCGTGGAACAGAGCAGGATTCTGTGGCACCAAGGCAAAGCAGCTGCGCAGGGCTTGCAGTGATACATCACGGGTATCCGTGCCATCAATGCGCACGCAGCCGCTGCTGGGTTGGTAAAAGTGTAGCAGCAGATCAAACAAGGTGGATTTGCCCGCCCCTGATGGCCCCACAATCGCTAATGTCTCGCCTGCCCGCACCTCTAGGCACACGTCCTGCAGGGCGGGCTGAGCGCTGCGGCCCGGGTAGCTGAACGTCAGGTGTTCAAGACGTATTTCACCTTTTACCGGCTGAGGAAACTGCTCGGGTAAATCGACCGGGCGCTGAAACTCAGACTTGGTCTGTAATAGCTCGAATAGTCGTGCGGCTGAACCTGCCGCCCGTTGCAGTTCCCCAATCACCTCACTGATGGCTCCAGCAGCAACACCTACCAATAAACTGTAGAACACAAAAGCGGCCAGCTCGCCCGGTGTAATGCGGCCGTAAATCACATCCAGACCACCAATCCAAATCACCACACCTACGGCACCCATCACCAAAGTAATAGCCATGGTGGTCAACCAGGCACGTTGGCGAATGCGGTCATGGGCAATATCAAAGGCGCTTTCGGATACATCAGAAAAGTGTTGGCGGTCGTGGGGTTGGTGGTTAAACGCCTGCAGGGTTTTTATCTGGGTTAAATTTTCGCCCACGTAGCTGCCCACATCGGCTACCCGGTCCTGGCTCAGGCGTGACAGCTGTCGCACCCGTCGGCCAAAAATAACGATGGGCACAATCACCAGTGGAAAGCCCAGCACGATCACAGACGCCAGTTTGGCGTTGGTGATAAACAATAGCAGCAAACCGCCGATCAGCATGAGCGCATTACGTAGGGCAATTGACACTGTGGAGCCAATCACTGATTGCAGCACGGTCGTATCAGCTGTAAACCGCGATTGAATTTCCAGCGCTCGGTTGCTCTCGAAAAATCCGGGGTTCAGATCAATCAGGTGATTGAACACCCGTTTACGGATATCGGCGACCACTCGCTCGCCAATCCACGACACCAGATAAAACCGGGCAAAAGAACCCGCTGCCAAGCCAAGAACCAAAACAAAAAACAGCCCCACAGCCCGCGCCAGATTGGCCGGTGACTCGGTGGCCAACCCTTGGTCCACCAGAATACGTAGCCCCTGACCTAATCCAAGGGTGATTCCCGCCGTAATAACTAGGGCGACTATCGCGCCCGCAACGGCTTTGCGATAGGGATGAATAAACCCGACAACCAGTTTCAAAGCTTCGCGATGAACGGTGTTGATAGTGTGCCTCCTGATGAGTGGGTACTGTAAACGTCTGCAGACTTACGATCTGTATTGCTAAAAGGGTTTATCATACGCCCCTCTGCTGTTTGACCATTAAGGAATCTCTGTGCGCCCCTACGCCGATAACGACTACCCCGCCAATCACAAGCCGGACTGGAAAATCATCGCCGGCCTATGGCCCTACCTGGCGGAATACCGTGGCCGGGTGATACTGGCGGTCAGCATGCTGATCATGGCGAAAGTGGCCATAGTCACCACGCCGATTGCATTGAAATATATCGTCGATTATCTGGATCAAAATCGCGGCGCCGACATGGTGCTGTGGATCCCGCTAATGTTAGTGCTGGCCTATGGTGCGTTGCGTTTTGGCAGCACCCTGTTCAGCGAACTGCGTGACGCCATCTTCGCCCGTGTGGCCGAACGCGCCATGCGGCGGGTGTCGTTGCGGGTGTTTAACCACCTTCACGCTCGCGAATTAGCGTTTCATCTGGATCGCAAAACCGGCGGGCTGGCGCGGGATATAGAGCGCGGTACCAACGGCATCAGCTTCCTGCTGCGTTTCACCCTGTTCAATATTGTGCCCACCTTGTTGGAAATCGCGATGGTGGCGGGCATTCTGCTGGTGGCCTTCAACGTCAGTTACGTAATAGCGATACTGGTGTCGGTGGTGGTGTTCGTGGTTTTTTCCATTCGCGTGACCGAATGGCGTACGGCTTTTGTGCGCGAAGCCAACAACCGCGACAACCAGTCTAATTCCCGCGCCATTGACAGCTTGCTGAACTACGAAACCGTCAAATACTTTAACAACGAGCGCTTTGAAGCCGAACAATACGACGAAGATCTGGATTTGTGGGAGCAGGCGCGTCTTAAGAACCGCACGTCTATGGCGGTTTTGAATATTGGCCAGGCGTTTATTATTGGCGCTTCGATGGTGGCTATTATGGCCATGGCCGTGCGCGAAGTGGCCAGCGGGCAGATGACCCTGGGTGACTTCACTATGGTGAACGCCTATCTGATCCAGCTGTTCATTCCGCTGAACGCTCTGGGGTTTGTGTACCGTGAGATTCGCCAGTCGCTGGTGAATGTAGAGCGCCTGTTCGCTCTGCTGGGCGATAAGCCGGCGATTGAAGACGCCGCCGATGCTAAAGCATTGACCATTACCAGCGGTAAAGTGCAGTTCCGCGATGTGCGCTTCAGCTATCACCCGGAACGGCAGATTCTGAAAGGCGTAAATATCACCATACCTGCGGGCCACACCATTGCGGTGGTTGGTGCCAGCGGCGCCGGTAAATCCACCCTGGCACGGTTGTTGTTCCGGTTTTTTGATATAAACAGCGGCAGCATCACCATTGATGGGCAAGACATTCGCAACATTACCCAAGATAGCCTGCGCTCGGCGATTGGCGTTGTGCCGCAAGACACGGTTCTGTTCAATAATACTATCTACAGCAACTTGGTTTACGGCCGCCCCGGTGCCAGTGAAGCTGAGGTGCACCATGCGGCCCGCCAGGCGAACCTGGATGAGTTCATTCGCAGCCTGCCGGAGGGTTATAACACCCGGGTGGGTGAGCGCGGCCTGAAGCTTTCCGGTGGCGAAAAACAGCGGGTTGCCATTGCTCGTGTATTACTGAAAAATCCGCCGCTGCTGATTCTGGACGAAGCCACGTCATCGCTGGATTCGATCTCTGAACAAGCCATTTTGGATGCCCTTAATGCGGTGACCCAGCAGCGCACTACGTTGGTGATCGCTCACCGCCTGTCCACCGTGCGCGATGCGGATACCATTTTGGTGATGGACGAGGGCCAGATTGTGGAGAGCGGTGGGCACAGCGAATTATTGGCAAAGGATGGCTATTACGCCCGGCTGTGGTTGCAGCAACAGCATAGTGATGATGAAACATCATTAGAGAAATAAATGACAAAGAATGTGTCAGACGTCTGAGTAAGCTGACCTTCGTGTCTGAGTTCCGAAAATCGCCCACAAGTACGTCCCTGTAGGGCTCAACTGCAGCCATCCTTGGCTGCAGAAGTTTTCGGAACTCAGACACGGAGGCCGGCCGACGCATTTGCGGCGACTGAAGCTCCTCTTAATAACTTTTTCTATGTGCATGCCGGCGTCACCACCAGAGCTAAACGATCAATTTACCGAATCGCCATCAAGCACCGCACCCAATCCCGAAGCCCGCACCACTCTCTGCCCCACGCTATCGCTGAACACGCTGGCGTCACCGGTTATCAAACTGAACCAGTTCCTTGCCCGGGTAATGCCGGTGTAAATAAGTTCTCGTGTGAGCACCGGGCTTACGCGGTCCGGCAGTATCAGGCAGGTGTGGTTGAACTCCGAACCCTGGGATTTGTGTACGGTCATGGCGTACACGGTTTCCAGCTGTTGGAGCCGGCTGGGTGAAATCCAGCGGATGTCGCCGCTGCCGTCGCTGGTGGGAAAGGCCACGCGCAACACTGTCTGTGTTTGTTCGCCATCGCTTTGCGGATCTGTATCCGTGCCAGTGACCATGTTCGAGGCAACACTGAAGGTTATTCCCACGTCCCCGTTCATCAGCCCCAGGTTGTAATCGTTACCGGTAACCAGCACCGGCCGCCCGGCGTACCAGCCCTCGGCTCGAGGAATCAGCCGTTGCGCCAGCAGGTGATGGGCGATCAAGTCGTTCAGCCCTTCCACGCCCCAGGGCCCTCGGCGCAGGGCGCAGAGTATTTGAAAATCACTGAAAGCTTGCAATACCGATTTGGCCAGTTGGTCCCACTGCCCGGTTGTGCTGTTGCTGTCCAGATTGTGATCCTGCATCAGTGTTAAGTAGCGGCGGTAACCCACCGGTGGAGGAAGAGGCTGGCCGTTGCCATCAATTCGTCCTTCCCCGTTACTATTGAACGCCTGCTGGCTACCACTGACCGCATGGCCACAGATCAGCGCCTGGGTGCTCTCCAGGGATGGTTTTTTGCTGCGGCCATTCAGCCACACTACGTCCTCAAAGGTTGCGTCGCGGGCCTGCTGCAGGGTGTCGGCGCTCAGCGTGTTGGTGTTAACCGCTTCGGCGAGGTGGCGAATGCCGCTGCCTTCGGCAAATCGATAACTCTTGCGCAGCATGGCCACCGCCTGGTCCAGAGGCTGGCCGTTTGAATCCTGCAAGAACGCTGGAATGTCGGTGTCGGTGATGGTTTTCAGCCACTGCACAGTCGCTGGTAGATAGTGCCCGTCAGGCGCGCGCTGGCACAGTTCACCCAGCACCGCACCGGCGTCTACCGAGGCTAGTTGGTCTTTGTCACCTAACAGAATGAGCTGGGCGTTTGCCGGCAGTGCATCGAACACCGACGCCATCATATCCAGATCTACCATGGAGGCTTCGTCAATCACCAGAATATCCACCAACAGGGGGTTATCGCGGTTGTGGCGGAATTTGCGAGTGTCCGGACGGCTGCCAAGCAGCCGGTGCAGGGTGGTTACCTTGGTGGGTATATCCGCCAATGCGACCTGCCCCGGTAACTGTGCCAAGGGCAGCCGGCTGACAGCGCCGCCGATGGATTCGTTCAGTCGCGCCGCGGCTTTGCCTGTCGGCGCGGCCAGGCGAATGCGGTACTTTTTACCTTTCTTCCCATCCCGCCCTTCCCGCTCTGGTGACTCGCCTGCGACTGACTGCAAGGCCGCAAGCAGGTTGACCACCGTGGTGGTTTTGCCGGTGCCGGGGCCGCCGGTAATCACTGCAAAGCGGTTGCGGGCCGCCAAGGCACAGGCCAGCTTTTGGTAATCGACAGAGCTTTGGGGATTTTGCGAGTTTAAAGCGCTTTGAGAATTTTGAGAGCTTTGAGAATTTAAAGGGCCCTGCGGTTTAAACAGCACGTCCAGCGCCTGGCTCAAAGTGGCCGCCGCGGGCGATAGCGGGTCAGCCAGAGGGGACGGCTGCGCCAGGCGCTGTTGAATGCCGGCAGCAATGTACTGTTCGTAGCGCCAGAAGCGACGTAGGTACAGCCGGGTTCCACTCAGCACCAGCGGCGTGGTGTGCGAGCCATCACTGACTGCTAACGCATCGTTCAGTGCGGCAAGGCACTCCGGCACGGACACCTGTGCCAACAGGTCACTTGGCCGGGTTTGGCCAGGGTCGGTGTTTATCGGATCTGCGAAAAGCTCTTTATCAGAGCTGGCCCGGTTTGCCTTGTTCTGGCTGCTGGCGGCCGTTGCCTCTTCCGGCGGCAGTGACAATGTGGTTGCGGCATCGGCCATCAGAGTTGCAAGGTCCACGCACACGTGGCCGCGGCCCACTTGATGGGAGACCAGTGCGGCGAGGAGTAAAACCAGGGGTGCCGGTGCTTTACCCTGTTCGTCTGATAAATCCCGGATCAGCTGCGCAAAGCGAACGTCTAGCGGGCGTATCCAACCGGCTTGTTGCCATGCGCCCAGCTGTTCTAGCAGAGCATCGGTGTGCTGTAGGGCAAGCGTGTTATCACGGAAGCTGGCGGCAACAGGTGTCGTCTCGTCCAGATCAAAGGCAAACTGGTTGTCGAAATTCCGGGTTTTGCTCATGCTGCTGCCTCCGCGGCCGTGGCTTTGCCATCAAACATGGCATCCAGTTGCTCCATCAATGCTTTCGGTGGCTTGTCGCAAAACGCCCCGGCTCCCGGCGCATGGATGCCGCGCAAAAACAGATAGACCGCACCGCCCACGTGTTGATCGTAATCGTAATCTGGCAGACGGGCTTTCAGCAGCCGGTGCAGGGCCAGCAGATAAAGTACGTATTGCAGGTCATAGCGTTTTTCCAAGATGGCTTCGCCCATGGCCTGGTTGGTGTAGGCGCTGTCGCTGTCACCCAGCACATTGGATTTATAGTCCAGCACGTAATACTGCCCGTTGTGTTCAAACACCAGATCAATAAAACCTTTCAGCATGCCATTGAAACGCCCGCCTTCCACTCGTGGGCGGTCAGCGCCATTGAGGGTATGTTGGGTAACCAGCTTGTCCAGTGCGCGGGTGCTGACGTTGCGGCTTTCAAACCAAAACTCCAGTTCCGGGCGCAGCGTTTTCAGGCTGGCCAGGCTGGTGCTGTCGCCGCTTTCACGGCTTTCACGACTATAGCCCAGCGGAAGCGGTTGGCGGATCAGCGCGAGTATCCAATGCTCCAGGGTGTCTACCCAATCGCTCCAGCCCCGTGTACTGCAGCGGCGGGTGAGCTGCTCTCGCAGCAGCGTCGGATTGTCCACAAGGTGTTGCAGGCCCTGCTGCACGCACCATTCCAGAATATCGTGCAGGAAGGTGCCGGGGCCTGCGCCCTTGGGAAAATAGTGCAGGCTGTGGCTGAGCAGAATGGCAGCGTCTTCTTCATCGCTGGTGTGCGTGCCTTCTTCGAGCAGGTTCTGGGTTTCAGCGTCTTCGAACTCGCTGGCAAACACAATGCCGGTGCCAGACAGGCCGCTGTATTCCAGGGATGAGTAGCTGGCAATCCACCAGTCTTCGCGAGCCTCGCGGGTAGACACCAATGCCGGCCCCAGGGCTGCGGGCGCGGGTTCTGAAAAACGTTCATCGGTGGCTTCCGGTAAGGATTCCACGTAGAGCTCGCCGTGGTCAGCGGCTAGTTGTTGCAGGGCGTTACCCAGCGATTGTTTGGCGGCAGGGTTACCGCTGAGCAGATACCCCAAACCGCTAAGCTGCCAGTTTTCAATTTCGGTTACGCCTACCCAGGTGGCAAACCGGGCGCGAGTCAAGGCGACGTAGAGTTTGCGGATGTCTTCGCCCAGGCGCTCTTTGTCCGCTTGTTCGACGTCATTGGGTGTGGGGTCGAACACGGTGATCAGCTGGTCGTTATCGTCGTGATAACGCACAAACGCCTGTTTTTCGTTTTCCGCGCGGTAGGCGGTGCCAAAGGGCAAAAATACCAGCGGGTATTCCAGGCCTTTGGATTTGTGAACGGTGATCACTTTTACCAGCCCGGCGTCGCTTTCCAGGCGCAGGGTGCGGTGTTCGTCTTCGTCGTCGGCGGCCCGCAGAATGGCGGTGAAGTGGTGCACCAGCGCGTGTTCGCCGTCCAGCTGCAGGCTGTCTTGTTGCAGCAGTTCGGCAATGTGCAGAATGTCGGTTAGCCGGCGCTCGCCGCCGACGCGCTGAAGCAGCCGGCCGGGTATATTAAAATCCATCAGAAAACTGCGCAGCATGGGCAGCACGCCTTGGCTTTGCCATTGCTGCTGGTAGCCCATAAAGCGCTCGATTTCGCGCTCCAAGGCCATCTCGTTGGTCAATAGCTGGTCAAGATAGGCCCAAGGCAAACCCAAGGTTGGTGTGGCCAGGGCTGCGCGTGCATAGGCCAGCTGGCGGGGTTCGGCAAACGCTTTTAGCCAGCACAGCACTTCTTTTGACTCTTGAGACGTCAATACCGAATCCCGGTCGGACAGGTACACGCTCTTTATTCCCCGCTGCCCTAGCGCATTTCGTACCGCTGCGGCTTCGTTACGGTTGTTCACCAGAATAGCGATGTCTTTGGGTTCTACCGGCTCGATGTCATTCAGATCGGTTTCCAGCGCAAAACCGGCCAAACTTTGCTGGCCTAACGTCAGCAGGCGCGCAATTTCACTGGCGCAGGTGCCGGCCACATCAAGGGTGGCGTTGCCTTTTGCCAGGCCCTTGCGATTGCCGCTTTTGTCGGTGTTTTCGCTTTCACTGGCCCATAGCGTCAAGCTGGGTTGCAGCTCGCCGTTGATGGCCCAAAGGCGCTTGGTGCCGTGGGCCTCGACAGCCTGAAATGGCAGCGCGGAGGCATCGCCTTTGCCGAACAGAAAGGCGCCTTCGGGGCTGTGTTGGTCGCCATACTCGAACACTCGGTTCACCGCCGCCACCATAGGCCGGGACGAGCGGAAGTTGCGGCCCAGTGTCCAGGTGCGGTCGTAGGCGCCGGTACGGGCGTCCAAATACGTGTAAATGTCGGCGCCGCGGAAGCCGTAAATGGCCTGTTTTGGGTCGCCGATCATCAGTAGGCAGGTATCCGGATGATTCTCTGCTACCCGGTAAATGCGGTCGAAGATTCGGTACTGAACCGGATCGGTGTCCTGAAACTCGTCTATTAGCGCGACCGGGAACTGGCGGCGAATGGTGGCCGCCAGTTGGTCACCACGGGGACCGTGTAAAGCGTCGTACAGCCGGGTGAGCAGGTCATCAAAACCCATTTCCGAGCGTTTCTGTTTTTCCGATTCCAACCGCGCCGCAATCCAATGGGTAGAGTGGCGAAGAATATCGGCCTCGGCGCTGGGCAGGTTTTCGCTGAAGGCGATCAGTTCTGCGATAACGTCAAAAGCCTGGTGATGTGGCACATCGCCATCGCCTTTGAGTTTTGTCGCAAGCACTTCTGGTGTCTGGTTCTGAAAGCCGGCTTTCTCCAGCCCGGCCGGGTAGAGTTCATCGGAGTTTACCCAATCTAGTAATGTGTCCCAGGCCGTAGTCATCGGTTTCATACTGCCGCCGTGCAGGCGTTTGCTTTTGTTCAGTGCCAGCAGCACGTCGGTTACTTCGGGCTTCCAGTCTGCCCAGGGGTGGGCTTTCAGTGTTTTTGACTGATTTTTGCGCTGGTGTGTTGTTGCCTCAATCAGCTGTTCTACATCGCCGCTAGCCGCGTCGAGGGAATCAACGGCCAAGAGCAAGTTGCGCACCGCCTTTTGCAGATGGTCCGGGGTTTTCCAGTGGTCGATAACCTCGTCCATCAGCTCCGCTGATAACGGATAGATAAACGTACGCCAGTAATCCCGCACCACTTCGTCCATCAGGCTGCTTTGGTCGGTTTCCAGGGTAAGCCGGAACAGGCTGCCGCTGTCGAATGCGTGTTCGCTGAGCATTCGGTTGCACCAGGCGTGAATGGTGGACACCGCGGCTTCGTCCATCCACTCTGCTGCCAATAGCAGTTTTTTGCGGCAGTCCGGCCAGGTGGCCGGGTCTGGATAGCTGTCATCCCGCAGCTGGTGAATCAGCGCGGTTTCTGCCGTGGACGGTGTGCTGTCGGCGACATTGGAAAACACCTCGGCGGCCTGGGTCAGGCGAATGCGAATGCGATCCCGCAGCTCTTTGGTGGCAGCGTCGGTAAAGGTCACCACCAGCAGGTTTGGCGGTACCAGGCCTGCGGCCAGGGCGCCGCCCTCCGGCTGACCGTGGCCCAGTACCAGGCGCACGTACAAAATGGCAATGGTGAAGGTTTTGCCGGTGCCTGCGCTGGCTTCAATCAGAGTGCTGCCGTTCAGGGGTAGCGCCAATGGGTCAAGATTGGGGTTTGGCTTCGCCATTAAGGGCGCTATAAAAGGTGTAGTAGCTGTCATACCTTGTCCTCAAACTGACCGGCGGCGGATTTGTCTTGCTCGGCTTCCCACAGGGGCACGTAGAGCTCGTGCAACAGGGCTTCAAATTCGCCGCTTTCCAGCAACAATTCAGCGCTTTCAAACGCGCCGCGCAAATAGCCGGTGTCGCGCTCCAGCGCGGTGGTGTAGGCCTGTTCGGCGTCGCTAATGGCGCGTTCGTGCTCACCGAGAAACTTTTTGCTTTGGTAAAAGCTGTAAATCCAGGCAAAACCGGCTTCGCAGTGCACCGGCAGCGCGCGGGTGCTGCCGTCCATCCAGCGCGCCAGTATCGCATCCAGGTGCTTGCGTGCTGTTTCTTTGGGCAGAGGCGCAAAGCGCACATTACGCTTTTCTTCTTTGCCCAGAATCAGGGTTTCAAAGGGCTGCGCTGCCATTTGCCCGGCCAGGTGAATGACCCAGTCGCGCATCAGATTGGCGTAGCGAATTTTTTTGGTATTGCCGCTGCCAGTGAGCAGGCTGGAGCCGGCGATGACCACCCGGCAGAGCTTGCCCTCTGAATTGCGGCGCAGATGGTCAATCAGATCCAGCACTTCAATCGAGCCGATGCTGTTGACCAGGCGATATTCAAACGGCAGCGGTTCGCCAACTTCCTCGGGCCATTCGGCCAGCGCGCTTTGATAACGTTCGAATAAATTTGGCAGCCGGCCAGACAGCTCGTTGCGCAGCCGGTGCTCGGTGATGCCCATGCCAAGGTCGCCGCGCCGGGCCATGCGGTCCAGAGTGGTTTCCAGATGTTGTTCCAGATCTTCTTCGTTGCTGGCTTTTAGCACGCTCTGTTCAATCAGTTCGGTGTCCAGGCGCCAGCGGTCGAGGCCGTTCAAATCAAAGTTTTCGGTGTCGGTGTCGTCGGCTTCCACGTCTTCAAAGCGCACTTGCAGGCGGCGCTGGTAAAACGTGTCTATCGGTTTTTTCAAAAAGCCGGACAGATCATTCAGGGTGATAGGTTCTTCCGGCTGCTGGTACGCCAGCGCCTGCTGTTGAGCGTCCGTCGAGACGGTGCCGTGGGCACTGCGCCATTCGTGTTCGTAGGTAAACAGGCTGCGGGCGTGTCGGGTTTGGGGAAAATAGTCTCGGCTGAACGGTTGAAGCGGGTGGCAGGTGGTCAGTGCATCCGTTATCACTACATTGGGCTGCCCTGGCAGTTGCCACAAGCCGTTCAAATGATCCTGCAATTGGCCCACCAGCACCGATGGCGGCCGTGGTGAATCGTCGCGAATGCTGCGGCCTACCCAGCTGATGTAAAACTGTTCGCGGGCGGACAGCATGGCTTCCAAAAACAGATAGCGGTCGTCTTCCCGCCGGGAACGGTCGCCTGGCCGGTAGTCTTGCGCCATCAGGTCGAAATCCACCGGTGGCCGCGAGCGTGGGTAATCACCGTCGTTCATGCCCAGCAGGCACACCGTGCGAAACGGTATGGCGCGCATGGGCATCAATGTGGCGAAGTTCACCTTGCCAGCCAAAAAACGCTGGTTCAGGCCGCCTTCATCCAGGCCATCCAGTAGCACGTCTTTTACAATGTTTAATGGTAACAGCTGTTGTTCCAGCCCCGCGGCCAGGGTGTTGTCCAGCCATTGTTCCAGCTGGCGGCGAAAGCGGTTCAGCAGCAACAAGTCATGGCTTTCTACCTTGTGGAAAAACTGTTCCAGCATGGCGGCGAACAGCGCTTCCCACTGTTGCGGTGTGCGGTTTGCCTGCAGGTCTTGCCAGAGGTTCTCCAGTCGGTAGACAAAGTCCCCAAGGCGCCCGGCCAGGCTGGCCTGCAAGCCGCCAATTTCGCCGTAGGGCTGAACGCCGGCCCAGGGTTCGTCGTCGCCCATGCCGTAACCTAAAAGCATGGAACGCAGGCCGGATTGCCAGGTGTTGCGTTCCAGATCGGCGGGCAGCTCCAGGCTTTCCCGGTGGGCACCGTGCAGGCCCCAACGAATATTGGCGCCTTCTACCCAGCGCCGCGCCAAGGGGATTTCTTCTTCGGCAATCTCGAACCGGTCACGAATGCCGGGCACTTCCAACAGGCTGATGATCTCGCTTACGCCAAAGCGGTGGCGCGGCAGCGACATCAGGGTTTCCAGAGCTATCAGCACCGGTTCGTGGTTGCGCTGGCCCTGATCGGAAATGGTGAACGGAATATGGCGCTTGCGCCCGGAGGTATAGCGGCCAAACACGGCCTGAATATGGGGCGCATACACGTTGATGTCTGGCACCATTACCATGATGTCGCGGGGGCGCAGAGTGGCGTCTGCGTTGAACGCGGCCAGCAGCTGGTCGTGCAGTATTTCCACTTCCCGTTGTGGGCTGTGGGCGTCGTGAAACACCATGGAATGGTCGTCTTGCAGATTCAGTTCGCGCTGTTCAGCGCGAATCTCCTGCAACGGGGTCAGATTGTAAATGTCGTTCTGAAGCTGATGCAGTAAGCGGATTACCTGCCCGCTACCATGCTCGAAAAAGATGTCGATTTTCTGATCCGGCGTCTGAAAGCTATGGCGGTACTCGTCGGGGTTGTCGAATTCATCCAGTAGGCGAATGTAATCCCTACCCTGTTTACCCCAGGCGGCCAACAGTGGATTGGCGTGTTGATGCAGCTGGTCAGCATCGTCTATCTGCGACAGCGTAGGGTGGCTGGCACCGCGCTTGCGCTCGGCTTTGAGCAGTTCGCGATCGCTAACAATATCGGCCCAGTAGAACCGCGAGGGATTGTGAACGCAAAGCACCACCTGACTAAAGCGGCTAAGCACGTACAGGGCCTCAAGCGCCTGGCGTGGCAACGACGATACGCCAAACACCACAATGCGTTTTGGTAAGCGGCTCGGATGGGCGGGTGCCGCAACTTGTTGGCCCTGTGTCATAAAACGGGTGTGAATCTGCGAGCGACTGGTGTGTGCTTCGGCGCCGGTGTCTTCCACCAGCTTGCGCCACAGCATTGGCTGCCAGCGGGTATCTTCCTCAATCGGTTTTTCACCATTACGAGTGCTAATCACCACATCCCGGCCCTGCTCCCAGGCCGCCAGCCAATCGGCGCGGAACACCTGGTATTGATCGAAAAGGTCCGCCACTTTTTCTGCCAGTTGAAATGCCCGCAAATCCGTGTCGCTGCCTTCTAAAAAGCGTGCCAGAGGGTTGAACGCCTCATCTGTAAGAACCAGTTCTGGTAACAGCCGGTACAATCGCCACACCAGCCGGCTTTTATCAAAGGGGGATTGCTCTGGTACGTCGCCGTCTGGCAATACAGCGCGGTAGGCCTGCCAGATAAACCGCGCCGGGAATAAAAAATCCATACCGGCGGCAATGCCCAAACCGCCTTCACTGCCATCCTCTGAGCGTTTTTCCGCCAACGCCAGTTTTAACCACTGGGCAATGCCGTTGCTTTGCACCAGAAACGTTTCGCTTTGCAGCGGCGGCAGCGGGTTTTGTTGGCAAATAAACACCACGGCCCGGCGCAGGTCTTCCAGATGGTTGGCGTGAACGGCGTGAAAACCGGGGGTAATGTGTGGGTTATCACTGGTGGCATTTGTGGACGGAGCGGCCATGGTCTTCCTTGTCTGGTATGGGGTTCAATCCCGATGCGTCAGCTTAGCGTATGTGACTACAGAAGCGGACAGTCTGAAACCCTGCGCGATGGAAAATCGTCGCAAGGTAAATACCTTACTGAACGGACGATCATGAGCAGAATAGAGTGGGTCAAAAGCGCCGTAAATAAACAGTTGAACGACAGTTACGATCTGCTGGCCATGCGGCTGCTGTTCCCGCCGGAACACGTGGTTGTAAACATACAAAAGGAAATCAAGGATTTGTATGTTTATCCGGAAAGGCTTGAAAACGGTTATTGCGACGAATGGCGCGCCATTGCAACACGCGCTCTGTTCCGTAATGCCTTCGGCGAGCACTGGCGGTCAGATGAAGAAAATCTGCAGCTTTACCTGAAATATCTGCGTAGCCAGGCCATTCCGAAGTGTGTGCACCAGAACGTTGAGTTGTTCCGCATGCTCGGTGAGGCGCTGGCCATTGCCCGTTCAGACAATACCATTGCCTTTCCTGATCGGCGACGACAGGCGCTAATCAACATCATTTGGCCAGAAAAGGCCGGTCGTAAGTAAAACCGTGCTTGCACTTGGGGAGTCCGCATCACCGTTTTACCCGTATTGGTTAAAATATGGTCAATAAAGGGGTTTCAACATGGAGCAGCAACTTACCAACACTATAAAGAGCGTTGTTCTGTTTCTGATAATAAGTGTGGGGTTTGCATTTGTCTGGGCATCCCAGTCTTTTGCCAGCGATAATGACGAAGAAGTCGAAATTCAAGACACTCTCGAAATTCAAGATACGCTCAAGATTCAGGACTCTATCCTGCGCCAGATCGAAGCGTTTGCTAACAACGACGATGAGCAAGCCTGGGCCTATGCATCCGAGGGTATCAAGCGCCGCTTTGGATCGTCACAGGTGTTTGTGGATATGGTGCGCGAGGCCTATCCTGCCGTACACAATGCCACTCAGATTGAGTTCACCGAAAATGTGCCTCACGGTATTTTTCACATTCAGGTCGTAAAGCTCAAAGGCCCCGAGGGCAAATCCTGGGACGCCTACTATCGAATGGTTCAGATAGAAGGTGTGTGGAAAATTGCTGGTGTGCGCCTGCAACCGGCTGATTTAGGCATTTAAATCTTGGGCGGTTGAACTACAGGTGTTTGAAATATTGTAAAGTCTGATCGTATGTCCATAAAGAATCATCACCTGAATGACAGGCCCGCCGCGGCGAATCTTGACAACCCCCTGTACTACCTGGAAAACATGGAAACGGTGGTTGGGTGGGTGGCTCGCCATCACTCCGACCTGCTGTTGGCGCCGGAGAATACCAGGCTAAGCAAGTTCTTTGATTTGGGCCGTCCTGCCCGCGCTTTGTTGACCCGGATGGTGATGCGCAGCGGTGATCTGTTCAGAGTTGATAAACTGAATTACCCGGAGCTGGGCAGCCCTGAATCCGATGCATTGAATGAGCTGATTGCGGCGGACTGGCTGGATACTGCTCCTAGGCTGATGCTGGACGACCTGTTTCGCCTGTTCACGTTGGCCGAACTTCGCCCGGCATTTGCGCCGGTTCTGGCGCAGGCCGGTTTCGCCAAAAACCTGGCCAAAGTACAGATGCGCGAGGTGTTGCAGGGCGTTTTTTCCGATGCGCTGACCGTTGTGGGCTGGTTGGGTGATTCTGGCGCGCCGGTAGTGCGAGTGCAAACAATGGCACTGTTCGACCGCGTTCGTTTGATGTTCTTCGGCAACCTGCGCCAAAGCTGGTCGGATTTTGTGCTGGTGGAGCTGGGCCACCACCGCTATGAGCAAGTGCAATTCACCTCTGAAGCGAGAGCTTTCTCAGAGCGCAGCCAAGTGGACACTTATCTGGCCATGCACCACTGCAGGGAATGTCTGGACGCTGGGATGCCGGCTGCTGAGGTGTGGCCCCAAGTGCCGCAACCTTCCGACAATCCGTGGCTGACCAGTCGCCGCGATCGTCTCTTGTTGGAGTTGGGCCGGCAGGCGGAACGTCAGGGCGAGCGAAAATTGGCTTTGGAAGCACTGGCTGCTAGCGGTCATCGGGAAGCCCGATTGAAACAACTGCGATTGTTGGAGCGAATGAAACGTTTTGACGAAGCCTGGGCTATTGCCGCCAACTGGCAGCAGGCAGAGCTAAGCGACGCCGAGGCCCAGGGCCTGGCGCGGATTCTGAAGCGATTGGCGGCCAAAGTGAAACAGGCCGCTCCGTTGGCACCACAGCCGCCCCCGCTTCACGAGTTCACGTTGAGGCTGCCGCAAACGGGTCGCTCAGTTGAGCGGGTTGTTCGTGACCACCTGTCGAGCCCCGAAGCACCGGTGTTTTATATGGAAAACACCCTGATAAACAGCCTGTTTGGTCTGCTGTGCTGGAACACCATATTCAAACCCATACCCGGCGCTTTCTTTCATCCGTTTCACAGTGGCCCGGCGGACCTGCTGCGGGAAGATTTTGTCAGCCGGCGCCAGGCCGCGTTCGACCAGTGCTTTGCGATGCTACACGATGGCGACTATCGCCAGCAGATACTGGATACCTACGCCGCCAAGCAGGGCATTACCAACCCCTTTGTGACCTGGCCTGCCCTGAACGACGAGCTGCTAACGCTGGCGCTGGACTGTATTCCAGCGTTGGATTTACACATTCTGTTTGAGCGTATTTTGCTGAATATTCGCGAACATCGCAGTGGTTTCCCCGATCTTGTCCGCTTTTACCCGGGAAACCCGCACACCAGGCCGCGATACGAAATGATTGAAGTGAAGGGCCCTGGCGATCGCCTGCAGGATCACCAGATCCGATGGCTCCAGTTTTTTGGGAGCAAGGGCATCGCCGCCAGCGTGTGTTATCTGCGCTGGGAAACCGGTGAGGCGGCGTTATGAAAGTGGCAGTTCGCACGTTGTGCGAGTTCGCTGCCCGTGAAGGTGATCTGGATTTTCGCTACACCCCGGCGCCCAGCGCCGAAGAGGGCATTGCTGGCCATCAGGCGATTCAGGCCAAGCGTGGCTACGGCTACAAAAGTGAGTACCCGGTCAGCGGCGGATGCCTGGGTCTAGCGCTGTCTGGCCGTGCCGATGTGTATAACCCGCACTCCGGACTGCTGGAAGAAATCAAAACCCACCGTGGCGACGTGTCGCGCATTCGCTCCCATCAGCGCGCGCTACACCGGGCTCAGCTGCGGGCTTACGGTGCTTTACTGTGCCGTCAGGAAAAGCGTAAAACCGTAAAGTTGGCGCTGGTGTACTTCGATATTGGCAACAACCGGGAAACGTCGATCAGCGAAACCGCCCGCGCCGACGAGCTCTGGCAAGAGCTGGAAGTGCTGTGTGATCGCTACCGGCTGTGGGCAGAAAGCGAAGCTCATCACCGGGAGCAGCGGAATATTCGCCTGTCTGGACTGCGCTTTCCGTTTGCGCAGTTTCGCCCGCGCCAACGCCAGCTTGCGGAAACCGTTTACAAAAATACTGTGAAGGGCGGCACCTTGCTGCTGGAAGCGCCAACCGGCCTGGGCAAAACTCTGGGCACTTTGTTCCCTGCACTCATGGCCATGCCGGCGGCGAATCAGGACGTGCTGTGTTACCTCACCTGCCGCAACACCGCCCGCCAGCTGGCGGTAGACGCAGTCGACCGCTTGCGGTCGGCGCAGGAAGCACCGCAAATCTGGCCGTTAAGAACCTTGGAACTGGTGTCTAAAGCCGATGCTTGCGAGTACCCAGACAAAGCCTGCCATGGCGATTCCTGCCCCTTGGCCAAAGGTTTTTTTGACCGCCTGCCAGACGCCCGTGTCGAAGCCGCTCAGGCCGATTCCACATTGACCCAGAAGGCGCTTGCAAAGATCGCCGCCGGCCATAATATTTGCCCCTACTTTCTGGCCCAGGAAATGGCGCGTTGGTGTGATCTGGTGATTGGCGATGTAAACCGGATGTTTGATCAGTCTGCCCTGATGCACGGCCTGACCCGGCAGAACCAGTGGAAAACCGCGGTGTTGGTGGACGAAGCCCACAATCTGGTGGATCGCGGCCGCGGTATGTATTCGGTGCAGCTGGATCAGCAGCGGCTTTTGAAGCTGCGTAAAACCGCGCCGAAGGTCTTGAAACCCCATCTGGACCGCACTGCCCGGGCATGGCAGGGGGTGATTCGTGACCAAGCCGAAGCCGGCACGGCGCCGGTGTTTCTGAGTACTTTGCCCGCGTCGCTGACCGGTAGCCTGCAGGGCCTGGTATCCGGGCTTACGGATTACCTGGCGGATAACGCGCCGGACCTCGCGTTGCAGGAAGTCCTGTTCGAGTCGGTTGCTTTTATGAAGCTGGCGGATTCGTTCGCCGACCATTCCCTGTGTGAATTTCGCCGCGAAGGCCGCGGCCGCGCCAGCCTGACCATTCAGAATCTGGTGCCGGCGGATTTCCTGCGTGACCGGTTTCAAACGGCGTCATCGGTATTGCTGTTTTCCGCGACCTTGAGTCCCGGCGTGTATTACCGGGATTTGCTGGGGTTGCCGGAAGACAGCTGTTTTACCTCCCTGGCCAGCCCGTTCGGCGCTGAACAGCTACAGGTGAACTTTACGCCCAGAATCAGCACCCGCCAGGCCCACCGCGAGTCGTCGGTAACGCCTATTGCCGAGCTGATCGCGCAGCAATATCGCCAGCGCCCAGGCCACTATCTGGCGTTTTTCAGCAGTTTTAAATATCTGAACGAGGTCAATGTGGCGCTGAGCAGCATCGCCGCAGATGTGCCCCAACGTTCACAGCAGCCAGGCATGAGCCCACAGCAACGCAAAGATTTTCTGGCAGGGTTCCGCGCTGAATCCGGCAGTGTGGCTTTTGCGGTTCTGGGGGGCGTGTTCAGTGAAGGTATCGATTTACCGGGGGACCAGCTGATTGGCGCCTTTGTGGCCACCCTGGGTCTGCCGCCCTTTGATGCCTGGCACGACATTTTGAAACAGCGCCTACAACAGCGCTTTGGCGCAGGTTACGACTACACCTATCTGATTCCCGGCCTGCAGAAAGTGGCGCAAGCCGCGGGACGTGTGATTCGAACGCCAGAAGACGAAGGGGTGATCTGGCTGATTGACGACCGATTTTTGCAACCGCAGATTCGCCAATTATTGCCGGGTTGGTGGTTTAACACAGAGGTCGCCAAATAGCGGCGGCCTCTGAGATTGCTAAACAGTTAGGCAGTACTTAAAAGGGATTAGCCGAAGTGGTAAAAGGCCACTTTGTTGCCGTCCGGGTCTTTCGCGTAGGCGCCGTAGAACTGGTTTGGAATACGCTGCCCTGGCTCACCGTCGCAGTTTGCACCCAATTCGATGGCTTTCTGATAATAGGTATCAACTGCTTCTTTTGAGCCTGGCTGAAACGCTAGCATATTGCCGTTACCGGGGTGGTTCGGCGAACCGTCAAACGGCGTACAAACGGCCATCATGGGGGATTTCATGTCTTTACCGATAAAGGCAATGCGGCCCAAATCCAGCAGGACCTTTGCACCCATGTTACCCAGAAGATCCGTGTAGAATTTCTTGGCTTTTTCCATATCGCTGACACCTATCGTTACGTATCCAATCATGCTTTATTCTCCTGTTCTGGCTTAGCCAGGTATGTTGTCGGTGTGTCTGAAACAAGCATTACGAACGAGCGGTCTTTTTTGATCTGTCAGACCGAGCGGCGCGCCGGCTTGGCCATCCATTCGTGGCCTTTGAGCATAACATGCCAATACAGGCCCGGCAGCTGCTTGGCTTTTAGAAACCAGGCGGCTCTTGTGGCTTTGGTGCCGTCGTTTATCCAGGTCGGAAAGCTGGGTTGCAGTACCCCGCCGTAGCCAAACTCAGCCAGCACAATACGGCCGTTCTCCACGGTTAACGGGCAGGATCCATACCCGAGATAGGCCGCTGTCATGGGCCGCTTGCGCAGGCTGGAGATCAGGTTTTCGGCAACCACCGGGGCCTGTTTGCGCACAGCGGCCGCGGTTTTCGCGTTTGCCGTTCCACTCACGTCTCCCAGGCCAAAGATGTTGCTGTGGCGTTTGTGGCAAAGCGTGTCGTCTTCCAGGTCCAGCCAACCGCCGGCGTTGGCCAATGGGGATTGGCGGATAAACTCAGGAGCGCGTTGGGGCGGCACGGCGTGCAGCATGTCAAAGCCGATTTCGCGGTCTTCGGTTGTACCGTCAGCGTTTGTGCGGCGGAACGTTGCTTTGTGTGCAGGGCCGTTCACCGACACTAGATTGTTTTGGTAGTTAAGCTCAATACCGTACTTTTCAATGTAACTTTGCAGCGCTGGCACATAATCGGGAACGCCAAACAGAACCGCACCGGCGTTATGGAATTGAATGTCGATGTTGTTCAGAGCCCCGTTGCGCAGCCAGTAATCTGCTGACAAATACATGGCCTTCTGCGGCGCACCGGCACATTTGATGGGCATGGGGGGCTGGCTGAACAAAGCGCGCCCGGTTTTAAGAGTCTGGACCATTTCCCAGGTGTAGCTTGCCATGCCCTCCTGGTAGTTGGAGGTAACACCGTTTGCGCCGAGCGCCTCTTTCAGCCCGTCAATACCGGCCCAGTTCAGCTCTAATCCGGGCGCCAGCACCAAGGCCTGGTACCCGATTACAGAGCCGTCGGCCAGCGTGACCTGATTGTTCAGCTCGTCTACAGAGCGCACTGTTTGCTTGTACCATGAGGCAAACCCCGGCATAACGCTGGCCATCGGTTTTGAGGTAGTTTCCGGTTTGAAAATACCGCCACCGACCATGGTCCAACCGGGCTGATAATGGTGACTTTGCGCGGGTTCAATAATGGCGATATCCAGAGTGCCGTCTCGTTTGTGCAAGCTGGCAGCAACGGAAATGCCCGCGGCCCCGCCCCCAACAATAACCACGGTGTGCTGATTGCCCTGCTCTGCGGTGTTGGTTTGCATGCCTCGGAACCTCTTATCATTATTTGGATGGACAGATCTTCCTTGTGATATGTCAAATCTTACCAAACAATAGGTTCTATCGTTATACCTATTAAGAATACTAAAAGACTGTTCATTCTACGAACAGTCTTAAGAGGTACGGCGGTTCTTATCGAGTAAAGTGGAGGCCGGACGCTTCAGGTTTTTTTTACGGGGTTCATCAACCGTATCGTATCCGTCTTTCACTATAGTATGGATCGCGCCAAATCTTCATTTTAGAATAAGTATATAGCCATAGTATTGAACGAGATCAATAGTGACTGAAGCGGTTAGCCCAGGCATGTCCCTCGCTTTTGACGCGTGTCACTCACGTCACTAAAAGCCCCGCTATACTGATGTTAGCTTCGTTATAGTTGAACTAATTCAATTTTTTACCGGGGACGATCTATGCCTGGCTCAAGCTCTAAAGTCCGCTCGAGACTGATAATAACTCTGGCGGTTATTGCCGTGCTCGCCCTTGTCGCCTGGTACGTCGTACCAGAGAAAAACGCTCTTGCTGAGCATATCGCTTCGGGCAATGGCCGCATAGAAGCTACCCAGGTTGATATTGCCACCCGCATTCCTGGTCGCCTGCTGACCTTTTTTGCGGCCGAGGGCGATCTGATTGATGCCGGCAGCCCGGTGGCCGAAATGGACACGGCTGAAATTCAAGCCACCCTGGCCGCCGCTCAAGCCAACTTAAGCCAGGCGGTTCAGGCCGAGCGCCTGGCCGATGCCATTGTGGCCCAGCGGGAAAGTGAACGGCGCCTGGCCCGGGCCGAGCTCGGGCGGTTTGAATCTCTGGTTGCCAAGGGCCATGTGTCCCGCGAACAGTTGGACCGCGCCCGCACCACCGCAGAGACTGCAGACGCCGCATTGCAGGCGTCAAAGGCTCAGGTATTGTCAGCTCAAGCTGGCATCAACGCTGCTAAGGCCAACATCCACAAAATTGAAACCACCATTGATGACAGCCACCTGAATAGCCCGGTAGGTGGCCGCGTGCTGTATCGGCTGGCTGAACCGGGTGAAGTGCTGCCGGCTGGCGGAAAAGTGGCCACGGTGCTGGACGTAACCGACGTGTACCTCACCATTTTTCTGCCCACCACCCAGGCTGGCAAAGTGCGGGTGGGCTCCGAAGCCCGCATTGTTCTGGATGCCCTGCCCGATTTTGTCGTGCCGGCTGAGGTAAGCTTTGTGGCCGCAGAGGCCCAGTTCACGCCCAAGGCGGTGGAAACCCGCACCGAGCGCGAGAAATTGATGTTCCGGGTGCGCATTCGAATCAACCCCGAACTGCTAGACGCCTATCGCGATCGGGTGAAAACCGGCGTGCCGGGTGTTGCCTATGTTCGTCTGAATGAAAGCTTGCCTTGGCCAGAACAGCTGCAAGTAATGCTTCCTAATGGATAGGCTTCCCAGCGGCAGTTCTCTAGTCGCCAAGAAAGCTGCCAAAACCGTTGCCCAGACAAGTGCCAACCCGAGCGAAAAGGCGGTTGTGGCCCGGCTGACATCGGTAAACCACCAATACGGCACCCGCCATGCCTTGCGGGATATGAGCCTGGACCTGCCAGCCGGTTGCATGGTCGGGTTGATTGGCCCGGACGGTGTTGGCAAGTCTACCCTGCTGGGTTTGGTGGCAGGCGCCCGCCAGTTGCAGCAAGGCCAGCTTGAGGTGCTGGGTGGCGATATGGCCGATTCGCACTTTCGAAGCCAGGTAGCCCCGTGCATTGCTTATATGCCCCAAGGGCTTGGCGGCAACCTCTACCACACCCTGACGGTCGACGAGAACATCGACTTTTTTGCCGACCTGTTCGGCTTGCGCGGAAAGGCCCGCGGCGAGCAGATTGACCGCCTGTTAGACGCCACCGGCCTGCTGGAATTCCGTGACCGGCCCGCCGGCAAACTGTCTGGCGGCATGAAGCAGAAGCTGGGCCTGTGCTGCGCTTTGATCCACAACCCGGACCTGTTGATTCTGGACGAACCCACCACCGGCGTAGACCCGTTATCCCGCAAGCGGTTTTGGGATTTGATTGATACCATTCGCAGCCAGCAAGCGGGTATGAGCGTGTTGGTGGCCACCGCCTATATGGAAGAAGCCGAGCGCTACGACTGGCTGGTGGCCATGGATGACGGCGCCATACTAGCCACCGGTTCGCCCCAGGAATTAAAGCAACAAACCAAAACAGACAATCTGGACGACGCCTTTATTGCGCTGCTGCCAAAAGAGCGCCAGGAAACCGGTGGCGATGCTGCGACTACGGCTTCGGCGAGCGCGGCAACCGATAACGCCGACGTGCCTGCCATTGAAGCCCACAATCTCACCCTGCGCTTTGGCGACTTCACCGCGGTAAAAGACGTTAGCTTCACCATCCCGAAAGGCGAAATATTTGGTTTTTTAGGCTCTAACGGCTGTGGCAAAACCACCACCATGAAAATGCTCACCGGGCTGCTAACGCCGTCCGAAGGCGAGGTGTTGCTGTTTGGCGCCACTCTGGATGCCAGAGACCTGAAAACCCGCCAGCGTGTGGGCTACATGTCGCAGTCTTTCTCGCTGTACAACGAGCTGACCGTGCGCCAGAACCTGGAGCTGCACGCCAAGCTATTTCACCTGCCAGCCGAACGCATTCAGCCCAGAATGGATGAATTGACCCAAGAATTTAGTTTAGAAGACGTTATGGACCGGTTTGCTGGTGACTTGCCCCTGGGCGTGCGCCAGCGGTTGTCGCTGGCAGTAGCCGTGGTGCATTCGCCGGAACTGCTAATTTTAGACGAGCCAACCTCCGGGGTAGACCCCGGCGCCCGCAACCGCTTTTGGCAGTTGCTGCTGCGCTTGTCCCGTGAAGACGGTGTGACTATTTTTATTTCCACCCACTTTATGAACGAGGGTGAGCGCTGCGACCGAATTTCACTGATGCACGCTGGCGAAGTACTGGCCTGCGACACCCCGGCCGCACTGGCAGAGCAAGCCGGGATAGACAATCTGGAAGCCGCGTTCATGCAAACTCTTGAAGCGGTGGACAAGGAACCCGTAAGCAGCAATAGTGGAAATGTGCTGGGCGAAGACGCTAGCGACCGGCCGCGCTATCGCCGTTTCAGTTTTCAGCGCCTGATGGCCTATGGCCGCCGCGAAACCCGCGAGCTGCTGCGTGACCCTATCCGCATGGCGTTTGCGTTCATTGGATCGGCCTTGCTGATGATGATTCTGGGTTACGGCATTACCCTAGACGTGGAAGATCTGACCTTCGCGGTGCTGGACCAAGACCAGACTCCGCAAAGCCGCGATTACATCACCGCCGTATCGGGTTCTCGCTACTTCTTAGAGCAACCACCGGTGGCCACCATGGCCGAGCTGGAACAGCGGATGAAATCTGGCGAACTCAGCCTGGTTCTGGCGATACCGCCGGGCTTTGGTAAAAACCTGAAACGCGGCCGGCCTACCGAAATCGCCGTGTGGGTAGACGGCGCCATGCCTTTTCGCGGTGAGACTATACTGGGGTATATACAGGGCCTTCATTTCAGCTATCTGAAAGATCTGGCCCAGCGCACCTACGGCAGTGTGCCGGCTTTTAGCCTGGTGACCGTTGAAGCCCGCTACCGCTATAACCAGGACTTCCGCAGCCTGGACGCCATGGTGCCGGCGGTAATCCCTATATTGCTGATTTTCATACCGGCCATTCTAATGGCGCTGGGCATAGTGCGGGAAAAAGAACTGGGTTCTATTACCAACCTGTATGTAACCCCGGTGAATCGGCTCGAATTTCTGCTCGGCAAACAACTGCCCTATATCGGCTTTAGCATGGTCAGCTACGCCAGCCTGGTGGTGCTGGCGATCTTTCTGTTTGACGTGCCCATCAAAGGCGGCGTGCTTACCCTGACTTTTGGTGCACTGTTGTTTGTCACCGCCACCACCGGCCTGGGCCAGGTGATTTCGGCGTTTGCGTCTACCCAGATTGCCGCGCTGGCGGCCACCGCGATCATCACCATACTGCCCACAGTGCAGTTCTCTGGCATGACCGAGCCGGTGTCTTCTCTAGACGGCGCCGCTGCAGTCATTGGCCAGTTCTGGCCGGCCACCTGGTTCCTGCAGATCAGTCGCGGCGTGTTTACCAAGGGCCTGACCCTGGTTGATATGCAACACGCTTTCCTGGTGCTGGCGGCGTTCATCCCGGTGCTTACCCTGATGTCCGTGCTGTTACTTCGTAAACAGGGGCGCTGATGATGGAAACTCTCGGCAATATCTGGAATCTGGGTGTAAAAGAGCTGCGCAGTATCTGGCACGACAAAGTACTGCTGGCGTTTGTATTAATGGCGTTTACCTTGATGGTTTACACCGCAGGCTCTGCCGGTTCGATGGAACTGCATAACGCGCCGGTTGCGGTGGTGGATGAAGACCAGAGTGCATTGGCTGGCCACATGATCGATTCCCTGCAACCGCCCTGGTTTATGCCACCGGACCAGATTCAGTATGGCCAGATTGACGAGGTTCTGGACAAAGGCAGCCACACGTTCGTTCTGGTGATTCCCGACGGTTTCGAGCGCGACATCCGCCAGGGCCGGGTGACCAGCGTACAGTTGAATATCGACGCTACCCGCATGACCCAGGCGTTCATTGGTTCGCGCTACATCGAACAGTTGCTGACCACCGAAGTGGCGGAATTTATGCGAACCGGCAGCGCCGGCGGTGCCCTGCCCATTAATCTGGTAACCAGGGTGAGCTTTAATCCCAATCTGGATGGCACCTGGTTTGGCGGAGTGATGGAGCTGACCAACATGATCACTATGATCAGCATAATACTGACCGGCGCCGCGCTGATTCGCGAACGCGAACACGGCACCGTGGAACACCTGATGGTCATGCCCATAACGCCGTTCGAAATCATGGTCGCAAAAGTGTGGGCCAACGCCCTGGTTGTGATGCTGGCGGCCGCTCTCTCGGTAACTCTGGTGATTCAGCAGATACTGGATGTGCCGGTGCAGGGTTCAATACTGTTGTTTATGTTCGGCACCCTGATTCATCTGTTTTCCACCACCGCCATCGGCATTTTGATTGGCACCGTGGCTCGCACCATGCCCCAGTTCGGCCTGCTGCTGATACTCACCATACTGCCCCTGCAAATGCTTTCTGGCGGCATAACTCCGCGGGAAAGCATGCCCGAACTGGTGCAGAACATTATGCTGGTGGCGCCCACCACTCACTTTGTAAGCCTGGCGCAAGCCATACTGTATCGGGGCGCGGGAATGGATGTGGTGTGGCCGCAAATGCTGGCTTTGGTCGGGATTGGGGTGGTATTTTTCAGTGTGGCGCTGGCGCTGTTCAGGCGGCACTTGGCGGTTTGAAAGGGCCGCACATACAGCGCTTGCACAGGCAATCGTTGGTTTTGATGTCCAGATTCTCCGGCGGGTCTACGGCTAAGCACCAGCAAGTAGAGGGCGCCCTGCCGGCCTTTATCGCGCAGTAAGCAAGCCCGCCACAGTTCGGGCAATCGTGTGTGCTTATCTGTTGGCGTATCTGATTCAGTGTTTCAGCGTAGGGCATTGTGCTTTCCTGCTGGTGTGGCTGTATTTTACGTTTTGGCAGAAAAAACCTTGATGCGGACAAGCACGGAGACGGATTAACCCTTAATCTGTTCAAATCGCCCGGGCGGCTGAAAGCGCCAAGGCACGCGAAGAGCAGCTCCACCGATTAAACGATCAGACTGGTCCATAATAGCCGGCCACCAACGAACCATCTGATACGCTTTTTCCCAGTAACGAACTTTGCTCCAATGTTTAGCGAGGCAAAATACCGTTAATCCTGCCCGGCGAAAAGCTTGTTTTTCCAGGTCGCTTTTTTTGAATTGGTCCTGAGAAACAACCACCCAACCACCCTCAGCCTTCAAAATATTGATCCACTCAATATCGGGGGTGTCGCGAGAGAATTTTTGGCTTAAATGAATAACTGTATGACCTTCAGGCTCGGACAGCTCATGAAGAGCTCTCGCTAGCGCCGGAGGCAGGTTGTTATCCAACAAAAACTTCAAACTGCAATCCTTTGCTCAAACTGAATGGCTGCCTCCACTTCAGCTACGGGCACTTCGTAAAGCGCCGCTACACGCCTTACATCCTGCTCCTCACCGTGCCAAGCGCTGACAATGGCATCGACTGTCATGCCGCTTCCAGTGAGAACAGGTTTGCCGAAATTGCGGGCTGGGTCCAATACCACACGATTATTGCGGCTGAGGGGGTACCAGCGTTGGGCTTTATCATTGTCGTAGTCAATGCCCCGGTAGAGAGAGGCATTAATAACTTGCTTGAAGGCGTACTGTTTTTTTACCAGATCCAGAAGGCTTTCATCGCCGGTTTCCTCCAGCACGGTGACAAAAATACTGCGACCATCGGTTTGGAAACGCTTGCAGGTAAACGGATAAGGCTGGTTGTACAGTTCTCGAGCGTGAGCGGAGGCCCGACGAATGGCCTGTAAACTGACGCCATGGCGCCGGAATGCATGCACAAAGCGAATTTCCAACAAGTCGTGAAAGCTCAATGCATGCTCCGCCTTGCCCTCAAGTTGCGGCTGCCAAAGACCCGCATATTGTTTACCATCAGACGTGTAGCCGAATAGCCAACGACGGATTTGCGCTGCGGGAATACCTGTATAGGCCGCCGCTTCCGCAGGAGTGTACAGCCCCACACCTAGCAGGTTCGACTCTAACTCATTAATAATATGATGTTTTCCCACAAGTCACCTGCGTGTAACGACGAGGCTAGATACCGCTTTAAATTCTAGCATATCGTGGCGTTGCTCTCAGAATTTCGTCAGCCAGTGCCGATATTAAAACTCGCATGAAGGCGCTTGCTAATGCGCACGATAGATCTCCGCAGTGTTTGATGCGTGAGGCGATTCCCCAATACGTTGAACGTGAATAAAAACGGGAGGCCTTCCGTCAGGATGGCTTGCGCACTTGTGAGGCGTATCAGGACACAGGGCTCCACGTGACGCAAAACGAGGCCAGTGTATGGCTGGTAAAACGTGCAGAGGACGATATACAAGAGATGCCTGAGTGCCACGTCTGATCCGGCCGCTTGGATGCCTTTGCATATTCAGCCCTACGCTCAAGAAACAACTTAGTTGCCCAGCACAAACCTGGCGTTCAGCTCGCGTAGAAATTGAAAAGTATTCACGCAAGGAACGCCAAACTGGCGACAGATATTAGGTACTTTTACTTTTCGGGCGTTCGGCGCGACTGCAGATTCGTGAGTGACCACTGCGGCGCCAATCACGCTGGCTTTGGCTATAATCCACGGGTCGCCCTTAGCAAGGAAGATATCCCTATTGCCAGAATTGTAATCACCCTGCATGACAGCTTGAACGATTGATGAAAAAGCAGCTTGGGTTGCTTCATCGTCATTACTAATAAAATGTGCTGGTCGCTCACGAACCCAATCAGCAAGTTCATCTTTGCCATCTCGTAGTTCTCGTCCAATCATATTCACGCTGGCGACCAAGCCCTGCTGAAACTGCTGATCCAGCCAATCCCAGTATGCCGGGCAAATATCCATGCCGTAGTACTGATTTTTCGCCTGTATGTAGGTATTCGCGTCCAGCAAATATCTCAAATGCCCAGCTCCTCAGCAAAGCGATGTATTTTTGCAGGCTGCATTCCGCCCAAAAGCTCGCCTGCATCGCGTAACAGCATTTGGCCGCTCAGCGCTTCGCTGACGACTGCGTGAGAGAATTGCCGGCTGATCTGTGCTTTATTAGTTTTATAGTAAGTGGGCCCACCACTGCTTTCCCGCCGTCGGTAAGCCGCTTTTTGCTCGGCTATATAGTGGCTGTATTCACCTTCGGAAATAAACCCAAGTGTTAGCGCCCTTCTGGCAAGTGTCCAGGTGCTGACGTGAAAGTGGGCTTCCAGTGCAGGCAGATTGTCTTCCCAGCGGCCCACATCCTGTTGCCAAAGGCGACAAAATTCGATTTTTGGCACTAAAAATTCAGCGGCAACCGCGTTACACAAAATTTCTTCCTGGCGGTGGGTATTGGGATTACCGTCAGAGATACCGGATTGGCCGATCCATATATGACAAAGCTCATGGATCAGCGTAAACAGGCGAGCGCCGAGGGCATCGCCGTGATTTATAAATATCACCGGAGCGTATTCGTCGACAATCGCAAAGCCTCTGAACTCATCCACGTTTAAAGGGCGTGTATGGTGGCGTAGATTACTTTGGCGGATCACCATAATGCCTATGGATTCAATGCGTCCGACCAGTTCGCGATAGTAATCGTCCCATTTACCGCGTGTTGGGTGTTCTGGTACGTCAAGTAAAGCGCGCATGTCCTGAACAATGGTATCAACGCTGTCACTGGCAGAGAATCGCCCTACCATTGGATTAGGTTCAGCAAATTGTTGTTGCAGGTAGTCCCGGTACCACTCCTGCCGTTGCAGCATCAGCTTGACCAAATCCAGCAGCTCGGCACTGGGGCGCTGCACGCCTTGTCCGCCGAGCGTTCGCAGGTCCGGAATCAGCAGCTCTTCCTGCGGTGGTTCCGCTAGAAACAAATAACCAAAAGGCACGTGAGCTTTGTCAGCGTAGCGCATGGCTTGGGCGAATGTGATGGCGCGCTGGCCAGACTCCCATTCTTGTAAACGCTCTTCAGTAACAGCGCATTTTCGGGCAAATTCAGGCACACCAACGCCGGAGCGCTTGCGCGCCCAAATCAGCATATCGGTATTGATGTATGCCGTAGACATTGTGCAGCCCTGATGTGTTTGGCGAAATTATAGACGCTATAGACACAACTCTACACTGCCACATGACTGGGATGCCAACGTGATCAAAATAGATGACCGTTACTCCCTTGACCTCTAAAACAGTCGCCCGCTCGGAATAACCATTTTCGTGACGCCACGAAGATGATCATCTACCGCTAAGCCCATGCGTTGGCCTGCAGGCGCCGCCCTATGTCACGACGATACTTTTTTGTGGGTTTTTTTTACAGGCTTAATAGCCGCCCGCTCCGCTTTGATTCTTTCCAGCAGCGCCTCTGCACTGTTGTCGCCGCTGATTAGCTCGGGGTTGTCTTTGCGCCATTGCTCGGTGAGTTCGCCGCGGAAGGCTTTGGCGAGGATAGATTGGGCCAGATTGTTGACCCGCGCCAGGGCGTTGTTGGCTTGTTTTTCGATGGTGTCGGCGTAGGCGAAGAGTTGTTCTACGTGGCGGACGATTTCTGTTTGTTCAGTAACTGTTGGCAATGGTATTGGCAAGGAGTTGCAGGCTGCTTTGTTAAGATAACTAATCGTTGTCGAGGTTGATCGTGCTTCGTAAAATGTTTTGTTCGCGCGAATGCAGTAAGCAAGATATTCTGGAAGGATATAATAACTTACTTCGAAAGCATGAAGTTGCTGATTTATAACACATGGTTCCGTTATGATAGCCGACAGCCCAAGACGACCAACACACGTCATCACAACGTGCTCTTCAGGTATTATTTTAGCTTTGGAATCAATAACCTCTTGGCTACTTAGTCCGAGTTCAACACCATTATAATCAATATGAACGTCACTTTCTTTAAAATGCTGCGTTAATAACCAATGGTAGCCACCGCTAAACGACTTTGGCTTATCTCGATTCGGTACTATACAGGCACAAAGCTCACCCACTCTGATAACTGGCCATGCTTCGATGTGATTAATGATGAGGTCCAGCTCGCCATTTGTGATCTGTGATGCTCGATCTGATTTGCGTCCAAAATTACCACATGTAAAACCTTCTTCGAATAACTTATCTGCAACTTTTTTGGTGTCAATTTTAACTGGACAGTTCGTAGCCCGCCATTCCTCCGTCAACCGCCCACTAACCGCCGCAGCTAGCACGGACTGGCGGAAGCGTTTGAGGATTTTTGGGATGTGTTCGAGGCGGGCTTTGGTGTTTTCCACTTGGGCCAGCAGGGTGTCGAGTTTGTCGGCGATAATTTTTTGTTCGACGAGGGGAACCAGTATAAATGGTGCCGCCAACCCATCTTTGGTGCCCAGTCTTGGCATATTTACGCCATAACTAACTTCATTAACATAAGTCAGGAAATCTTGGGTTTTGAGCCAATGGAATAGATACCGATTAAGTACGAATGGCTCAGCATCCAAAGGAATAATTTCCGTGGTACAAACGCCGGCACTATCGGCAACGACGACTTTATTCAGATAGGGGCGCAGTTTGCCATAGAGGATATTACCTTTCTCAAACCGATTTTTTGCGCTTTTGAATGGCCGCTCTTTGGCTGTTTTCCGGCTGACTATGCGAGAGCTTTCTTTTTCAACGTCCTCAAGCTCCAGAACCCAAGTGTTATCGCTCACATCTGCGAGTATGCACTTATGGGCTTTGCCATAGGGAACGACATTGCCAAGCTGTATTTGCAGCCATTCCTTGGGTAGCCCTAGTATTGCCATTACTTTACCTCGCCCAATACTTCATGAAGAAGTACCCGTGCCCCATCTGCCTCATCCCCAGCCCCCAACTCCCGCATCAATCCATCCAGTTCCCCCAGCGCTAGCACCAACTCACTCATCGCCTCTCCCGCCAGCACGCTCGGCTCCGGCAAATTCGCCGCGTACACACTGTCGCTGTCTTTCAGCCATGAAATGTCCAGCGAGTCGCCTTTGCTGTCGGTAATCCACTGGCGCGAAAAACAGCGCCAGCGGCTGTGCAACATGCGCTCGTTCACGCCGTGGTTTTCTTCGGTGGCTTTGGTTTCCGCTGGCAGTTCGATGTTGTCGGCGTGGAAGCTCCATTCGCCTTCTTGGCGCGGGCTTTGGCCGTTGGGGTCTTCGCCATAAACGGCTTCAAAGGGTTTCAGGTGCTGCTCGCCAAAAGGCGTTCGTTTGCCGAAGCTGGGCATGTTGGTGCGCAGGTCGTACACCCACACATTTTGGGTGCAGTTCTGTTCTTGATATTTGTCTGTGGCGCTGCCTTTGGTGAAAAACAACACATTGGTTTTCACGCCCTGGGCGTAAAAGATGCCGGTGGGCAGGCGCAGTATGGTGTGCAGATTGCACTTGTGCATCAGGTGCGCGGCGCACGTCGGCACCTACGCCGGCTTCAAACAGCACGTTGTCTGGCAATACAACCGCTGCACGGCCACCGGGCTTGAGATTGCGATATATGTGTTGAAGGAATACGAGTTGTTTATTGCTGGTTTTGTAAGTGAGGTCGTCACGGGTAATGCTGGCGTCGCCGCCTTTTGAGGTGCCAAACGGCGGGTTAGCCAGAATCACATCGGCTTTGGCCAAGCCCGAGCCTGTAAGGCCCAGAGCGTTGCCCAAGTGCACCACGCCTTCTTCGCTGCCCTCCAATCCGTGCAACAGGCAGTTCATCAGTGCCAGGCGGCGGGTGCCGGGCACCAGTTCTATGCCCACGTAGGCGCGGGTGGTCTGGAAGACTTTTTGTTGGTCGGTCAGATCGTACAGGTCGTCGGTTTGGTTTTTGATGTATTCGTGGGCGGTGGTCAGAAATCCTGCGGTGCCCGCGGCCGGGTCTTGGATGATTTCACCGTGCCTGGGTTTCAGGCAGCGCACCATGGAATTAATCAGCGCGCGGGGGGTGAAATACTGGCCGGCGCCGGATTTTGTTTCGTTGGCGTTTTTTTCCAGCAGGCCTTCGTAAAGGTCACCCAGGCCGTCTTTCTGGGCGCTGAACCAGTCGATCTGGTCCAGGGTTTTAATCATTTGTTCCAGGTGCCGGGGTTCGCGCAGTCGGGTTTGGGCATCGGCGTAGATGGCGCTGATGAGCGCGTCGTCATGCACCAGAGTGCCATCGCCGTCGCGGCCGGTGGACAGGCTAAGCAGGATGCGTTTGTAGTCGTTCAGCAGGTTAATGCCAGACTTACCGTTCAGGTCGCTCCAGCGGCAGCGTTCTGGCAGCGGGTGCTTTTTCAGGGTGCCGGCTTCGGTACTCTCGTGCACCATTTTCAGAAACAGCAATAACACCAGTTCGGTGACGTAATCGGAGTAGTTAATACCGTCGTCTTTTAAAACGTCGCAGAGGTTCCAGAGTTTCTGGACGATGCTGTTGTTGGTCATTGGAGCTCACTGTTTCAAGTTGGATCAGAAGTTAAATTAACGTGTCTGGTTATTTTGGTAAGGGGTGTTTATTCAGTTTGGTTCGTTAACCAGAGCCGTCTTCACAGACGTTACCGATTCATTGGATGTCTTTTCGAGAAGCGTTTTGGGGAAGAGTTGAGCATACGATTTACAGTCCGTATGGGGTCCGTTGAGAAGGGGGTGGAGCCTCCTTTTTAATGCCGTAGCGAGATCAATTCCGTCTACATTTTCACCCAAAACGTCCAGTAACGCGCCTTCCAGACAAACCGGTGCCCAGAGAATAATGCGGTAACCGTATTTTCTGGCTTTGTCGTAATCCTGTTGGCTGATCGGAATGTCTGAGTCCAGCAGAAAGAATCTGAGGTCAAAGGACCGGTGCTCATATTTTCTGGCGGCGTTGGTGATGATGTTGCCAGGTGAACCGCCGGATTGCTTTTCTATGGTTGGTTTTACGCCAGTATTGTCAGCCCGAAACTGTTGATCCATGTGTTTTATAAAGGCTTGATCGTCCGGCCCTTCCCCCACAATCAGCAGTGTGGTTTTGCTGGCTTGGCGATTCCGGTTTCGCAGTGTGCGTTTCCTTGCCATGGGGTCAAAGCTCCGGGGTGGCGCCAAGGGCCCCTGCCATATATTTTGCGTAAAGATTGTCGTCGGCGCGCAGTCCAGCCACGTCATCCAGACGCCAGGCTTCGCTGTTCTGATCGCGCTTTTCCACCAGATATACCTGATGTTTTTGCAGCAGGTTCAGCACTTCAGGCGTGTGGCAGGTGAAAATGAGTTGTGCCTGATGTGGGTTGCTGTGCTCAAACTCGAACCACTCAAGAAGGTGTGGAACCAAGTGTGGGTGTAGGTCGTTATCCAGCTCATCGATTACGGCAACTCCGCCATGCTGAAGAGTTTTCAGTATCGGGCCAAGTAACACAAAGGCGGACTGAGTCCCACTGGACTCTTCGAAGAATGGCAGCTCAAAGCTTTGCCCATTTTTAGTTTTGTGCACACCGAAGGGAACAAATATCTGCTCCTCATTGCCGTTGTCATCATGGCCTGTCAGCTTTCGTATTTCCACGTTGTTCAGGCCCAGGTCAAACTTGCTCATGGCAATGGACATCTGTTCGAGCAGCGCGGGCGCTTTCTGAAATTTTTCAGCGGCTTCTATGATGGCGCCATGCTGAAAAGGACGACGCCCTGAGCTAATAACATTCGATTCAATGGAGCTAAAAAATTCAATAAAGGGTTGTGCTTCGGATACGTCATAACTATGAGCGGCAGCTAACAGTGAGGCATTACCGCGCAGCTTTTCAGCCTGGGGTTTTGAAAAAGGAAAACCTTTCTGCTTGAAATTGTACCCATGCTCTGTTTTCTGACGTTTGAACAGATAGCTGAACTGGGAGCTGGTTTTTTCATACAGCGCTTCCGAAAGGACTTCTTTCTGGGTCAGCTCCAGTTGGTAGCGGTAATCGATACCTTTTAGCCTGAATTCCAGTTCAAAATAACTGGTTTTATCGCTGTGCAACCGGTGCGGCGCGAAAGGGATGGTGTGCTCCGGGGCTGACCCGAGAAAAGATTCAGATACAAACCAACGCAGAAATGCCAGTGGTTTAAGAAACTGGGTTTTGCCGGAACCGTTGGCCCCAACTACGGCAATGGCTTTGTTATAGCGTTCGTCTTCAACCGTTATGTCATAACCAGACGGGGTAGGCTTTTTGCCCAAACCAAAGTCTATGACTGTGTCATCAGCGAAGCTATAGAAGTTCCTGAAACTCAGATTATTTATCATATTTTCCTGAATTCAACATAATTTCGTTGATTCTGCGCTTTTGATTGGATTATATCAAGCGCGCATCGTTGTGGCATCAAGATGCTCCCAGCGTTGCTGAATTCAGTGGTAAGGCTGCAGTTCGTTGCTGTCGCTGGCCATCAGTTGCAGAAGGCGCGGGTTAAGAAACAGCTTCTCGTTGCCAGCCGTTTTTTCCTGTAACACGCCAATTTCAACGAGTTGTTTCAGGTAATTTGAGGCCGTTTGCCGTTTGGCAATGCCTTTATCAACAAGGTTGCTGATGCGGCAATAGGGCTGTTCGAAAATAGTCTGCACTAATTCGTGGCTATACAGCTTAGGCAACTGCTGTTTGACGTAATCCTCTGTTTGGGCGATCAGCCGTCGCATGGCCGCAATTTTGGCGCAGGTCCAAGTGGATACCTGCTCCACGCCCTTGAGCATGAAGATAATCCACTCCTGCCATTCTCCGGTGCGGGTAACCTGAGTCAGCAGGCGATAGTAATCGTTTTTGTGCTGAACGATGTAGCGGCTCAGGTAGAGAATGGGCAGTGTGAGTAGCTGCTGTTCGATCAGGTACAGCACATTGACGATGCGGCCTGTTCGTCCATTGCCATCGTGGAATGGGTGAATGGCTTCGAACTGGTAATGGCTGATGGCCATTTTGACCAGCGGATCCGTGTCATTGTCCGAATGCAGGTAGTTCTCCCAGTTGGTGAGCAGGTTGCGAATAACGGTCTCTCCAACGGGAGGAGTGTAGATGGTTTCACCGGTCGCCTGAGCACCAATAATGGTCCCGGGTGCTTTGCGAACATCCATGTCTACACCTTTCAGGGTGCTGCATATTTCAGTAGTGGTGCTTGAGCACAAGGGCCTCCGTTGAAGATGTATGAAGCCTTCGTAAAGTGCTTTTCGGTATCGGAGTGCCTCTTTTGTGGCGGGGTCGGCTCCTTGATCTTCCTGGGAATACTGAAACAGCTTATCGGTGGTGGTAACGATGCTCTCGATCTCGGAACTGTCTTTTGCTTCTAGCAGTGACAGCAGATTTACAAGCAGCGATTGATTCGAAATAAGTTCCCCGGCCTGTTTAAGTTCAGCCAGAGCGGCCCGGGCAGGAATGCAGGCTTTTAAGATACTGAGAGTCTCCGTTGCTTCTTCGGCAGGAGGAAGAGGAGGTAACTGATTGTTAGGCAGATCCGTTCGCCAGAACATGTTCAAATTCCTTGAAAATTTCGACATAGATATGCGTTTTTGGCAGTCTATGTTTATGCGGTAAACATAGCAATTATCTATGTCGAAAAAAGCGCAAGAAATCGACACAGATTGCCGACATGTCGATGTTATATAAACACAGCCCTGTTATGCCGTGCGCTCCGGCCACATGGCGTCATTCAACTCCTCCAGCACCACGTCCAGCTGATCCCCCAGTACTTTGTCCATGCGTTTGGCGCCGCCGTCTTCGGCGAAGCGGTTGTTGACGAAGTCGCGGTCAATGATCACTTCGTGCACCAGTTGTTTGGCCAGGCGGTCCAGCCATTTGCGCTGGGCGGGGGTCCAGCTGTGGCGGGTGTAGATGTTGTCTATGGCGTGTGCCACGCGCTGTTCGAAGGGAATCAGCGCCTCGCCCAGGGCGGCACGGCGGATGTGGCCGATAATGCTGGCGGCTATGTCTTTGTTGGTCTGTTTGCGCACGGCGCTTTGCAGGTGGGCTTCGGAGTAGCCGTGGTTGTCTAGCAGCAGTTTTACTTCGCGCAGCTGCTGACGGGTGAGGTCGCGGGGTTTGTTGACGATTACGGACAGGGCCGCTGACTGGTTGAGTTGTTTGCTGATGAACTGGCTGAACTCGTCCAGGTAGTCTTCGGGGCGTTTGTGGGTGCCGTAGGTTTGGTTGCGCTCGCGGATTTCGTCTTCGTGGTGTGACAGCACCGGCATGTGTTCGCTGCCCTCCAGCATTTTCACTTCGGTTAACTGGTTTAGCAGGCCGTTGTGCTGGTTAATAAACTGCGCGGCCTGGCGCGGGCCGAGTTGTTTCAGGTGTTGGTGCAAAGATTTGGGTTCTACGCCCCAGAGCTGGTGCAGGTCGTCCAGTTTCTGTTTCAAAGCCGGGCGGTTTTCGGCTTTTTTGTCGGCTTTGCGCAGCACACGCATCAGTTTCTGGCTGAGCTGGCTTAACACCACGTCGGCCTGGGTTTCGCCTTTTTGCTCGCCAGGGCTATGCATCGCGGTTTCCAGTTTCTGCGGGTCGGTCAGCTCATCCGCAAGCTGTTCCAGGGTAATGTCGGGATTTTTCACCAAGGGCTTCATGGTGCTGACGTCTTGCAGTGCAGCGTAGATGTCCACCGGGTCGTAAATGCGGAACACCATCTGTTCGTACAGGATGCGCGAGCGCACCCAGCGCATAAACACCAGATTGCAGATTGTTGGCACGTCTATGCCGGTGGTCAGCAGGTCTACGGTAATGGCGATAGACGGATAACGTTCGTTTTTATAACGGCGAATTAGCTGATCCACTTTGTCGCTTTTGCCGGTGATTTTGGCCACCGCAGCTTGGTGGTAATCGCCGTTGTAGAGCTCTTTGAATGCGTCATCCAGCAGGCGTTTCACCATATCGGCGTGCAGGTCGGTGGCGCAGAAAATCAGGGTTTTCTCGTCGCCGAAGGGGTCCAGCTCCTGCGCCAGCTGCTCGCAAATCACCCGGTTGAAGTTCTCGTTGATCACTCGGCGGTTAAAGGCGTCTACCTCGAAATTCAACTCGTCTTCCAGTTCGGTGGTGTCCACTTCGCCGGTCTGGGTGTTGATGACCTCCACCGGTTTGCCTTTTTCAAAGTGGATGCCGTTCTGGGTCAGTAGGGTTTCGTAGCGGATAGGTGGTTCGTGGTCTATCAGCCAGTCGTCGGCCACGGCTTCGCGGTAGGAATAGGTGTAAACGGGTTTGCCGAAAATGTCGCTGGTGTGTTTGGCCGGGGTTGCGGTCAGTGCGATTTTCACCGCGTCAAAATAGTCCAGCACGCGGCGGTAGCTGGAAATGTACTGGCTGGCGTCGCGGGTGGCCAGTTCGCCTTCGGTCATTTCCTGATCGAGTGTGTAACCGCGGTGGGCTTCGTCGATGATAATGCAGTCGAACTGGTCAATGGGCGGCGGCTGGTCACTCATAAAAATGCGCTTCACCATGGCCTGCACGGTGGCGACCTGAATGCGGGTTTCGGCCTCGGCCGCCATATCGCCCAGTTCGGCAACGTTGTAGATTTTGCTGAGGGTGTGGTTTTGTTCCAGCGGTGCTTCGTTGAAGGCGTCTATGGCTTGCTGGCCCAGGGCGCTGCGGTCCACCAGAAACAGAATGCGGTGGAAGCGTTCGGCTTTCAGGAAGCGGTACATCAGGCCAATAACGGTGCGGGTTTTTCCGGTGCCGGTGGCCATGGCCAGTAATGCAGAGCGCACGCCTTGGCTTAGCGCGTTTTCTGTCGCGATTATGGCTTTCTGCTGGTAGCCACGAAGTTTCAGGTAGCCGAAGGGCTCGGTTTTCAGCTGTTGTTCGGCCTGTTCCCGGTCGCGCTCCAATAAATCCAGCAGGCCGCCTGGCGTGTGAAATTTTGGCAGTGCACGGCGGGTGTTGCTGGGGTGGCGCGTATCGCGAAACCAGGTGCCACACTGCTCGGCCAGCTGCGGGATATGGGGCCGGCCGTTGCAGGAGTAAACAAAAGGCACTATGTAATGGCCGTCGTCTTCGCTGGGCCAGGCAACAGTGCGGCCGGTCAGCGCCCAGGCGCCAATCAGCGTCAGTTCTACTTTAAAGCCTTTGCTGTAGCGCTCGGCTTGGCGAATTTTGCCGGCAACGTTGGTGTTTTCTTTTTTTGCTTCAACCACGGCGATCGGCGTCAGGCCGGCGAACAGCACGTAATCGGCCCTGCCCTTGGCGCCTTGATGGCGGGTGGGCCATTCGGCGATGGCGCGGTTTACGCCAGGTTCCGGGCGCGTGCCTTTTTGGTGGGTGAGCTCCTGGCTGTCGGCTTGCCAGCCGGCTTCGTTCAGTTGTTGGTCTATTAGGATGCGGGTGAGTTCTTCGCTTAACACCAAGGTGTCGCTGGCGGCCTTTGTTTGCTTGGCCACGTGTTGGCGCTGCTGTTTGGCGCTGTTTTCACCTTGATTGGCAAGTTGCAGCTGCAGGGCGTGGATTTTTTGCTCGTATGTCTGTTGCTGCTGTTTTAGTGCGTGTTCGTGGCCCTGAGCCTGTTCCGCCAGGCCGCGGGATTCTTCATCCATCGCCAGCGCTAGCGCTTCGTATTAGGCTTTTTCCTGCTCTACCAGTTGGCTAAGCTGCTGGCTGCTGGCCAGTTCGGTGTTGGCCTGCAGTAAGTCGTGGCTGAGTTTTTCGATGCCGTTATGAAGTTGGCACAGTTGCGCGCTGGGATCTGCGGGCGGTGCAAAAGGGCCAGGCTTAAACGCCGTGCCGGTTTTGCTGAGCGAACGGTGAAACCAGATGGCCAGTTCGCGGGCCAGCTTTAAGCCGTCCATTGCTTCTTTGTGGCGGGTGCGAAACTGATGGGTGGCCTTGTTGCCCTCAACCCGCAGGGTATGGAACAGCTCTTTAATCTGGGGTTCTAAACGAAGTTCGCGTTGCAGGCGATACAGCAAATCAGACTGGCTGGTTTGTTGGTCAAACTCGATACCGGACAGCGCAGCCAGGTGCTGGGCCAGGGCTTCGCCCAGCTGGCGCAGTTTTATCAGGGTGGTGTTGGGGTCGCTTGAGAAAGCGCGTTCGGCGGCTGTGGCAAGTTCCACAAACAAAGCGTCGTGTTCTGCCAGAAAGGCAAAGTTGCCTGACGAAGGGCTTGTTTGTGTGACTATGTCCATGTTCAACGCATTTCTCCGCGATAGCCTGAGGCCAGAACATTACCAAAGTTAACGATAGACGTTCCAATTTGATTTACTATCACGGGCTTCAATCAGTCAACAGGATGTACAGATAATGGATGTTCCGCTGAGCTGGCAGCTGGCCAAGTTGGTTATTTCGATTGGTATTGTGCTGGGGCTGTCGCTGGTGGCTGAGCGTGTGAGCGCGCGCATGGCCGGGATGCTGGCGGGCTATCCGCTGGGCACGGCCATCGCCCTGTATTTCATCGGCCTTGAGATTTCTCCGGCCTTTGCCACTGAAAGCGCGGTGCACACGCTTGCGGGGTTCTCGGCTACCCTGGCACTGAGCGGGGGCTATCTGCTGGGCGCCAGGCGCGACGGCCTGGCAGGTGTTCTCAGTGGTACAGCCCTGGGTATTCTGGCCTGGCTGTTGACCAGCCTGGTACTGACCAGTATCGACTTCAACCGAATCACCGGCACATTGACCACCTTCGTCGCCATTCTGATATTTGTTCGCCTTTATCGCCGGGTGCCTGATGTGGCGGTTGGCGCCCGCCGTAGCCTCTCATGGCCAGCGCTGGCGTTGCGTTCTGGTCTTGCTGCGGGCATCATTTTTGTGATCACGGGGCTGGCCCATGTGTTGCCCCCTGCCTGGGCCGGCGTTATGGCCGCTTTTCCGGTGACCATGTATCCCTTCCTCGTAATTCTGCACCTGACCCACGGGCGAGCCACGGTAGCCGCGGTGATCAAGCACTACCCTGCAGGCCTGGGTTCGCTTCTTTGCTACGCTTTGGTCATCTCGCTGACTTACGACAGCCTGGGCCTGAATATGGGCACACTTCTTGGTTTTGGCGTGGCGACCTTATGGCTGATGGGCTGGATGCGGGTGCAGGGCTGGCTACGCGCACGAAAAGTTGCAATGGCCGCATCAAAGTAAAGGACACAGCATTTATGTCTTTTGACACCACCGAACATAACCGCCGGCGATACTGCTTTGATGGGTTAGAGTCGGTATGGCTGTTTGGTTATGGCTCGCTTATCTACAAAGTCGACTTTCCCTTTCTGGAGCAGCGCCCGGCAGCCATTGAAGGTTGGGCTCGTCGGTTCTGGCAGGGGTCCCACGATCACCGAGGTACGCCTGATGCGCCTGGCCGCGTGGTCACCCTGATCGAAGCGCCCAACGTTTGCTGCAAAGGTATGGCTTACCGGGTCTCGCCTGACGTTTTTGCGCACCTGGATGTGCGGGAAAAAAATGGCTATCTGCGATTTGCCACTCCGATGATGTTTGCGGATGGCACTCGCGAAGATGGCTTGGTGTATATTGCCACTGAAGATAACGCCGCTTTCCTCGGCCCTGCTGACGATGCGGACATCGCCAGGCAGATCGCGGCCTCTGAAGGCCCCAGCGGTCGTAATCGTGATTATCTTCTGAACCTGGCCACCGCGTTGCGAGCACTGGGTGACGATGACCCCCATGTGTTCGCGCTTGAGAGCTACCTGCGCTGAATCGCCCTCTAGGAGTCATGATGAATAGCACACCCATATCCCGTTTCGGTCTGATTCTCATCGGTGACGAGCTGTTGAACGGCCGCAAGCAGGACGCCCATCTGGCCGCCATGATTCCGCGGTTTGAAGAACGCGGGCTGGAGTTGTCTTGGGTGCGCACCATTGCGGATGACAGTGAGCTGATCACCCAAACACTAGCGCAAACCTTCGCCAGCCCGGACGTGGTGTTCAGCTTCGGCGGCATAGGTGCGACTCCGGACGACTTGACCCGCCAGTGCGCGGCCGCGGCTCTGGGGATAGGCCTTGCACTGCACCCGGAAGCCGAGGCGGAAATTCGGTTACAACTGGGCTCACGGTTGAATTCATTGCACCTGCGCATGGGGGAATTCCCAGTCGGCAGCCGAATTATTCCTAATCCAATCAACGGCATTCCCGGTTTCGCCACCCATCGCCATCATTTTGTACCCGGCTTTCCCAGAATGGCCTGGCCGATGGTGGAATGGGTGCTGGACCATGATTACGTCGACTACCAGGCGGCCAATCGCACCGTGAGCCAGACCCTGGTGCTGACCGATACGTCGGAAGGGCCGCTGATTCCATTGATGGAGTTACTGCTGGCGGAGTATCCGGATTTGCGCCTGGCCTGCCTGCCACATGCAGACGGTCGGCGCGAGGTGGAGCTGAGCCTGAGGGGCGATCCTGCACAAGTGGTCGCCGGAATGAGCCGCCTGCGGGTGTTATTGCAGGAGCTGGCGGGCTGATACCGCTGCCGGAGGGGCGTCCTAAATCGTTGAACTCAAAACCACAACGCCCGCCATGTTGAATGGCGGGCGTTGTGGTTTTCAACCTGAATGGGGCTAGCCCCATTCAAAAGAGATCAACCCAACATGATGGCCGGTAAACCGGTAATCAACCAGGGGAAGATTGCCAGCAGAACACAGGCCAATATGATCAAGGCCACGAACGGAATTACCGCTTTGTACAGGTCGACAATTTCCACTCCCGGCGGTGCCACCCCCTTCAAATAGAACAAGGCGTAGCCGAATGGCGGCGTCAGGAACGAGGTTTGCAGTACCACTGCGACCATGACCACGAACCACAGCATATCCACTCCCATGGCCTCGACGATGGGCAGCATGATCGGGAAGCTGAGCAACACGATGCCGGTCCAGTCGAGGAACATACCCAGAATGAATACAAGAAAAAGCATCAGAATCAACGCTCCCGTGGTGCCGCCGGGCATGGCTAACACCAGGTCGCTGATTACGCTCATGCCGCCGCCCCGGGAGAAAACCCCGGTGAAGGCCGTGGCTCCTACCAGTACCAGCATGACCATAGTGGTGGTCTTGCTGGCATCGATTAGGGTGTTGTAGCAGGTCTTGAGTTTGCGATCCCCGAAAATCATGAACAGCAAAAAGGCAATGAATACGCCGATAGCTGAGGCTTCCGTGGCCGTTGCGATACCGGTGAACAATGCCCCTAATACGCCAAGTATCAACGCCATGGGCGGAAGAACGTACTTGAACAGCATTATGACCAGTTCTCCGGTGCTAGTCTGGGCGCGTTCTTCAGCCGGCACCTTGGGGCCGTACGAGGGCTTGAGGTGACAGATGATCAGGACGTAAAGTGCGTACATCACCCCCAAAATCAACCCCGGCACCAAGGCGCCCGCAAATAGAGCCCCTACCGACACCGGTGAGTAACTGGCCATCAGGATCAGCATGATGCTGGGCGGGATCAGTATGCCCAGGCAGCCGCTGGCCATAATAACGCCGGCACTCAGTTCCTTGTTGTAGCCATACTTGAGCATAGGCACAAGGGCGATCATGCCCATCACAGCTATCGAGGCGCCCACGATGCCGGTGGTTGCAGCCAATAGCACAGAAACTATAACCACCGTCAATGCCAGGCCGCCACGCAGATTGGCCAATAACAGGCGCATGGCATCGAACATTTTCTCGGTGACTCCCGAGTCGTTCAAAAACCTCGCCATCAATACAAATAACGGGATTGCCACCAGCACGTAATTATCCATGGCATTACCATAGATGTTGTTGATCAGCGTACCCATCACATTCAGGCCGGGCCCTACAAGGGCACCGACGACCGCCACGCCACCCAGCACAAACGCTAGGGGGTGGCCCATAAACAGGCCCACTATCAATCCGGCGAACATAACCAGGGTGAGCATTTCCGGGCTTAAATTCATACTCGCTCCTCCCGCAGTTGTTGAACAGCCCGAATGAAGATCGCGATACCCTGCAGCAGGATCAATACCGCGGTAACGAATATGACGCCTTTAATGGGGTAAACAGGAATCGATACCATGCCATAGGTGGTTTCGCCGCGGCTGAATGAACGCATAAAGAAGCTCCAGCCGAGGCTTATCAGCATCCACATAAAGGGTGTGAAGAAAATCAAATAACCGATAACGTCTAACACCGCCTGCTTCCTGCGTGAAAGCAGCCGTTTGATCACGTCGACTTCGACGTGAACGTGATGGCGCAGCCCGTAAGCCGCCATTAACATAAAATGGGCGCCGAACAGCATCTTGGTGATGTCGAAAGCCCAATCGCTGGGGCGATCGGTGAAAAAGCGCAATCCAATATCATAAAGAACGATGAGTGTGATAATCGCAATCAGTGGCGCAATGATTCGCCCGAAAACGTCATTGAGCGTATCGATCGCATTGGCAATTGCATTCATGGAGAAACTCCGCAATCAATACCAAAAAGCCGCCCCGATGCGAGGCATCGAGACGGCGGTGAATGCCTTAAAGGCAGGCTTCGATTTCTTTCAGAGAGGGCAGATTGTCGATGGTGCGGCTCATGTTGAACGGTGCGGTAAGATCACGCCAGTTAGCGTAATGCTCCATGTAGCTGATCATGGAATAGTAAACCTTGGCGTGCATCTTATCTTCACAGGCCCCGCGAACGATCACCTCATTGGTGATGTCCTGTATGCGTGCCAGGTCTTCCTCGGAGAACTGGTTGATTTCGACACCGGCTTCCTGGAACTTGATGGTGCCTTCGGTGGATCCGCGTTCGGACCAGGAAAGTGACCAGGCCAGAGTGGCGTCAGCCGCAATCTTCAGCTTCTCTTGGGTTTCTTTAGAAAGTGCGTTCCAGGCATCTTTGTTGATCATGACACCGAATACGCTGGCAGACTGGTGCCAGCCGGGTGTGGCCCAGTATTCCGCCACTTCAGCAAAGCCGGCCGCGTAGTCGACGCCCGGCGTGGAAAATTCACCGGCGTCGATCACGCCGCGCTCGATAGCCTGGTAAATCTCACCGCCGGCGAGGGTGACCTGTGAGCCGCCGAGCTCCTCCAGAACGCGCCCCTGGTCACGTCCGGAAAGACGGATGCGTTTGCCTTTGAGGTCCGCTAGGTTTTTGATGGGGGTACGACCCATGAAACCAGACTCGTTATTGGTGATCCCGTACGGCAGGTAAACCATGTTGTACTTGCCGTAAACTTCTTGGTACAGCTCGAAACCACCCCATTGTTGAATCCAGTTCAGATAATCCACGCCGTTGAACAGGCTGGTGGTGGTGGCGAGCGGCGAGAAGGCGGGGCTGCGGCCTGCCCAATAACCGGGCCAATCACCGGAGGCTTCAATGCTGCCGGTTTCGGTGGCATCAAACACTTCGGTGCCGGGCATCAAGGTGCCGCCGGCACGGAAGTTGATTTCCAACTCATCACCGGTCAGCTTGTTGGCCAGCTCAACCCAATGGCGATCGATTTCGATCAGCGCCAAGTTGTCCGGCCAAGTGGTGGTCATGGTCCACTTTTCTTGGGCTTGAGCAGTAGTGGTGATGGATGCAAGAGCGATACCGGCAGTTAGACCGGCGATGGCAAATTGAATTTTTTTGTTCATGTCATATTCCCTAGTGCTTGGCTTTTGAAATTGTTGTTTTTGATTGTCGGGAAATCGAGTTTCGCAGTTGACGTAAGCTGCAAAAAAGATTTTTACAATCAGCCTTCTGCCCCGTCATGCTCAACGTTAATGAAGTTTTTATGAGAGAATTTAACTGTTAGTAAAGACTTTTTTTGCTCGATCTGGAGTAAATCATCTGCTCAGCCTCACTTTTGTTAATATTCGCAGCAATTCGCTACGCTTTGGCGTTGTTGCAAATCTAAAAATCCACTTATATTGATATAAATTTTGCCTATATAAGTGAATCATGATTGTTGACCAAGCATGCCGGCATGTCAATTAAAGCGATCCCTTCCAAACCTGCAGTCGCCGAGGACTGACGTGATCTTGCGGTAACCGAGGTTGAGAGGCGGGCGAGGATACTGAGTTCCAGATCAGGCCGTGAATCAAAATTTGTTATCGACGGGCGATGACATCTATCTCGACCAGTGCGTCCACCGCCAGTGCCGTAACACCGATGCAGGTCCGGGAAGGTAATTTCTCTTTTGGAAAATACGATGTGTAAACATCGTTCATAGGATAAAAATCGCGTTTAAATTCGGTCAGAAAAATCCGCACTGAAGCCACGTCTGAGAGGCCCATACTCATGCCCTCAAGCACCAGTATAAGGTTATCCATGACACGGCGTGTCTGCGCCTCGATGCCTTCAGGAAGCGCTGCGTTTGCATCATTAGGGTCGGTTGGCATCTGCCCGGTCAAAAACACCCATCCGTCTACTTCGGTGGCGTGACAAAACGGTCCGACGGGCGTGGGTGCCTTCTCAATCATGTGAAATGTGGGTGCAGTCATTTTATTTTTATCTCGCAATAGTGGGGCTGTGTTCCCAGTCAGAAACGAAAAAGGGCCCACCCGAAGATGCGCCCTAAGTCGTTGAAATCTGGTCGGCGTGGCAGGATTCGAACCTGCGACCCCTTCGTCCCGAACGAAGTGCGCTACCAAGCTGCGCCACACGCCGATCAACGGCCGATATTATACGGATATGCCGTTATTTTACCAGCCTTTGCCGGATAAAAACGCATCGGTAAAGCTGCGCAGATTGTTATAAACGAACACTTGAGCAGGTTCTGGCAGTGGCCGGGTTTGCAGCTCCTGTTCGGTGTCCAGGCCGTTTCCGGTGCGTACCAAAATTGGCTGGCAGCCTGTTCGGGCGCCGGCTTCCAGGTCTTTTCGGCTATCGCCAACCATCACGCTACCTGCCAGTGTTTTTAACTTGAAGTGGCGCTGAATTTGCTGCAGCAGACCCGGCTCGGGCTTGCGACACGCACAGTGTTCATCGGGGTGGTGGGGGCAGTAGGCAATGAAGTCTATGTGGCCGCCGGCAATTCTTAACAGGCGGCCAAGTTTGCGGTGCATGGCGTCTAGTGCATCGCGGTTGTAGTAGCCGCGGGCAATACCGGACTGGTTGGTGGCAATCGCAATCCGGTGACCCGCGCTGCACAGGCGGGCAATGGCTTTGATGCTGCCCGGAATGGGGTGCCAGTCGTCCGGCGAGCAGATATACCCGCCTTCGTACTGGTTGATCACCCCGTCCCGGTCCAGAATGATGAGCACAGTGCTATTTCACCTTTATCCTGTTAGCTGGCGCTGGGTAGCAGGGAAATATCCGCTACCCGCAGGAACAGATTGCGCAGTCGGTTCAGCAGTGCCAAACGATTATTACGCACGGCTTCGTCGTCTGCCATCACCATCACTTCGTCGAAGAAGCAGTCCACCGGTTGGTGCAGATCGGCTAGCGAATGCAGAGCAGCTGTGTAGTCACCCTTCTCGAACAGCGGCAGCACGGTGTCGGTCTGCTGGTTAACCTGTTCGGCCAGGGCGTGTTCGGCGGCGTCTTGCAGCAGGCTGGCATCGACTGTGTCGTGCACTGTGCTATCGCTCTGCTTGGCCAGAATGTTGGACACCCGTTTGTTGGCGGCGGCCAGCGCTCCGGCCTCAGGTAGCTGGCGGAAAGCTTCTACCGCTTTTACGCGGCGGTCGAAATCCAGTGGTCGGGTGGGCCGGCGAGCATGAACGGCCAGATACACTTCAGCGCTAATGCCCTGCTCGTCATAATAGGCGCGGAAGCGTTCCAGCATGTAATCCACCACGCTGGTGGCGGGGTTTTCGGCGGGCAGGTCCGTGAACTGTTGCGCAGCCCAGTCGCAGCAGGTTTGCAGGTCTAAAGGCAACTGCCGCTCGATGATAATCCGTAGCACGCCCAAAGCAGCGCGGCGAAGGGCGAACGGGTCACGGGTGCCAGACGGTGGCTGGTTGATGCCAAACAGGCCGACCAGTGAGTCAAGCCGGTCGGCGATGGCCACGGCACAACCGGTCAGGGTGATGGGCAGGTTGTCTTTGGCAAAGCGCGGCATGTACTGCTCGTTCAGAGCGCTGGCCACGTCGGCGTGTTCGCCGTCATTGGTGGCGTAGTACTGGCCCATGATGCCTTGCAGATCGGTAAATTCCAGCACCATTTCGGTGACCAGATCGGTTTTCGCCAGCATGGCGGCACGTTCGGCCAGTGCCGGGTCGCTGCCAATGGCTTGGGCAATCTTGCCGGCCAAAGCGGCGACTCGCACAGATTTGTCGTAAACGCTGCCCAGTTTATCCTGGAATACGATGGGCTTGAGCCGGTCAATACGCTGGTCCAGGCGCTTTTTGCGGTCGGTTTCGTAGAAAAATGCTGCGTCGGACAGGCGCGGGCGAATCACCTTTTCGTTACCGGCAATCACCTGTGACGGGTCTTTGCTTTCCAGGTTGGCGACGGTGATGAAGAATGGCTGCATCTGGCCGTTGTCATCCACCAGATGAAAGTACTTCTGGTGTTCTTTCATGGAGGAAATAAGCGCTTCAGCAGGCACTTTCAGGAAGCGCTCTTCAAAGCGCCCCATCAGCGGCACCGGCCATTCGTTCAGACCGGTCACTTCGTCCAGCAGGGCTTCATCAATCACGGCAACGCAGTTCTGTTGCTGTGCCAGGGCGTTCACGCCCTTGCGAATCTGCTCCCGACGCTGGGCAAAATCAGCCAGCACGTAGCCTTCCTGACGCAGTACTACTTCGTAGTCGGCCGGGGTAGGGATGATCAACGATTTCGGGCAGTGGAAGCGGTGGCCACGGGTTTTGTTGCCGGGCTTCAGGCCCATGATCGGGTGATCAATCACCGTGCTGCCATACAGCATAACCAGCCAGTGTACCGGGCGCACAAACTCGGTGCGGTGGGCACCCCAGCGCATGCGCTTGGGAATCGGCAGCGCGGCCAGTGACTGTTCGATCAACTCTGGCATCAGCTCGGCGGTGGTCCTGCCCTGCTCTACAGTGCGGAACACCAGCCAGGCGCCTTTGTCGGTTTCCAGGGTGTCGAGCTCGTCGGGGGTAACGCCCAGCGAGGTGGCAAAACCGGTCAGTGCGCGGGTCGGGTTGCCGGCGTCGTCAAACGCGGCTTTTACGGCTGGGCCGCGCTTTTCCACCGGCTTGTCGGGTTGGGCGTGGGCCAGGTCGCGAATACGCAGGGCCAGGCGCCTTGGTGCGGCGAAAGGTTCTACCGCGCCAAATTCAATGCCGGCGGCTTGCAGGCCACTGACAATGCCTTGGGTGAACGCGTCAGACAGCGGCTTCAGGGCTTTTGGCGGCAGTTCTTCGGTGCCCAGTTCAACGAGAAAATCCTGTGTTGCCATCATCATGCCTTACCTTTTTCCTGCTGTGCCTGCTTCGCGTTTTTCGGCTTTTTACCTTTGCCGTCGGCTTTGCTGTCTGACTTGCCTTCTACCTTACCTGCGGCTTTCGCGTCGGCGGCTTCGGCCGCGGCCAATACTTCCGCACGAATGCTGTCGCTGGCCAGTGGGAAGCCGATCTTGCGGCGACTGTCGAAGTACGACTGAGCCACGGCCCGTGCCAGGGTGCGTACCCGCAGGATGTAACGCTGACGCTCGGTTACGGAAATAGCGTGGCGGGCGTCCAGCAGATTAAAGGTGTGGGAGGCTTTCAGTACTTGCTCGTAAGCAGGCAGCGGCAAGCCGGCTTCAATAAGCTTGGCACTTTCGCGCTCGTACACGTCAAAGCTGTAGAACAGGAATTCGGTGTCGGCGTATTCGAAGTTGTAGGTGGACATTTCCACCTCTTGCTGCAGGAACACGTCGCCGTAGGTCACAACGCCGTTGGGGCCTTCAGTCCACACCAGGTCGTACACGCTGTCTACGCCTTGCAGGTACATAGCAATGCGTTCAAGGCCGTAGGTCAGCTCACCAGTGACCGGGTAGCATTCCAGGCCGCCAACCTGCTGAAAGTAGGTAAATTGGGTGACTTCCATCCCGTTCAGCCAGATTTCCCAGCCTAGACCCCAGGCGCCCAGGGTGGGCGATTCCCAGTTGTCTTCCACAAAGCGGATGTCGTGAACCAGTGGGTCCAGCCCTAGTGCTCTCAACGAATCCAGGTAGAATTCCTGCAGGTTGTCTGGTGACGGCTTCAACACCACTTGAAACTGATAATAGTGCTGCAGACGGTTGGGGTTTTCGCCGTAGCGGCCATCGGTAGGTCGGCGGCTAGGTTGCACATAGGCGGCGTTCCAGCTTTCCGGGCCTATGGCGCGCAAGAACGTGGCGGGGTGAAAGGTGCCAGCGCCCACTTCCATATCCAGCGGCTGCAGAATAACGCAACCGTGCTTTGCCCAGAATGTCTGTAGCTCCAGGATCAGCCCTTGAAAGGTTTTGATGTGTGGCCTAGGGGTGTTCGTTGCCTTGTCTGTCACGACGGTTGCCTGCTGTTCGGTCTGTGTGTGGTGCCCCGGCGCCCTGTTCTGCTGATGGGCACGCTGAAAACGGGGGCATTATACGCTGGTCACGCCAGCATTTCTAAAGGCAGATCAGAAAAAGGTCAGCCCTACCTGGAACAGTTTTTCCACTTCGTTGATTCGCGACTTGTCTACCAGGAACAGGATAACGTGATCGTCTGGCTGCACGCGCAAGTGGTCGTGGGCGATCAGCACCTCGTTGTGGCGCACAATCGCTCCGATAGTCGTGCCCTGAGGCAGGTTGATTTCGTCCAGTCGCCGGCCCACCACTTTTGATGAGCGGTGGTCGCCGTGGGCAATGGCTTCAATGGCTTCGGCAGCGCCGCGGCGCAGCGAATGCACGTTCACCACGTCGCCGCGGCGAACGTGGGTGAGCAGGCTGCCGATGGTGGTTTGCTGGGGCGATATGGCAACGTCTATTTCGCCGCCCTGAATCAGATCCACATAATCCGGGTTGTTGATCAGGGTGAGTACTTTGCGAGCGCCCAGGCGTTTGGCCAACAAGGAAGCCATGATGTTGGCTTCATCGTCATTGGTGACGGCGCAGAACACGTCGGTGTTCTCGATGTTTTCTTCCAGCAGTATGTCTTTGTCGGCGGCGTTGCCTTCCAGTACCACGGTTTTGCGCAGGTTTTCCGACAGCATGATGCAGCGCTCGTGGTTGCGCTCCAGCAATTTTACCTGATAACGGCTTTCCAGGGTTTGCGCCAGGCGCTGGCCGATGTTGCCGCCACCGCAGATGAAAATGCGCTTGTAGGGTTTTTCCAGCGGTTGCAGTTCGCTCATCACCGAGCGGATGTGGTTGGCGTCGGCAATGAAGAACACTTCGTCGCCGTCTTCAATCACCGTATCGCCCTTGGGCATGATGGCGCGGTCTTTGCGGAAGATAGCGGCTACCCGGGTTTCAATGCGCGGCATGTGGGTGCGCAGGTAACCCAGTTCCTGGCCCACCAGCGGCCCGCCTTTGATGGCGCGAATAGCCACCAGCCTGGTGCGGCCTTTGGAGAACTCCAGCACCTGCAGGGCGCCGGGATTTTCAATAAGCCGGGTAATGTGGCGGGTAACCAGCTGTTCCGGGCTGATCAATACGTCAATCGGGAAGCCGTTGGAGTTTTCATTGTCTTTGCCGGAAAACAGTTCCTGATAGGCAAGATAGGAGGCGGCTCGTACCCGACAGATTTTTGTCGGTGTCTTGAACATGATGCTGGCAATCTGGCAGGCCACCATGTTGGTTTCATCGCTGTTGGTGACCGCGATCAACATGTCGGCGTCTTCGGCGTTGGCCTGCTTCAGTACTGACGGATACGAGGCCCTGCCCTGCACCGTGCGGATGTCGAGTCGGTCCTGCAATTCGCGCAGGCGCGCGCCATCGCTGTCTATTATGGTGATGTCATTGGCTTCGTTGGCGAGGTTTTCCGCCAGTGAGGCACCGACTTGTCCGGCCCCAAGAATCAGAATGTTCATTGCGCAGGTTTCTCCAGAACGGCGTAGAAAAAGCCATCGTGCCCGTCGTTCAGTGGCAGTAATTGGCGCCCGGCGGGCATGGAGCGGCCCCACAGAGCCTCAATCGCAATCAGTTCAGCGTCGGTCTGCTGTTTGCAGAAACGCTGCACAATGCGGTGGTTTTCCTGTGGAAATACCGAGCAGGTGGCGTATACAAGGCGCCCTCCCGGTTGCAGTATGCGCCACATGGCAGTCAACAGACCCAGCTGGATTTGCGCCAGCGGTACTACGTCGGATTCACGCCGCAGCAATTTTATGTCTGGGTGGCGGCGAATTACGCCGCTAGCGCTGCAGGGTACGTCCAGCAATATGCGGTCAAACGGCTGGCCGTCCCACCATTGATCAATATCGGCGGCGTCGGCTTGCAGCAGGCTGGCGTGCAGATCCAGTCGGTCGAGGTTTTCCTGCACTCGCGGCAAGCGCTGCGCGGACTCGTCAACAGCGACGACTTCGGCTGCCTGTGGGCAGCTTTCCAGTATGGCGCAGGTTTTGCCACCGGGGGCGGCGCAGGCGTCCAGAATGCGCTGGCCCGGGGCCAGGTCCAGCAGGGTAGTGCACAGCTGGGCAGCTTCGTCTTGCACGCTGACGGCGCCTTCGGCGAACCACGGCAAGGTGTCCACCGGTACCGGCCGTGCCAATTGAATGCCGTGTGGCGCAAAGCGCGTGGCGCTGGCGTTAATGCCGGTGTCTAGCAGCAGTTGCAGATATTCGTCGCGGCTGAAACGCAGCGCATTTACCCGCAGTGTCATTGGCGCCTGGGTGTTGTTGGCATCAACAATGGCCTGCCAGTCGTCGGGCCAGTTGTGGCGCAGTTTTTCGATCATCCAGCCGGGGTGGCTGTAACGGCTTGTATCTTTGGCAGTCGCCGGGGCACCTTCACGTTCGGCGCTGCGCAGTACGCCGTTCACCAGGCCGGTCAGGTGGGGTTTGTCCATGGCGCGGCAGGCTTCTACGGTCTCGTTCAGCACCGCATAAGTGGCCTGCTGGCTGAAACGCAGCTGGAACAGCGCTACCAGCATCAGGTGGTGCACCACCCGGTCGTGGCTTTTCAAGGGCTTCTTCATGCGCCCCTGAAGCTCGTCATCAAGCCGGTGAAACCAGCGACAGGTGCCGTAACACAAAGCCTGAAGCTGCGGCCGCAGATTCAGTGGCAGGCGCAGCAGCGAAGGCGGTAAGCACTGCGACAGCGACTGGCCCTGCTCTACCGACAGCAGAACCTCGGCAGCAATGGCACGTATAGGGGCGTGTGATTGCATGTTATTGCAGCTCCTGGCCGGGCAGTAGAATCTGTTTGCCACCGTTTATCAGGTCGTTCACGCTTTGCGCCCGGGCGCCGGGCAACTGCACCTGGCTGATTCTTAAAATACCACCCTCGCCGCAAGCAATATCAATGCCTTCGCGCTGGCGAGCCAGCACGGTACCGGGGTTGGTTTTGTCGCCGCTCCGTTCCTGTTTATGTTCCTGGGCCAGGTGCAAGCGAATGCGTTGGTCGCCCAGATCGGTAAAGGTGCCAGGCCAGGGGTTAAACGCGCGAATGAGCCGTTCAATGCTCAGGGCATTGCCGTGCCAGTCAATCTGGCCTTCCTGCTTCGCCAGTTTGTGGGCGTAACAGGCTTGTTCGTTCTGTTGGGTTTGCGGCTGCAGCGTGCCCTGCTCCAGCGATTGCAGCGCGGTTACAATGGCCTCGCCGCCCAGTTTCGCCAGCCGGTCGTGTAGGCTGCCGCCGGTGTCTTCACGCTGAATGGGTGTAGACACTTTCAACAGCATAGCGCCTGTGTCCAGGCCTTCATCCATCTGCATGATAGTAATGCCGCTTTCATCGTCGCCTGCTGCGATAGCACGCTGAATGGGCGCCGCGCCGCGCCAGCGCGGTAGCAACGATGCGTGAATATTCAAGCAGCCGTGAACCGGTATCGACAGCACAGAAGCGGGCAAAATCAAGCCGTAGGCGGCAACAATCATCACGTCTGGCTTTAAGTCGGCCAGCTGCTGGCGGGCGCCTTCCATTTTGAAGTTGTCGGGTTGAAAAACCGCGATGCCGGCATTCAGCGCCGCCTGTTTCACCGGCCCCGGGAGCAGTTTTCGGCCACGGCCTGCTGGCCGGTCTGGCTGGCTATACACGCCCACCACGTTGTATTTGGCGGCAAGTAGGGCTTTCAGGGCAGTGGCGGCGAAATCAGGGGTTCCGGCAAAAACAATACGCACAGTGTTTGGCTCTCTGTTGTCATCTCTGTTGGACTTTTCGTCGAATTCTTAGTCGGATTCTCTGATCCATTCAATACGAAAAGACCGGGCACAAAGGCCCGGTCATCAGTTTTATGGCTGTTGTGGCACCAAGACCACCTTGGTAAATGCTGGCTCAGGCACTCGTTTTAAGCGCTCTCTAAGCACTCTTCTTCTGCAACTTTTCCAGCTTCTTGCGGATGCGTGTACGCTTTAGCGAACTCAAGTAATCCACAAACAATTTGCCGTTCAGGTGATCCATCTCGTGCTGGATGCACACCGCCAACAGCCCGCGGGCTTCTATTTCAAAAGCTTCGCCATTGCGATCCAGAGCTTTAATGAAGCAATGTTCAATGCGCTCAACATCTTCATAAAATCCTGGTACCGACAGGCAGCCTTCCTGCATGGCTTCCAGATCGCCGTCGAGTATCTCAATTTTAGGGTTGATGAAGACCCTGGGTTCGCTGTTGTCCTCCGACAGATCCATCACGATGATCTGCTGGTGCACGTTTACCTGGCTGGCCGCTAGGCCGATGCCGGGCGCATCGTACATGGTCTCGAACATGTCGTCGATTAGGGTTCGAATCTCGTCAGTTACGGTGATAACCGGCTTGGCGAGAGTTCGCAGACGTGGGTCAGGGTATTCAAGAATGTCTAAAATCATAGTGCGTTACTTTTGTAAATGCCTGCTTTGGACAGTGAATGCCAACGTTCGTTCGCGTACAAAGGATGTCTGAAATGCGACCTTGTACTGCGCTTTTCAACCCCGAGGTGTTTATGATGCGGGACATACTTACCCGGCCGGGGCATTTGCGTGTTGGCTCTATGACCGTATTATCTAACAATTTGGCGATTGAGTACAAACTGATCAGTCAATTGAGAAAAACTATGGAAGATGCCAGTACGGGTGGGCAAACGTTAAAAGACCCCGGCGGTGAGCAGATAACACTGCAATTAACCGAGCTTCTTCTATAGTAACGGGAATAACAACAGATTAAGCTGAAAATAGCGGGCGAAAGCCAGCCGGACTTCGGGCGCCAGCCGACCGAATTTAAGCATCAAGGCACGGGATCAAGGACTTAAACGATGAGGAAACTGCTGTACGCTCTGGCCGCTACAACGCTGCTGTTTACCGCTTGGGCCCAAGCAGCACCGGAGCTGCGGTCGGATCATCCCGAACGTTATACCGTTGTTAAGGGCGATACCCTGTGGGATATTTCCGCCCGCTTTTTGAACAACCCCTGGTACTGGCCAGAAATCTGGCAGGTAAACCCCCAGGTAGCCAACCCTCATTTAATTTATCCCGGTGACCGCTTGGCGTTGGTGTACATTGATGGCCAGCCAAAAATCATGAAAATGGCCAACGGTGACGGTGTGATCAAACTGTCTCCGCAAGTGCGCTCCGAAGCCATTGATACGCCGATCCCGGCCATACCGCTGGACGCCATTGCCAGCTTTTTAACCGATACCCGCATTGTGACCCCGGAACAGATAGCGGCTGCGCCTTACGTGCTGGAAGGTGAGGACAGCCGAATTGTTACCGGCGCTGGCGATCGCGTTTACGCTCGCGGCCAGAAGCCTGCGAACACGGTGGGCGTTTTTCGCCGTGGTAAGGAATTTGTCGATCCGAAAACCGGTGAATTTCTGGGTCTTGAAGCCCGCAGTATTGGCACCGCCAAGGTTACTGCCACCAACGGTGATGTGTTGACGCTGCTGCTGAGCCAGTCCAACGAGGAAATTCGCATTGGTGACCGTTTGCTGGTGAATGCCAGCCGGCCCCTTTCTACCAGCTTTGTGCCCACCGCGCCGGCGAAACTCGTAAGCGGGCAGATGATGGCGGTAGATGGTGGCGTTAACCAGATTGGCCAGTACGATGTTGTTGCTATTAATCTGGGCCTGCGGGAAGGCATAGAGCCGGGCAACGTTATGGCCGTGCTGCAAAGCGGCAATCTGGTGCGCGATCCGGTCACTGGGGAAACCATTGAGCTGCCGTCTGAACGCGCCGGTCTGCTGATGGTGTTCCAGGCTTACGAAAAAATGAGCTACGGTCTTATGCTGCAAGCCAGCCGGCCGCTGGCGGTGGGTGATCAGGTAACCAACCCTTGATAACTCGATAAAAACCCGAGCCGGGCATGGAATGCCCGGCTTTTTTCTGCGCGCAAGGAAGATGCCCGTGCCCCAGGTACCCCTGTTTTCGTTCGATACGCCGCCCGGCACCGACCTGACTGACTCCGCTGTTGACCAGATATGTGATGACAGCCCGGAGCGGGCCCGGCAATGGCTGTTTCTGAGCCAACTGCCGGGTTTTGGCCTAAGAGTGCGGCGCCGGTTAGCGGCGCACGTTCCGCAACTGCCCGATCTGCTGAATATGGACAGCGCCAGCCATAAAGCTATGGGCCTGCCAGCAGAGGCTTGTGAAGCCCTTGCTGCCTGGCGCCGTGATGATCCTGCACACCCGGCACTGGTGGCCTTACGAGTTATAGAAAACGCCTGTGAGCGGAATGGTATTGGCCTTGTGCACTGGCAGTCGTCGGCCTATCCGTTACCGCTGCGCCACATTCATAACCCGCCTTTATTATTGTACATTCGTGGCGACACCAGCCTGCTCGGCCGTGACCAACTGGCGATTATTGGCAGCCGCCACGCCACTCGTGCCGGGCTGGACCACGCCCGGGGCTTTGCTGCAGCGCTTGGCGAGTGCAATCTGTTGGTTAGCAGCGGCCTGGCGCTGGGTATCGATGGTGCTGCCCACGCCGGTGCGCTGGACGCCGGCCATCCTACCTTGGCGGTGATTGGCAGCGGGCTTGATAAAATCTATCCGCGCCAACATCAGCGTCTGGGGGAGCGGGTGATTGCCAATGGTCTGCTGGTGTCCGAGTACCCGCCGGGCACCCAGGCCCGCCCCGCACATTTCCCCCAGCGTAATCGCATCATCAGCGGCTTGAGCCGGGGTGTTCTGGTGGTAGAGGCAGGTTTCAAGAGCGGCTCACTGATTACCGCCCGGCTGGCTTTAGAGCAGGGCCGCGACGTGTTCGCCATACCGGGGTCGGTACACAGCCCGGTAGCCCGTGGTTGTCACCAGCTGATTCGGCAGGGCGCTACGCTGGTAGAAAGCGTGGCCGACATTCTGCAGGAACTGGGGGGCTGGTGGAGTGAGCCGACCACACCGGGGGCAAATACAAACAGCGTCCAAAATGCTGTCACCGAGGGCCTGGACAGCCGTGAAATCGCCGTGCTGGAGGCTTTAGGGTATGATTCGCAATCAACCGATGTACTGGGTTCGCGTACCGGTCTGAGCGCTGATCAACTGATGCAGTCCCTGCTTTTATTAGAACTTCAGGGCTTAGCCACAGCGGCGCCCGGCGGATATGTCCGTATTGCCTGAACCCGGTGCCAACAGTGATTTATTCAGGCTCGACTCCCCTATGGCAACAGACCACCCGCTGACCGACTGGCAATTACACTGCGCTCGCCGCACTCTGCACCAAGGCGGTGTGCTCGCCTATCCAACGGAAGCCGTTTGGGGTCTCGGCTGTGACCCTTGGGATCAGGTTGCGGTGCAACGCATTCTGGATCTGAAACAGCGCCCCGTGCGCAAAGGCATGATTCTGGTGGCGGCTTCTGTCGAACAGATTGCTTTTTTGCTGGACCCTCTACCGCAGGACCTTCAACAGCGAGCCCGACAGTATTGGCCTGGCCCCGTTACCTGCCTGTTACCCGATGTGCACCAGCAGGTGCCCGAATGGGTACGCGGCGAGCACAGCTCCATTGCGGTAAGAGTGAGTGCGCATCCGGTGGTAAAAGCCCTATGCAACGCTGTAGGCAGCCCGCTGGTTTCCACCTCGTGCAACCCCGCGGGCCGCGCCCCGGCCCGTTCACCCTGGCAGGTTCAAGGCTATTTTCACGGCCAGCTGGACTGGATGGTGCCCGGTGCGCTGGGTGGAAATCGCCAACCCAGCCGTATAATTGATATCGTTACCGGCCAGCAGCTACGTTAGGAGAAAACATGCCACAGCAACCAGACCCGCAGGCGGTTAAACACTATTTGTTACAGCTGCAAGACACCATTTGCCAGCGCTTGGCTGCGGCCGACGCTGGCGGTGAATTTATTCATGACGCCTGGGATCGCACGGAAGGCGGCGGCGGTATCAGCCGGGTGATCGGCAATGGCAAGGTGTTTGAAAAAGGCGGTGTGAACTTTTCCCACGTGATGGGCAATACCATGCCGCCTTCGGCGACGGCCCACCGCCCTCACCTGGCAGGCGCGCCTTGGCAGGCGATGGGTGTGTCGTTGGTGATGCACCCCCACAACCCCCACGTGCCGACCTCCCACGCCAACGTGCGATTTTTTATCGCTACGCCGGAAAACGCCGAACCGGTGTACTGGTTTGGCGGCGGCTATGATTTAACCCCCTATTACGGCGTTAACGAAGACTGCGAGCACTGGCACCGCACCGCTGCGAACGCCTGTGCGCCCTTTGGCGATGACGTGTACCCGCGTTACAAGCATTGGTGCGACGAGTACTTTTTTCTGAAACACCGCAACGAGCCCCGCGGCGTAGGCGGGCTGTTTTTTGACGATTACAATACCGGTGACTTCGCCCGCGATTTCGAATTTATGCGCGCCATCGGCGACAGTTACATTGACGCTTACGAACCCATTGTTCAGGCCCGCAAAAATCAGCCCTACAGCGACGCTCAGCGTCAGTTTCAGCTTTATCGGCGTGGCCGCTATGTAGAGTTCAACCTGGTGTACGACCGCGGCACCCTGTTCGGGCTGCAGTCCGGCGGCCGCACCGAATCCATTCTGATGTCGCTGCCGCCTCTGGTACGCTGGGATTATAATCAGACGCCAGTACCCGGCAGTGAAGAAGCGCGCCTGCTGGAGCACTTTCTGACCGGCCGTGACTGGCTCACAGCTTCTTGAAGGGGCAACGATGAAGAATGATCTGTATGCGGTGATTGGCCACCCCATTAGCCATAGTAAGTCGCCGCGGATTCACAGCCTGTTTGCCAGCCAGACTGGCGAAGCGCTTGAGTACACGGCGATTCAGGCGCCGCTAGATGGTTTTGAAAACACCGTAATCGAGTTCTTTGCACGGGGCGGCAAAGGCCTGAACGTGACTGTACCGTTTAAGGAAGCGGCCTGGCAGATGGCTGGCCGACACAGCGCCCGCGCGCTCACGGCCGGCGCGGCCAACACTCTATACCAGGACAACGGTGTGTTGGTGGCCGACAACACCGACGGCGCAGGCTTGGTACAAGACTTGCTGTACAATCACCAAATAGCATTAAAGGGCGCCCGTGTTTTGATATTGGGTGCTGGTGGCGCGGTACGCGGTGTTCTAGCGCCGCTGTTACTTGAACAGCCGCACACGCTGGTGATTGCTAACCGTACGCCGGCCAAAGCGCAGAACTTGGTCACGCTGTTTGCTGATGCTGCCGGTATTACCCTGTTGGATTGCAAAGCGTTCGACAGTATTGCCGGCGATTTTGATGTCATCATCAACGGCACCAGCGCTAGCCTGCAGGGCGATTTACCGCCGTTGTCTGTAGAGCTGATCGGCGCTGGTACGGTGATTTACGACATGATGTATGCGGCCACAAATACCACGTTTAACCAGTGGGCTCTGGATAACGGAGCAAAGCGCGTGTATGACGGCCTGGGCATGCTGGTAGAGCAAGCGGCCGAGGCATTTGAAGTATGGCGCGGGGTGCGGCCGCAAACTGCTCCGGTTATTGCCAGCCTGCGCACCCCTACCTCAGGCTAAACCAGGCGCAAATCAAGCGAAGCAACTGATCAACACGAAGGTTAACGCATGGACATACTAACACTGGTAGGACTGATTGCCGGAGTGCTGGTAGTTGTATTGGCCATGCTGGCTAACGCCTCCCTGCTCACCTTTCTTAACCTGCCCGGGTTGGCTATTGTGCTGGGCGGTACCTTTGCGGTAACGCTGATAAAGTTCCGCCTGAGTTCGGTGATGGGCGCTATTCGTCTTGCGTCACGCGCCGCCTTTATGGACCGTGTGGAGCGCCCCGACGAGCTGATTCGCGAAGTGGGTGCGTTGGCGATGGTGGTGCGTAAAGAAGGCATTTTGGGCCTTGAAAACCACCCGACCAGCAACGTGTTTCTGCAAAAAGCCATCAATCTGTGTGTTGATGGCCACTCGCCAGAACTGGTGGAAGAAGCCTTGCACCACGAAATCCAGCAAAGTTCTGAACGTTATGAGGTTGCGGAAAGAGTGTTCCGTGGCATCGGCGAATCGGCTCCGGCCATAGGCATGCTTGGTACCCTGGTAGGTTTGGTGCAAATGCTCAATACCCTTGATGACCCTTCCTCTATTGGCCCGGCCATGGCAATTGCCTTGCTAACCACTCTTTACGGCGCTTTTATTGCCCAGCTGATCGCCTTGCCGCTGGCGGATAAATTGCAGTTAAAAGCCGAAGACGAAATGCGCAACCAACTTCTGATTACCACGTCAATTCAAAAAATTCTGCAGGGTGAAAATCCGCGGGTAATGACGGAGTTGCTATCGTCGTTCCTGAGCCCCGAGCAGCGCGTTAGTCTGAAACGCGAGCAGGGGGCCTGAGCCTTGGCCCGCCCGGCTCTTGCAACCCTATCCAAGCGTAAAAAAGCAGGCGCCGCCGGTGCGCCCGCGTGGATTGTGACTTTTGCCGACCTTGCCACTTTGCTGCTGACGTTTTTCATATTGTTATTGTCGTTCGCCGAAATGGATATTGAAAAATACAAAGCGATGGCCGGCTCGTTGTCGGTTGCGTTCGGTTCAGGCAACCTGATCGCGGACGGTGGTGGCAGCTTACCGATCAAAATTTCTAACGAGAACAGCAGCTTGGATTCAGACAAACAGTTGCAGGCTGAGCCTGAATTGATCGACGAGCGCGTGACCAACGACCGCGTTACTCCGGTGTCTGACGGCGTCATTACTTTGGCTAGCAGTTTGATTCAGGAACTGGAAAACGAAGTGGCTAGCGGCGCCTTGAGCATCAACTACGACCAGCGCCAGGTGACTATACGTTTCTCTGACGACGCCACATTCCTGTCGGGCGACGCCACCATCAAGAAGGATATGTTGCCCATTATCGAGCGGGTAGTGGACGTGTTGAAAAATTGCCGTGGCGATGTGGTGGTGGCCGGCTATACAGACGACAGGCCCATCGCCAGCAGCCGTTACCGTTCCAACTGGGATCTTTCAGCGGCGCGGGCGGTGTCGGTGGTACACGAGTTGGTTCTGAACCGTGATGTGCCGGCCGATCGGGTGATGGCCGCCGGCCGTGCTGAAACCAACCCGCTGGTGCCCAACAACAGCCCGGAAAACCGTGCCGTGAACCGGCGAGTGGAAATTGCTGTCCGCGATCCGGTGTGCAACGCCGACATCCTCACGGAACAACTTCCAGCAGAAATTGTTCCGTGAGGGCGAGAGCGGGCATCGGCACTTTGCGCTTCAATTCCTACACATTTCTATTTTCAGGCGCTTCTATTTTTATCAGTACGGGTAATCCCCAACTTCAGCCAGATACTCGTTTTTGAGCTTTACATAATTGCTGGCGGTGTACGCAAAAAAGCTGCGTTCTTTATCGGTTAACGCCCTTGCCTGCTTACACGGCGAACCTACATAAAGATAACCGGATTCCAAACGCTTGCCTGGGGGTACCAGGCAGCCCGCTCCGATAATCACCTCGTCTTCCACCACCGCACCGTCCATGATGATACAGCCCATGCCCACCAGCACTCGGCTGCCCACGGTACAGCCATGCAGCAGTGCCTTGTGGCCGATGGTAACGTCGTCACCAATAATCAGCGGCCAACCGCCGGGGTTGAAATCACTGGCGTGAGTGATGTGCAGCACAGAGCCGTCTTGAACACTGCAGCGCGCGCCAATGCGGATTTTGTGCATGTCGCCACGCACAACCGTCATCGGCCAAATCGAACAATCTTCGCTGGTAATCACATCGCCAATCACGAGTGCGCTGGGGTCTACCCAGGTGCGTTCGCCAAATTGTGGCGTGCTACCCTTGTGAGAACGTACATTCACCATTACATAGTCCTTTAGGTGTCTTTTTTTCTGGGATACTCCCCGCATTATCGGAGTCACCTGAAATTACTCGACATTTGAACCGCTGAGAAGGGGAACCATGAATAATCCACTACTGACCAATGATCTGCTGCCGAAATTTGAACACGTGCGCACTGAGCATATGGGAGAAGCAATCGACCAAATTATCAGTGAAAATCACATGAAAATTAACAGCCTGGCGCAGAATGAAGAACCCGACTGGGACACTCTTGTGCAGCCCATGCAGTCGCTTGAGAATAAATTGAGCAACGCTTGGTCGGTCATCTCACACCTGAACGCGGTGATGAACAATGACGACCTGCGCAAAGTGTACAAAAACTGCCTGGAAAAGCTCACCGAATACAGCACCGAGCTGAGCCAGAATGCGGTTTTGTGCGAGGCCTACAAAAAGCTGGCCGCCCGCGATGATTTCAGCAAACTCAGCGAAGCCCAGCAAAAAGCAGTGAAAAACACTTTGCGGGACTTTCACTTGGGCGGCGTTGATCTGCCCGATGATCAGAAAAAGCGCTACGCCGATCTAACCCGCGAGCTTTCGGAGCTGTCCAACAGCTTCAGCGACAACGTTCTGGACGCCACCCAGCATTGGTTCAAGCAAATCACCGATAAAAGCGAGCTGGCCGGCGTGCCAAACAGTGCGCTGGAAGGCGCCCAAGCGGCGGCCAAGCAAAAAGATCTGCATGGTTATGTCATCACTCTGGATTTTCCCAGCTTCCACCCGATAATGACTTACTGCGACAACCGTGAACTGCGCCGTGAAGTGTATGAAGCCTTTGTTACCCGCGCTTCCGATATGGGGCCAGACGCCGGCACTTGGGACAACACCCCGGTAATGGCAGAAATACTCAAACGCCGCCACGCCCTGGCACAATTACTGGGCTTTAATAACTTTGCCGAGCGCTCTCTTGTCACAAAAATGGCCCGTGATACTGACGAGGTGTTGGGCTTTTTGACGGAGCTGGCGAACAAAGCCAAGCCGGTGGCCGAGCAGGAATTCGCCGAACTCAAGGCTTTTGCAAAAGATGAGCATGGTTTAAACGACTTACAGGCCTGGGACATAGGCTACTACAGCGAAAAATTGCGCCAGCAGCGCTACGATATTTCCCCGGAAGCCCTGCGCCCCTGGTTTCCGGTGGATAACGTGGTGCCTGGTTTGTTCCGCGTGACAGAAAAGCTGTTCGATATCCAGATTGAAGCCAAGCCAGAGGTAGAAACCTGGCACGAAGACGCCACCGCTTACTGCATCAGCCGTAACGGCGAGCCCATTGCCTGGTTCTATCTAGATCTGTTTGCCCGCCAAGGCAAGCGTGGCGGCGCCTGGATGGCGGATTGCCGGGTACGCTGGCGCAACCTGCGCGGCACCCTGCAGCTGCCGGTGGCTTTCCTGACCTGCAACTTCACCCCACCGGTGAACGGCAAGCCGTCGTTGCTGACTCACGATGAAGTCACCACCCTATTCCACGAATTCGGCCACGGCCTGCATCACATGTTGACCCAGGTGGAGGTAATGGACGTATCGGGTATTAATGGTGTGGCGTGGGACGCGGTCGAACTGCCGAGTCAGTTCCTCGAAAACTGGTGCTGGAACCCGGAATCGCTGGCGTTGATTGCTGCCCACCACGAAACCGGTGAGCCGTTGCCGCAGGATATGTTGGAAAAGCTGTTAGCCGCGAAGAACTTCCAGTCGGGCATGGGGTTGGTGCGTCAGCTTGAATTTTCGCTGTTTGATTTCCGTCTGCACGCCGAGTTCGTCGACACCGCGCCAACGAATCCGCTGGATGTGCACCGTCAGGTGCGCGATGAAATAGCGGTTATTGAGTCGCCGGCGTTCAATCGCTTCCCCAATTCGTTTTCCCACATCTTCGCCGGCGGCTACGCAGCGGGTTATTACAGCTACAAATGGGCCGAAGTGCTGGCCGCGGACGCGTTTTCGTTGTTCGAGCAAAACGGCATTTTTGATCCGCAAACCGGCAAGTCGTTCTTGCAAAATATTCTGGAGAAAGGTGGTTCACAAGAACCCATGGAGTTGTTCAAGGCCTTCCGCGGCCGCGAACCCGAGGTAGACGCACTGTTGCAGCAAACCGGCATCAGCCCGCAAGTCGCCTGACTCCATTTGCCATAGGCAACCCTTCCCGCCGGCCAAGGCCGGCAGGGGACATCTAACATGGAGTTATCCAATGCCAAGCCCGAAACGTTTCATCGCCGGAGCCGTTTGCCCCCGTTGTGCGGAGATGGACAAAATCACCATGTACACCGACGACGCGGACGAACAGATCCGCGAATGTATAGCCTGCGGTTTCACCGACGGCATCTCTGACATAGAAGCTCCGGCTGCCCCGGAACTGCAAACCCGCGTGAACAAGCGCAAAAACGAAGACGACCATACGGTTAAGCAGGTGGTGTTTTTCAAAGGTGGGGATTAGGTGACTAAGCACACGCTTACGGAGCCTGATACTGCGTGGAGGGTCGAGGATGCGGGGTGTCTTTTCTTCTGGGAAAAACAACTCGCTGCGCTCAGACATATTTTTCCCGACAGAAAAGATACCCCACACCCTTCCCATTTGACTGTAGAGATAGGCTGACAAATAACACAGCCAGTTTTTCTGCAAAGGGACGGATTTCAAATCCGTCCCTAGGTTCCCAAGTTCAAAGGGACAGATTTTAAATCTGTCCCTAATCTTTCAAACTTTAAAGAACCATCGCGGCAACCCACCCAAAACCAAGCAACGGCAAGTTGAAGTGCAAGAACGTGGGCACCACTGAATCCCAGATGTGATTGTGCTGGCCGTCGGCATTCAGGCCGGCGGTGGGCCCGAGTGTCGAGTCAGAAACTGGCGAACCCGCGTCACCCAAGGCACCGGCAGTGCCAACCAGAGCTATGATCGCCATAGAGCTGAAACCCATTTCCAGCGCCATCGGCACATACAGCGCCGCAATGATGGGAATGGTGGAGAAGGACGAACCAATACCGAGGGTAATCATCAATCCCACCAATAGCATCAACAGGGCCGCGAGGGCTTTGTTGGCGCCGATGATGTCGACCGAGCTTTGTACCAGGGTGGTAATTTCGCCGGTTTCGCGCATGACTTCGGCAAAGCCGGAGGCGGCGATCATGATAAAACCGATCATCGCCAGCATTTTCATGCCTTCGGTGAACAGGTCGTCAGCTTCTTTCCACTTCACCACGCCGGACAGGTTGAACAGCAGAAAACCTGCCAAGGCGCCCAGAATCATGGAGCCTAGCCACAACTGCACCACAAAAGTGACCACGATGGCGGCTAACGCCATCACCAGTGTCATGGGTTTGTAGGTGGTGGTGACTTTTTCGGTGCGAGTTATGGCGTTCAGGTTGTAGTTGCGTTCGCCGCGATAGGTAATAAAAATAGCCACCAGCAGGCCGCAGAGCATACCCAGGGCAGGTAAAGCCATGGCTTTCATGACGCTCAGACCTTCGACATCGCCACCATTGGCGCTGATTTTGGCCATCAGGATTTCGTTCAGATAAATACCGCCAAAACCTACGGGTATGAACATGTACGGGGTAATCAGGCCGAAGGTAAGTGCGCAGGCCACCATGCGGCGGTCCATTTTTAGCTTGGCCATGACATACAGCAGGGGCGGAACCACCAGCGGAATAAACGCAATGTGAATTGGCAGGATGTTCTGGGACGACAGCGCAATGGCCACCAGAATGGCGATGATCATGTAGCGCACGCTTTTCACAGCCGTACTGCTGCCTTCGCTTTGCCCGACTTTGGCAAGGATTTTGTCGGCCAGCAGGTTGGCCAGGCCAGATTTACCGATAGCAACCGCAAAGGCGCCCAAGGTAGCGTAAGACAACGCCACTTTGGCGCCTCCGCCCAGGCCATTGTTGAAGGCATCAATGGTGTCGTTCAGAGACATTCCGGCGATCAGGCCGCCGGAAACGGCGCCTACTATCAAGGCAACAACAACGTGAATGCGGGCCAAGCTTAATACAAGCATGATCAGCACCGCAGCAACAACGGCATTCATGGCAAACTCCGGGTACGCGTAATGGGCTATCAGGCCTTCTTGCGAAAGCTGAGATTATAAAAACGCGGTAATGTGCAGTAATTTGCCAGCTTAGTCAAAGGGCTTGTGTAACGTTTAGGGCTGGTCGATACGAGCAAAACGCGGAAGCTGCTCCCCTGCAACGTTTACGGTTTCGCGGAACATGCTGAGTGGGCGAACCCAAAGGCAGTAATCGCCGTAGAGGCAGCGGTAGACCACCAGTTTTTCCTCGGTCTCGCTGTGACGGGCAATGCCGATCACTTCGTAATCTTTGCCCTTGTAGTGCCGATAGCGGCCCGGAAGGATATCTATTTTTTTTTCAGTCATGCGGATGTCGTGCCTCGTTTTCGTTGCACTTGTCTTTGCTGCCTTTGTCTTTGTAGTCCTTTTTGTGACTTTTTTTCACTGCGGGCTTTCAAAGGTTCCGGATATCCGGGTACATCGGTAGCAGTTTTTTAATCAGCCGATTCTGCGCCGCTGTTGGCACATCGTTTTCTTCCATAGCGAGAATAAGGTTCTCTGCCAGGGCATTAAACTGGGTGTTTGTAATGCCCATGGCCGCGTGGGATTCACGCATCTCGCGCCCAGAATACTGGCATGGGCCGCCGCTGAGTTCACACAACTGGTCTGTCAGGTTGCGATGAAACTGCGCAACGTTTATGCCTTTGAACTGATGACTAATTCGCGTGTCATCCACGATGAGATACAGTAGATCTTCCACCACATCTGCAATGCCTGCGCGCTCGCCTAACTGAAGATAGAGGCTGTTGTCGGGTTCGCGTTGAAAGCTTTGGCAGCCCGTTAGAACAAGGCTGGCCAGAACAACAAGAGCGGCGAAGTGGGTCTTCATTGTGCCTAAGCGCATGATCAGAAACTCCCCTGCAGAGATAAATAAACACCCTGCTGGTTTTTTAGGGTTGCGACATCACCCAGATTAACGAACGCTGCCGTCACGGCCAGTCTACGGTCCGGTACCCAGGCAATAAACAGGTCCCACCAGTCGTCTTCGCGGGCAAAGCTCAGATTATCCGGCTTCTGACGGTACTCGGCGCCCAGCAGCCATTGCCGGTTAATAAAGACGCCGGCGCCGGCTTCGGCCATAAACTCATAGCTATTATTGAGGTCGCCGCCGAAACCCAGCAGTCCGCCCTGGTTGGCACGGGTTCCACGCACGGTGGCGTTTACCAGCAGGTTGCGGCCAAACACGGCGGCAAAAAACAGTTTCGAACCGGCAAAATAGACGTCGGTGCCGCTGTCGTCCCGTGCACCGATGGCTTCCGGTACCGTGAAATCTCGCTGCCGCTTATGTTGTACGCCTGCAGACCACTGGCCCCAAGGACTATAGAGAGCGTCTCCCGTCAGCCGTACTTTCACTCCAAAAATATCCTGATTGAGTTCATCCTGTTTCAGGCTGCTTAGATCCAGGGTCTGCCGAGCGAATGTAACTTCAATCCGATTGTTCCAGTTCAAACCGGCACCAACAACCGCGAGCGTGTAGTCATCCACCTCGGCGCGACTTATGGCCACAGTTCCACCCCATTCTTCATCACTAGCGTAGCTTCCAAGCAAAGCCCAAGGCACTAACCCGCCGCCGGCGCTGCCTTCTATAGTAGTGACGCCACCGGTTGCCCAAAGGCGGCTGCCAACATCCGCAAAGGCCAGGGGTGTTGCAAGAATCCCCAGCGTCAGCAAAGGCGCCCAGACTGCAGCGCCCAGTGTGTAGGAAAAACGAGTCATGGTGAATGCTCCGGCGTTGTTTTGCTCAGTTCCTGCTGGCGCTCTGCAAGGGTCGCAACCGTCTGCGCAAGGTCACCTGCAGAAACCGGGCGGCTTAAATAGAAACCTTGGCCGATGTCGCAACCCCAGGCCTGAAGTAATTTCCAGGTTTCCAGATTTTCGATACCTTCGGCAACTACCTTCAGCCCAAGCCCGTGGGCCATATCAATGGTGGATTTTACAATCAGTTGGTCCTGAGGCTCGGAATTCAGCCTGAGCACAAAGGACTTGTCTATTTTCAGTTCTTGAACGGGTAGCTTGCGCAGCTGTGATAGCGAGGAATAGCCGGTGCCAAAGTCGTCAATGGAAAGAGTTACGCCTAGGTTACGCAGGCGGTTCAGTGTCGCCATGGCTTCTTCCGGGTCCTCCATCAACGCGCCCTCTGTTACTTCCAGAGTGATGCGCTCCATGTTGTGGTGCCAGTCGCTAAAAATTCGGGCTACGCGATCGGTCAGCGCGGGCCAGGTCAGGTCCAATGCCGAAAGGTTGATTGCTACGCCGACATCCAGGCCCGCGTCGAACCAGGCGCGGGCGTCGTTGGCCACCCTCTGCAGGATATGATCCGTTAGATCATTGATCTGCCCCGACTGCTCTGCAAGAAAGATGAATTCTTCCGGTGATATAAAGCCCAACTCCGGGTGTATCCAGCGCACCAGAGCCTCCACCTGCAGTAGCTGCCCGGTGCCGTTGTCCAGCTTGGGTTGGTAGTTCATGTGCAGGCCATTGTTGCGAACAGCACTGTGCAGGTCAGAAACCAGTTTCAGCTCACGTAGATGGTCTTCATCCCGCCCACGCTCGTACCGTGTGACCGCAACGCCCTGCCGGAAGGCGTGTTCGAAGGTCAGGTTTACGCGCCTTCTCAGTTCGCTGGTATTGCTGGCGTCTGCGGGCAATTGCATGGTTATCAGATGAGTGCGCAGGGAAAACGGGGTATTTTCAATATTCCGCGGCGCTTCTACGGTGTCATGCAGAGCTTGCGCTCGCAGATCCAGCGCTTCCGGGCCGAGCTGTGGAATCAATGTCAGGAACTCTCCGCCCCCCGTGCGAGCAATTATGCCGGCATCGGGAAGTTCATCACGCAGCCGTTGTGAGAGGCCAAGCAGGACTTTGTCGCCGAATGCCAAACCGAGCGTATCGTTGATGTCCGATAGGTCGCTCACGCGCAGGCCGATCAGGCTGCAGGGTTTACCGACGTCAAAGCTATCTTTGGCCGATTGCATCAAAGCGTTGCGGTTGCCTAGCCCGGTGACTTCGTCATGGGTTGCGGCATGGCGGATTTCCCCTTCGCGCCGGATAAGCCGGGCCAAAGTGTCACGAAGCGTATCCCTGAGCTGCCTCAGCTCGCCGCCAGTGCGGATATCAGGAGCCGGAGGGTTGTCTCCGTGGCCCACTGCCCGGGCATAATCGGCAAGTTGTAATACTGGCCGGCCGAGATGCCTGGCGGTAAGGAGTGCCAGTAATATCGCCAGTGCCATGATGACAGTGACCAGCAGGGCTATTTCCAAGGCTCGGCTGTAGTAGTTTTGCCGGCTCGCTTCCCGGCTGGTCAGAAGAACCGCTTCGAATGAAATTTGCCCGAAACCTCCCAAATCCAGTATGCGGGTGAAGTAGCGATCGCTTTTGATAAAGTTCTGGTTACTCTCAGATCTGTTCAGTGCGGGGTCTTCGGTACTGTCGATATCGGAGGACGTAGCAAAGTTGATGAAACCGCCAGGGCCGTTCGGGCTCGCTCGGAAAATAACCGAACTGCCACTTAGCCGGGTGATGATGTTTGCCAGTTCCTGATCCAGTTCGAAACCGGCAACCAGCCATGCTCTTAATCCAGGCGCTTCTATGGGAATGACTAGCATCTCATAGCCACGCTGATCAATAGTCAGCAGTGAACGGGCAACACCGTTTTTACGCGCCGTAGCCAGCTGCATTTCGTTGATGTCGGGCGCCTTTTGGGTCAGCGTAGAGGCCAGTAGCTGCCCTTGGCTGTTCAGCAGCAACGCAAAATCCGCGTCTACGCGCCCGCTGTGGTTTTCAAGGGCGCTGTTTAGAGTTGCCGGATCGCCGCTGGCAATGGCAGAGCGAAAACCAAAGTCACGGACGACGACATTCAGACGGGAAAGCTCAAGATCAGTGCGGCGTTCAAGCACCTCGGTGGTAAGGCGCTCGGCGATCGTGAGCTGTTCCAGGGCGCGGCGATTTTCGTCTTCAAACAGGTACACCATCATCAGCGCACCGATCAGCAGGCTTACCAGAGCAACCAGCGCAACCATGGCCGTAACCAGGCGACCGCGAAATCCTATGCGGCTAGTCAGCCCGCCCATCAAAGGTTCTGAAATCGCTTTTGAAGATTATTCATCGGGCCTTCGAGGCTTGGCTCGGGCGTAAGCTCAATGCTGACGGTTTCGATACCGGCGCTTGTCAGGCTGGCGGCCGTAATTTCCCGAATCACCGGCTTGGTATTGTCTGGCAGGCGTGGGTGCCAGATATTCAGGTTCAGCGAGCCGGGTATCTGAGCGTCGCCGAAGTCCAGCGCGATCGTTACCTCGCCCTGCTCATTGGTTTGGCCTATTGAACGGGTGTTAGCCACGACAATAAAAGCCTGCATATAGTCGTGAATATTACAGCCAAGCTCTACAATTCCGGGCTGGTCAAACAACACCGGCGCTTCGGGCCTATTAGCATAGAGCTCAAGATTGAAGGTTTTTGCCGGCGAAAAAGAATAGACGTGATGCTGGGTGTTGTCTTGATTGGGGAAGTCCACGCTAGAGCCTACAGGCAGAATCAACACGTGGGGATGAAACATTCGGTCTTTCTGAGACACTGCTGACCGCACAGGAGATGGCTTGCTGCCGTCATTCATATACACCACAGCGCCAGCGACCGGACCAGTGCCGTCAGCAAGCTGAACCCCGACCGTCAACTCATCTGCCAGTAAAGAAGCCGGCAGAAGGCAACAGGCTAGCAGCAAAACGGTTTGATTTTTCATTTTGGCTATGAACCTTCCGGTTGGGCAAAATCTTTCGATGGAGCAGAACCTGCCAGGCGGGGTCAGGTACGGCCAGGTTCGCCCATGAACTTGTATACCCGCAGATTAGCACGAGTTGCTTCCATATCGACAAGCTCACCAGTCTTTACCTTTAAAGTGGTAATGGCGGTCGGATTTCAGTGAAGCTTCAGCACACACGAAATCCCTCTTTGGCACTCAGTTGCGGACGGTATAACGGCCGGAGCCGAAGAAAAAAACCGCCGCCGCACTCATCAGAAAGAAAAACTGCAGTTCTAGCTGTAATCCGCCGTTGCTACTGAGCATCATTAATTGGTGGCTGTGCACCAAGGCCAGGGCCACCAACATGTTTGCGACAATCAGCAAGGCGCCTATGCGGGTATGAAAACCCAGAATAATCATCAGCGGGGCAAGAACTTCGCCAATAATCACGCCCCAGGCAAGGAACGCCGGAAGGTTGTGGCTGACTAACTGGGCTTCAATAAAGCCCACGCCATTCATCAGTTTATCCACGCCGTGAAACAGCAGCAGACCGCCCAGGGTGAGGCGGATAATCAGTTTTCCAAGATCGGTATTGGCAAGCATGGTTTTGGTCCCGAGGCAGGTAAAAAACAGCGCACAGCTTAACCGCTTCGGCGTCAGGCGCAAGCTAGTGAATGTCATATAACAAATGTTAAAGGTAGCAGAGGCTAGCGCCGGCGACGATTGCCCAGAGTAAAGCGGATGTGATTACGCACTAGCAGGTTTTCCCAATACTGTCGCATTGAGTCCCAGGCCGCGTTGTTGGCCTGTGCCACAAACGGGTCCAAGTTAAGATCATAGTAGTCCGGGCTGCCCGCAATCTGCCGCACGGTGATGGCTACGGCATCGTCCAACTCATTGGCGAACGGCTCACCAATGAGTTCGTGTACCAGCAGATTAGCCCGCGTGGCCTCCAGATCCACCAGTTGGCTGCGGCGGAAACTGTGGTTGTTGTCGTACATGTCTTCCATCAGGCGGTGGCACAGATAGGCGCTGATTAAAAGCCCGTCAAGGCCTATATAGTGGCTAAGAAGCACCGACGGGTTGGTGAAAAAACGGACGGCAGCGTCTAGAAAGGGCGTGAATAGCCCTTCGTGGCCGGCGTCGCGGGCACAGGTGTCAACCGCGTGAATCAGCCGCGGGGCCGTTTCGATGTATTCCACCGAAAACTGGAACAGACAGCTAGCCGGTGCTCGACTGTTAAAGCTGATGCACGTTGGTAGCGCCTGGGCACGCAGCTGCAGGTGGCGCAAAAAAGCGCCTGAGCGGGCTTCCCTGCACCTTGCAGTGTCAATGATGTCCAGGACTGCTTTCGGAGTCATGTGTACGGTTGCCGGTGTCGATACGTAAAAGGATCGCAAGGCGCCTCCCGTTCATGTCACGGGTATATGGGTTGTGTAGGCAAATGGCCTGGTTAGGCGCACGGTGAAGCCTGTGATGTGAATAAAGTGTAGACGACTATTTCAGCCTTGCCGGCCAGGGCGTCAACAATTTAATCTGGCTGCGGGCAGCTGTTATGGGCCTTCGTTACTACGAAACCAGCGCCCCTGACGATTAAAATGCAGGTATACCAATCCCATACTCAAAGCTCGTGCCAGCATCAGGCTGATCATCGCAAACCACAACCCGTGATTCCCCCAGCCGGTGGTCAGCCACCACACTGGCAAATACACGCCCAGGGCGGCAAACAGCATGGTGTTCTGCATGGCTCGGGTTTGGGTGGCACCAATGAAAACGCCGTCAAATAGAAACCCCCACACCGCGGTGAAAGGCAGCAGCCACACCCAGGGCAGATACTGCCAGGCGTTAATTTGCACGGCTTCGATGTTGGTTAATAATCCGATCAACGCCTGCCCGCCCAGCACAAAAAGCGCTGTCAGGAGTAAGGCTCCCCAAATCGACCAGCGCAGGGCAGTGTCGAATACCCGCTTGAACTGGCGCCGGTTGCCACGGCCGACGGCCTCGCCGATCAGAGCTTCAGCGGCATTTGCAAAGCCATCCAGAGCGTTGGAAATAACCAGCAGAAAAGTAAACAGTACCGCGTTGGCGGCCAGAATAGCGTCGCCCTGGCGCGCGCCTTGAGCGGTAAAAAAGGCAAACGCCAGCAGCAAGGCGATGGTGCGCACCATAATAAAACGGTTTACCTGAAGTATGCGCCGGTAGTCTGCAAGAGTGCCGATCAGCGCGCGCGTCATGCGCTGGCCTTCGGGCATGCGCCGTAACACAATCGCCAAACCAATCAGCGCCGCGCCGTATTCCGCGATCACCGTAGCCATGGCGACACCGCGGCTGTTCCAGCCGAACCCGGTCACAAACAGCACATCTAGCACCAGATTCACGCCATTGGCCACCACCAGCATGATCATTGGGCCGCGGGAATACTGTGTGCCAATCAGCCAGCCCACCAAAGTGTACTGGCACAGCACCGCCGGCGCGCTCCAGATGCGTATGGCGGCGTATTCGGAGGCAAGTTCCAGCACGCCGGCGCTGGGGTTCATCAGCGCCAGGCCTGTGTGTATCAGTGGCTGTTGAAAAGTAATTAGCACCAGACCGATGGTCACCGCCAGCAACAGCGAGCGCACCAGCAGTGCCACCTGCCCGTGTTCGTCACGTTTGCCCCAGGCCTGAGCTGCCAAACCGGTGGTGCCCATTCGCATAAAGCCGAAGGTCCAGTACAGAATGCTGAACAGGTTGGCGCCTACAGCCACGGCGCCAAGATATTGCGGATCTGGCAGGTGCCCCAGCACGGCGGTGTCTACCAGACCAAGCATCGGCACGGTAAGATTGGTGAGCATCAACGGCCACGCCAACGCCCATAATCGGCGATCCAGGCGGGTTAAACGGTACAAGGGCGTCATAAACGGCTATCCAAAATAGTCACGGCGGTAAAGCGCTGGAATCATAACATTGTTGAATTTCAGCTGTTTGTTAGCCTTTTTGTCATCTATTATGCCTATAATAGAGTTCGAGATATTTGAAAGCAGTCTTTTACCCGACAATAATAATCTATGTGGAGACGCAATATGCGTGCGCACGCAAATCGGGCTTTGGCCCTATGCGGCTTGGCTCTGTTCCCGGTGATGTCCATGGCGGACTGGACCATGAACATGAGCCCCGGTGTTACCCAGACTAGCAACGACATTTACGGTTTACACATGACCATTCTGTGGATTTGTGTTGTTATCGGTGTTGTAGTGTTCGGCGTCATGTTCTGGTCGATCTTCGCCCATCGTAAGTCTCGCGGTCACAAACCCGCGAACTTCCACGAGAACACCACGGTGGAAGTGCTTTGGACCATCATTCCTTTGGTTATCCTTGTGGCTATGGCGATTCCGGCCACCGTTACGCTGATTGATATGTATGACACCACCGAAGCCGATGTGGACATCAAGATCACCGGTTATCAGTGGAAGTGGAAATACGATTACCTGGACGACGAGTTCGGTTATTTCTCCAGTTTGAGCACCCCCCGCGACCAGATTAATAACCGCCAGGCCAAAGGTGAAAATTACCTGCTGGAAGTCGATAAACCGCTGGTGGTGCCGGTCGGCCAGAAAGTGCGGTTATTGATGACCGCAAACGATGTAATTCACTCTTGGTGGGTGCCAGAGTTCGGGCTGAAAAAAGACGCGATTCCCGGTTTTATCAACGAAGCCTGGATTCGGGTGGACACGCCGGGCACCTATCGTGGTCAGTGCACCGAGTTGTGCGGTAAAGACCACGGCTTTATGCCCATTGTTGTAGAAGCGGTGCCGCAGGCCGAATACCAGATCTGGGTTGGTGAGCAGCGCGCTGCGGCCGAGAAAGAAAAAGAGCTGACTCAGAAAGAATGGACCATGGCTGATCTGATGGAGCGCGGTGAGCAAAGCTATCAAAGTGCTTGTGCAGCCTGCCATCAGGCCGATGGCAGCGGCTTGCCGCCGTCATTTCCGGCTTTGCGTGGCAGTGCTATCGCCGTCGGTGACATAGCTGGCCATATCGATATTGTAGTCAACGGCAAGCGCGGTACCGCCATGCAAGCCTTTGGCGAGCAGCTCAACGAGGTCGATATTGCGGCGATTATCACCTATGAGCGTAACGCCTGGGGTAACAACGTGGGCGACATGGTGACGCCCAAAGAAATTTTTGATTACAAAAGCCAGCAACAACAGTGACCTGTTGGCAGCGCCAAGCTGCCAACCCAGGCCCCTACAAGAATAAAACGGCGGTTACGGGAGATATTATGAGTACGGTTGCAGACGCTCACACCCCAGAGCACACCTCAGAGCACACGCACGAACATCACGGTCCGGCTAAAGGTTGGACTCGTTGGCTGTTCACGACCAACCACAAAGATATCGGGACCATGTACCTGATATTCAGTTTTGGTATGTTCCTGTTGGGCGGCACCATGGCCATGGTCATCCGCGCCGAACTGTTCCAGCCCGGGCTACAAATCGTACAGCCGGAATTTTTCAACCAGATGACCACCATGCACGGCCTTATTATGGTGTTTGGTGCGGTGATGCCGGCCTTTGTGGGTCTGGCTAACTGGATGATACCGCTGATGATTGGCGCACCGGACATGGCCTTGCCGCGGATGAACAACTGGAGCTTTTGGCTGTTGCCCTGCGCCTTCCTGATTCTGGTCTCTACTTTGTTTATGGACGGCGGCGGCCCCAACTTCGGCTGGACCTTCTACGCGCCGCTGTCGACCACTTATGGCCCACCCAGCACGACCTTCTTTATATTTGCGCTGCACATTGCCGGTGCTTCGTCGATCATGGGTGCCATCAACGTGATTGCCACCATACTGAACATGCGTGCGCCGGGCATGACCCTGATGAAAATGCCAATGTTTGTATGGACTTGGCTGATTACCGCATTTCTTTTGCTGGCGGTTATGCCGGTGCTTGCAGGTGTGTTGACCATGATGCTGATGGATATCAACTTCGGTACCAGCTTCTTTGACGCCTCTGGCGGCGGAGATCCGGTGCTGTTCCAGCACATATTCTGGTTCTTCGGGCACCCCGAGGTGTACATCATGATTTTGCCGGCGTTCGGCGCCGTTTCACACATAATCCCGGCGTTTTCCCGCAAGCCGCTGTTTGGCTATGCGTCTATGGTGTACGCGGTGGGCGCCATTGCACTGCTGTCGTTCCTGGTATGGGCTCACCACATGTTTACAGTGGGTATTCCCGTCGCCGGCCAATTGTTCTTCATGTACGCCACATTGCTGATCGCGGTGCCCACCGGGGTTAAGGTGTTTAACTGGGTAGCAACCATGTTCCGCGGCTCGCTGACGTTCGAGGCGCCGATGCTGTTCGCTATTGCGTTCGTTATTCTGTTCACAGTGGGTGGGTTTTCCGGGCTGATGTTGGCCATTGCTCCGGCCGATTTCCAATACCATGACACCTACTTTGTGGTGGCGCATTTCCATTACGTGCTGGTACCCGGCGCAATCTTTGGCATTTTTGCGTCTGCGTACTTCTGGCTGCCCAAGTGGACCGGCTACATGTATGACGAAACCCTGGCCAAAACCCATTTCTGGCTGTCGTTTGTGGGCATGAATCTGGCATTTTTCCCCATGCACTTTCTAGGATTGGCGGGTATGCCGCGGCGGATTCCAGATTACGCCCTGCAATTTGCCGATTTCAACATGGTGTCCAGCATTGGCGCGTTCCTGTTCGGGGCTACCCAGCTTCTGTTCCTGTTCATTGTAGTAAAATGCGCCCGCGGCAGCGGTGAGCCAGCGGCGGCCAAGCCTTGGGACGGCGCGGAGGGCTTGGAGTGGACGGTGCCCTCACCTGCGCCCTATCACACCTTCTCCACACCACCGGAGGTGCATTAATCATGTCGGAACACCAAGAGTATTACGTACCGGAACAAAGCAAGTGGCCGATTATTGCTACTTTCGGATTGGGTACGACGCTGTTCGGTGCGGCGACCATTATGGTCGATGGCGGTCAGGGTGCCAGCACCAGTAGCGGGTGGATGATCTTTGCGGTCGGCCTGTCATTGATGACCTATATGATTTTTGGCTGGTTTGGCAACGTGGTGCGTGAAAGCCGCGCTGGCCTCTATAGCCCGCAAATGGACCGGTCTTTCCGCTGGGGCATGAGTTGGTTCATTTTTTCTGAAATCATGTTTTTTGCGGCGTTTTTTGGCGCCTTGTTTTACGCTCGGGTGTTTGCCGTTCCCTGGTTAGGGGGCGAGGGTGATCGCGGTAGCTCAAATATGCTGTGGGAAGGGTTTCAGGCGACCTGGCCGCTGATTAACACACCCGACCCCAGTTTGTATCCAGCGCCTAAGGGCATTATAGGGCCTTGGGGCTTACCGCTGATGAACACCATTTTACTGGTGAGCTCGTCATTTACTATTACCGTTGCCCATCATGCGTTAAAAGCCGATAACCGTAAAAAACTGAAGCTGTGGCTTGGCGCCACTATTATTCTGGCGCTGGTATTTGTGGGTTTGCAGGCAGAAGAATACATGCATGCCTATCAGGAGCTGAATCTGACCCTGCAGTCCGGGATTTATGGCAGTACCTTCTTTATGCTGACCGGGTTCCACGGCGCTCACGTGATTTTGGGCACCATCATGCTGACTGTAATGTTAATTCGCATCATCAAAGGTCATTTCAGCGCCGACAACCACTTCGGGTTCGAAGCGGCGGCCTGGTACTGGCATTTTGTCGACGTGGTGTGGATGATGTTGTTTGTCTTTGTGTATGTGATCTGACACCGCTCATTAGTGGTTACAGTGTTGCGGTCGGGGCTGCAGTCAGGGTGTGGGATTCAGCGTCAGGCCGCCTTGCCAGAGCGACAGCAGAATGACCAGCAGCAACAGCACGCTCAGGGCAACGCGCAGCGCTAGAGAGTTAATGACGCGATTGGTTTTTCCCCCGTCGCGGATCAGAAAAAACAGGCCGCTGAACAGGCTGGCGATCACCGCCAGTAACAGGACAACAATGAATATTTTTAACATGCACGGGTCCGTTGGGTTATCGGGTCTATATATTATAGCAAGGTATGAGTAATTCACGGCGTTACTGGCACTGGGATTGGCGTCTTATGCTGTTTAGCGGGCTGTTTTTACCGCTGTTGCTGGTTTTGGGGATATGGCAATTGCAGCGTGCCGAGTTCAAGCAGCAACAGCAGGGTCAGTGGCAACAGCAGATGTCCGAACTGGCTTGGCCGCAGCTGGTAGAGCAGGGCCTGGATGCAGGTAGGCCCGTGAAGCTTAACGGATCATACGGCGATACCACCTGGCTGCTGGACAACCGCACCCGCGATGGCATGGCCGGATACGAGGTGTTAACGGTGTTTTATCCACTCCAAGGGCCGGCGCTGGTGGTCAATCGCGGCTGGGTAATTGCTCCCCGTACCCGTCAGCAATTGCCGGATTCCTCGGTAACGCAGGAACAGGTGGAGATTTCTGGACGCTTGGCAAATTTTCCTCAACCACCTGTGCTTGCGGCCTCTGAAGCAAGCAGCGGTTGGCCAAGACGCGTACAAAGTTTGCCGCCGGAGATAGCACAAGATGCGGTGCCGGAATTGCCCAGATTGATCTTGCGCCTAGCAGACCAGAACCAGCCGGGCGCTTTACGGGCTGACTGGGCGCCAGACCGAATGGCCATTGCGACCCACTACGGTTACGCAACCCAATGGTTTGCTTTGGCGCTAATGCTAACTGTATTGACGATAGTGGCGAGTTACCGTAAAACCGCAGACTAGCCACACAGTCGTCCTGTAATAATCTTAATAACAGACCTATAACAGCCGTGACCCGTTCAGGAGCCAATAATGACAACAACGGTGGCCCAGCAGACTTCCCAGACAGCTTCGCCCAAGCCCATGAGTCCGAAGCAAATACGCAAAGGGCGTCGCATGGCGCTGCTACTTATGGCGGTGGGTTTTGGCCCGATTATTCTGGCCAGCGCGATGTTCTATGGCGGCTGGCTCAATCCGGCTGAGCACACCAACAACGGTGCTCTGGTGACGCCCCTTGTTCCGCTCAGCAGTTTGCAGTTGCAAACCGCGCAGGGCACGCCGTTGGCAGCCCGTTTCGGCCCCACGCAAACCAGCGCCACGTGGTTGCTGCTGGTGGTGGCCGACAACTGCACCGAGGTTTGCCAACAACTGCTGTACACCACCCGCCAAACCAACATTGCGCTTGGTAAATACGCCACACGGGTCAGCCGTGGCGCGGCCCTGACAAGCCTGCCACCGGCTCTGGCCCAGCGCTGGCCGGCAGACTTTGAGCGTATGGAGCGTTTTACGCCATTGCCGGCACAAACTCCCGTATGGCCGCCCGGCGTGGAGCCCTCCCAGGCGCCACAACTGCTGCTGGTAGACCCGTTAGGCAATATCATGATGCGCTACCCGGCAAGCGTGCCGGGGGGTGATGTTTTGGACGACCTGAAACATCTGCTGAAAATTTCGCGAATCGGCTAAGGCGGGTGATGATGACGAAGAATTACGCCGGGAATGCCGAATCCATAAAGATATACCGCCTGATGTTGCGGCTGGCAGTACTGGCCGTGGGACTGGCCGTGGTAGTGATCATGCTTGGCGCCTGGACCCGGCTGGTACACGCCGGCCTGGGGTGCCCGGACTGGCCTGGTTGCTACGGTTTTCTGACGGTACCGCAAGGCGAAAGCAGCATTGCCATTGCTAACGCGCGCTTTCCGGAAACGCCGGTGGATGTGGCCAAGGGCTGGCCCGAGATGATTCACCGCTATGCTGCCGGAACACTGGGTATTCTGGTGTTTACACTGGCCGCATACGCGGTACGCCAGCGCAAACTGAATGTCCCAGTAAAGCTGCCCCTGTTTATAGCCGGTTTTATTGTGCTGCAAGGCGCGTTTGGCATGTGGACCGTCACCCTGAAATTGTGGCCCCAGGTGGTGGCTTTGCATTTGCTAGGAGGCTTTACCACCCTGAGTTTGCTAGCGCTGCTGGTGTTAAGACTACGCAGCCGTGTTCGGGGTGGGTCGGCGCAAACAGCCGTGTTGAAGTCTGCCCGTTCGGGCTCGCGGCTTCGCCCCTGGCTTTATGGTGGGTTGCTGCTGGTGATTATGCAGATTGCGTTGGGTGCTTGGACAGCCGCCAACTACGCCGCCGTGGCCTGTACTGATTTACCCACCTGCGGTGGCCAGTGGTGGCCGCAGGGAATGGATTTTGCCCACGGCTTTGACATAACCCAGCACGTTGGGCCCAATTATCTGGGAGGCCAGCTTAACGCTGATGGACGGGTGGCTATTCATGTCAGCCATCGCCTGGGCGCCGCTGTTGTGCTGGTTTATTTCAGCGTGCTACTGGCGCTGCTGTGGGCCCGGCGCCGGCGCAATGGCCTAGGTCAGTCAGTAGCTGTGGTAGCGGTTGTTCTGCTGGCACAGATTGCGCTGGGCCTGGCTAATGTGATTCTCTACATTCCGTTGGCGGTCGCCGTGGCCCATAACGCCACCGGTGCGTTGTTGTTACTTAGCGTGATCCAGCTGATCTGGCATCAACGTCAGTTGTCCCAGGGCTTGCCGGCACCGCTTTCGGGTGTTAAAGGCAATAAAAACAATTTGATGAACTCAGGAAAGCATCAGGAGATAACGGCATGAGTGAGCAAGCGAACGTCTTGCCGGTACCGACCAACGCTATTGGCAACCCCGTCGACAACTCTTTGGGCAATTCGGCAGGTAACCATACCGCTGCGCACTGGCGTGACTATCTGGAGCTGACCAAGCCCAAAGTCGTCGCGATGATGATTCTCACGTCGGTCATTGGCATGCTGCTGGCGGTTTCCGGTCTGCCGTCTTTGCAGGTTCTGGTGTTTGGCAACGCTGGCATTGCGTTACTGGCCGGAGCGGCTGCGGTGATTAACCACGTGGTGGACCAGAAAGTGGACATTGTTATGGCGCGTACTCACAAGCGTCCGGTAGCCACAGGGCGGATTTCTGCTGCTGAAGGACTGTTATTCGCAGGCGTATTGGCGCTGAGCGGCATGGCAATATTGATGTTGTTGGTGAACAGCCTGACAGCTTGGCTGACATTAGCGTCGCTGGTGGGTTACGCCGGCGTGTATACGCTGTTTCTGAAACGGGCCACGCCGCAGAATATTGTGATTGGCGGGCTAGCCGGCGCCATGCCGCCGCTGCTGGGTTGGACCGCGGTAACCGGGCAGGTAGACGGCCACGCGCTGCTACTGGTGCTGATTATTTTCGCCTGGACACCACCACATTTCTGGGCATTGGCGATTCACCGTAAGGAAGAGTACGCCAAGGCCCGCATCCCCATGCTGCCGGTGACCCACGGTAATTACTACACGGAACTGCACATCCTGCTGTACACTATTATTCTGCTTGCGGTTAGCCTACTACCGTTTGTGACTGGAATGTCCGGTATGATTTATCTGGTCGGCGCCCTTGTGCTTGGCTCGCGCTTTTTGCAGTATGCGATACGCTTGCTGCGCGATGACGATCGGCGCGTAGCGCTGGACACCTTCAAATATTCCATCACCTATTTGATGGCACTGTTTGTCGTGTTACTGGTTGATCACTACGCCTTTATCTGACGCTTAAATATGGAGCCCCGATGACCCGCCAGATTCGCAAAACGTTAATCCTGCTGGTACTGGCGGTGGTGGCTGTATTCGGCCTTTCGATAGCGCGGTATCAGCTGGCGGAGCCAGCACCGGTCGAACAGCCACCGGACTTGGCCAGCGCCAATATCTATGTGTACGAGCAGCCGCGGCCAGTGATTGAATTTGAACTCACCGATGAAAACGGCCAGACCGTTACCCGTGAAAATCTCCGCGGCCATTGGACCTTTGCTTTTGTAGGCTACACCAACTGTCCGGACATCTGTCCGGTAGCCATGGCGGCCCTGCGCCAGACCAACAAGTTGCTGCCTGCGACCTTGCCCCAGCCCCGTTACCTGCTGATCAGTGCCGACCCAGAACACGACACGCCTGAAGTTCTAAAAAATTATACTGGCTTCTTTGGTGAAAATTTCCACGGTTACAGTGGTGATATAGACATAACCCGCGCCCTGGCGACCAGTTTGGGAGCGGTGTTTGTGCAGCGTGAGACAGAGGATGGTTTACTGGTGGATCACAGCGGCCATTTTGCACTGATCGGCCCCTCGGCCGAAGTGGTGGCGCTTATTCAGCCGCCCCATAAACCGCAGCAACTAGCCGATGGCTTCGAGCAGATCTACCGCTGGGCAGATCGCCGGCGTTAGACAAACAGCTCTGCTTATTAATTCAGTCCTGCTTCAACGTTTTTTATAATCACAAGTAACTCACATGACTCAAAAAACGGCCCCTTCCGCGCTTCACTCGTCGCCGGCTACTCCTCGCGAACTTTTTACCGCACTGGCCGCCGGTGCGGTGCTTCTTCTAGTGGTGCACGCCCTTGGGCGCTTCATGTACACGCCACTTTTACCGTATTTGGTGAATGACGGCCTGTTTTCCGCGGCAGACGGTGCGGCCGTGGCCACCTGGAATTATATGGGCTATCTGATGGGTGCCGTACTGGCCATCCGCTGGCACCGCATTGACCATATTCGCCGTATTTTGCCGCTGGCCGTAGTGGTGCACATTGTCACCAGTTTGCTGGTGGCGGTTGAAACCGATCTGACGGCTATTTCCACGACCCGCTGGCTTAACGGCGTCGCCAATGGTGTGGTGTTTGTGCAGGCACCAGCGCTTATTCTGGAGTGGCTGGTGTTGCGTAACCGAGCAAGCCTTAGCGGGCTGGTGTATTTTGGCGTGGGTTTTGGCCTGCTGCTGTCCGCAGGTGTGGTCAGCGGCACAGCGGACTGGCTGGAAGGCCCGGAACGCTGGTGGCCGGCGGCTATTATCTCTGTTCCGCTGGCGGCCTGGGGCACCTGGAAGCTGATGCAGCTAGATGTGCCGATGCATCCACCGGTGGCTATCAACAATAGCGGTGAAGCTCTCAGCACCCGGCTGTTCGACCGTGCAAGTACGCCACTGTTCGTGGCTTACGCCGGCGCTGGCTTGGGTTATATTCTGCCGATGACGTTTCTGCCGCTGCTGGCCAATGTCGAGCTGCAACCGGGTCATTGGTTACAGGACGGCAGCTGGTTGCTGGTGGCGCTGTGCACCATTCCGGCACCGTGGATCTGGAACCGTCTGGGTGCGGTTATCGGCGATATTTTGGCGCTGAAGATTAACTTCGCCATTCAGTTGGCGGGTGTTCTCGCGGCGGTGGTGATTCCGGGTGCACTGGGGTTGATTCTATGTGCCATCCTGGTGGGCGTTACTTTCCTTGGTACGGTATTGCTGACCCAGCGCATTGGACGAGCACTGCATCCGCACCAGGGGCCACGCCTGTCTGCGGCGATGGTGGCCTTGTATGGCTTTACCCAAATGGTTGGCCCCTGGTTGACCAAACAGTGGCTGGATGCCGGTGGCACTCTGGCGTCGGCATTCGGTATAGGGGTAGGGGCGCTGGCATTTGGACTTGTGTTTCTGTTTTTCGTGCCGCGGCCTAATGAGTGGCATTCTCGTGCGGTGTGAGGTTTTTGCCGGTAGAGCGTAGCCTGTTGGTTGCGGTGGATTGATCGCGGCGGCGGGGAATGTTTTTTCTTGGAAATGGAACTCGCTGCGCTCAGACACCCATTTCCGGCGAAAAAAATTCCCCACCACCCCGCTCTATGTAACAAAGTCGATATCGTTATGGAAAAGACTAAAGTGGTTTTTGGCTCATAGCTCATAGTAATCGTTAGCGGCTGGTGATCAAGCCTACTGATTCAGGCAATTCTTTACCGAATTAACCGAAGTCTCGTCATGCTAAGCTTTCGGCTTATCACCGGGTTCCGCAGGGTGTGGGGGTGAATTTGAATTTTTGGCCGGACAAAGGTGTCTGAGCGCAGCGAGTTCTTTTCCGGCCTAAAATTCAAATTTGCTCCCGCGCCAACTCCCAATTCGGCAGACTAAGCCCAGCCCAGCCCAGCCCAGCCCAGCCCAGCGAACCGAACTCAACTAAAAAGCCGAAGCAACGTGCTCCCAATAGAACACATCCTCCCCCAGCTAAAACAAACCTTGGAAACCAATACCACTGCTTTGCTGCAGGCGCCACCGGGCGCTGGCAAAACCACCCGTGTGCCGCTGGCGTTGCTGGATGCACCCTGGCGTCAGGGGCGGCGGATTTTAATGTTGGAACCGCGGCGGCTGGCGGCTCGTTCGGCGGCGCGGTATATGGCCGGGCAGTTGGGAGAGCAAGCCGGGCAGACGGTGGGCTATCGCACGCGCCTGGATACCCGGGTGTCGGCGGCTACCGTGATTGAAGTGGTGACCGAGGGCATTCTTACCCGTTTGATTCAGAGCGACCCGCTGCTGGAAGACTATGCTGCGGTGCTGTTTGATGAGTTTCACGAGCGTTCGTTACAGGCCGACCTGGGGCTGGCTCTGGTGCGAGAATCCCAGCAGGTGCTGCGGGAGGACTTGAGGGTGTTGGTGATGTCGGCCACGCTGGATACGGCGCCCATTGCCCGTTTTCTGGGCGATGTACCGGTTCTGAGTAGCGAAGGGCGGGCGTTTCCAGTGGAAGTTTTGTATCGGCCTGCCGCGTCGCCGCAACGCCCGCCGCGTATGGTGGACCAAGTGACGGGGGTGGTGCTTGAGGCCTTGGCTCAGCAGCCGGGCTCGGTGCTGGTGTTTTTGCCTGGCGCGGGTGAAATCCGGAGGGTGGCGCAAGCACTGGCGGGGCAGGTGGCGTCGGATGTGGTGATTGCGCCATTGTTTGGCAATTTGCAGGCGGCGGAGCAGGATCGTGCGATTGCTCCGGCAGCTGAGGGCACCCGCAAGGTGGTGCTGGCCACGGCGATTGCCGAGACCAGTTTAACCATTGAAGGCGTGCGGGTGGTGGTTGATAGCGGTCAGCAGCGGCGGGCGGTGTTTGATCCCGGAAGTGGCATGACGCGGTTGGTGACAGGCCGTCTTTCAAAAGCGTCGGCAGAGCAACGTAAAGGCCGCGCCGGGCGAACCCATCCCGGGGTGTGCTATCGCCTGTGGAGCGAGTCTGAGCAGTATGGTCTGGCAGATTTTACCCCGCCGGAGATTCGCGAAGCGGATCTGGCGCCGCTGGTTTTGGAGTTGGCCCAGTGGGGCGCGCGGTCGCCCGATCAGCTGCAGTGGGTTGAGCCGCCGCCGGCGGCGCATTGGCAGCAGGCGGTTGAATTGCTGCAATTGCTGGATATGCTGGGCGAAGACTGCGCCATTACTAGCCACGGTAAGGCGGCGCGGGCACTGGGCGTTCACCCGCGGTTGGCGCACATGGTACTGCTGGGCCGTTCATTGGGGCTAGGTTCCTTGGCGTCAGAATTAGCGGCACTGCTGGAAGACCGGGATCTGCTGGGGCCGGGTGCTGGCGCCGACATGCACGAGCGCGTGCGGGTACTGCATGGTGAGCGTGGCCACGCACGGGTGGATCCGGCGCGCATTCAGGCGGTCCGAAAGCAGGCCAGGCGCCTGGAACCCGCAACGTCATCGGCACACCATGCCTCTTCGGTGGCGCCCACTGCGACAGAGGTGGGGCGTTTGCTGGCGCTGGCTTATCCGGACCGTATAGCCCGCCGCCGGCCCGGTGATGCGCCCCGTTACCAGCTTAGTAATGGAAAGGGTGCGCTGCTGCGCGACGACGATGCCCTGGCCCGTTACGACTGGCTGGTGGCGGCGGATCTGGACGGTAAGGCCCGCGAAGCGCAAATTTACCTGGCGGCGCCGGTGGATTTGGCGACTCTGGAAAGTGACCTTGCCGCGCACATTCAGCAACGTGACGAAGCCGAGTGGGATGATCGGCGCGGCACCGTGGTTGCGCGCCAGGTGCGCCGCTTGGGTGCCTTGCTGCTGGCCGAAAAACCGCTGGCGAAACCGCCTGCAGAACTGATGCAGCAGGGCTTACTGGCCGCGGTGCGGCGCAAAGGGCTGGATAGCTTGCCCTGGACCGCCGGCGCCAGGCAGTGGCAAGCGCGGGTCGAGCTGCTGGCATTGCATTTCCCCGAAGACTGGCCGGATGTCAGTGACACAGCGCTGATGGATTCGCTGGAGCACTGGCTGGCGCCCTACCTGATGGGCCTGAGCCGTTGGGCCGAACTGCAAAAGCTGAATGTGCACGGCGCACTGAACGGCTTGCTGAATTACGCCGAGCAGCAACGCCTGAACGAGTTGGCGCCGACTGCGTTGACGATTCCAACCGGTAGTTTGGTGACGCTTGATTACACCGCGGAAAACGGCCCGGTGCTGGCGGCCAAGTTGCAGGCGCTGTTTGGCTGGACGCGCACGCCCACCGTCGCCGGTGGTCAGGTGCCGGTGTTAATACACCTGTTATCGCCTGCTCAGCGGCCGCTGGCGGTCACGGCGGATCTGGCCAGCTTCTGGACCAATGTGTATCCACAGGTGCGCAAAGACACTCGTGGGCGCTACCCCAAACATCCTTGGCCGGAAGATCCGCTGACCGCCGTGGCTCAGCAGGGCGTGAAACGTAAAGCTTAGCGCTTGATCGCATTTGGTTATTTGCTGGCCGACCAGCCTGAGCGTCAAATTACCTATACTGATAGTGCTTGCCAGCGGGTAAAAAACGCTTAAAATTCGAGCACTCCAACCTGTGTGAAACCCTCATGCACTGTGTCTCGTTTGATATTTTCCGCACTCTTGGTTTTCCCGATACCACCGTACTCAAGCCGGATCAGTTTTTGCGCCATAAAGAATTGCTGCGCGACGCAGACTGGGTACTGTTTCCGGAGTATTGGCAGCTGAACGCTCTGGTGCATGGCCTGAAATGTCGGGTGTTTCCCAGTATTGCCAGCTACCGCATTGGCCACGACAAGGTGGAAATGACCCGGGCGTTTCAGGCTGTTGCACCTCAGCACACGCCTTGGACGTTGATTGCCGCCAATGGCCCACAGGAGCGCGAACAGATATGGCAGGACATGGCCTTGCCCTTTGTCGCCAAGCTGCCAAAAGCGAGCATGGGCGAAGGTGTGTGGCTGATTGAAAACGGGGCCGATTGGCAGCGCTACTGCGACCGTACCGACGTGCTCTATGCCCAGGAATATCTTCCCTTGGAGCGAGACGCGCGGGTGGTGATAGTGGGCGACAAAGTCGTCACCGCGTACTGGCGCACTCAGGCGGACCAGGGTTTTTACAACAACGTGGCTCGCGGCGGGCGTATCGATTACAGTCCGGTGCCGGCGGTGGTGACTGATCTGGCCCTACGCTTGGCGCGGGAGCTGGAGGTAGACCACGCCGGGTTTGATATTGCGCTGGTGGAAGGTTACCCCTTTGTACTGGAATTCAATCGCCTGTTTGGTAATCAGGGTTTGGGTCAGGGCACTGATTTGCAGGACGCGATATTGGCGTACCTGCACCAGTGCAACGAGCCCCGTAACCCGGAAGAGCCGATGATGCCCGATCCGGTATGGCCAGTGGCGGTTTAAATCTTACTGGGGTCCTGCTGGCCGGCGCTTGCAGCGGCTGGCATTTTGACTATCTTGTACAACAGTGCGATTCTCGCAGGGTCTGTTTTATGTGTAGATATGCTGATATGCGGACCTTAAAAAAAGCCCGATGATCGCGCTAATCAACGGGCTCTGCCGCCAAGGCGCAGAGCCTTTTTTCTACTGAATACCCTGTGGAGGGACACACCACCCATGACCGAGTTATCCAACGCCCGTATTACCGACTACTACACCGAAAGCACGTTCAACCGCATTCGGCAGTTTGCCGAAGGTAAAGAAACACCGTTTGTAGTGATTGATACCGCCACTATCGATTATCACTATGACGAACTGGTTGAGGGTTTCCCTTATGCACAGGTTTATTACGCGGTAAAAGCCAATCCGGCTCCGCAGGTACTGACTCTGCTGCGCGATAAAGGTGCCAGCTTTGACATCGCTTCGGTGTACGAGCTGGAACAGGTAATGGCGCTGGGTGTGACTGCTGAACGCATCAGTTTTGGCAATACCATCAAAAAAGCCAAAGATGTACGCACATTTTACGAGAAAGGCGTGCGCATGTTTGCCACCGATTCGGAAGCGGATCTGCGCAATATTGCCGAGGCTGCACCGGGCTCAAAAATCTACGTGCGGATTTTGACTGAAGGCACGTTAACCGCCGACTGGCCGTTGTCCCGTAAATTTGGCTGCCAGCAAGATATGGCCATGGACCTGCTGATTCTGGCTCGTGACCTGGGTCTGGTACCCTACGGTGTGTCGTTCCACGTGGGCTCGCAGCAGCGTGAAATTGGCGCCTGGGATGCAGCGCTGGGCACAGTAAAGGTGATTTTCGAGCGTTTGAAGGAAGAAGACGGTATTGAACTGAAAATGATCAATATGGGGGGTGGTTTCCCTGCCAATTACATTACCCGCGCCAATGACGTGAAAGTGTACGCAGAGGAAATTGGTCGTTTTCTGCGCGAAGACTTTGGCGACGAATTGCCGGAGATTATTATTGAGCCGGGCCGTTCGCTGATTTCTAACGCCGGTGTACTGGTGAGCGAGGTGGTGTTGATTTCCCGGAAATCCAGCACTGCCATGCACCGCTGGGTGTATACAGACGTGGGCAAGTTTTCCGGACTGATTGAAACTCTGGACGAGGCTATCAAGTTTCCGATCTGGACTGAAAAAGACGGCGAAGGTGAAGATTGCGTGATTGCCGGGCCAACTTGCGACAGTGCCGATATCATGTATGAAGACCACAAGTATCCGCTGCCGCTGAGTCTGGCGATTGGTGACCGGATGTACTGGTTCTCGACCGGCGCCTACACCACCACCTACAGCGCGGTGGGGTTCAACGGCTTTCCGCCGCTGAAAGATTACTACATTTAAAGACGGGTGATTCAGTCGGGCAAGAACAGCTGCCCGGCTGACAGATTTCAGACGACAAGGTCGCATTACAAAAACGGGGCCAGACAGGCCCCGTTTTTTATGAGCTGCGCTCCAGCTTCAGGTTGAACGCGATGGGCAGTACCAGAACGCCGTAGGCGATCATCACCCAGAAGGCGTGGCGGATGTCGCCACTGGCGTCTGACACCAAACCGCCGATCATTGGCACCACAAAGGCCACGGTGTAGCCCACCAGAAAGTTACCTGCTGACAGGCGCCCGGTTTCGGCCGAGGATACCAACAATGGCGGCACGGCCACCATCAAGATCAGCAGAAGCCCGGCGGTGAAACTCATAAACGTAGCACTCAGAATGCCGAGCCAGCCCGGCATTAGCACAGCGCCGCCAGCCCCTAGCAGGCTCAGAATCAACATCAGTATCAGAGGGCTTTTGCGCCCCACCCAAAAACGCGCCATTTTCAGCATTAGAATAGACGCTATCACTTGCGCAAAGTTGTACCAGAATAGGGCATCGGTCAGCTGGTCCAGTTCACCGCGCTGCTCCAGCAGGTTGCTCATATACGCGTTGAAACCGAAAAACAACGAGCTGGATACGCCCAGCAGCAGGCCAATCCGCAGCGTCAGCGGATTACTCCAATCTGGCAGCCAGGCCACTTTGCGGGTGGGCCGAGCCAGATCGCGCTTGGGCAAAAACAGCGCTGCCGCCACCAGCAGAGCGGGCAGCGACCAGGCAATCAAGGTGGCGCGCCAGCTCTCGCCTACCAGCGGCATAACCACCGGTAGGGTTATCCCTGCGCCGATGAATTCACCCATCAGCATGCCGTTCATGTAAATTGCCGCGCCCATGGCCATATGGTGGGGTGCCAGCCAACGCGGCAGCAGCGCCGGCAGTGCCGGTTGCATCATGGCAATACCCAAGCCCATAACGGCACCTGCAACCATTAATAAAGTGGTGTCCGGCGCCAGGCCACGGGCGGCAGAGCCTATGGTCATGATTAGAATGGCCAGCGCCAGGGTATTGCGCGGGCCGATGCGGGAAATAGCCAGGGAACCGGGCATGGCGCCGATGGCCAGCATCAGAATAGGTAAGGTAGTCAATGCGCCGGTCAGAGTTTGCGACAGCGACAGTTCGTCGGCAATGTACGGTGCTAAAGGTGGCGCAACCAGAATGGGTATGCGCAGGTAGGCACCGGCCAGCCAAAGTAAAACCGCCACCGGAAGCAGGGTAACTGCCGGTGGCGGTAAGGTGCTGCTGTGTTCAACAGCAGCGGGTGTCGAGTTAGTCTTCACTGGTATCCGGCAGGTAGGCACCGTCTTCGTCGTGTACTTCTTGTCCGGTGACCGGCGGGTTGAAGGCGCAGATCAGGCGCATGTCTTCGGTTCCACCAAACAGGATGTGCTTGTCGTGCTTGTCTAAAGCGTAAAGTGTGCCATCAGTAATTTTGTGGTTTTCACCGGTGGCAACGTCGGTGATGGAACCATTGCCAGCTACGCAATAAACCGCTTCCAGGTGATGCTTGTACCAGAATGTGTGTTCGGAGCCGGCTTTGATGATGGTTTCATGGAATGAGAAGCCCATACCGTCTTTTTTTAGCAGCAAACGACGGCTGGTCCATTGCTGGGCGCTGACTTCGCGTTCGGTGCCAATAATGTCCTTAACTCGTACAATTTTCATTAGTATTCCTCACGTTAGAGTAGCGCGGCCGGGTACTTATCGGAGCGCGCTGTTATGGAATAGCCCTATAGTATAAACACCCCTGTCATATACTTTTCAACTCCCAGTCGTTGTATGCCTTCATAGCGTGGATAATCACCTGCCCCAGTTTGTGCTGATCACTAGAGTCTGCGGCCTTACCTTTGCGGGCTTTTTCCAGAGCCCGATGCAAGATGTTGCGATCCGGTTTTGACAAGCCTTCCAGCCAGTGGCTGTCGGTGGTACCAAGCGCGAGCGGCGCCCGGCCAGCATGGTTTCGGTGGCTTACATGCCACCAGTGATTCAGCGCCCTGCCCAACACCACGTAGCCAAACTGGGTGTCTGGCACCGGGCCGAAGCTGGCGGTTTTTACACCGTCGCGCAGGGGGCCTATCTTCAGTGTAGGCAATGGTAGGCGGTCGCCGTAAAAATAACTGCCAGCGGCGCCGATTATGCCGCCGATCAGGGCTCCGGTGCCAAATGACGCACCTAATGTTAGGGCATCAATACCAATACCCCCGATAGCACCAGCACCGAAACCGGCCCCCGCCAGGTAGCCTTTGTTCACGCCCCAGAGCTGGCGACTGTCTTCGGAAAACAGGTCGTGTTCACTTTGCCATTCCAGCTCGGCTTCCTGGCGCTGCAGCTGGCCGTGTTGATAAAGCTGCTGGATATCGCCTCGCAGTTGCTGTTCACGCTGGCGCTGATGCTGATACCAGTTCTTGCGAAGCTCGGAGGCAAGGGCGTCTTTGTTCTGGCTGGAGGCACTGGCAGCCAGATCTTCCGCCAAACTGCGGCTGTGGCGGTAACCCATCATCTGCTGCAGGGTTTGCGCAATCAGCGTGGCGGCGTGTTGCCTGCGTTGCTGGCGCTGCCGGTCCAGAAATCCGGTCGCGGTTTCCAGGGGGTTTTCCCAGGCGGGTTCAAGCTGGCCAAAAGCTTTTAAAAGGCTTAGATGTTGCTCGAACGGTGCGCGAACTGCATCGAACTTGCGTACAACCTGAAAGAATTGCCCCAGTGCAGCCTGCCAGGTGTCGCCGTAGTCTTCGTCACCAATGCTGTTGATCAGTGCCAGGCTGGGGCGCCCGGTCCAGCGTAATATGGTCATCTCTGCTTCGTGTTGCGGGCTGTATGGGACCGAACCGTCCACCACGTAAATAATGCCGGCGCCCTCGATTAATGGCGCCAACAGTTCGCATTCGTCGCTGAATTGCGGATTACCGCGATGCTGGGTAACAAACGCGGCTACCGTGGCAGCTCGGTCTGAGGCAGAAACGCTGTGGGCTTCCAGCCACTCCAGTACCCGTCGCGGGCGTTGAAAGCCCGGGGTGTCCACCAAGGTGTAAAGCACTTGGCCGTCTACCTGTAACGGGTAGGCGTGGCTGCGGCGGGTGGTGCCAGGTTCCAGGGCAATGGCGATGGCGTCATTTTGAGACAGCGTCGCCACGATCGAGGATTTGCCTTTGTTAGGGTGGCCCACCACTGCAAATACCGGAGCCTGGCTCATGAGGGCGACAATCCTGTGCTAATAGCGATATCTCCGACTGTAACAAAACCTGGCGGGCAGCGTTCTGCAAAACGTAACCAAGGTTGTAGCTGGCGGTCTGTAGCAGTTGTGGGTGGCTCCCGGGTTTCGGCCGCTAATGGCAGCAAATAAACTCGGCTGCCGGCAGGCCAGCTCTGGCGCGCGCTGGTCAAAAAGTCCAGCAGCTCTCCCGTGGGCGGCTCCCAGCTACTCACCAGCATAAGGGCGGTGACTGCATCGCTGTTGACAGACAGCTGGGCAATTGCCTGCTGATCTTGGCTGAGGCTGGCCAGGCCGCCAACATTGAGCGCCGGGCCTGGGCAAATAGCGGCCAGAGCCGCAGGCAGTGTTTGTTTGTCAGTGACGGTGCCCGCGCCGGCCCAGCTCAGCAGCAGAGCTTTTTCCGGAAGCGGCTGCAACAGGGTATTGTGCCGCGTGTCGGGCAGGTCGTTTGCGTCATTATGTCCGGCGCCGGTATCCAGCACCGGTGTTGCCATGCGTTCGCGCAGGGCGTTCAGCCCCGGGTGGCGCAGCAACAATTTGCGCGCACGCCAATGCACCAGTGCGCTTGCTAACAGGCGCAGCAGCAGGCGTGGCAACACAACCCATACCAACCACAGCATGCTGATAAACGGCCACCACTGGCCCCAGCGTGCCGGTGTGAGCAAGGTGTTTGTGCCGGCGCGAAAAAACCGGGTGGCTTCCACCAGTGCCAGATCTGGTACCGCAGCTGGCCACAACCATGCCCAAGGGGTAGCCAGGGCGCTGGTAAGTTGGTGATAACCGCTGGCGGCGGTATTCAGGGTGGTGCTCCAACCGAACGCCAGGTCTTGAATCACCACCATCGCTAATAGGGTCAGTAAAGCCGTCACCGCAAAACTGAGCCCGCCGCCCTGGGCAGCCCGCGCCATAAGAGCGGGCTGCAGTGGCTGCAAGGCCGGGCGGGGAGCAGGCATAAAGCGGTTCAGCAGTGGTCGCCAGGGTTGCCAGCCCATCACCGACTGCAGGCTGGTCAGCAGCGCCAACAGTAGTTGCAGAGCCACAAAACCAATAATCACGGTAACGTTAATGCGCTGGCCACCGTCGTAAAACAATAGGCCGGCCATGGTAATAATGCCCAGCACCGCGCCTAGCGCTATAAAGCCGTTGTTGATCCGCTGCCAGCGTTGCTCTGTGGATTGGCCGGCGCTTGCAAATTGCTCGCGGCTGTTGTCAAAACGCCCTAGCCAGGCCAGCCAGTGTGCTGGGTCACTTGGGCTGTTATGCTCTTCGCAATTCAGCGCAAACCTGCGGTCGCGACGATGCATAAAGTCTGATGCTTGCTGACCGTCCCGCTGAATCTGGGCGTCGAAATCCATTAACAGGCGAAGAGGCTGTTTGGTGATGGACGTCTTGGTCATTGACGGTTTTGCCGCTGACTGCTTTACCATGGAATAACCCGTTGGTGAATTCGGCGCTTCCTGCTTTGGTGCTAGGATATAGCCAAGGCCTCCATCGACCAACCCCAACGAGGTTCCATGCCCCACCATTTGATGAATTTACGTCACGTGCCCGACGACGAAGCAGACGACATTCGTGATCTGTTCGAGCACGAACACGTTCGTTATTACGAAACGCCGCCCAGTTTTTGGGGCATCAGTATGGGCGGTTTCTGGGTGCACGATGACGACGAAGCCGAGCGGGCGCGACAATTACTTGCAGGCTACCAGCGACAACGCCAAAGCCAGCAGCAGTTGGAATGGCAGCAACGTGTTGCACGTGGCGAAGCCGGCTATGGCAGTATGCTGCGGCGACACCCACTGCGCATGCTGGTAGCCATTATTGCGTTAGGGGTGATTGTAGGCGTTAGCTTGCTGCCCTACCTGCGAATGGGCTAATGCTTAATAGAGAGGTTGAACACGTTATTGGCTGGCTCTGGGCATCTGCTGGCGCGTTAAAAAACGCAGACCCTGTTCTACCGCATTGCCCCCGGTTAGAAAGCTGGTGATGTGGCCACGCAAATGCAGCTTTAGCAAGCCGCTGCTGACGCCGTTGGCCAATAAAGCCTGATGAAAACTTTCAGCCTGGGAAAACGGTACCAGTGAATCCATGCCGCCGTGGAACAGAAAAAACGGGGGTGTTTGCGGGGTTATGTGAGTGATGGGCGAAGCAATGCGATAGGTTTCAGGTATTTGCTGTTTGTCGGCACCCAGAAACTGAAACAGCAACTTGCCCGAATCAAAGCTGGTCAAGTCCGCCGGTATGCCGCCGGCGACCACCGCTTGAAGCCGCGTGTTTGGGCCGCCGTAAGGCTGATTAAGATTGCTGTCACTGCTCGCAACCACAGCCAGTAGCGCAATCAGGTGCGCACCGGATGAAAACCCGAAACCGCTGACCCGCTGGGTATCCAGACCGTAGAGCGAGCCATTAGTGGCCAGCCACTGACGGGCCACCTGCAGGTCATGCAACTGGGCGGGAAAAGTGAATTCGGGGGCAAACCGGTAAGCAATATTGAACACCGCAAAGCCGTGGCCGGCGAGTTCTTCAGCAATCCAAACCATATCCGCTGGCGAACGGCTGTTCCAACCGCCCCCGTGAACCATCAATACCACCGGGCTAAGGCCACTTTGTTGGGGCAAATATAAATCGCCGCTTAACGCCTGAGGCCAGTTTTCGGGGGTGTATACCAAACCTTCCACCACGTCATATTCGGTGGTTTTCGGCTCTGGTCCGATCAGGTTTTCCGCGCCGGAGTAATGGCTACAGCCTGGCAGTGAAGCCAGTGCCGTTAGCAGGAAAATGGATGCACCCAGTATTTTTCCGGGATAACTGGCGGCGTGAGGCATGGCGTAAAAACTCCTTTCCGTAAAATAGTCAATCTGGTGCGAGCTATGGCCCGATACTTTGTTTAATACGTTATTTCAGTGTAATAGGCCATTGTGCAGGCACCATCGGGTCAGTTTGCTCCCCGCGAAAGGCGGCCATATAATCCTTCAGTGCATTTGGCACCCGAGTTTTCACCACGCACGACACGAACCCCGGCGGTACCTGCTCAATGACACAACCGTTTAAAGGCAAGAACAAAAGCGGTCTGACGAGAGAGCTGATAGAAGCCCTGATTCCGATGTTTGAACAAGCCAGCGCTGGCGTGATTGCCATTGACCGACGCGCCCGTATTACCTGGATCAACAGCAGTTATTCCAAGCTTATGGGCCTGGGTGATCCAGCCAGTGCGGTTGGCCGCCCGGTGCGGCAGTTGATTCCTCATACGCGCATGCCTGAAGTGCTGGAGTCCGGAAAGCCGTTGTTGCTGGATATTATGGAGCACCAAAAACAGCAGCTGGTGGTGACGCGCTTGCCATTTTTTGACGATGCCGACGAGATTGTTGGTGTGATTGCCTTTGTGCTTTACGACGATCTTCAGCCACTGACACCTCTGGTCAGCAAGTACCGTCGCTTACATCAAGATTTGGCCGCCGCACGCAAGGCGCTGGCTCAAAATGCCCGAACTACCCGCTACAGCCTAGGTGATTTTGTCGGCGCCAGCCCGGGTGCGCTGGAGGTGAAACGTCGTGCCCGCCTGGCCGCGGGGCGCGAAATGCCGGTATTGTTGCTGGGCGAAACCGGCACCGGCAAGGAGGTTCTGGCCCAGGCGATTCACGCCGCCTCTGACCGCGCCGGGAAACCGTTTGTAGGCGTTAACGTAGCGGCCATTCCCGATAATCTACTGGAGGCCGAGTTTTTTGGTGTAGCACCCGGGGCCTTTACAGGCGCCGATCGCAAGCTGCGTGAAGGCAAGTTCCAGCACGCCGACGGTGGCACTCTTTTTCTGGACGAAGTAGGTGATATGCCGCTGGCATTGCAAGCCAAGCTGTTGCGAGCCTTGCAGGAGGGGGAAGTAGAGCCGTTGGGCTCAAACAAGGTCAGCTCTATAGACGTTCGCGTGATCGCCGCAACGAGCCGTGATCTTGTCGCCATGATTGCCGAAGGCGCCTTCCGATCGGATCTTTACTACCGTTTAAACGTGTTCGAAATTCCGATTCCACCATTGCGCCATCGGCTAGCAGACCTCGGCGTATTGTGTGAAGCGTTGTTGGAAGATATCTGCCGCGGTCAGGAACACCAGAGCGAAATGACGGATGCTGCTCTTGGCGTGTTGGCGGGCTACGACTGGCCTGGCAATATCCGCGAATTGCGTAACGTACTGGAGCGTGCACTGACCATGGGCGAAGCGGGTGTTCTGGATGCGGTAGCGATCGGCAAGATGCTGCCGCGCAGCGTAATGCCCGTGGCGGCACACCTGGCCGCGCAGCCTGTACAGCCCTTGGCACAGACATTGGCCGCCGCCGAAGCCCGCGCTATTGAACAGGCGCTCGTGGCAAGCGCGGGCAACCGCAGTAAAGCGGCACGACTTCTGGGCATTTCCCGCTCCGTGCTGTACGACAAGTTGGGCAAGATGTCCTGAATTCCAGACGCATGTATGGTTATCCGAACAACTACGTACAAGAAATCCTTAAAACTGTTGTTTTTTTCGGACACTTTAAGTATCTGTTTGTCTAAATAAATAGTAACATATTGAATAATATGATTTTTATTTATCTGGCACGGGGAGTGCTAAAGCGGCTTGGCACGAAGAATAAAAGACAAAAATAAAAGGAATCTGAGTATGTCTATCAAGCAAAAGCTGTCTTCCCTCAGTTATGGTGTTGCTGTCGCGGCCGTTATTTCTGGCTCACTGGTCAGTAGTCAGGCTCTGGCCGCCGAAAAAGTGCGTTGGCAGGTGCCTTTGGCGTTTCCATCCCATCTGATCGGCCTGACCACGCCGGTGAAGTACCTGTCGGAAACCCTCAAAGAAGTCACCAGTGGTGATGTCCAGTTGCGCTACTACGAGCCCGGCGAGCTGGTACCGCCGTTTGAAATCATGGACGCCGTTAGCAACGGCAAGTACCCCGCCGGTTATACCTGGGTTGGCTACGACCAGGGCACCATTCCGGCCCTGCCGTTATATTCCGGTGCACCTTTTAACATGGAGCCGCCTGCTTATCTGGCTTGGTACTACCAGGGCGACGGCCGCGAACTGCTGGAAGAAATCTACGCCGAGCGCAACATTCACCCCATGCTGTGCAGCATCATCGGGCCTGAAGGCGCCGGCTGGTTTGCCAAGCCGATTGAATCTCTGGAAGACTTCGACGGCCTGAAAATCCGCTTTGCCGGTATCGGTGGTAAGGTTCTGGAAAAGCTGGGCGCCTCGGTGACCATGGTTCCTGGTGGCGAGATCTACCAAGCTCTAGAGCGTAAGATTATTGATGCTTCGGAATTTTCCCAGCCGGCCATCGACAAGATGCTAGGCCTGGACCAGGTGATCAAGAATTACATCATGCCTGGCTGGCACCAGACTCTGACCACGTCGCATCTGTTGGTGAATATGGACACCTGGAAAGGTCTAAAGCCGGAAACCCGCGCGCTGATCGAAATGGGTTGTCGTTCGGCTACCCTTACCGGCTTTGCCGAAAGCGAATGGGCACAACCGACCGCCTTGCGTGATTACCAAAAAGAAGGCGTAAACGCCATCACTCTGCCAGAGCCCGTCCTGCGCGAGTTGCAAAAAGTGACCAATGAAGTACTGGATGAAATTGCTGCGGGAGACGACATGTTTAACCGTGTGCTAACCAGTCAACGTAACTTCATGGAACACCACTCCATCTGGCACAACAAGGGCTACCTGGCCCGTGATTTCTATAATTACGACTGAGCTCCAGGTGTAAACCGGCGGGCAACAACATGGTTGCCCGCCGCTCTGTTCTGACTCTGCAAACACCGAGGTGACCGTGACGCAACCCAATGTACCCGGGGAAGCTGAATCAGCCCTGCCTATTAATAAGGAATTACCTTTCAATGCCCTGTCTGTCCGTCTGGATAGGCTGGTAGTGGCGGTTGGCCGGCTGGCTTCCTACCTCTGGCTGGTGGTAATGGGCGTTATTCTAACCAGCGTGTTTTCGCGCTATGTGTTGGCGCAAGGCTCCATTGCGCTGGAAGAAATGTCCTGGCACCTGTTTGGCGCCGCTACCATGCTCACCCTGGGTTACGCCGCCGTGCGTAATGATCACGTTCGGGTAGACGTATTACACGAACATTTTTCACTGCGCACCCAGGCCTGGATTGACCTGTTAGGCATTGTGCTACTGGCGCTTCCAATTCTGTATCTGATGATACACACGATGGTGCCCACGGCATGGACAGCCTGGGTCTATCAGGAGCGCTCGCAGGCGCCCAGCGGCCTGCCTTATCGTTTTATATTCAAAAGCATTTTACCCCTCGGAATCGCGTTGGTGATGATCGCGCTGTTTTCCCGCGCCTTGCGTTGCAGCACATTGCTGTTTGGTTTTCCGCGGGCGACCGCATTGCCAGACGCAGATCGCGCCAGCCCGGGCCATTCCAGCCCCTGATTTCAAAGCCTGATCCCGGCCCCTAATTCAAGAGTCTCGATTATGAGTGTGGACGTTGTTCTGGTTATCGCCATGTTTGCCAGTTTTATGGGGCTTTTGCTACTGGGGTTCCCGGTGGCCTGGTCACTGGCTGGCACTGGTCTAATATTTGGCATTGTTGGCCATGTACTTGTGACCTATTTTGATTCGCCGTTGTGGTTTACCTGGCAGGGCACTATTGGCGTTCTGGACGCTCGCATATACGGCATTGTGGCCAATGAGTTAATGGTGGCGCTGCCGTTGTTTATATTCATGGGCATTATGCTTGACCGGTCTGGTATTGCTGAACGGCTGATGCACAGCTTGGTGAAAGTATTGGGTCCGTTACGCGGTGGTTACGCCATCACGGTGGTTATTGTAGGTGTGCTGCTGGCGGCGTCGACCGGCATTGTCGGCGCTTCGGTGGTGTTGCTAGGTATGTTGTCACTGGGCCCAATGATGCAGGCCAACTACAACAAATCGCTGGCGGTAGGCACTGTCTGTTCCGTCGGTACGCTGGGCATTCTGATGCCACCGAGCATCATGCTGGTGCTGATGGCTGACCGCCTGGGCACCTCTGAGGCGTCGGTTGGCAAGCTGTTTATGGGCGCGCTGATTCCCGGCGTGATGCTGGCCGGGATGTATATTTTGTACATCCTGATTATCTCGTTTGTAAAAAAAGACATGGCACCGGCGCCGGCCAACCGCGAACCACTCACTCCCCGGGCTCTGCTGGATGTGGCAAAAGCAGTGCTACCACCGATGACCCTGATTCTTGCAGTGTTAGGCTCGATCTTTGCTGGCATTGCCACCACCACCGAAGCTTCGGCCGTGGGCGCCGGCGGCGCCATGCTGATGGCCTTTGTCAGCAAACGCCTGGACATGGCTACCCTGAAAGATTCGCTGTACCAGACCAGTCGTACCTCGGCGTTTATCTTCGGCATCTTTATCGGTGCGACTGTGTTTGCATCGGTACTGCGTGGTTTGGGCGGCGATGAAGTGATCGAAGGCGCCATAACCGGTTTGCCGTTTGGGACCACCGGGGTGCTGCTAACGGTTCTGTTTGTGACCTTCCTGCTGGGTTTCTTCCTCGACTGGGTAGAAATTACCCTGATCATTCTGCCGCTGGTTGCGCCGGTATTGTTCAAGATGGGCGTCGATCCTGTGTGGTTTGCCATCCTGTTCGCCCTGTGTTTGCAAACTTCGTTCCTGACGCCGCCGGTGGGCTTCTCTCTGTTTTATATCAAAGGCGTATGTCCGCCCGAAATCACCACTCGCGACATCTATCTGGGTGTATTGCCCTTTATTTTCCTGCAACTATTGGCTATAGCTTTGGTGTTCTGGTTTGAGCCGTTGGCAACCTGGTTGCCCAACGAAGTGTATGGTGGGCCTTGAGCCGCGCCGGTTATGTTTCGATACCTTGCGTCGATAACTTTCATCTAAAGGAGGAAGCTCCATGCGCCTGCACAATCGCATTGCTCTGATTACCGGTGCTGGCCGTGGTATTGGCCGCGCCATCGCTGAACACTATGCCCGCGAAGGCGCCCGAGTAGCTGTGGCTGATCTTGATTACGACACGGCACAGGAAGTGGCTGAGATCATTAACAGCGCTGGTGGAAGCGCGATGGCACTGGCCATGGATGTCACCGACGAACAGGCGGTGGAACAGGGTGTAAACTCTGTGGTGGAAGCTTGGGGTGGCTTGGACATTGTGCTGGCCAACGCCGGCATACAACACATTGCGCCACTGGATCAGCTGAGCTTTAATGATTGGCGTCGGGTGATGAGTGTGCATCTGGACGGCGCTTTTCTGCTGACCCGGTCAGCCCTGCAAGCCATGTACGCCAAAGGTGGCGGTACAATCCTGTATATGGGCTCGGTACACTCGTTGGAGGCGTCACCGCTGAAAGCGCCTTATGTAGCGGCCAAACACGGCATGCTTGGGCTGTGCCGCGCGGTGGCCAAAGAAGGCGCTGAACACGGTGTGCGCAGTAATATTATTTGCCCCGGCTTTGTGCGCACGCCGTTGGTAGACAAGCAGATTCCTGAGCAAGCGCAGGCGTTGGGCATATCCAAAGAAGACGTAATCTCTAAAGTGATGTTGAAAAACACCGTAGACGGAGAATTCACCACGCTGGCGGACGTGTCTGAGCTTGCAGTGCATCTGGCGGCTTTCCCGTCAGCAGCGCTCACGGGGCAATCTATTGTGGTCAGCCACGGCTGGCATATGCAGTAAGAAAACGGAGCAATGGATGAATAACAACGAACAATCCCCGGTAGTCTGGTCTCCTTCTGACACAGTCCTCAACGACAGCCAGATGGGGCGCTTTCAGCACTGGTTGGAAGAACTCGGTTACGGACCCTTCGCAGATTATCACGCTCTGCACCAGTGGTCGGTGACCGATCTGGACGGCTTCTGGAAAGCCGTCTGGGATTACTGCGGACTGATCAGCCACACGCCCGCGCAACAGGTATTGGGCAAGCGTGAGATGCCCGGAGCTGAATGGTTTCCCGGCATGACCCTCAACTTCGCCGCCAACTTGCTGCGCCACGCCGAAGGCGAACAGGCGAACAGCGAAGCCATTGTTGCCTACTGCGAAACCCGCCCGGTCTTGCGTCGCACTTACACGGAATTACGCGCCGACGTGGGCGCGTTAGAAGCCTATTTGTGCAGCCAAGGCATTGCGAAAGGCGACCGGGTTGCCGGTATCGTCACCAACGGTTACGAAGCCATCGTAGGCATGCTGGCCGCCACCAGCATGGGTGCGGTGTGGAGTTCAGCGTCACCGGACTTTGGCATTGGCGCCATTCTGGACCGTTTTGGCCAGATTGAACCCACTGCGTTGATTGCCGTAAATGGCTATGGTTACGGCGGCAAAGTGTTCCCGCGTCAGCAGGAATTCGCCCAATTGATTAGCGGCTTGCCCTCGTTGAAATGTGTGGTCAGTGTGCCGCAGCTGCCAGACGCACCGGCCATTGAAGGCCCCTTCGTCAGCGACTGGCAGCAGGCCCTTGCGGCCGGCGCTGGCAAGCGGCCGTCTTTCATCCCGGTGGCACCAGACCATCCGGTGTATATCTTGTATTCCTCCGGCACCACCGGCAAACCCAAGTGCATCGTACACGGCACTGTGGGCCTACTGGTCAACCACGCGAAAGAGTTAATGCTGCATGGCGATGTCGGTAGTGGCGACCGCTTCATGTACTTCACCACCTGTGGCTGGATGATGTGGAACTGGCAGGCATCCGCCCTGCTGACCGGCGCGGCGGTGATCACCGTAGACGGCTCGCCGGGCTACCCCAGCCTGAACATGCTGTGGCAAACCGTAGCCGATGAAAAAGTCACCCATTTCGGCACCAGCGCCCGCTTTTTGGCCGGTTGTCGCAAAGACAGCATGACCCCCGCTAAAGATTTGGATTTAAGCGCACTCAGAGTTGTGTTCTCCACCGGCTCGCCGTTGTTGCCAGAAGACTATGACTGGATGTACAGCGACGGCGCCCCGAATGCCCTGTTAGGCTCCATCGCCGGTGGCACCGACATCTGCGGCTGCTTTGTAGGCTCCACACCCTTACTGCCCGTACGCCGCGGCGAAATACAATGTCGCCTTTTGGGCGTAGATGCCGCCGCCTTTGACGACAACGGCCAATCCGTAAGCTCCGGCCGCGGTGAACTGGTGTGCCGCCAGCCCCTGCCGTCTATGCCCGTCAGTTTCTGGGACGACCCAGGCGGCGAACGCTATCGTAACGCCTACTTCGACACGTTCGCCGATTCTGCGCCCGGCGTGTGGGCCCACGGCGACTTCATCGAATTCACCGAACACGGCGGCGCCATCATCTACGGCCGCTCTGACGCCACTCTAAACCCCGGTGGCGTTCGCATCGGCACCGCAGAAATCTATCGGCAAGTAGAAACGGAAACTGCCATAAAAGACAGCCTGGTGGTTGGCCGACAGATCGAAGGCGACGTAGAAGTGGTGTTGCTGGTGGTTCTGGCCGACGGCGAAACCCTGAACGAAGAACTGCTCAAACGCCTGAAAACCCAAATCCGCAAAGGCGCCAGCCCCCGTCATGTTCCTCGCCATATCATCCCGGTGCCAGACATCCCCTACACCCGCAGCGGCAAAAAAGTAGAACTCGCCGTAGCACGCCTGATCAACGGTTCTGCCCGCATCGACAACCGCGACGCACTGGCCAATCCGGAAGCGCTGGATGCTATTCAGGCGTGTTTGCAGGAAGCTGAGCTGTTGCCGACGGAGGGTTAAACTGGGATCTGGCCGAGATAAGCACAGTATAAAAAGCCTTGGTGGGAGCAGGCCCCACCAAGGCGAAGCCATCAAAATCCGCCTTCATACTAAGATCTTAGCCGCAATTCCCAAAAAAATGTTATCGTAGTAGGCCTAATAAAAGCCACCATCCAGTCACAGCCAGAGCCAGAGGTGCCCAGCACAGCTGGCGGCCGTGGCCGTCCTGAATCCACCCTTATATAGCTCGAGGACGAACATGACAGAGTCAATAACCAAAATTATCTACACACTGACCGACGAAGCGCCAGCGCTTGCCACCCGGTCACTGTTGCCAATCCTGGAAACCTACGCCAAGCCGGCCGGTATTCATTTTGAAACCAGCGATATCTCATTGGCGGCCCGCATTCTGGCCAACTTCCCGGACTACCTCGCAGAAGACCAGCGAGTGCCCGATGCTCTGGCCGAACTGGGTGAATACACCAAAGATCCCAATGCCAACATCATCAAACTGCCGAATATTTCCGCCTCTATTCCCCAGCTGCGCTCCGCCATCAAAGAGCTGAATAAGCAGGGTTATAAAGTCCCGGAATACAAAGAAAACCCGCAGACCGACGAAGAAAAAGATGCCACTGCCCGCTATAACAAAGTACTGGGCAGCGCCGTAAACCCGGTGTTGCGTGAAGGCAACTCCGACCGCCGTGCTCCTGCCGCGGTAAAGGCCTTTGCCCGCAAATACCCGCATTCCATGGGTGAGTGGAGCCCGGCATCACGCACCCACGTAGCGCACATGAAAGGCGGCGATTTCTACTCCTCAGAGCAGTCCGTCACCCTGAACAAGGCCACCAACAGCCGCATTGTGTTCGAGAACACGAAAGGCGAGCAGACCGTTCTGAAAGCCGAACTGCCGCTGCTGGACGGCGAAGTGGTCGACGGCATGAACATGAGCAAAAAAGCGCTGTGCGCGTTCTTCGAAGCGGCTATTAAAGACTGCGAAGACACCGGCGTGATGTTCTCGCTGCACGTTAAAGCCACCATGATGAAAATCTCTCACCCGATCGTGTTTGGTCATGCAGTGAAGATTTACTACAAAGAACTGTTTGACCAGTTCGGTGACCTGTTCGAGGAGATCGGCGTAAACCCGAACAACGGTTTGTCATCCGTGCTCGAGAAAATCAAGCAGCTGCCAGAGTCCAAGCAGGAAGAAATTCAGGAAGCATTGCACAAAACCTACGAGCACCGCCCGGAAATCGCGATGGTAGACTCGGTCAAGGGTATTACCAACCTGCACATGCCCAGTGACATTATCGTAGACGCCTCCATGCCTGCGATGATCCGTAACTCCGGCAAGATGTGGGCCCGTGACGGCAAGCTGAAAGACACCAAGGCGGTCATGCCAGAGTCGACCTACGCCACTATTTACCAGGAAGCCATCAACTTCTGCAAAACCAACGGCGCGTTTGACCCCACCACCATGGGCACCGTGCCAAACGTCGGCCTGATGGCGCAGAAAGCCGAAGAATATGGCTCTCACGACAAAACATTTGAAATTAAAGAAGACGGCATTATTCGAGTGATCGCCGAGGACGGCACCGTACTGACCGAGCACAACGTAGAAACCGGCGACATCTGGCGCGCATGCCAGACTAAAGACCTGCCCATCCGCGACTGGGTCAAACTGGCGGTTAACCGTGCCCGTGCCACCGGCATGCCGGCTGTGTTCTGGCTGGACGACGAGCGCGCCCACGATGCCCAGTTGATCAAGAAAGTAAACACCTACCTGAAAGACCACGACACCGATGGCCTGGACATCCGCATCATGTCGCCGGTACGTGCTATTCGCTGGACCATGGAACGCCTGATCCGCAGCTTGGACACCATCTCGGTAACCGGCAACGTATTGCGTGATTACCTGACTGACCTGTTCCCGATTCTGGAGCTGGGCACCAGCGCCAAAATGCTGTCCATCGTACCTCTGCTGAACGGCGGTGGCCTTTATGAAACCGGTGCTGGCGGTTCTGCACCCAAGCATGTACAGCAGCTGGTTGAAGAGAACCACCTGCGCTGGGATTCATTGGGTGAGTTCCTGGCCATTGCGGTATCGCTGGATGAGCTGGGTGCAAAGCATAACAACCACCGTGCACGCCTGCTGGGCCAAACTTTGGACAAAGCGACCGAAACCCTGTTGGAAAACAACCAGTCTCCGTCGCGCTCTACTGGCGAGCTAGACAACCGTGGCAGCCACTTCCACCTGGCTCATTACTGGGCACAGGAATTGGCTGCGCAGGACGAAGACAAGGAATTGAAAACCTTCTTCGCCAAGCTGGCTGAAAAGCTGGGAGCCAACCAAGACAAGATTCTTGAAGAACTGAGAGTGATTCAAGGCAAAGCAGTAAACTTAGGTGGTTATTACCACGCGCCCGCAGGAAAAGTGAACGAAGTGATGCAGCCCAGCGCAACGCTGAACAAGCTGATGGAAGAAGCCCGCGCTTCGGTTTAACACCCTTAGTGTGGCAGCGGCCCGGCAAATAACCCGAGCCGCTGGATTGAAAAACCCGCAAAACGGTCACCGTCTTGCGGGTTTTTTTGGCTATGTCCCAATTAGTTGTTGCGATACTCGACCGGTTGCTTCCAGCAAACAGCATTCGGGAGTTAGCTCAGGGTATCGCTCCAGCAACCGTCGCCAACCCAAGTAGTTCTTCAGGTATTTGGTCGCCACACCATGGAACCGAATCATCCAGTTTTTCAATCGACTGTCGTACGCATTGACGTTCTGGATATGAAAAGCACCGCGGACACGGGGCCGGCGAGCAGATACAGCCTGGTGCTCGATTCCCGCTTTTTTCGCAAAAGCCCGATAAACCGAGGCCCCGTCAGTACAGAGGCAGGCATCCGCTGCGACCAACGGCTTGAGTGCGCGGCTGACTTCGATGGCATTGAGCTTTGGCAAGATAAAATCTGCGGTTTCCCCGGTCCGATCACGCACCACCAGCACTGGAATTTGGTCGGGCCCCGTTCCGCGAGTTAGGCTGACTCCGCCCCGCTGACGGGCCTTGCGAGAGATTTTCCGCTGGCCTTTGAAGGACGCCAGAAAGAAGGTCTCATCCGCATCCACGATGCCGGACTCGCGTTGAGCCTGATGCCCCGCAACCAGAGCCAAGAAGCGGTGGCGCCACAAGAAGGCCGTGTTCTTGTTGATGTGACACTCAGTAGCAGCCTGGCGCACGGTTTTGCCGTCGATTAACGCCTGAGCGTAACACAACCAGTGCTCACGTTTACACAGGCGGGCCAGCGGTGTTCCGGTCAACGGATTGCAAGTACGCCTGCATTGGGCGCAACGGTAACGCGGCAGATTGTGGCCTGAGCCGCGATGCCTGGCAATGCGGACAGCAGGTGGGAGAGTGCTCGACGAGCAGCGTGTCCGCCGCGCCCGTATCGGCCTGTTGGAAATAGCGGTGTAGTTGATGCCGCTGGCTGGGTGTCAGCTGGCCTAGTTGCAACATGAGGAAGTGAAAGGCTTTGTCGTTCATGGCATAACCTCCGATGAGGAGATATCTGCTCTAAGTATAGCTGCGCAACAACTAACTCAGACATAGCCTTTTTTTATGGGTAGAGATTTTACCCAGTCAGTCGGGCATCACTCTTGGCGCAACGCCACAAAGCGCCCCTGGGTGAGAGTGGCCAGGTCTTCCGGCGCCAGCTCAATTTCAAGCCCCCGCCGACCGGCGCTGACATGAATCTGTTCGAACAGCTGCGCTGACTCGTCAATGAACGTCGCCAGCGGCCGTTTTTGCCCCAGCGGGCTAACCCCACCCAGAACATAACCGCTGCTGCGCTGCACTTGCTGCTTGTCTGCCATGATGGCTTTTTTGCCGCTCGCTGCTTTGGCAATCAGCTTCATACTGAGCATGGCGTTCACCGGTACAATGGCTACCACCAGGGTCTTGGTATCCACCGCCACCACCAGAGTCTTGAACACGCAGGCCGGGTTTAGCCCAAGCTTTTCCGCAGCCTCAGTGCCATAGCCAGCGCTGGCAGGATCGTGTTGATACTGATGTAGTTGGTGTTCAATCCCCGCGTCGCGGGCGACATCAATAGCAGGGGTCATACTGGTTCCGGTGGAGTTTTTGCGCTGTGTCCGTTATCCAATCTATTTTTTTATCAGAGCTATCTAGTATCAGAACTATCGAGTATCAAGGCTATCTATTATTGAAACCGTCTAGTTCCCCAGCACATTGGTGTCACCTTTTTTCGATTTTTTGGCCGCTTTCTTTTCTTTTGCAGTCAAAAGCGGTTTCTTCTTCTCAGCTTTTTTACTGTCTTGTCCTTTGCTCATGTCTATTGCCTCTCGCCATAACTGATTGACCCAAAATTCAGTATGGCCCCAATTACGAATAACTGGAAGCACAGAACTCGGTGGTGAAGTAAGTTCCGAATAGGTGACCACATCAAGACCCTAACCGGAAGCTCGTTGGCTATCTTTTCAGTCGGCCCTCCTGTGCGTGAAAGCCAGTTGCGGCTACACTGATGTATTAAGTGATCCAACAATATACCCCCAAACATTAGAAGAACATGAGGAACAAACCATGCAGGCAATCAGAGGCTACATGCAATCTATTTCAGGCATCATGGCGATGGTTATGATGTTGATGTCAATGTGGGCAATACCCGCCTCTGCCAGCATTGTCGGCACCGGCGAATTATTAACAGAGCAGCGTGCCGATATTGACCGCCAGGCCCTGATGGAGATGCTGGAACGCGATGATGTAAAAGGTACTCTGGCCAGCATGGGGGTCGGAGAACAGGAAGTGCGTGACCGCATTCAAAGCCTGACACCCTCTGAGCTGACGGACTTCAAACAACAACTGGCTGCGGCACCGGCCGGTGAAGGTGTTGTCGGTATCATCGTGCTGTTTCTGCTGGTGTTCATCATCACCGATATGCTTTGCGCCACTGATATCTTCCCGTTCGTCAGGTGCCTGCGGTAATGACATCAGCATGTTTGCTTTTTTATTGAAACCAAGCAGGCTACTCACGGCCGCATTCTTGGGGGTTCTGCTCTCAGGGTGCGCCAGCCGGCCGCAGTGGCCAACGGGCTTCGAAAGCGCTGAGCTCACGGACGTGCCATTTCATCCTCAGGAACAGTATCAGTGTGGCCCCGCTTCGTTGGCGATGATGCTGAATGCACAGGGCGTGAGTGCCGCTCCTGATGAGTTGATTGACCGGGTGTACCTGCCAGAGCGCCAGGGAGCGTTGCAGGTTGAAATGGTGGCTGCTGCGCGCCAATACGGCATGTTGGTGTACCCGCTGGATCCCGACCTAACCAGCGTATTGACCGAGGTGAGTGCGGGCCACCCGGTGTTGGTGCTGCAAAATCTGCGTTTCAACTGGTGGCCGCAGTGGCACTTTGCCGTGGTTATCGGGTTTGATAGTGCCCAGGAAGCGCTGATTCTTCACACCGGAACGGAAAAAGGCTACCGGCAGAAAGTCTCCGTTTTCATGGCGACCTGGGATCGCTCAGGCCGGTGGGCCCGAATAATAGTGCCGCCAGGCCAAATTCCGGTAACGGCACAGCCGTTGCCTTACCTGATGGCCGCGCATGATCTGGAAACCACACAACAGCCTGTTGCAGCGGAGGCTGCCTATTTGGCCGCGGCAAAAGCCTGGCCGGATCAGCCCGCTGCGTTATTGGGGCTGGGCAACATTGCCTATCAACAAGGTCGCTGGGCCGCGGCAGCCGAACACTATCAGGCTATGACCTATCGGTTTCCAGGCATTGCATCGGGTTGGAACAACCTCGCCGAAGCGCGGCTGAAGCAAGGCTGCACCGAGGCGGCAGAGGCGGCCTCGACCACCGCGAACCGGATGGCCCCAGACCGTTTTTTTGTGATCACCCCGGAATCGTCGCTCCCCAAATCATCGGATACCAGAATGACCCGCGATTGCCCGGCACCGGCAGCGTATTAAAAGAGATTTCAGGCTTGAGGTTGTACGCTAGATTCTTTTGCACAGCGCCTCCTGCTCGGTCGTCATAATCGGTGTATTTTGGGCTAGGCTGTATAACAATTTAATCCACGCGAAAAGCCCGTAATTATGGCGCCGTGCCCTCATGGAGAAATAACATGCTCAGCCCCATAAAAACACTTACTCGCCGCGCCCTTCACACGTGCAGAGTGCCCAAGGATCTTGCCAGCGTGACCTGCCGTGATACGGCCGGGGAAAATCCAGTGTCGGTAGGGTTGCGACCAGAGTCGGTAGAGGCGGTATGGCGCAGTGTCGAGAGTCTTTACCGCACTGGCGTGCATCCGGGTATCCAGATTTCATTGCGCCACCGGGGCGAGTCGGTGCTGCACCGCGCTATCGGTCATGCCCGGGGTAACGGCCCGGACGACAGCGTGGATACGCCGCGGGTAGCGATGACAACAGGCACACCCGTCTGTTATTTCTCCGCGTCGAAAGCGGTGACGGCCTTTTTGATTCATCTGCTAGCCGAGCAGGGGTTGGTCAACCTGATGGACCCGGTGGCTTATTACTGCCCGGAATTTGCCCATAACGGCAAGCGCACCATCACCCTGCACCAGATACTGTCCCATCGCGGCGGTATTCCGGCGATTCCTGGTGACACGCCACCTGAGGTGCTGTGGAACCCGGAAGAAATCTGGCGCCTGCTGTGTGAGGAGCGGGCGATGCAGGTAGACGGTTCAAAAGTCTTTTATCACGCTATTACCGGCGGCTTTGTGTTGCAGCGAGTTCTCGAAACCGTCACTGGCCTGACGATTCAGCAGTATCTGGACCGTTATATTCGCAAGCCCATGGGGATGACCTGGTTTACCTATGGCGTAGCAGCGGCGGATTTAACCGTGCCGGCGGCTAACTACGCTACCGGCCCGCGGCCTACCTGGCCGATATCGCGGGTTGTAAAGCGGGCGTTGGGTGGCGATATCAAATCTGTGGAAGCGGTGACCAATGACCCTCGCTTTCAGCAGGCGGTCATACCCGCCGGCAATCTGTATGGCACCGCCGAGGAAATGGGGCGGTTTTTCCAGATGATGCTCAATGGCGGCGTGTGGGCTGGAAAGCGCATCTGCAGTGAAATTACGGTGCAGCGCGCAATCCAGCAGTTTGGGTCGCTGCAGCTCGATCGCACCCTTATGCTGCCTATGCGCTTCAGCGCCGGGATGATGCTGGGGGGCGACCCGGTAGGAGTCTGGGGGCCAAACACCCGTTATGCGTTTGGCCACGTGGGGCTAATCAACAAGTTTTGCTGGGCCGATTCGGCACGGGATATTTCAGTGAGCCTGCTGACCACCGGTTTCCCGATTGTGGGCCATCATTTACTGGCGCTGGGGAAATTTCTGTACAACGTCAGTACCGTGTTTCCGCAATTGCCTGAAGGCCAGCGGGTGCATGTCGGCGCGTAATTTACGGCTGCTTCAGACAGGAGACTAGAGCGTGCGCAGCTGGTCTTCCAGAATGCCCAGTACGGAAGAAAGAATGTCGCGAAAGTCGGTTAGGGTCTGCGTGCGCTGGATGATCAGCTCGCGGGCTTCGTCCAGGCGCTCAAGTTTCGGCACGATGCGGCGGATGCCTTCGGTGATCACTTCGTAAGGGTAGTGATGGTCTTGAACGCTGAGTTTGTTCAGCTCGGCCACTTCCTGGCTGAAAATACTGATGATGTCGTACAGCATGTCTTTGTGTTCGATGCAGCTGGCTTCCCAATAGGCGTCATCCAGCAGTTCCAGTAATGACTGGTATTCGCGCAGAGTATCTGTAACAGAGGTTTGCGGCATGGCTCGGGCTCGGCAAAGGTGATGAATCAGAACACACTTATGTAATTATAGCAGCGGCTGCCGGGCCAGGGGCGTAAATCATAACGCACTCTGGCCTCATCCAATGAATGGCCAGAGTGGGTTATAAATCCGGTGATAGCCCTATCAACCTGCGGCAGGCACTGCCGCCCGCTTTTTCGCGTCCTTGGCGAGAACGCTGGACGCCCTTTTTCGTTTGATCGTCAGCAACTTTTGCTCGTGTTGTAAGCCCTTGGCGAGACTCACACACATTGCCAGCAGCACGATAGTGAACGGCAAACCGGTCGTTACCGAGCCCGCCTGCAAAGCGGTCAGGGCATCGGAGCCGCCAATCGTCAACAATGCGGCCGCAATAACGCCTTCCAATGTCGCCCAAAACACGCGTTGTGCCGTGGGTGAATCGGTTTTGCCACCCGAGGTAATACTGTCGATGACCAATGAGCCAGAGTCGGAGGAGGTCACGAAGAATACCAGCACCAGCACAATCGCCAGAACAGACGTGATTCCTGACAGCGGCAGGTTCTCCAGCATCTGAAACAGGGTCAGTGAAGAATCGCTGATGCCATCGGCCAGTGCACCAACGCCTGCTTTTGTCTGTGCTAGTCCATTGCCACCAAAGGCACTCATCCAGACGAACGTTACCAATGTTGGTACGAGGAGAACCGCGGTGAGAAATTCCCGAATCGTACGGCCCTTGGAGATGCGCGCGATAAACATGCCGACAAAGGGTGACCAGGAAATCCACCAGGCCCAATAGAAGATGGTCCAGCCGTGATAAAAGGTTTCATCCTCACGGCCGATTGGGTTGCTCAATGGCAGAAAGTGTTCGGCATAGGCCACGACTGTAGTGCCCAGGGTGCTGAGGAAAGTCATCAAAGATCCGGCAAAAATGACAAACAGCAACAGTGCGGCCGCCAGAACCATGTTGATATTGCTCATAAGCTTGACCCCGCCATCAAGGCCGCGCGTCACCGAAAAAAGCGCGACGGCGGTGACAACAACGATGATGCCCGTCTGTGTGCTCAGATCGGCAGGAATCCCGAACAGGTAATTCAGACCGCCGGCGGCCTGTTGTGCGCCGAAACCGAGGGAGGTGGCCAGGCCGAAAATAGTCGCGATGACCGCCGTGATATCGATGATATTACCGATGGGTCCGTATATCCGATTGCCAAGCAAGGGGTAAAAGGTCGAGCGTATCGTCAGCGGCAAGCCCTTATTGTAGGTAAAAAACGCCAGCGCTAACGCAACTACGCCATAAATCGCCCATGGGTGCAGCCCCCAGTGATACATCGTCGCTGCCATAGCGGCGCGCTCGGCTTCCATGGTGCCACCGGCAATGTTCAGCGGAGAGCCGTACCACTGGGTATAATAGCCAATAGGTTCAGCCACGCTCCAGAACATCAGGCCAATGCCCATGCCTGCTGCAAACAACATTGCAAACCATGAAGAGCGGCTGTAATCGGGTTTGGCTGTGTCACCACCAAGCCGGATTTTGCCTACAGGGAGTACAATCAAGGCCAGGCAGAACATCACGAAAATGTTACCACTTGACAAGAACAACCAGTCAAAAGTATTGATTGACCAGGTACGCGCCGCCATCAGCATCTCGCTGGCAGCTGCGGGGAAGATCAGCGAGCCCGCAACGAATACCAAAATTAGCAAAGCGCTGGTCAGGAAAACGGGATTATGAAGTTCCAGCCCCAGGGGGTGGATGTTGTGTTGTCCTATTTCGTAATCGGTATCGTAAACCGCTTCCAGTTCTTTTATCGTTTGCAATTGCTGTGTCTCATTGCTCTTGATGTTTCCATCCATTGTGGAGCCTCCTCTTTATTATTGTTGGGCGTGCGACAGACAGTCGCCGTAGCAGGGACAGAAAACCACATTGCCGCAAGATCAGTCAGTCTGCGGGCGACTGGCACGAGTCTCTCTGCGACGGGGAAGGCAAGCGCTTGGGTCCGATACCGCAGTGCCACCGGATGATGCGATCCCGCCGAATCAGGTGGGCCCTGATTCGCGCATGACGTTTTTGGGATTCTTTCGGTCGCAATCAGTCAATTTGGTCGATAGGGAGGACGCTATGCTGCGGCTATAACGTCTAATGCCTGGAGCCGACAATGTCCCTCATCAACCTGCACTCCGCTGCCGATTTGCACAGCAATGCCATCATTATCGATGGTTTGATCATCGCCAAATGGAGCCGTGAGCTCTTTGAAGATATGCGCAAGGGTGGGCTGACCGCCGCCAACTGCACGGTATCGGTGTGGGAGGATTTTCAAGGGACGATTGACAATATCGTCATGGTCAATCAGCTCATGCGCGACAGCACCGACCTGGTACACCAGGTTCATACCACCGAGGATATCCGGCAGGCCAAGCGCGAAGGCAAGACCGGCATCATCCTCGGCTTTCAGAACGCACACGCCTTCGAGGACCAGCTCGGCTACGTCGAGATATTCAAGCGCCTCGGCGTGGGTATCGTGCAGATGTGCTACAACACGCAGAACCTGGTCGGTACCGGTTGTTATGAGCGCGATGGTGGCTTGTCCGGTTTTGGTCGCGAGATAATCGCCGAAATGAACCGGGTGGGCATCATGTGCGATCTCTCTCACGTCGGCGCGGTCACGTCTGAAGAAGTCATCCTCGAGTCGAAAAAACCTGTTTGTTATTCCCATTGCTTGCCGGCCGGCCTTAAACAGCATCCGCGCAACAAGACCGACGAGCAGCTCAAGTTCATCGCCGACCGTGGCGGTTTCGTCGGCGTGACCATGTTCGCGCCCTTTCTGAAGAACGGCATCGATTCCACCGTTGACGACTACTGCGAAGCGATTGGCTACATCATGAATATCGTCGGTGAAGATGCAATTGGTATCGGCACCGATTTTACCCAGGGTCACGGCCCCGAATTCTTCGACATGCTCACCCACGATAAAGGCTATGCCCGGTCCCTGACCGAATTCGGCAAGATTGTTAACCCGTTGGGCATACGCACCGTGGGTGAGTTCCCCAACCTCACCGAGGCGCTGCTAAAAAACGGATTTTCCGAACCTCAGGTTCGCAAGATCATGGGCGAAAACTGGCTGCGGGTTCTTGGCGACGTCTGGGGCACGGAACAGAATCAGAGGCAGGAGTCTGACGCTGGGTTGGCGTCCGGGCAGGTCGTCGCGGCGGGTGATGTTGCGTGAGCTTTTCAGGGGTGATGCCCCGTTATGGCGTCCGTAACGATCCTGAAAACGACCGGGGATGGAAAATAATGCGAGGGGAGCGACCATGACGACGACGGCACCAGAACTGCCTATCGAGGTTGATAAGGAAACCGGCGTCTGGACAACCGATGCGTTGCCTATGCTTTACGTTCCGCGCCACTTTTTTGTCAATAATCACATGGCGATCGAGCAGGAAATAGGCGCTGTGCGTTATGCCGAAATTCTCTACGACGCTGGTTACAAATCGGCATGGCACTGGTGTGAAAAGGAGGCCGAATTGCACGGCCTGGAAGGCGCAGCCGTGTTTGAGCATTACATGCTGCGCCTCTCGCAGCGTGGTTGGGGCCTGTTCACCATTGAGAAACTCGATATCGAGCAGGGGGTCGCACGCGTCCGCCTGGACCACAGTGCCTTTGTGTACGTTTACGGAAAAGTCGATCGCAAGGTCGACTATATGTTCACCGGCTGGTTTGCCGGCGCCATGGACCAGATTCAGGAAGCTTGGGGGCATTCGTTGCGGACCCGCGCTGAACAGATCCAGAGCGCGGCGGAACCTGGCTGCGACCACGGCATATTCATCGTTCAGCCCCTGAGTTAAGGACTTTCCCATGGCTTTCGAGGCGTTGTTCAAACCCATCCAGATTGGCACCCAGACTATCCGCAACCGCGTGGTCAGCACCGCCCACGCCGAGGTCTATGCAACCGATGGCGGCATGACCACCGAGCGCTACGTGCGCTATTACGAAGAGAAAGCCAAAGGCGGCTGCGGTCTGTGCATTTGCGGGGGCTCGTCGGTGGTGTCCATCGACAGTCCCCATAATTGGTGGAGTTCGGTAAATCTGGCCACCGATCGCATTATCCCCCACTTCCAAAACCTGGCGGACGCCGTGCACAAGCATGGCGGCAAGATCCTGATCCAAATCACCCATATGGGCCGCAGGTCCCGCTGGGATGGTTTCGACTGGCCCTCGCTCGTGTCGCCATCGGGTATACGTGAACCGGTCCATCGCGCGACCTGCAAGACCATCGAAGAAGAAGAGATCTGGCGCATCATTGGTGATTTCGTTCAGGCGGCGCGACGGGCGAAGGCTGGCGGCCTGGACGGCGTTGAACTATCGGCCGTGCACCAGCACCTGATCGATCAGTTCTGGAGCCCGCGTGTCAACAAACGCACCGACATGTGGGGCAAGACCTTCGAAGACCGCATGCGTTTTGGTCTTGAGGTTCTAAAGGCGGTTCGCGCCGAAGTCGGCGATGATTTCATCGTCGGCCTGCGCATCAGCGGCGACGAGTTCCATCCCGATGGCCTCAGCCATGACGACATGAAACAGATCGCGGCCTATTACGACGCGACCGGCATGGTCGACTATTTCGGCGTGGTCGGCTCCGGTTGCGACACCCATAACACTCTGGCGAACGTGATTCCAAATATGTCCTACCCGCCCGAGCCGTTTCTGCACCTGGCGGCGGGCATTAAAGCCGTTGTCGGTGTGCCGGTGATCCATGCCCAGAACATCAAGGATCCGAATCAGGCGCAGCGCATACTGGAGGCCGGCTACGTTGATCTGGTGGGGATGACGCGGGCGCAGATTGCCGACCCGCATATCGTCAATAAAATCAAACTGGGGCAGATAGACCAGATCAAGCAGTGCGTGGGTGCCAACTATTGTATCGATCGGCAGTACCAGGGGCTGGATGTGCTGTGCATCCAGAATGCGGCAACCTCGCGTGAGTATCAGGGTCTGCCGCATATCATCGACAAGAGTACCGGCCCGCGGCGCAAGGTAGTGGTCGTGGGCGGCGGTCCTGCGGGCATGGAGGCGGCGCGGGTGGCTGCGGAGCGTGGTCATGCTGTGACGCTGTACGAGGCGAGCCCAGCACTTGGCGGACAGATCACCATAGCTTCCAAGGCGCCGCAGCGCGATCAGATTGCCGGCATCACCCGCTGGTTTCAGCTCGAACTGGCCCGCCTTAACGTCGAAGTATGTCTCGGCGTACGAGCGGACGAAGGCGTGCTCGAGATGCGTCCAGACATCGTGATTGTCGCAACCGGCGGCGCGCCTTTCCTGTCGCAGGTGCCTGAATGGGGTGCCGAAGACGGCCTGGTCGTCAGCACCTGGGACATCCTCAACGGCGTTGTCGCGCCCGGCAAGAATGTGCTGGTGTACGACACAATCTGCGAGTTCCCCGGCGTATCGGCGGCCGATTTCCTCTCCGAGAAAGGCGCCCAAGTCGAAATCGTGACCGACGACATCAAGCCCGGCGCGGCCGTTGGCGGCACCAGCTTCCCAACCTACTACCGTAGCCTGTACGCCAAGGAGGTGATCATGACCTCCGACCTGATGCTGCAGAAGGTCTATCGCGAAGGCGACAAGCTGGTGGCGGTACTCGAAAACGAATATACCGGCGTTCAGGAAGAGCGGGTAGTTGATCAGGTGGTGGTTGAAAACGGCGTACGGCCCGATGAAGCGCTGTACTACGCGCTCAAGCCGCGCTCGCTGAACAAGGGCCAGGTCGACCTTGAGGCGCTGTTTGAAATCAGGCCGCAGCCATGCCTGAATACGCTGAGTGGCAACGGCAGCGATTTTCTGTTGTTCCGCCTGGGTGACTGCAACGCGCCACGCAACACTCACGCCGCCATTTACGATGCGCTCAGGTTGTGCAAGGACTTCTGAGGCGGTTGTCGGGCGGCCGCTCAAGTAGGCCACAGGAGAACCACCATGCTTGAAACTATCCTACCCATCCTGATATTCACGGCGCTGGTGCTGGCGATCATCGGGGCGGCTCGTCGGGTTATCCTGTGGCGACAGGGGCGTCCCTCGGATGTTGGCTTTTTCAATGGGCTGGCGGCTGTGCCCCGGCGCTATCTTGTCGACCTCCACCACGTGGTGGAGCGCGACAAGTACATTTCCCGCACCCACGTGGCGACGGCCGGGGGGTTTGCCCTTGCGGCGCCGATCGCGATTGCGGTGCACGGCCTGGGCCTGAGCAGCGCCTGGCTGACATGGCCCTTGCTGGCGGCCACGCTATGCATGTTTGGTGGCAGCCTGTTAGTGGCCTTGCGTCGACGCAATCCGCCCGCCCGGCTGTCGAAAGGGCCCTGGATGCGTCTGCCCAAAAGCCTGGTTGCGTTCTCGCTGGGGGTTTTCGTTGTTACTCTGCCCGCAGCGGGGGTGGTGCCCGCTGCCATCGGTGGCTGGGTACTGGCCGTGCTTCTCGCGGCTGTGGTGGCCTGGGGCCTGGCTGAAATGTTTTTGGGTATGACCTGGGGTGGGCCGATGAAACACGCCTTCGCCGGCGTGCTGCATCTGGCTTTCCATCGCCGGCCGGAACGCTTCGGAGGCGGTCATTCCACCGGCCTGAAAGCGCTTGATCTCGCTGACCCGCAGGCGCCGCTGGGCGCAGGAAAACCGGCGGATTTCACCTGGAACCAGCTACTGGGGTTCGATGCTTGCGTGCAATGCGGGCGTTGCGAAGCAGTCTGCCCGGCGTTTGCTGCGGGCCAGCCCCTTAACCCGAAAAAACTGATACAGGACATGGTGGTCGGGCTGGCCGGGGGCAGCGATGCCGGCTATCACGGGTCTCCGCACCCCGGCAACCCGGTGGGCGAGCACCATGGCGCACTCGATGAGCCCATCATCGGTAGAGAAGGCAAGGCGTTGATCGACGCCGACACCCTGTGGTCCTGCACCACCTGCAGGGCCTGTGTCGAGGAATGTCCGATGATGATCGAGCATGTCGACGCCATCGTTGACATGCGCCGCCACATCACCCTGGAGTTGGGCACCACACCCAGACGTGGCGTCGAGGTTATCGAAAACCTGATTGCGACCGACAATCCCAGCGGCTTCGCCCCCGACTCGCGTATGCACTGGGCCGCGGATCTCAACCTGCCGCTAATGGCCGACGTGCGCGACGCGGCGGTCCTGCTATGGATTGGTGATGGCGCCTTCGACCAGCGTAACCAGAGAACACTGCGTGCGCTGGTCAGGATACTGCGCGCCGCCGACGTCGATTTCGCGGTGCTCGGCAATGACGAGCGCGATAGCGGTGATCTCGCTCGCCGCCTTGGCGACGAAGCAACCTTCCAGAGTCTTGCGAGGCGCAACATCGCAACGCTGTCACAGTATGGCTTCGGCTGTATTCTCACCTGCGATCCCCACAGCTTTCATGTGCTCAAGAACGAGTATTCCGAATTGGGCGGTGTTTATCAGGTTTATCATCACAGCACCTATATCGCCGAGCTGCTCGCCAAAGGACGCCTGGCGATTTCCCAGTGGAAAGGCGACAAGGTCACCTATCACGATCCCTGCTACCTGGGGCGCTACAACGGTGAGTACGAGGCGCCGCGCAACGTGCTCAAGGCGCTCGGCATGGAACTGGTGGAAATGCAACGCAGCGGCTTTCGCTCACGCTGCTGCGGCGGCGGCGGGGGCGCGGCGATCGTCGACGTTCCCGGTAAACGCCGGATTCCCGACATGCGCATGGATGACATCCGTGAAACCGGCGTGAGTGTGGTAGCCGTCGGTTGTCCGCAATGCACCGCCATGCTGGAGGGCGTGGTAGAACCGGGGCCGGAGGTTCGTGACATTGCTGAACTCGTGGCCGACTGCCTGGTGCCATCGGCGCAGAAAGATCAATCCGGCCGGAACGACAAGGCGGGCCAGCCGGTGCTAACCGTGGAGTTGCTCGCTGATGCGTGACGACACGGATTCTCTTCCGCGCCGCGACTCACGCAAGGAGCGGATCGCGCGCAACCGCCTGCACCCAGACCACGGCGCGGTGCTTGCGGAGATGCTTGGCACAAGCCGGATTGGACCATCGCTGTGGGCCGGCCCCAATGGGCTGGTGCGGCGCAACCCGCATCGAGTGGGATTTAGTGGGCCCAACGGCATCAAGCGAATCGACCGCAGCGGCGCCCAGACAGAGACGAGTCTAAACTCGCGAAATGAACGCCCGGCAGTGGCGGTCGACCCGCGTAAAACCGTTGAGATCGAGACTCCGGCTTTTCTGATTGCGGTGGTGCCTGATCTTCCCGGTGGGCGGCTATCGGCCCATGACCGGGACCTGCTCGGTTTGGCCCGGCAATTGGCCGATGCAGATCCGGCCATGCCCGGCGCTGTTTTGGCCATGGTCTTTGGCGCCATTCGGGAGGATGGCTTCGGAACTGCCGGTGTCGATCGACTACTGCACTCTTTAACACACTCTCTAACACACACTTTAATACACTCTGCCGATCAATCCCCCGGCCTGGGCGCATCCTCTAATACCCAGTGCAGCCCCGAAGAACGCCTGGCCGTGCTGGCTGACGTCGAGCGCGAGCTTTCGCCGCGGCACTGGCTTTTGCCAGACTCAGCGATAGGCGGCGCCGACCTGGGCCGCCGGTTGGCGGCGAGATTATCCGAACGCCCGGCAACACAGGTTTGGCAGATCAACCAGGACACGAAAGGCAAGCGCTGCAGCGGGCTAGGCGCTGCGGGCAGCACGGATATAAACCGACCGCTACCACGGTTGGTGTTGGCGCTGGCCGAATGCGCCGAACCCGTGGCCATGACCCGCCACGCGGCCCGGCCGATGACACTGCCGGCGCCATTGTCGCGGATACCGGGGCGCATCCAGGATCTCGGTGCCGTTGCCGTTAACCCCGCGACGGTCGCGTTGGGCGAAGCGGAGTTTATTCTGGCCGCCGGTCGTGGTGTGAGCGACTGGGCCGGATTTCACAACGCCGCGGCAATTATGGGGGCTACCGAAGGTGCCTCGCGCGTTGCGGTTGATGACGGTTTCATGGCGCGCGACCGCCAGGTCGGCGCCAGCGGCACATGGGTCACTGCACGGGTGTACTTCGCGGTGGGTATTTCCGGCGCAATCCAGCATCTGCAGGGTATACAAAGCTGCGACAAGGTTGTTTCGATCAACCTCGACCCGCACTGCGACATGGTCAAACGCGCCGACCTCGCCGTGATCGGCGACGCCGACGAAATTCTGGCGGCTCTGGTGGCGCTGCAGCAACGACTTCAGGAGAAGAAAGATGCCGCATAAGGTGCTCGCGAAAACGGCGCACGCCGACGGCCCCGGTATTGCCGTGCTGGTCTCGATAGGGCGCCATCCGCTGACCGGGCGCACGCGGCGCGCTGACCAGGATGCGCGCGCGTACGAGCTGGCATTCTCCATTGCCGGTGCCCGCACAGCGCTGGTGCACGCTGGACAAAACGATGCCGAAAGCGAGCCGGCGCTGCGCGGCTATCTCGGGATGGTCGGCGCGCCCGAGGCTGGCGAAAACACCGTGGAGCGATTGGCGCTGATAGAACAGGCAGCCGGCGCCGATGTGCTGCCGGCGCTGGCCGACGCGCTGCGTGAGCTGGCGCCAGAGCTGGTACTTTGCGGCATGCGCGCCGAAACCGGTGAAGGTTCGGGAATGCTTCCCTATCTGCTGGCCGAGTGGCTCGGCTGGCCCATTGTAAGTGGTGTGGCACAGGTAGAAAGCGTAAACGACGGCGTCGTGACGCTGCTGCAGGCTCTGCCGCGCGGCCAGCGACGCCGGCTCTCGGTGCGGCTTCCTGCGATCGTAACGGTCGATAGCGCAGCACCCGGCGCGCGTCCCTCGGCTTTCGGTCCGGCGCGCAGGGGCGTGCTTGCGGTGTCCGCCGCCGCGTCCATGCCTGACGAAGTGCGGGCCGGATGGCTTACCGCACCGGCGCGCAAGCGACCCAAACGGTTGAAGATCATCACCGCGTCGTCGGCGCGGGACCGCTTTAAAGCAGCAGCGGCGAAGACGCAGGGCGGCGGCGGTAAGGTGTTGACCGGCGTCAGTTCCGAGATCGGAGCTGACGCCATCCAGGCGCTGCTGAAGGAGGAAGGGGTGCTGCCGAGCTGACGCCCTTATTTCCCGACTACACGCAAATGATCCTGGCCGTAACCCAGGCTGCTGAGCATCTGTTCGCTATACCATTGCACGAAGTCGATGACGCCGTATTCGTAAGTCTCTGAATACGGGCCTGGCTGGTAGGCTCTGGAGTTGATACCAAGCTGATTTTCCTCCACCAGACGCCGATCTTGATTGTTGGTTGCGTCCCAGACCCGCCGCATGTGGGTCAGATCGTAGTCGACGCCTTCGACGGCATCCTTGTGTACCAGCCACTTGGTGGTGACCACTGTTTCCTGGGGTCCTAGCGGTAGCACGCGAAACACCACCGCGTGATCCCCCATGAAGTGATTCCAGGAATTGGGCAGATGAAGGATGCGCAGCGAACCCATGTCAGGATTCTGGATTCGGCCCATCAGTTTTTTGCAAGCAGGTTTACCGTCCATTGTCATGGCGACCGTACCCTCCAATAGGGGGGTTCTGGTAAGGCGGTTACGCTGACCGAAACGCTGTAGCTTCCAGGGTATATTCTGGGCACTCCATTCGGCCTGCTTGCGCGCGACCAGCGCCTTGTACTCGGGTGTGGCGCGGGGATCCTCGGTGTCATCGAACTCCTGCAGGCTATTTAGCAATTCGGGGTGCGCAGCACTGCAGTGATAGCACTCGCGGTTATTTTCGACCACCAGCTTCCAGTTGGCCTTTTCAACCAGCGTCGATTCGGCGGCGACTTTGACGTTGTCCATGTCATAGGGCTCAAGGTACTCCCCGAGCGTGGCGAGAAAGTCATCGACGGCGGGTGGATCTTCGGCCAGACAGATCAGAATAAAGCCGCCACCGGTTTTGACATACACGGGTTTTAATCCGTATTCGGACGGATCGAAGGCGTCGCCCATATTGCTGCCCGCGTACAGGAGGCGTCCATCGAGCTCGTAAGTCCATTGATGGTAGGGGCACACCAGCTTGGCAACTTTGCCCTGAGCCTTGCTGCACAGGCGCGAACCGCGATGGCGACAGACGTTGTAAAACCCCCGCACAGCGCCTGTATTGTCGCGCATCACGATCACGGAGTTACTGCCCACCTCGACCGTTATGTAGCTGCCTTTGGTTGGGATTTCGCACGTCATTCCGGCGAAAATCCATTCCTTCTCAAATATCTCTTCCATGTCGAGTCTGAACATTCTCGCGTCATTGTAGAGGGCTTGTGGCAAAGAGAAAGTCTGGCGCCTGCTCTGCAGCATCTCAGCCATCACACTGCGCGGGTCATTCATTGGGTCGTCAAAACCTGCGGTAAAATTATGGTCCATCGCTTTCTCTCCTCACGGTGTGAATGATTGTCTCAGATGCCATCTGACTTAGAGCTGAGTGTGGACCAGGTTCAGGAAGCAGAGTTGTCTATTCACGACATGCGCAGCGCTGGCGACGACATGCCGTGTCAGGGCCGTGATGGCAGTTCCAGATACGCCAGTGTCGTAAATAGGCAAGTCGCCCCAGGGACAGGCGGCCAGAATGGCTCTGCCGACCATGCTTCAGGTGGATCATGCATCAGTGATTATAGTGATAGCGATACTTGGCCCAGGTTGCCGTTGCCTGCAGACCGCTCAGACGAGAAAGAGTCTATGACTATGCAGTTTCTCAATCCCGTTAACACGCAGACTTGGAGCAATGGCCGCCACGTGGTGCGCTGCACCCAGGCGATCCAGGAAACCTGGGATGTGCGCACCTTTTGTTTCGTTGCGGAACAGCCGATCCTGTTCTATTTCAAGCCCGGCCAGTTCGTCACGTTGGAGCTGGAAATCGACGGCGAGCAAATCATGCGCTCCTACAGTATTTCCAGCTCCCCATCGGTGCCTTACAGCTTTTCGATTACGGTAAAGCGCATACCCGGCGGCAAGGTTTCCAACTGGCTCCACGATAACCTCGTTGAAGGTTTCGAGCTTGCGGTGCACGGACCGATTGGCGACTTCAATGCCATCGATTACCCCACCGAGAATATCCTGATGCTCTCCGGTGGTGTTGGCATAACGCCGGTCATGTCGATGGCCCGCTGGTTTTTCGATACCAATGCCAATGTTAACGCCTGCTTTATCCACAGTGCCCGCACCCCCCGGGACGTCATCTTCAGTCGCGAGCTCGACCACATGTGCTCGCGCATCGCCAGCTTCAATGTGCATGTCATCTGCGAGCGGCAGGAGCCCGGCCAACCCTGGGTCGGCTATAGGGGCTATTTGAACCAGCAGATGCTGGAGCTGATCGCGCCGGACTTCATGAATTTTGAGGTGTTTTGCTGCGGCCCGCCCCCTTACATGCGTGCGGTCAGACGGATCCTGGGCGAAGCGGGTTTCGACATGGCTCGTTACCACGAGGAGTCGTTCGGCTCGACACCGGCGGAGGTTGCGGAAGACGTTATCGAGCACGCCGAGGCCGCTGCCGAGGCACTCGACCAGGCTGATCTGGTCGGTGTTACCTTCGCCGACAGCGACAAGCACGTGCGCGTGCCACGGGGCGAGACTGTTCACGCCGCTGCGGCCAAGGTGGGCCTGCACATTCCGAAGGCTTGCGGCATGGGCTTGTGCGGCACCTGCCGGGTTGAGCTGAAAGCCGGCACGGTAGATATGCAGCACAACGGCGGCATTACTGAAGAAGACCAGGAGGCGGGCTTCATCCTTGCCTGTTGCAGTCGGCCATTGAGTGACGTTGTTGTGGGTTACTGAGAATGTCGCAAACAGGATTTGCACTGACGCTGTTAAGCACTTTTTTAGTCGGCCACAGGGCTACCATCGAAACACGGTTTAACGCCTGGCGCCTTCGCCACGCCCTGCACACCAGAAATTTTTGAGGAGATGCTACATGTTCACCCGTGAAGACCGGTTACAGGGGTTTGATGACGTTTTGATGGACGCCATCGATGCGGAGTCCGCACGTCAGGAAGCGCACATCGAGCTGATCGCTTCTGAAAATTACGCCAGCCCGCGGGTGATGCAGGCACAAGGTACTGTGCTGACCAATAAATACGCCGAGGGGTATCCGGGGCGGCGCTATTACGGCGGCTGCGAACATGTCGATACGGTGGAGAGTCTGGCAATCGGGCGCGCCTGCGAACTGTTCGGCGCCCGCTACGCCAACGTGCAGCCCCACTCGGGCGCGCAAGCCAATGCCGCCGTTTTCATGGCGCTGGTGAAACCTGGCGATACCATTCTAGGGATGAGCCTTGCCCATGGCGGCCACCTGACGCACGGCGCGGCGCCGAACTTTTCCGGTAAACACTATAACGCGGTGCAGTACGGGCTTGATCCGGTTACCAGCGAAATCGATTACGAGGAGGTCGAGCGGCTGGCCCACGAGCACAAACCGAAAATGATCATCGCCGGCTTTTCCGCCTATTCGCGGGTGGTCGACTGGGCGCGCTTTCGGTCGATCGCCGATTCGGTTAGCGCCTGGCTGATGGTCGATATGGCTCACGTCGCCGGTTTGGTGGCTGCGGGGCTTTATCCAAGCCCGATCACCCATGCCCATGTTGTGACCACAACGACCCACAAAACCCTGCGCGGTCCGCGTGGCGGGCTCATTCTCAGCGCGGTTGATGACGAAGCGCTGCACAAAAAGCTCAATGGCGCAGTCTTCCCCGGCCAGCAGGGCGGCCCGCTGATGCACGTCATCGCGGCTAAGGCGGCGGCCTTGAAGGAGGCGATGGGTGAAGACTTTGTTCAGTATCAGCGTCAGGTCATAAAAAATGCCCGCGCAATGGCCGCGGTATTTGTCGAGCGTGGCTTCGACGTGGTTTCAGGGGGCACCGACAATCACCTCTTTCTGGTCTCGCTGATTCAGCAGGGCATTACCGGAAAGGATGCCGATGCCCTGCTGGGTCGCAGCCATATCACGGTTAACAAGAACGCGGTGCCCAACGATCCCCAGAGCCCGTTCGTGACCTCCGGGCTCAGGATTGGCACACCGGCGGTAACAACCCGGGGTTTCGCCGAAGCCGAGTGTACGACACTTGCGGTGTGGATCTGTGATCTGCTCGACGCTCTGGCCAGCGGTGGCGATACCGCAGCCCTCGAGGCCGCGGTGCGAGAGAAGGTCGCAACGCTATGCCAGCGTTTTCCGGTGTATCAGGCGATCAGCGCGCGACGTCCCGCCGCCACCGCTGCTTGACGCCACACCGCCCGATTTCCCACAGAACAGTCTGACAAGGGTTGCTCGCTATGGAACGGTATTCGGTTTTTGGACTCATCAAACACGCCCTGAGTTATCACGAGAACTGGCAAAAAACTTGGCGTAGCCCCACGCCGAAGAAAGAATACGACGTGATCATCATCGGCGGCGGCGGTCACGGCCTCGCCACCGCCTACTACCTTGCCAAACGCTACGGCGTCACCAACGTGGCGGTTATCGAGAAGGGTTGGCTGGGCGGCGGCAATACCGCACGCAACACCACGATCGTGCGCTCAAACTACCTCTGGGACGAGTCGGCAGCGCTGTACGAGCACTCGATGAAGCTGTGGGAAGGGCTGTCGCAGGACCTGAACTACAACGTCATGTTCTCACAGCGCGGTGTGCTCAACCTTGGGCATACCCTGCAGGACATGCGCGACATTCAGCGCAGAGTCAATGCCAACCGTCTTAACGGCATCGATGGCGAAGTGCTCGATGCCCGCCAGGTCGCGGAGCGGGTTCCCATAATGGACTGCTCCGGCAGCACCCGTTACCCGGTGCTGGGCGCCTCGTGGCAGCCGCGGGCAGGCGTGGCCCGCCATGACGCCGTGGCCTGGGGCTATGCCCGCGGCGCGGACCGGCTCGGGGTCGACCTGATCCAGCAGACCGAAGTCACCGGGCTCAATATCCACAATGGCGAGATTATCGGTGTGCATACCAGTCGCGGCGATATCAATGCCAGAACAGTGGGCTGTGTGGTCGCCGGTAACTCGGGCGTGGTCGCTGGCATGGCCGGCATCAAGCTGCCCATCGAGTCGCACCCTCTGCAGGCATTCGTGTCAGAGCCGCTCAAGCCGATTCTCGACACGGTTGTCATGTCCAACCACGTGCACGGGTATATCAGCCAAACGGACAAGGGCGATCTGGTCATTGGCGCCGGCATTGACGGGTACAACGGTTATGGCCAACGCGGCAGTTACCCGACGATTGAACACACCATGCAGGCGATTATTGAACTGTTCCCGATCTTCTCACGGGTGCGCATGAACCGGCAGTGGGGCGGCATTGTCGACACCACGCCAGATGCCTGTCCGATCCTTTCTGCCACACCGGTTGAAGGGCTGTTTTTCAACTGCGGCTGGGGCACTGGTGGCTTCAAGGCCACCCCGGGTTCGGGCGATGTCTTCGCCTGGACTTTGGCGAACGGTCGGCCACATGCCCTGGCGGCGCCGTTTTCAATCGATCGCTTCTACACCGGCTCGCTGATTGACGAGCACGGCGCCGCAGGCGTCGCTCACTAAAGGAGAGCCCGGACCATGTTCTACATTCATTGCCCCTACTGCGCCGAGCGACGGTCTGAGGAAGAGTTTCACTGCGTGGGCCAGGCCCATGTCCAGCGCCCGGAGAATCCGGAGGCGGCGTCAGACAGAGAATGGGGCGACTACCTGTTCTTCCGTGACAACCCCAGAGGACTGCATCAGGAAATGTGGGTACATGCGGCAGGCTGTCGCAAGTTCTTCAACGTTGCCCGCAACACCGTCAGCTACGAGATCCTCGAAACGTATCGCATGGGTGAACAAGCCAGCGTCACTGTCGGCCCGGCAGCGCACGGTCGTGAAGGGCAGGTTGAGCAAGTACACAAAAAAGTACAGGGGGTCCGTGCATGAATCAGGTCAATCGTCTGGCAAAGGGTGGGCGCATTGATCGTGGTCGTCCACTGACGTTTTCGTTCAACGGTCAGACCTGTCACGGCTACATCGGTGACACGCTGGCTTCCGCGTTGCTCGCCAATGGCGTAGACATCGTCAACCGCAGTTTCAAGTACTCGCGCCCGCGCGGCATTGTCGCCGCCGGCGCCGAAGAGCCCAATGCGATCATGCAATTAGGGGCTACGGAGGCGACGCAGGTCCCTAATGTGAGGGCGACCCAGCAGGCTCTGTTCGATGGCCTGTGTGCCAAAAGCACCAACCCTCACAGCCACTTGCTAAGCACCGTCGGGGAACTGTTCAGCCCGATGATCCCTCCCGGTTTCTACTACAAGACATTCATGGCGCCGGCGTCGATGTGGATGACCTATGAAAAGCTGATTCGCAAGGCGGCTGGTCTGGGGCGTAGCCCACGCGAAATAGACCCGGACCATTATGAACACAGCAAGCAACACTGCGACGTGCTGGTGATCGGCGCGGGTCCTGCTGGATTGGCCGCCGCCCTCGCGGCCGGCAGGAGTGGCGCGCGCGTTATTTTGTGCGATGAGCAGGAAGAGCTGGGCGGATCCCTGCTCTGTTCGCGGGAAATGCTTGACGGCAAAGAGGCCTCCGTATGGGTAGCCGCCGTGGTGGCCGAACTGGAAGGCATGGACAACGTTCTCCTGTTGCCGCGTACCACGGCCAACGGCTTGCACGACCATCAGTTCGTAACACTGTACGAACGCCGCACAGAACACCTTGGTGATCGCGCACCGGAGGTCAACGGCCACCGGCTGGCGCGCGCCTGCATGTATCACGTTCGTGCTGCGCAGATTGTTCTGGCTACAGGCGCTCACCAAAGGCCGCTGGTTTACGCGAAAAACGATGTGCCGGGCAACCTGCTGGCTGGCGCCGTATCCACCTACATTCGCAGATACGGCGTTGTACCGGGCAAACGCCTCGTTGTCTCGACCTGCCACGACGACGGCTACCGCGCCGCACTCGACTGGGCGGAAGCCGGCCATGAGGTTGTCGCCATCGTTGATGCCCGGGACCGTGCCGATGGCCACTGGAGTGAAATGGCGCGTGCGCAAGGGCTGAACATCATCATGGGCAGCGCTGTTATCGAGGCGAAAGGCAAAAACCGGGTGACCGGTGCGCGAATTGCCAGCATCGACGTCGCCCGCTTTCAGACGACGGGTGCGGTCAGAGAATTGAGTTGCGACACCATTGCCAGCTCTGGTGGCTACAGCCCAGTGGTGCACCTGTCCTCGCACACCAACTCGCGGCCGGTCTGGCGTGAAGACATTCTTGGTTTCGTGCCGGCAGAACTGCCTGGCTTGACGCCCGTCGGTGGTGCCTGCGGCGTGTACGCGCTCGGCGATGTGCTCAAGGGCGGCGCCGAAGCAGGTGCCGAGGCCGCAATTGGGTGTGGTGACACGTCGGCGGCAATCGACCTGCCCGACGTCGAACGCCTTGAGACCGGCGAAGCTCTGGGTCTGTATCAAGTACCTCATGAGAAGCCGACTTTGCGTGCGCCCAAGCAGTTCGTCGATCTGCAGAACGACGTGACCGCAGCGGCCATAGAGCTTGCTACCCGTGAAGGGTTCGAAGCCATCGAGCACGTCAAGCGCTACACCGCGCTGGGGTTCGGCACCGATCAGGGCAAACTGGGTAATATCAACGGCATGGCAATCGCCGCCCGCTGCCTCAATCAGACCATAGCTGACACCGGCACCACGATATTTCGCCCTAACTACACTCCGGTGAGCTTTGGTGCAATCGCCGGGCGCCATCGCCGCGACCTGTTCGACCCCGAGCGCTACACCGCATTGCACGAGTGGCACCTTGCGCGTGGCGCAAAGTTTGAAGATGTCGGCCAGTGGAAGCGGCCCTGGTACTTCCCCATTAATAATGAAGAGACGATGCACGATGCAGTCGTGCGCGAGTGTCGTGCCGTGCGCGAGAAGGTGGGTATGCTTGATGCTTCTACCCTGGGCAAGATCGATATTCAGGGCAAGGACGTTCGCGAGTTCCTTGGTCGGATCTACACCAACGGCTGGGAAAAACTTGCGGTCGGCAAGGCGCGCTACGGCCTGATGTGTAAGGACGACGGTATGGTGATGGATGACGGGGTAACCACCTGCCTTGCCGACAACCACTTTTTGATGACTACAACCACTGGAGGCGCTGCTCGGGTTCTGGAGTGGCTTGAGCTGTGGCATCAGACCGAGTGGCCCGAACTCGATGTCAGCTTCACCTCGGTTACCGATCACTGGGCAACCATGGTCATCACCGGGCCAGAAGCACGCCGCCTGCTTGAAGAAGTTACTGACATTGACCTTGATCGCGACAGCTTCAAGTTCATGGACTGGCGCGAGGGTACGGTGGCCGGCGTACCGGCACGGGTGTATCGGATCTCCTTCACCGGAGAGCTCAGTTATGAGGTCAACGTGCAGGCCCACTATGCCATGCATGTCTGCAAGACCCTGTTTCAGCATGGCGACAAGTACGGCCTGACGCCGTACGGCACCGAAACCATGCACGTGCTGCGGGCCGAAAAGGGGTTCATTATCGTTGGCCAGGAAACCGATGGTTCGGTAACGCCCGAGGATCTTGGGATGCAGTGGTGCGTTGGCTACAACAAGCCGTTTTCCTGGATCGGCAAGCGCTCGCTCACACGGCCGGATACCTGTCGCGAGGATCGCAAACAAATGGTCGGGCTCAAACCCGTGGATGGGACGGTCGTGCTTCAGGAAGGAGCGCAGATCGTTTTCGATCCGCAGCAGCCAATACCCATGACCATGGTCGGACATGTGACATCGAGCTACTACAGCCCGACGCTGAGCCATGGTTTCGCGCTGGCGTTAGTCAAGGGCGGCCAGAAGCGCATCGGCGAGCGGGTCTATTGTCCGATGGCCGGTGGTGTTACCCACGCCGCAGAAATCGTCAGTCCGATCTTCTATGACCCCAAGGGGGAGCGCCAGAATGTCTAAGGTCGCCATTTTTGAACAACGTGCGCCGGACACGATCGCGGCCGAATCGCCGCTGCATTATTCGCTTCACCGACATGCTGTCTCTGCTCATAAAGAAGGGGCTAGCGTAGTCATGGCTGAACGTGCCTTTCTGGGCCACCTGATTGTGCGGGGCACTGCGGACGTGTTGCGTGCGGCGGTAAAAGAAGTGGTCGGTATTGCCTTGCCCGAAACCGCCTGCGGCCTGAACGTTGACGGGGAAAAAAGCATCCAGTGGCTGTCACCGGACGAGTGGCTGGTGATTTTGCCGCCGGGTGAGGAATTTGCCACCGAGAAGGCGTTGCGCGTGGCGCTGGGGGAAGCCACCTATGCAATCGTTAACGTCAGCGGCGGTCAGACAGTGCTGGCACTGTCAGGACCCAGCGCGCACGAGGTGCTGATGAAGTCGACACCCTGTGACGTGCATCCGCACGCATTCCCCGTTGGCAGAGGAGTGTCGACGGTGTTTGCCAAGACCACAGTGCTACTTCGCCGTCCTGATGCCGAACACTGGGAGCTGGTGATCCGGCGCAGTTTCGCCGATTACCTGTATCGCTGGTTGCTGGACGCAGGCGAAGAGTATGGGATCACCACAAAACACGCTGAAAATGAGGATAATAACAATGAGTGACAATCGCGGTGTTGTTTATATAGGCCCGGGCAAAGTTGAAGTCCAGTCCATTCCGTTTCCGAAACTGGAGAACCCACAGGGCCGCAGGATCGGCCACGGCGTACTGCTCAAGGTGATCACGACCAACATCTGTGGTTCGGACCAGCATATGGTCCGCGGCCGCACGTCGGCGCTTGCAGGGCTGGTGCTGGGTCACGAGATTACCGGCGAAGTGATTGAGATCGGCTCTGATGTCGAGAATTTCAAGGTTGGCGATCTGGCGTCGGTGCCGTTCAACGTAGCTTGCGGGCGCTGCCGTACCTGCAAGGAGCAGGACACCGGCGTCTGCCTCACCGTCAACCCGTCGCGCGCTGGTGGCGCTTACGGTTACGTGGATATGGGAGGCTGGGTCGGTGGTCAGGCCGACTATGTGATGGTGCCCTATGCCGACTTCAATCTGCTGAAACTGCCGCACCGCGATCTTTCAATGGAAAAGATCCGTGACCTCACCTGTCTATCCGATATTCTGCCAACAGGCTATCACGGCGCGGTAACAGCAGGCGTCGGTCCAGGTAGTACGGTCTATATCGCCGGTGCAGGACCGGTCGGGCTCGCCGCTGCAGCTTCGTCGCGCTTGCTGGGCGCGGCGGTAGTCATCGTCGGCGACGTCAATCCGACCCGCCTGACCCATGCAAAATCTCAGGGGTTCGAGGTGGTTGACCTGTCGCAGGACGCTTCTCTGGGCGATCAGATCGCCGAACTGCTTGGCATACCCGAGGTGGATTGTGCGGTAGACGCCGTAGGGTTCGAGGCTCGCGGTCATGGGCATGAGGGCGCCCAGGAAGAGGCCCCGGCGATTGTGCTCAATTCGCTGATGGAGATTACCCGTGCTGCAGGCAAGCTGGGCATTCCCGGTCTGTATGTCACCGAGGATCCGGGCTCTGCGGATACAGCCGCCCAGAAGGGTAACCTGAGCCTGCGTTTTGGCCTTGGCTGGGCAAAGTCCCATAGCTTCCACACCGGCCAGACACCGGTGATGAAGTACAACCGCCAGTTGATGCAGGCCATCATGTGGGATCGTATCAAGATAGCGGATGTCGTCGGGGTCGAGGTTATCTCGCTGAACGATGCGCCGCTCGGTTACGGCGAGTTTGATGCGGGCGTGCCCAAAAAATTCGTCATCGATCCGCACAACACGCTTAAGCGGGCATAACCGAGAATACAGACATTAGCGATGTCAAATTGCTAGGATGCAACAAGGGGCCAGTTTAGCGCGCCACCCTGGGTGCGCCGCGACGGCTGGAAGCCCTGGTATTAACCAGCAGGGGGCAATTGTCTGATGACGAGCACTAATGAGCGCCAGGATAAAGACACGCTACATGCGGCTATTCCTGCCCAGGGGCAGATTCAGACGCTCGGTTTCCTCCTGCTGGACAACTTCACCCTTATTTCGATGGCGGCCGCCATCGAGCCGCTGCGAATGGCCAACCAGCTGGCCGGTCGTACACTTTATAACTGGGTGACCTTAAGCCTGGACGGAACACCCGTGCGAGCCAGCGACGGCGTGCTGGTCACGCCGGATACTGCAACGTCCGCAGCGCCGCCGATAGACACAGTCATCGTTTGTGGCGGCGTGGGCGTCGAGCGCAGCGCCTCCCGCGAACATCTCGCTTGGTTGAAGGCTCAGGCACGACTCTCGCGCAGGCTCGGCGCGGTTTGTACGGGCAGCTGGGCGCTGGCCAGGGCCGGACTGCTGGATGGCTACGAGGTCAGCGTGCATTGGGAATACATGGTCATGATGAAAGAGACTTTTCATCGCGTCACCCTGACCGATCGGCTTTTCTGCATTGACCGGGATCGGTCAACGGCGTCCGGTGGCACCGCGCCGCTGGATATGATGCTCAGTCTGATCGCCCGCGATCATTCCAGAGCGCTCTCTTGCGCTATCTCTGAAATGTTCATTTATGACCTGGTGCGTAACGAGCAAGACCTGCAGCGGGTGCCGCTGAAACACTGGTTTGGCAGTACCCAACCCAAACTACTGGAAATCGTTGCCCTGATGGAGGCCAATCTCGAAGAGCCCATTTGTCTGGATGAGCTTGCAGTCTTCGTGTTGATGTCGCGGCGCCAGCTCGAACGGCTGTTTCAAAAGCATCTGCTCTGCTCGCCCTCACGGTACTACATCAAACTGCGCCTGACCCGTGCACGCCAGCTGCTTAAGCAAAGCCCGCTGTCGATCGTCGAAGTCGCCTCCGCATGCGGCTTCGTCTCCACCTCGCATTTTTCCAGGTGTTACCGTGAGTATTTCGGTATTCCGCCACGCAGTGAGAGAATTAGCGGGGTGTCCTGCCCGTCCGGTGCACGGGCTGGAGGCGCGGCAACCGCCTTGATCGATGCCCAGGGCGAACCGACCTACGGTAGCGTCCAGACATAACCCTGACCGAAAATGACGCTTTTGGAAGCCAACCAGTCGTATCCAAGCGGCTCTGGGCCAAAACGGCAGCGTATGCTTCATTCTCGTCAGGGATCTGACATCAGGAAACCGCATTCACCCGAGGTGATCCATGTCCATCAGTGTCTTCGACCTGTTCAAAATTGGGATCGGACCCTCCAGCTCGCATACCGTCGGCCCCATGCGTGCCGCCTATGATTTTGTCCAGGCGCTTCGCCACCAGGGAATGCTGGAGCAGGTAAGGCGCATAGAGATTCACTTGTTTGGTTCGCTGTCGGCTACCGGCGTGGGCCACGGGACGGATCGTGCCGCCATTATGGGGCTAATGGGGGAGCAACCGCAGACCATTGATCCGGTCGTTATCGGCCCGACTATGGAGGCGCTTCAAGAGACCCAGACTCTGCTGCTCGATGCCCGGTTTCCGATTAATTTCAACGCAAACCGCGACATGCAATGGCATTCAGAGAATCTTTTGCATCATCCGAATGCGATGCGGGTGATCGCCCATACGCACAGCGACGAGCTTTATCGCAACACCTACTACTCAGTCGGCGGCGGCTTCGTGATTGATGAGGCCCAGGCCGCGCAGGGTGATTTCGACACCGACACGACGCCCCTGCCCTACGAGTTCAATACGGCGGCTGAACTGCTCGCCCTGTGCAAGACGCACGGCCTGAGTATTTCCGGGGTGATGCTGGAAAACGAAAAAGCGTGGCGCGACGAGGCCACTATTCGTGCCCAGCTGATAGGGCTCTGGGAGGCCATGCAGGCCTGCGTGCAAAACGGCTTGCGCAATGAGGGCATGATCCCCGGCGGACTATTCGTGAGGCGCCGGGCAGCGGCCTGGCATGCACGCTTGCTGGCCAAGAAAAACAACGGCAGCTTGATTGCCTCCACCTCATCCGCGATGGACTGGCTCAATCTCTTTGCCCTGGCTGTCAACGAAGAGAATGCCGCCGGCGGGCGGATGGTGACGGCGCCGACGAACGGCGCAGCTGGCATCATTCCGGCGGTGCTGCAGTACTACATGCAGTTTCAGCCTGATGCGAACGATCGCGATGTGGTCAATTATCTGCTCACCGCCGCCGCCGTCGGTATTCTTTGCAAGAAAAACGCTTCAATTTCAGGCGCAGAAGTGGGGTGTCAGGGCGAGGTCGGATCGGCCTGCGCGATGGCCGCCGCCGGGCTTGCAGAGATCCTCGGCGGAACCCCGGCGCAGGTTGAGAATGCGGCGGAAATCGGTCTGGAGCACAACCTTGGTTTGACCTGCGACCCCATCGGCGGTCTGGTCCAGGTGCCCTGCATCGAGCGCAATGCCATCGCCTCGGTCAAGGCGGTCAATGCAGCGCACATGGCGCTGGCGGGCGACGGTGAGCACATCGTTTCGCTTGACAAGGTTATTCGAACGATGCGCGATACCGGGCGCGACATGCATGACAAATACAAGGAAACCTCGCGCGGCGGCCTGGCGGTCAATATCGTCGAGTGCTGACGCTTTGCAATCCCATCCATCTAACCATCAACGAACGACACGGTATGCGTTCAGAACGCGCTGCCCGGGAGGACAAAATGCCCCTGAATGACGCGCGCTACATTTTAACCGCCACCGGGCCAAGCGCTCAGGGCCAGGTGGCCGGTATTACCGCCTTCATCAACAACCTGGATGGTTACGTCGAAGAGTTCAATCAGTTTGACGATGTGGAAGAGGAGAACTTCTTTGCGCGCGCCTGTTTTCGTATCAAGGCCGCAGCGAATCCCGGCTATGCTGCGCTGATTGAGGCGTTCACGAAGACCGCTACCCGGTTTTTCATGGAATGGAGTATCACCGACGCCGACCATCGGCCCAGAGTGCTGATATTTGGATCCCGACTGGACCATTGTGTGCGCGACATTCTCTACCGCTGGCGGTCCGGCGAGCTCAACATGGAAGTCATGGGCCTCATCTCGAATCACGAAAACCTGGCGCCCATAGCGGCGGAACACGGTATTCCCTACTTTTTCCTGCCGGTTACGGACGCGTCTCGCAGTCAGCAAGAAGCGCGGCTGATGGAAATAGTCCATGAAACCGAAAGCGAACTCCTGATTCTGGCCAGGTACATGCAGGTCCTGTCAGACTCGCTGTGCGAGCAATTAGTGGGGCGGGCCATCAATATCCACCACTCTTTCCTGCCCGGTTTCAAGGGCGCGCGGCCTTATCACCAGGCGTACAAAAGAGGGGTAAAGGTGATTGGCGCGACGGCCCATTATATTACGACGGACCTGGATGAAGGCCCGATCATCGATCAGATAGTAGAACGCGTCGACCACAGCCTCACGCCCGTCAAACTGGAATCCCTCGGGCGCAACTGTGAATGCGTTGCGCTGCACCGTGCGGTAAAGCTGCACATTGAGCGGCGCGTATTCCTTAACGGGATGCGGACGGTCATATTTGTATAGGAGGCTGACGCGGACGCGAAAACCTTAACGGTTAAGTCGTTGCCAGGTGTGCGATAAAATCAAGGCGTCGTTTTTGGCCCGGTGCACCGGTAAACCCAGTTCGCTGATGACGTGTTGGCGGGCATCAGGCCATAGCTTAACCTGCCGGCTGTTGAGTAGCACCGACACCGATTCCAGCTGAAATTCCGGTTCTATGGCGGCCGCGCGAAATAACCGATGCAGCCAGAAGCTGTCGAAAGTGAAGGCATCACAGAACACCTGTTCCGGCAGCAGGCGATTTAGGGCACGCGCTACGGTTGCCACATCTTCGCCGCTCTGGGTCAGTTCATCGCGTTCAATGCCGTGAATCTGCTCTGCGCTTTCTGACCAGTCCAGCCAGGTCTCACAGGGCTTTATTAGCCAGCTATGCAGGTATTTACCATTCAGGCACAGGCCAGCCTCAATAGGATAGCTTGCGATAAGATCTAGACTGGATGCTTCGAAATCGATAAAGGCTGGAATCTGGTTACTTATAACGTCACCTGTTATAGCTGGAATGCATTTGTAAATGAGTTTACCTTGCCGCCAGTGCATGTGCGAACCCAACCTGCCGGCACGCTGTTACAATAAAGCCTATGAAAGCACATCGACCGCCCACCTAATGGACGCCTGAATGACTGACACCGTGGTTGTAATTTATTCCGGAGGCATGGATTCCTTCACCTTATTGCACAAGGCACGTGCTGACGGCTTGAATGTTCATGCCATATCTTTTAACTACGGCCAGCGCCATGTGCGCGAACTGGACTGTGCCCAAGAGGTTTGTCGACGGCTGGGCATACCGCACAAAATAATTGATATTCGCGCCATGAGCGACGTAATGGCAGGCTCTGCGTTAACGTCTGAAACCATTGACGTGCCTGAGGGGGATTACCAGGAAGGTTCTATGAAATCTACCGTGGTGCCCAATCGCAATATGATCTTGCTGGCACTGGCCACCGGCTATGCCGTCACTGTAGAAGCCAGCGCCGTATGGTTCGGCGCTCACGGCGGCGACCACGCGATTTATCCGGATTGCCGTCCTGAGTTTGTGGAAAAAATGGACGCAGTGTGTAAAGTTGCAAACTACCAGCCGGTCGCGGTGGAAGCTCCGTTCATGAACTTCACCAAAGGCGACATTCTGGCCCTCGGTTTGCAGTTGAACCTGGATTACAGCCACACCTGGACCTGTTACAACGGCCGTAGCAAAGCCTGTGGCCGTTGCAGTTCCTGTGTGGAACGCTTGCAGGCGTTTGCCGAGCATCAGCAACAGGACCCTGTTGCCTACGAGGCTCACCACTGATGTACCGGGTAAAAGAAGCGTTTTATACCCTGCAGGGTGAAGGTGCCCAAGCCGGTCGCGCAGCGGTTTTCTGCCGTTTCAGCAAATGCAATTTGTGGACGGGTCGGGAAAAAGACCGTGCCACCGCAGTGTGTGACTTTTGCGACACCGACTTTGTGGGTACCGACGGCCAGAATGGCGGTGTTTTTGCTACGCCTGAGGCTTTGGCAGCGCATGTTGCGGGGTTGTGGCCTGTAGCACCTGGCAAACCCTATGTGGTGTGCACGGGCGGCGAGCCGCTGCTGCAGCTAGACTCTTCATTGATTAGTGCCCTGCACCAGGCCGGATTTGAAATTGGCGTTGAAACCAATGGTACCCTGCCGGCACCTGCCGGCATCGACTGGCTCTGCGTGAGCCCGAAGGCCGATGCGCCAGTGGTCATTGAACGCTGCAACGAACTTAAGCTGGTGTACCCACAGCAAAAAGCCCTGCCCGAGCGCTTTTTGCACATACAGGCTGATCATTTCTTTTTGTCGCCCATGGCCTCGCCGTCGGTGCCGGAAACCAGCACGGATGTGATCAAGCAGAGTAATACGCGTAAAGCGACGGATTACTGTCTGGCGAATCCACGCTGGCGCCTGACGTTGCAAATGCACAAAATTATCGGTATTGATTGAGCGCGGGCTTTACAGCTTTATATCGGTAATCAATGGGTTGTGGTCAGAAGAGCGCCAAGACTGCGGGCTTGAATGGCTGCGGTAATCCGCCATTCGGGGCTGATCTGCGTTGATATTCCACACCCTTGCCGACAGCACCCGCGGCTTTAACGCCGTGGATGCCAAGGCGTGATCCAGTGACCCCCGAGCCCCTTTAAAACGATAGCTGTAGTGTTCACAGCGCGCCGGCGTGCACGGGTGGAAGTGCGCGACCATGCTGGTGTAGCCGGCGCGGGCCAGTTCGCTGATGGGCTGCTCTTTGCTGTAGCTGTTGAAATCGCCGGTGATCAGGGTGCCTGCCAAGGCGTTACTTTTGTCTAGCTGCCCCAGTTGATCCAGCTGCTTGTGCAGTGTTTTTGCCTGTTTTACTCTCACCGCGTTGTAGCAACCCTGGCCATCGCTCTGTTGTGCGTTTTCACCACGGGCGTTGCGGCAAGATTTTGATTTCAGATGCACGCTCACCAGTCTGAGCGGCAGGCCGCCGCTCTTCAGGGCAAAGCGTTGGGTTATCGCGGGGCGGCCGCCGTCGCCCGACAGATACTGCGCTGGCCCAAGCGCGTTTACCCGATCTTCGCGGTACAGCAAGCCGTTGCGGATGGCGTCTTTTTGCATGGCCGAGTTAACCGGCACTACAAAGCGCCAGTGTGGCCCAAGACTGGCGGCTAACTGGGCGATGGCGCTGTTGTTGCCATAGCCATCGTTTTCCAGTTCAGACAGCGCGAGCAAATCGGCACCAGCCTGATTCAGGCCCGAGCTTAAACGCTGCAGCTGGCGCTGGTACTGGGCCTGTGTTTCTGCCCCGCGGCTGGTTGGAAAACCTTGGCCGCGGCCATCACCGTTGAACAGGTTATTCAGATTCAGAGTCATAACCCGCAGATTCGAGCCGGTTGGCCTTGTCGGCGCCGGGTCAGGTAACGGAGGCGGTTTCAGGCTGGGTATCTGGTCAGGCTGTAAGCGCCAGGCGCCGTAGCGATAATCCAATACGCCAGTCAGGCCGCGAACCTGGGTGCCGGCGACCAGACTGGAAACAGCCGAACCCGGCTGAGCGGCGTTGTAGGCTGGCAGCCAGTTCAGTGAAGGCGGGTTGCGGCGGGCGTGGCCATCATCCAGTATCAGGGTGTTCAAGGAGGCCAGGTCTGCGTGGTGCAGGGCGGCTGCTCCCGGGGCCATGAACTCGGTGGATATCAAGGGGTCTTTGGCTGCCAACGATACGTCACCAAAGCGCGTTAGCTGATAGCTGTCGGTAATCTTGAGTGGGTCGTTAATGCGGACGCGCATGTTTTCCAGGCTTTCAGGCGTTCTTGTCCAAGGCAAAGACATTTCCACCGGGGCTGGCAGTGCGTGGGTGCCGCACACCTTTAAATCACTCACTGCAACCAGCTCTGTCAGCCCATAGTGTTCTTTGACTTTGCCGGTGACGCGCAGACGTTGGCCAGAACGGCCCCCTTTATGACGGGTATAAACAAATAGTGCGGAAGAGCGAGTAGAGGCAGCAGGCGTATTCGCCTGCTGCAGGTAAAACCCGGAAAAGCCGCCGGTCTGGCGTGAGTCTTGGGTTAATACGCCTTCAACGGTAACGGTTTGACCCACCAGCGCCGAGGTGTCTGTATTACCTTGAACCTCAGTAATGACTGTTGCAGATTGTCCACAGGTATTTGCTGCTGCCAGCGCTGGGAATACCAGCACTGAACAGCAGAATAGTCGGATAAAAATCGACTCAGGACGTGTGATCACACGCGGAACTTATGGCACAGTCGAGCACTTAACTTAACCTTAACCACAGGCGGCGATGGTTTTAAGTGCCTGCTCGCGTTTACTGCCAAAGCCCAGACTGTCCGGGTTGATAAGTTCCAGCTGCTGCACCAGAGGGTCAGGATGCTGGGTGTTTATGGTAATGCCTAGCTGCGCCAGAATATAGGGCGCCAGTGCAGCGCGGCTGGTTACCGTTAATTTGCCGTGTTGCATGTCGTAATCGTTGGCAATAATAAGCTGCTGAGGCTGTGACAGGCGCTGGTCTGGCGCCACTTCCAATGTAAGCTGACGATTCCAGTCGTTGTCTTGGGAAATACTGTGCCGAACTTTCTGGCGCAGCAGTTCAGGAACGCTGCGTAGACGGCTGATGGCAAAGTCGCGGAATTCGCGATTGGCATCACACCAGGCACGAACGTGCCATTGATTGCCTGCGCAGACCATTGTATGCGGTTCCAATACGCTGTGAACAGCCTCCGGGCGGCTGAGAGATACGTAGCTGGCTCGGAGTTGTCGGCCGCCGCGAATAGCGCTGACCACGGCGCGCATGGTGGCTGGATCAATCACCCGTCCGGGGCTTGAAACCGAATGGCTGCCGGGTAGCCGCACCTCCAGTGAGGCAAACACACTGCTGAGCTGTTGTTGGCTGGCCACCAGATCCTGGTATTCGCTGATTTCGCCGCGAGTAACCACCGGCTTGAAATTGCTGGCTGGCACGTAGCCCTTCAAGTGACGGTCGTATTCCAAATTACCAGGCGCCAGTTCACGCAGATAGGTGTTAATGTCTTTGGATGCTTGTTGGCGGCCAATACCGAAACTATAACAAATGTGGTTGGTTGTCAGTCGACCTTCCCACAATGCAACGGCCTCAATCAGGCGATATCGAACCAACAAATCCCAACGGATGGGCCATTCTGTTTTTTTCATAACGATGAACTCATCAATTGTACGTGAGTTGATTATGGTACATTTTCACAAACCTGGGATCTGTTACGGCGCATTAATGTAAAAAATAGTAAAATTTCCTGTTCGCACTGGCCAGAACACTCAGTAGCAGCGGCAAGTGCCTAGTGCATTAGCGATGTGTCAGCTGGTTTAATGGCGGTGCTCGAAAAGTACTGCAGTTTGACCGGAAAATACCTGTTTCTGCGATCAACGCCATCACACTATACCCTCATCTGGTAGTTCCGGAGTTTTGTCATGACCCGAATGGTCGCCTCATTGTTTGCGCTGCTTCTTAGCATCGTGCTGCTGAACGGCGGAAACGCTTTTCTGATGACGTTGCTGGGTATCCGCTTGAGCATTGAGGGCGTTGCGCCGGATACCATTGGTACGGTTTTGGTGTGCTACTCCATTGGCTTTGTGCTGGGCACTTTGTTTGTGCAAAAAGTGGTGTCGCGGGTAGGGCATATTCGAGCCTTTGCGGTGTTTGCGACCATCGCTGCGGTGGCATCGTTGCTGTATCCCATGGCCCTTGACATGGTTTTCTGGGCAGTTTTGCGAGCGGTTTCGGGATTTAGCATGGCTGGCGTTCTGGTGGTCATTGAAAGCTGGTTTTCCAGCCGCGCGACCAACTCCAATCGCAGTACCCTGTTTGCGGTGTATCAGGTGGTGTATTTGCTGGCGGCTGTGGGTGGCCAGTTATTGATCAATGTGGGTAATCCCGCAGATTATGTGCCTTACTCCCTGGCTGCGATTTTGTTAGTGCTGGCCCTGGTGCCCCTGGCGATGACGCGAATGGAGGCGCCAGAAATCGCGCCTTCACCGAGACTCTCGGTGTTTACGTTGGCGCGCGAGTCGTTCACCGGCGTGGCCGGAGCCGTGATGGCCGGCATACTGATTGGCAGTTTTTACGCATTGGGGCCGGTTTACGCCACTCTGGTGGGCCTGGATGTAAGCCAGACCGCGAACTTTATGGCCAGCGCTATTCTTGCCGCCATGCTTCTGGCCTGGCCGATCGGCATTTTGTGCGATCGCTTTGACCGACGTCGAATCATGTTCTGGATATCGGTGTTGGCGGCCATTGCTGCGTTGTTGGTCACTATGCTGGGTAGCCATCAGTTACTGGCACTTACGCTGGCGGTGGCTGTATTTACAGGCCTGTCTGCAAGCATTTATCCGGTGGCCGTGGCGATCACCAACGACCGTATGGAAAGTTCTCGTATTGTTGCAGCCAGTGCGACGTTGCTGCTCAGTTATGGCATTGGCAGCGTGATCGGGCCAGTGGTGCTGTCTAAACTGATACAGCTTTTGGGCCCAGAGGGCCTGTTTTATGGTTACGCCGCTGCGCTGATCGTGTTGGCTGCGGCGACCAGTTATCGCATTACCCACACCGAGGACATCGCGGTGGAGGATCAGGAGCAATTTGTGCCGGCTATGCCTGAAACGTCTACGGTTTTGGCCGAAATGGATCCCCGCAACGCGGAGTTTACCGATTCGCCAGAGGTCGTAGTGGATGCGGCAAAAGGCGAGCCGGATAGAAGCTCAATAGCGACAGACAGCCTCCAGAATGCGCCTGCCCGCTAATAAGGCGGGCGCTGTGGTTTCCCTGCTTTCAAATATTGCTTACTATTGCAAACCTGTATTTAAGCGCACGGTTAGCATGCTATTATCGAATTTTTCATAAAGTAAGCTTTTGGCATCGTCAGCTCTGCGGCTTTCACGGCGCCGGCAGTCTGTCAAAAACTCAGGAGCAATCACCGATGAGAGAGCAGTTTCCGTTTACCATTGCACGTGTCACCCGTCGCTGGCGCAAAATGCTCGACGAACGGTTGAAAGGTCTGGGCGTTACCCAGGCGAGGTGGAGTACCATGTTCTATTTAAAATCGGGTGGTGAAGGTTTAACCCAGCGCGAACTGGCCAGTTTAATGGCCATTGAAAATCCGACACTGGTGCGTCTGTTAGACAGCCTGGAAGGCCAGGAGTTGATTGAGCGCCGCCCTTGTCCGAATGACCGCCGCGCCCGCCGCCTGCATTTGACCGACGGTGGCCGTGCGTTTATGGACGAGATGACGTCTCGCGCAGATCGCCTGCGTGACGAAATGCTGGAAGGCGTTAGCGAAGAAGATATTGAAGTTACGCTGCGGGTTTTTGGAACCATTCTGGAAAACGCGCACAAGCAAAGGTAAACGGTGGCAGACAATTCGGTAGCGGGGCTGCAACAGCGCTACGGCTATCGCTGGCGTTGGCTTGCCGTCGCCACGGTTATGGCCGGCACCATGTCAACGGTGCTGAGTGCTACCGTGGTGAACGTGGCGCTGTATGACATTATGCTGGAGTTTGGGGTGCGCCAGGGCCAAATTCACTGGCTAGCCACCGGTTTTATTGCAGCCATGACAACCACCATGCTGGCCTCCTCCTGGTTGCTGGACCATTTTGGTATCCGCAAAACTCTCGCGACAGCCATGGCGCTGTTCACCGTGATCTCCGTGCTGGGAGGCTTTGCCGCAAGTCCAGAACAGCTTATTGCGGCGCGCATCGGTCAGGGCGCCATGGCTGGATTGATGCAGCCCATGGCCATGTTCTTGGTATTCCGAATTTTCCCTCGTAATCAACGCGGCCAAGCCATGGGCATTTACGGCATGGGCGTGGTATTGGCCCCGGCCCTGGGGCCGGTGCTGGGGGGCTTTCTGGTTGACGAGCTGACCTGGCGTTACGTGATGTTCGCGCCGGTGCCGGTTACGGCTGCTGGCGTGTTTATGGTCTGGCGCTTTCTGCCGAGCCCCGAGAACCGTCCTAAACCTTATCCTCTGGATGTGCTGGGATTGGTTCTGCTGGGCGCCTCCATTGGCTTGTCCCTCGACAGCTTGAGCAGGCTGCAAAATGTGGTCGGCCAGGGTTCATTCATCGCTGCAGAGGCCGCGGCAGCATTGCTGTTTTTGACTCTTTTCGTATGCCGAGAACGCAGTGCGCTGCACCCCCTGGTGAATATTGCGCTGTTACGCAAACCGGTATTTCTGTACGCCAATCTGGGTGCCATGGCCATGGGCCTGGCGTTGTTCGGCTCCACCTACCTGATTCCTTTATTCGCCCAGACGGCATTGGGGTCCAGCGCCACCGAGGCCGGTTTGTTAATGCTGCCTGCGGGCATCGTTCTGGGCATTGTGTTTCCTGTTGCCGGCAACATGGCGGACAAACACAGCAGTCGCAAACTGGTTATTTTTGGCATTCTGGCGTTTACCTTGTCGGCCACACTGTTTGCGTTGTCTGGCTTCGAGACACCTTTGGGCTGGCTGGCCTTGTGGGCAGCGGTGGGCAGAGTTGGTATAGGTTTTATGTTGCCGGCACTGTCGATGGGTGCGCTGAATCCTTTGGCACCGGAGGAGCTGGGCGCAGGGTCCAGCACCATCAGCTTTACCAGGCAGCTTGGAGGGGCCTTCGGTGTCAACATGGTCGCATTGGCCATCGAACACGGTGATCATCGAAACGGCATGCCCACCGTAGAGGCGTTTCAGTTTGCCTGGTGGATGGTGGCGGTATTTTTGGCGTTGGCGATTATTCCAGTGTGGAAAATGCGCACCTGAAAGCGCCGGTATTGATTGCCTTTTGCAGCGAAGCGCCAGTAATCTACTTTCTCTGCCGCCGGGCTCCTTTTGTGGCCTGTGCGCAATGGAACTCTTGGCTGGGTTCAGGGTCTGAACTTTGTCTATTTCTGTCTTCGAGTAGAATGTTATGGGTGTGAAAATGCGTTTATTGACACTGTTGCTGAGTGCAGCTTTTGCGCCTTTGCTGCTGGCCCAGGGCGCAGCTAAACCTCTTCCGGCTGATAAGGCAGCAAGAGTGGCTACCTACAGTATTCAGGGCGATGTGGCCGGGCAGTTGAGTGTGTTTAAAACCCGTTATGAAGACACGTTTGCAGGTATCGGTAGCGCCGAGGCTCTGGGTTATTTGGAGCTGGTGAAAGCCAACCCCGGGGTAGACCCCTGGCTGCCCGGCGAAGGCACCAGTATTACTTTGCCCCGACACTATGTTATGCCGGATGCGAAGCGCGAAGGTATTGTGATCAACCTGGCGGAATATCGCCTTTATTACTTTAGTGGCAACGGGGTTCAGGTATACCCGGTGGGCGTTGGTACCGAAGAAAACCCATCACCGTTAACCAATGCGCAAGTGACCATGGCGCTGACTTCGCCAGCCTGGTATCCGCCGGAGAGCATTCGCGCCGAGCACGCCGCTGAAGGTGATTTTTTGCCGCGCATGATTCCGCCGGGGCCAGATAACCCGTTGGGTAGCCATGCGCTTATGCTGAGTGAGCAAGGCTATTTGATTCACGGCACCAATAAAAAGTTTGGTGTTGGCATGGCGGTCAGCCACGGTTGTTTCCGCATGTATAACGAAGACATTTCGCGTTTTGCTTATCAGATTGCAAAGGGTACACCGGTGCAGATAGTACGCCAGCCGGTGAAAGTAGGGGTTGCCAACGGTCAGGTATGGCTGGAGGTGCATCGGCCCCGGGAAGAATATTCGGCAGCAGATCGCAACAAGCTGTGGCTGGCTACTCTGGAGCAGCTTGAGCGTTTGGCGGTAACTCACCCAGAGGTGGAAGTGCGACGCAGGGCCATTGAAATTGCGGTTGATCAGGCAAGCGGTTTGCCCACGGTGATCGGTGAGAAAACCACATCGGTGGCGAAAGGTGACCCCGTAAAGGCCGCGGAAGACGTAGGTCAACAGCTGTATTTTTGAGCACGGGCGCCATCGCGCGTCTGGGGTATTTGTTCAAAATACAAAATTCGGACATAAAAAAGGCCGGGGTTACCGGCCTTTTTCTTATAGTGCAAAGCTTACTTCTTGCTGGCTCGGTCAAGCATGCGTTTGGCGCGCTCGTTGGCTTCGTCAGCGGATTTTTGAGCAGCTTTGGCAGCAGCCAGAGCTTGATCAGCTGTCTGCTTGGCAGAGCGGGCAGAGCTGGCGGCGCTGTTGGCAGTGTTCATTGCATTTTCAGCCGTTTGCTCAGCTGAACTAGCTGTAGCATTGGCTTCCATCATAGCGGCGTCATCAGTAGTGGCACAGCCAGCAGTCAGAGCGGTTGCCAGTGCAAGCCCAGCGATCGTCAGTTTACGCATTGCAAATCCCCTTATTAGTCGTTGTATTTCCCGAAGTCCGGTGATCAATGTAGCTGACATCCCGTCAACTCGCCACCTGCCAAAACAGGCCCGATAAGCGATTGACCACCGAAGCTATCAATAGTGTAAATCAGTCTGCCACCAAATGTTAACTAAGCGTAGGTGAATGTCCGAAGCTTATGACAACAACGTAATCTTACACGGCGTTTCATGTCAGAAAACTATTCTAGTGCCGGCACTTAGCTTACCTTCCAACAAGGGCTTCAGGGCAGGATTTCAATCGGGGTGCCATCGTTTACCAGTTGCCAGATTTCATCAATCTCTTGATTGCTGACGGCAATGCAGCCGTCAGTCCAATCAAGTCCAAAAAAAGCAAAAGCAAAATCGTCGTCAGTGCCGTTGGGCAGGCCGTGAATCATGATGCTGCCGCCTGGGTTCAGGCCCCAGTTTTCGGCCATTTCACGGTCTCTGGCGCTGGGGTAGGAAATGTGAATAGACTTGTAAAATGAACTGCCTGCGTTGCGCCAATCCAGGGAGTATTCGCCTTCGGGGGTGCGGCTGTCGCCCTCGTAAAGCTTATGGCCCTGAGGATTGTCACCTAGTGAAATTCGATATTGGCGGATAACCTGCTCACCACTGAGTAACTGCAGCGAACGCTTGCCTTTTTGCACCAGTACTTTGGTGATGGACGGTAGCTGGTCGATGTCTGACGAATGCGGAAATGGAAGACGGGTGTCTGCTCGCGCCAGCAAATCCGAAGCCAGAACTTGTGGTGTGAGTAAAGTCAGCAGCAGTGAACACAAAACAAAAAATCGACCCATATTCATAAAACCGACTTACCAATGATTAATGTTAATTTAGAATGTTTATATCATGACTGAAGGTGCAGTTGTTAATGGGTTTTGTCATCTTTGGTGTTGTTATGTTTTGCCTCGGCTGCGTTTTGCTGAGCGTCCATTTTCAGGCCTACCTTGGCAACGGTGTCGCCGTTCATTGAACGCACCACCAGCGTAACCGGCCCCAGAGCAACCAGGTCGCCAATAACCGGGCGGCCCTTGGTCCGTTGGGCAAAGCATTCAGCGAGTGACAAGTCGGGCGGAAGTTCATCAAATTCAATGCCGTAAACCTGTTCTACATCGCCCAGCAGAGCGTCGCCGTTCAGCACAAAGTCGCCAAAGAACGCACGTTCGGCCAAGTGGCTAGGCGTGTAGGCACCGCTGAGAGATTTGTTCAGCTCCGGTAAAACGCCTGGCGTGGAAAATACGGCGATAACGTCGCCCTGAATCACTTCAAGATCGGCTTGTGACTGCAGGCACAATCGGTTTCGGAATACGCCGGCCACCGCTGTGTTATCTGGAAGCTTGAGCTGGTCCAGGCGCCGCGGCAGTTCCCAGTTTTTGCCCCGCAGTGGGAACAGCATTAATTCATGATCGCCGGCGGCCGGAGCGTCTAGCGGAAAACGGCGAAACGGGGCGTTGTCGGCGGGTACTTCCAGTTTCAGCCAGCGCGCCAAAGGTGCCATGGTGGTGCCCTGAACGAGCAATGACACCAGCACGATAAAGAAGGCAGCGTGGAACACCAGTTGCGCGTCTGGCAGGCCGGCAATAATGGGGAACAGTGCCAGCACAATAGGCACCGCACCGCGCAGACCCACCCAGCTGATAAAACCCAGCTCACGGCGGTTGAAGCCAAATGGCCAGAGTGTGGCCATTACGGTGAGCGGCCGAATCACGAAAATGAGTGCCAGCGCCAATATCAGGCCTCCGCCCGCCAGAGGCAGTAACTCCGACGGGGCCACCAAAAGCCCAAGCATAAGAAACAGGCACAGCTGCGCCAGCCACGCCAGACCGTCGTGCACCTGCAGAATCATCGGCATCATGCGCACAGGCCGGTTGCCAATGACCACACCGGTCAGGTAAATCGCCAAAAAACCACTGCCACCCAAAGCGTTGGTGGCTGAAAATACCGCGATACCACCGGCGGCCACCAGCAGTGGGTAAAGCGGCGGTGCCAGGCGCATCCGATTGGCTAGCGCGACAACGGCGACGCCACCAATTAATCCGGCAATGCTGCCAATACCAAACTGTTCCACCAGTAACCGTAGGGCGGGGCCAACGCTGTTCTCACCTGCGTTGCCAATCAGCGTGACCATCAGCAACGTCAGGAAAATGGCCATGGGGTCGTTGCTGCCAGACTCGATTTCTAACGTGGCGCTGACACGCTCGTTAAGATGAACGCCGCTGCCTTGCAGCATCGAGAACACCACTGCAGCGTCGGTAGACGAGATAATCGCGCCGACCAGTAGCGCCAGCATCCAATGCAAATCAAACACCCACCAAGCGACGACGGCGGCGCCAGCAGCGGTTAGAAAAACACCGAGGGTAGCTAATACCAAAGCGGGGCGCAGACCAACACGGAAGGTTTCAGCACGGGTGCGCATACCACCGTCTAGCAGAATCACGCCCAGGGCCAGATTGGCGATCAGAAACGCCAGCTGGTAATCATCAAAACGAATGCCGCCTGGCCCGTCTTCGCCCATCATCATGCCGACCACCAAAAAAATCAGCAGCACAGGCATACCCACCCGGCTAGACAGCGGGCTTAAAACAATGCTGATCACCAGCATCAGGGCACCCACCAGGGTGAGCATCGGGTCCATCACAACTCCACATCAAGAATGGCAAGCAGGGCCAGGCAAGGGTCGCCTTGGCCTGCTGTAAGTCTGCCCATAGCCGGTACGGTTAACAAGCAGAGTTGAAAAGGGTTACGCCAGCTTTATAGTGGGGCCCAACTTTAACCATTGGTTGGTGATGGTATCTTGACAAAAAAATGTATAGGCTGCTTTTGGCTTAAGACAAGCCGGTTTTCGGAGTAAAACCGGTGTTCACCCAAGGAAGGAATATCTCATGAGCAACCTCATGGTCGCCTGCGTTGGCGACACCCACGTTTGCCCCCTGCACGGCCACGGCAGCAGCCCCATTATTGCGAACGGCGCGACCGCAAGCGTGGATGGAGTACCCATTGCCCGGGTGGGCGATGCCTGCGGCTGCGGTGCCGTGATCGTTCAGGGCTATCCACTGGCCCTGCTGGACGGCCGCCCCCTTGCCCACATGGGCAGCCCTACCTCCCACGGTGGCCAGATCATCACCGGCAAACCCCGTGTCCTATTAGGCGTAGCCACCTTCACGGCACCGGTGGTGGATTTCGCCAAGGCTGGCGCCTTGAACAGCCAGGGCCAACTGACCCCGGAAGCTGAACAGGCGCTGAACAAAGACCCTTTCGGCTTTGTTGAGTGGGCCAAAGCCAAAGGCGCACTGGTAGACGAAGGCCTGGAAGGTGCGACCCCGGAAGAAATCGAAGCTTCGAAGCGCTATTCAGAAGGCCGGTCTGACCTGCGTCCCAAAGTGACCGTTGAAGCCGGCGTGTTCTTCGACGGCACCGGCAACAGCATCGGTAACACCGGTGCCTTTGAGCGAAACGTGGATGAATGCCTGACCGCTCAGGCGGCAGGAGCCATCAGTGAGGAAACCTGCAGCGCTGAAATCTCGCAACTGATGGAGGGGAGCTATCTTAATGCTGAGACCAATGTGGCAAAGCTCCACACGCTCTATCAACCCTTGTCCACCGACACGGTCACCGTAGAGAATCATCGTATTCGCGCGTATGTCTCGGGCGTTGGCACCAAATCCGGTAAAGAGGATGACGCCTGGGCCATGGGGACTGGTATGGGGGAGCGAGGCGTTCTTGCCAAGATTGAGTTAGCAGTGAAACTTCTGTCGACTGATCTTTCCAATATACTAACAGCTCAAATGGATGAGCTGATTCTGGATGTCTTCGGCTTCAGCCGCGGCGCGGCTACGGCCCGACATTTCGTGAATGACGTGCGAGATGGTGTCAGCGGTGTATTGGGCCAGGCTTTTCAAAAGCTGGGCATTGCCTGGCCGAAAACCGTCACTATTCGCTTTCTGGGCTTGTTTGATACCGTTGCCGCCGTTGTTGATATACTGGGCGCCGACTTTTCCGCCCACAATACCAACAACGGTGAGGTGCGCGTAGACATCACCCCCGACGCGGTTCAGAGAGCCGTACACCTGACCGCCCGGGACGAATGGCGTTACAACTTCTCTCTCAACAGCCTGCGCGGGCCGGATGGCAGCCTGCCGGGTCATTTTAACGAGTGGGTACTGCCCGGTGCCCACTCCGACATTGGCGGTGGCTACCCCGAAAATTTTCACGAACACATTCAGGTAGCCCATTCCCGTAAGTTCCTCGGCCATCACCCCAGAGAAAGCTATGAGTACGCAACAGTACTGATGGAGCGCAGGCAGCTGATTGATCAAGGTTGGCTGGGGCCAAATAACCCTGAAGCCACGTTAACGGTTGAAGAAGCCTACCGGCGGAGGCTAAAAGAAGGCGAAGTCGAATTGCAGTTCCAACTCTGGCTGGACCGGCGAGTACAGGCCGAGTATTCCCGTGTAGCCCTGCGGCAAATGTATCGGTTGGCGAAAGATGCGGGTGTGCCACTTGACCCGGTAGACCCTGCCGATCCGGATATCATCTTGCCGGATGAACTCCAATCTATAGCTGCCCAGATCACCCGTCACATCAACGAAGGTCATCCACTGCAATTAATGCCCAAAGAAGAAGCCTTACTTCGCCAGCGCTACATTCATCACTCGGCCCATTATCAGACCGCCGGACCACTTTTTCCATTCAAACCCGCACCCGGTGGCATGCGGAACATCCATCCAAACAGGGGACTCAAATGATGAGAAGACTCGTAGTGCTTGTAACAGTAATCTGCACGAGCCTACTGTTAAGTGGCTGCTCCTTTGCGGGCAAGCCTGAATGGGATAAACAGGTGAAATATCGACTCAAGGTCAGTGTGCCTCGACATTACGATGCTTGGGTCAAGCGGTTGCAGTTTGAGGCGACAGGTGAGCGAGCTTGGTGGTGGCCGGTTGGCATCACCAATTGTTGCTGGAAAGATCTGGGGAGCGACGGTAGCGAATTGGAGCCCATGCCCGACTACATTTACATCAGTTGGTTTTCACTTGCCGAACAGCAGTCTTACGCCAGACTGATCCACATACCTGACCCGGAAGCGTTGCGTGAACGAATGGAGCAACTTGCACCGGTTCATAAGATTGGCAAGCTGTATAATCTTCCTCGCTATAACCTGGTGCTGGGCCTCGCTCCAGGAGGGACCGTTGTCATGTGGATTATGAGTAAAGCTGAAACCGCCATCGAAGTGGGACGCTATAAAGCAGTCAAAATAGACACTCACCCTGAGTATTATGAGAAGAGAACTGAACGCTATTTATCGGATCATGGCGACTATCTCAAGGAGCACGGCCTTCAGCTTGACCGATGGTAAAGATGGTTTTCTACCGGCGCGCGTGGGTGCTGCTCGGGGCCCACTCCGACTTTGGCGGTGGCTACCCCGAGAATTTCCACGAACACGTCCAGGTAACCCAGCCCCGTAAGTTCCTCGGCCACCACCCCAAAGAAAGCTATGAGTACGCAAGGGTACTGATGGAGCGCAGGCAGATGATTGATCAAGGTTGGCTGGGGCAATAACCCTGAAGCCACGTTAACGGTTGAAGAAGCCTTACTTCGCCAACGCTACATCCACCACTCAGCCCATTACCAGACCGCCGGACCACTTTTTCCATTCAAACCCGCACCCGGTGGCGTGCGGGACATACATCCAAACGGGGGGCTCAAATGATGAAAAGGTTCGTGATGTTTGCAACGATACTCTTTTATGAGTGCGTTGTCGGGCGGCTGCTCCATAGCGAGCACTCCCAAATGGGATCGCCCTGTAACGTACGGCGTTCGAGTAGCTGTCCCACGTCATTACGACGCCTGGGTCAAGACATTACAGTTTGAAGCGACAGGTGATCGAGCTTGGTGGTGGCCGGTTGGCATCATCACTTGCTGCTGGAAAGGTCTGGGGAGAGGCGGCGGCGAACTTGAACCCATGCCCGAATGACAAGCAAGGCCAGGCAAGGGTCGCGTTGGCCTGCTGTAAGTCTGCCCATAGCCGGTACGGTTAACAAGCAGAGTTGAAAAGGGTTACGCCGGGTTTGTCGCTGGCTTTGCCGGCTGGGTTCAATCATTTGCGCCTCCGTTGTAGCAAACTGCGTGCAGGCGTTGTTGTTGGGCGCTAAAGGGAGGTTGCCGAGAGGTGTATATATGCATAAAAATTCATATGTTAAATATCTATTTGTTGTTTGACTATCGAAAGAATCACATTAATACTCAGTTTCTCTTACTTATCAGTCAGTGATATATGTTCTCTTGTGCATATTTCAGTGCTGAGTGATCAGTTTCAAGCTGTGAGAAATAACAAAACGACAACAACAAAATAGAGGTGATTGATGGACGGCATAACACAGGACCGTTTACAAAACGGCGACGAGGCGCGCTTCAAACCCGGTTTTTTTGACCGTGAGAACACGGTTGCAGGCCCCAATTTCAATCGTTGGCTGGTGCCCACTGCGGCGCTGGCGATTCACCTTTGCATCGGCATGGCCTACGGCTTTTCGGTGTTTTGGCTGCCCATGGCCAATTTGGTGACGACGGCAGACCCGGTGGCCTGCGCCGATATCGGCATACTTCAGGCCATGACAACCACGTCCTGCAACTGGGCCGTCAGCCATGTGACTTACACCTTCGGTATTTTTATAGCCATGCTGGGCATTTCGGCCGCGGTGTGGGGTGCCTGGCTGGAACACGCAGGCCCGCGTAAAGCCGGCGCCATCGCAGCGGTATGCTGGGGTGGAGGCATGATTCTGGGCGGCGTAGGTGTGATGACCCATCAACTGTGGTTGCTGTATCTGGGCTGCGGTGTGCTGGGTGGTATTGGCCAGGGTTTGGGTTACATCACTCCGGTGTCTACGTTGATTAAATGGTTCCCCGACCGCCGCGGCATGGCGACCGGCTTTGCAATTATGGGTTTTGGCGGTGGTGCCATGGTGGGTGCTCCATTGGCGGTTTGGCTGATGGGCTATTTTTCTGCGGACGGTGGCAAGGGTGTTGCCAGTACGTTGATGGTAATGGGCGTCATCTACTTTTTTGTGATGATGGCCGGCGCTCTGGGCTTTCGCGTGCCCCCCAATGGTTGGAAGCCAACGGGTTGGGAACCACCCCAGGGTAAACAAGCCAACGCCATGATCACTCACGGCCATGTACACCTCAGTAGAGCCTGGAAAACCCATCAGTTCTGGATGATCTGGAGCGTGCTGTTTTTGAACGTAACAGCGGGTATTGGGGTGATTTCCATGGCCAGCCCCATGCTGCAGGATGTTTTCGGCGGCGCCCTTGTGGGCATTAAAGACTCTGCAGTGGCGCTCACTGCCGCGCAGAAAACAGCCGTTGTGGCAGCAGCTGCCGGGCTGGTTGGCCTGATCAGTCTGTTCAATAGCGTTGGTCGCCTGTTCTGGGCATCGCTTTCGGACAAGCTTGGCCGCAAAAACACCTATCTCGTCTTCTTTGTTCTCGGCATTGCCATGTATTGCCTGTTGCCCACCTGGGGACACCTGGGTATGGCCGGCATGTTCGTCATTTCCATTTGCGTGATTTTGAGTATGTATGGCGGTGGTTTCGCCACCGTACCCGCGTATCTGGCCGATATTTTCGGCACTCAAATGGTGGGTGCGATTCATGGCCGGCTGCTAACCGCCTGGACGGCAGCAGGGCTTGTTGGGCCGGTGGTTATCGCGTTGATTCGCGAGGTGCAGCTGGAGGCGGGAATAGAGCCTGCTCTAGTGTATGACCGCACGCTATACATTATGGCGGGGTTGTTGGTAGTGGGTCTGATCTGTAACAGCCTGATCAAGCCGGTAGACCATTCACTGCACATGACTGACGACGAGCTGGAAGGCGAGCGCAGGTTGCAGCGCGACAGCGGTGTGTCATCTCACGCCCAAACCGCCGCTCGTGGCGCTTTCGGAGTTACCGGTGTGCTGGCCTGGATGGCGGTGGGTATTCCGTTCCTGATCGGCTTGTACATTGCTCTGGCTAAAGCGGCGGCGTTGTTTTAACGAGTAGGGCCGGCCGATTCCAGGTTATTGGTCGGAAGCGATCAGCTCGTCAAAGCCGGTAATCTGGCCGGGTTGGTCGAGCTGATAGCCGGGAACGCTGTCGATGCGTTCAAGCAGTTCGGGCGCACGTAGCAGCTCAATCAGGTGGTTCAGCGCGCTTTGCGACAGGTGTTCTGGACGATAGATCAGCAGATAGTGCTCGCAGGCCAGTTCCAAAAAGTCCAGGCTGAACTGTTCGGCTGCGGCCTGCACACCAAAGCCCACATCGGCCATGCCGGAGGCCACAAACGCCGCCACCGCGGTGTGGGTGAATTCCTGCTGGCCACTGCGGTTAACACTGTTTGCATCTAACCCTTGCTGTTCTAGCAGCAGATTGAACAGGATACGGGTACCGGAATGCAGGTCGCGGCTGATAAAGCGCAACCCGGATTCGCTGAAGTCTTTCAGGCTGCGCACCTGCGGATGTTCGCCTTTGCGCAGCATCAGGCCTTCGCGTCGGGTCACAAAACGAATCAGTCGATGGCTGCCGTCGCTGAGTAAATCCCGGTAGTGGCTTAAAATCTGGCGAGCCAGCTGCGGACAAGTAGGCAGGTGGAAGCTGGCGATGTCGCATTCACCGCGATTGAGCGCCGAAATCGCTTCCGCAGGATTACGATACTGAAGGTTTATGTTCAGCTGTTCTGCCACTTCGGGCAACAGCGCCACTGCATAACCGTGGCTGGCGTGCAGGCGCAGCGTTGGTTTTGTGTTGGCCAGCAGTTGTTGAATCTGGTCATTCAGTTCAGCCGTCATGCTGTCTATTTGCGGCCCTAAGCGCGCGTCGACCCGATGCTCTGCCCACAGCAGTTTTTCGCCCAGGGGCGACAACTGGGAGCCTTGTCCTTTACGCATAATGACCAGTGGCAGGCCAATAATATGGCCGCCACGGTTGAGTAGATTCCAGGCGTGGCGATAGGAAATTCCCGCGGTTGTTGCGGCCAAGGTGAGTTTGCCGGTGTCGCGAATGCCTTCAAGCAGGCGAAACAGAACCGGCTCAAATAATTCGCCGTTGGCGGTACGAAAAATCCAGGCGGGTGAGATGTTCAGCTTTCTGTTATGCACTTTTATTCATATTCCGTAGGTTGGGGCAGAGTGCTAGTTTAGGCACTATTGGGCGAACGACTACTGTACCAGAACAAAAACAGGTAGGAACAATTATGCATATGTCAGAAGTAGCCGACTCAAAGGCGACGGTTATGTCCATGCCTGTGGCAGGCGATTGGAGCCCTGAGATTATTCGTCGGGAAGTCGCTGCCCTCCAGCATAAACCCGGTGCGCTTTTACCCATTCTGCACGCTATACAAGACCGCGTTGGCTATGTGCCAGAAGGTGCTGTACCCATTATTGCGGAAATGTTGCAGCAGACCCGCGCCGATATTCACGGTGTTATCACCTTTTACCACCATTTCCGCACACGCCCGGCCGGCAGCAATCTGTTGGAAGTGTGCCGTGCCGAAGCCTGCCAGGCTCGCGGTGGGCGCGCTCTTGAGCGTCATGTTCAGGAGCGCCTGAGTGTGGGCTATCACGATACCACCGCCGACAACGAGTTCACTCTTGTGCCTGTGTATTGCCTGGGCAACTGCGCCTGCGGCCCGTCTATTCGTGTGAACAATGACATTATTGGCCGCGTAACTCCGCAGAAATTTAACCATCTGGTAGACGCCCTCACAACGTCTGTTCTTCAGCTAAAATAAAGGCAGGAGCAAACTCCATGACAACAACAATTTATGTGCCGTGCGATACCACCGCCTTGTCTTTGGGCGCAGATCGCGTAGCACAAAAGCTTCAACAAGCAGCAGCTCAAAAAAATATTGAGCTTAATCTTGTGCGCAACGGCTCCCGTGGTCTGTTCTGGCTGGAACCGTTGGTCGAAGTACAAACCGCTTATGGCCGCGTGGCTTATGGTCCGGTGGAACCGGAACAGGTGGACGAGTTGGTGGCTGCTGGTTTGTTTGACGGTAACCCTGAGCATCCATTGTTTCTGGGCGATATTTCCCAGCACTCTTATTTGCAGCAACAACAGCGCCTGACCTTCGCCCGCATTGGCATTACCGACCCGATCTGTGTTGAAGACTATATCGCTCACGGTGGTTTTGTCGGTTTGAAAAAAGCCGCCGCACTGCCCCCCCAAGGGATTGTGGATGAAGTAAAAGCGTCTGGCCTGCGCGGTCGTGGCGGCGCTGCTTTCCCGGCTGGCATAAAATGGCAGACCGTGCTGGACGAGCCCCAAAACCAGCAGAAATACGTGGTGTGCAACGCCGATGAAGGCGATTCCGGTACCTTCGCCGACCGTCTGGTGATGGAGTGCGACCCTTACATGCTAATAGAAGGCATGATCATTGCGGGCCTGGCGGTGGGTGCCACTCTGGGCTTTATTTACGTGCGCTCGGAATACCTGCTGTCGCAAAAAATGCTGGACGAAGCCATCCGCAGGGCCGAGGTGCTGGGGTATTTGGGCGATAACGTCTGCGGTAACGGCCGCAGCTTTCGTTTGGAAGTTCGTTTGGGTGCTGGCGCCTATATTTGCGGCGAAGAAACCTCGCTGCTGGAAAGCTTGGAAGGCAAGCGCGGGCTGGTTCGCTCCAAACCTCCACTGCCTGCCATAAAAGGCCTCTTTGGCCAGCCTACGGTGGTGAACAACGTGCTGTCTCTGGCCGCCGTGCCCTACATCATGGCTCACGGCGGCAAAGCTTACGCAGACTACGGTATGGGTCGCTCCCTGGGCACTCTGCCCATTCAGCTGGCGGGCAACATTAAACAAGGAGGCCTGATTGAGATTGCCTTCGGCGTGAGCTTGCGCAAAGTGCTGGAAGATTTTGGCGGTGGTACTTTTACCGGCCGGCCCATGAGAGCGGTGCAGGTAGGCGGTCCGTTGATGGCGTATCTGCCGGAAAGTCAGTGGGATACGCCCATGGATTACGAAGCTTTCGCCAAATTGGGCGCAGGCATTGGCCACGGCGGTGTCGTAGCATTTGATGACACCGTGGATATGGGCGAGCAGGCTCGTTTTGCCATGGAGTTCTGTGCCGTTGAATCCTGTGGCAAGTGCACGCCCTGCCGAATTGGCTCAGTGCGCGGTGTCGAAGTGATCGACCGCATACGTGCCGGTACCAACCGCGATAACAACTTGGTGTTGCTGCAGGAACTGTGCGAAACCATGGTGGACGGCTCGCTGTGTGCCATGGGCGGTATGACGCCCTTCCCGGTACAAAGCGTGATGAAACACTTTCCCGAAGACTTGATGGCCCGCCCGCGCCCAGTGGAGGCATGACATGTTGAATTATTATGACCCCGGCACCCAAAGCTACGAAGCCGGTAAAAGTATCCTGAACCCCGATTTTGATTTTGGTACTCCGGCAAGGGTTTCCGAAACCCTGGTGACGGTGTCTATCGACGGTCGCGAGATTGCCGTACCCGAAGGCACCTCGGTACTTCGGGCGGCGGCGCTGGCTGGCATCAACATCCCCAAACTGTGCGCGTCTGACAACCTGGAACCTTTTGGCTCGTGTCGCTTGTGCGCGGTAGAGATCGAAGGTCGCCGCGGCTACCCGGCTTCGTGCACCACGTCGGTGTCTGAAGGCATGGACGTGACCACTCAGACCGGAAAACTGGCAAAATTGCGCCGTAATATCATGGAGCTGTATATTTCTGACCACCCGTTGGACTGCTTGACGTGTCCGGCCAACGGTGACTGCGAATTGCAGGACGTGGCCGGTGTTGTGGGCCTGCGGGAAGTGCGTTACGGTTTTGATGGCAAGAATCATTTAGATGCAGAAATTGACGATTCAAACCCCTACTTCAGTTTCGACCCCAGCAAGTGCATCGTGTGTTCACGCTGCGTGCGCGCCTGTGAAGAAGTGCAGGGCACGTTTGCGCTGACTATCGAAGGTCGCGGTTTTGATTCCATCGTCTCTGCCAGCCAGAACGAGCCGTTTATGGATTCCGAATGCGTGTCTTGTGGCGCTTGTGTGCAAGCTTGCCCCACCTCCACGCTGATGGAAAAGAGCGTGATCGACGCCGGCCAGCCGGAACACAGCGTGATCACCACCTGCGCCTACTGTGGCGTGGGTTGCTCGTTCAAAGCCGAAATGAAAGGCGAAGAAGTGGTGCGCATGGTGCCCTACAAAGGCGGCGAGGCGAACCACGGCCACTCTTGTGTGAAAGGCCGTTTTGCTTTTGGTTATGCCACCCATAAAGATCGCATCAAAGAACCGATGATTCGCGAATCAATAAACGATCCGTGGCAAGTGGTGTCCTGGGACGAAGCATTGGCGTTTTCCGCCAAAAAGCTCAAAGGTATTCAGGCCGAGTTCGGCCGTGAAAGCATTGGTGGCATTACCTCTTCACGCTGCACCAACGAAGAGACCTATCTGGTGCAAAAGCTGGTGCGGACGGCGTTTGGCAACAACAACACCGACACCTGCGCGCGAGTGTGTCATTCCCCCACCGGTTACGGCTTAAAAACCACCTTGGGCGAGTCCGCCGGCACCCAGACTTTTGATTCAGTGATGAAAGCCGACGCCATTGTGGTGATTGGTGCTAACCCCACTGACGCTCACCCGGTGTTCGGTTCGCTGATGCGCCGGCGCTTGCGCCAAGGTGCCAAGCTGGTGGTGATTGATCCACGCCGCATCGACGTTTTGAAAACACCCCACGCCGACGAAGGTCTGCACTTACCGCTGCGCCCCGGCACTAACGTGGCCATGGTAAACGCCATGGCTCATGTGGTGATAACCGAGGGCCTGGAAGACAAAGAGTTTATAAACAGCCGTTGCGATACGGAGGCCTATAACGCCTGGCGCACCTTTATTGCCGAGGAGCGTAACTCTCCGGAAGCCATGGAAGAAGTCACCGGCGTACCGGCTGCCAAGGTTCGGGAAGCGGCGCGAATTTACGCCGAAGCCGAAAATGGTGCGATTTACTATGGCCTTGGCGTTACCGAGCACAGCCAGGGTTCTACTATGGTGATGGGCATTGCCAACCTGGCGCTGGCCACCGGCAACATCGGCCGCGAAGGCGGCGGTGTGAACCCGCTGCGGGGCCAGAACAACGTGCAGGGCTCCTGCGATATGGGGTCTTTCCCCCACGAATTGCCGGGTTACCAGCACGTAAGTGACCCGGAAGTGCGAGAACGCTTTAAGGCGGTGTGGGGTGTGGAAATTGACCACGAGCCCGGGCTGCGCATTCCCAACATGTTTGACGCCGCCATCGCCGGTACCTTCAAAGCGTTGTATGTGCAGGGCGAGGATATCGCCCAATCAGACCCCAACACCCACCATGTGGAAGCCGCTTTAAAAGCACTGGACTGCCTGATTGTGCAGGATATTTTCCTGAACGAAACCGCCAAATTTGCTCACGTGTTGCTGCCGGGTTCGACCTTTCTGGAAAAGAACGGCACTTTCACCAACGCCGAGCGCCGCATCAACCGCGTGCGCAAAGTGATGGAGCCGATTGCCGGCATGGAAGACTGGGAAGTCACCGTGGCGCTGTCGAACGCCTTGGGTTACCCGATGCACTACAACCATCCTTCAGAAATCATGGATGAAATTGCCTCGCTAACGCCCACCTTTACCGGCGTAAATTACGACAAGCTGGAACGGCTGGGCAGCATTCAGTGGCCGTGTAACGATGAGCATCCAGACGGCACGCCAACCATGCACACTCTGGACTTTCCCATTGGCAAGGGTCGCTTTGCGGTGACCGAATACTTGGCCACCGAAGAACGTTCCAGCCGTCGCTTCCCGCTGCTGCTGACCACCGGGCGCATATTGTCGCAGTACAATGTGGGCGCTCAAACACGGCGCACAAAGAACAGCGATTGGCACGAGGAAGACCTGCTGGAACTGCACCCCAGTGATGCTGAATTGCGCGGTGTAAAAGAAGGCGACTGGCTGGGTATCAGTAGCCGCGTAGGCCACACCGTGCTGCGGGCGAAGCTTAGTACCCGCATGCTACCCGGCGTGGTCTTCACCACCTTCCATCACCCGGGCAGCGGCGCCAACGTCATTACCACCGACAACTCGGATTGGGCCACCAACTGCCCGGAGTACAAGGTGACCGCGGTGCAGGTTGAAAAAGTGTCCCAGCCGTCTGACTGGCAGCGCAACTTTGTCGACTTCGACAAGCGCCAGCTGGACTTTGCGAAATCGGCTATGGAGCATTCGGGTGATGTCCATGCAAGCGCCCTCAAATAACGGGTCGCGTGATGCCATGGCCGCACTTACTGGTGAGTGTCCCTCACCGGTAAGTGCGGCGGCGGTAAGCGTGCGCGGAGGCATTGAACGTGGCCCTGGGCAGGATCGGGTCGCCGAAGAAGTGCCGGTGGCTATGGTCTACAACGGCGTTTCCCATGCGGTGATGATGGCGTCGCCCTGTGATCTGGAAGACTTTGCTCTGGGTTTCAGTATCAGTGAAGGTATTCTTGAAAAACCAGAACAATTGTTCAGCATCGAGATAAAACCCACGCCAGACGGCGTGGAAATAGACATGCACATTGCCGGCGACTGCTATGCACGCTTGCGCGAGCAGCGCCGTAACATGGTGGGGCGCACCGGTTGCGGGCTTTGCGGTACCGAATCTTTGGCCCACGTTGCGCGGGCTATTGCCCGGGTTCCGGTGCAGCCGTTGCCCGCAGACGACGCGGTTCAGGCCGCGCTTCATAGCCTGAAAAATTATCAGCCGTTGCAGTCGCAAACCGGCGCGACCCACGGGGCTGCCTGGTGCGATAGCCGCGGGCAGATTGTTCAGGCACGAGAAGACGTTGGCCGCCATAACGCCTTGGATAAGTTGATCGGAGCTCGCTTGAGTGAGGGTGGCGATCAGGCTTTTGACAAAGGTTTCGCGTTGATCTCCAGCCGCGCCAGTTTTGAAATGGTGCAGAAAAGCGCCAGCGTTGGCATCAGCACGTTGGTGGCGGTATCCGCGCCAACGGCGCTTGCTATCCGAGAAGCCCGCGAAAGCGGCATGAACCTTATCGGCTTTGCCCGCCCGGGCCGCCACGTCATCTACACCGGAAGCGATGACACCGCTCAGGAGAATACATTGTGAGTGACCAGCAATTAACCAACCTGATCAAAATGATCGACCAAATTATTGCCAACAATTTACATCATGGTGACGACGACCAGGTGACCGACGTTGCCGCCGGCCACCTACAGAAATTCTGGGCTCGGAGCATGAAGCAGCAGGTGATCGCTTACGCCAACAGCGAAGGAGCGGAGTTGTCGCCGTTGGCGCAAAAAACCATCGCCAAGCTGCAAGCTGTATCTTAGCTTGCTGCTGCACCACAGCGTCGCGTACGTTGCTATCCCCTTTTGCCAGCGCCAGGCTCTATCGCGGATGTGTCATAAGGGGTAAAAGGAAGTGCCTGAAAGTGTCATTTTTTCAAGAGGTTAACCTCGCGGATTGACCAGGCATAAACTACCGCTACCCAAAATAGTATCCAAAAACCAGCCTTTTTGCCGCTGTCTCTAAGCCGGATTGCAGCCGGTTTCGTCGACGGGTATACCAATTTCTATGCAGGCCGGTTGTAGTTCCTGTAGTTCCTGTGTGAAATCGAGAAACAGCACCGGTTAACCCAACGACTGGTCAGGGCTCCGGTCGACCTGTGACATTCCCGCAAAATTTCGTCATGAACTCGATACCCTTGTCTGGCAGCGGATCTATAATCATGTACATAGCAAGCTAATTCATGGCAATTAATGCTGCGCGCACCAGTGAGTATGGTCGTGGTTTTGCATTGGAGGCTGTGAAGTGTGCAGCCTGGCTCAGCTTACCCAACGTTCAAACTGTAAAATTCATGGTATTGTTAATGGTACGCCTGCGCCTGCCGAGCTCGGTCAGTATCACTGTGCATGGCAAACAGTCTGTGGATAAGTGCTTATAGCGACGGCTTGACGCCGAGAGCACTTTAAACCGCGTATCGGGTTCAGTCGTAATATTACGTAGCGGTCGATTTAGACGGCCGCAACATTATCTACCCGGCACTATCTACCCGACACTATGGGAAGAAGTTTATGGACCCCGTAACTCGGGAAAAACGCCGCCTCGCCGCACTCGAGCGACTGGCGATCATGGACACAGGTTCAGAAGAACGCTTCGATCGCCTGATTAACCTAGCGCGGCGCTTCTACAAAACCCCTATTGCCCTGTTTTCGCTGTTGGATGAAAAGCGGCAATGGTTCAAATCCAGACGTGGTCTGGATGTCAGTGAGACACCTCGCTGCGGCGCTTTTTGCGACCAAGCCATCAGACAGGATTCGGTGTTCGTCGTCGCCGACGCGGCCAAAGATGAGCGCTTTTGCAGCAACTCTATGGTAACGGGTGAACCACACATCCGGTTTTATGCCGGTATGCCCGTGCGGGAGCCCGGGGGGTTCAAAATTGGCACTCTGTGCATTATGGATCGTAAACCGCGTGACATTCCGGAACACGAGCTGGATGTATTAAGAGCGCTTGCCAGCTTGATTGAAGAAGAAGTGGAACGTTTTTACCACGCGTCGCAGTATCAGACGCAGGTTCCAGTGTCGCGGTTGAACCGCGCCATTCAGCGTGCCCAGAACACTTTCCACACAGATGATGATCAGGACGCCGTGTTTGAAATTTTGTTAAGCGATCTGCTGGTGTTGACCGACAGCCAGTTCGGATTTATCGGCGAGGTGCTGACTAATAGCTACAATAGCCCTTATCTGCGCGTAGGCGCCATAACCGATATTTCGTGGAGCCCGGAATCAGCAGACCGCTCTCAGCAGCGCAAAACAAGCGGTTTGTTGTTTGAACGGCTGAATAGCCTGATCGATACATCAATGCTGTCAGACGACGTGTTGATCAGTGACGGGTTTGAAAGCGATAGCCAGGCTGCGGGATTGCCACCCGGCCACCCGCAGATTACCCGCTACATGGGCGTTCCCATATTTTCCGGCGATAACCGCGTTGGTTTGGTGGGGCTTGCCAATCGCCCGGAGGGGTATACCAAAAAATTGGCCATCGAGCTTGAACCACTGCTGCAGACGGTGGGCCAGTTGATTGAGCGTAAGCGCATGTACAAGGAGCGGCAGGAACACCAGAAAGGTCTTGAACAGGCAGCAAATTTCGATTCTCTGACAGGTTTGCCCAATCGCAGGCGGTTAACCGAACTGTTCGAACAGGAGCTGACGCTCGCAGACCAGCGCCAAGGCGCCCTGTCCATTTGCTTTATTGACCTGGACTGTTTTAAAGAGATAAATGACAACTACGGTCACTCAGTAGGCGATGCGGTTTTGAAAACCGTTGCTGCGCGGCTTCAGCACGTTCTTCGCGAGTGCGACATTATCGCCCGCTTGGGGGGTGATGAATTCGTAGCCATTATCCGTGATGTCGAAAATAACGCGGTTTACGAGCGTATGCTTGAAGCGATTCGGCGCCCGATAAACCACCAGGGTGTCACGCTTGATCTTGCGGCCAGTATGGGTGTTACCTTATACCCAAGAGACCAGTCCGCATCGGATCTGCTCTTGAGGCATGCTGATCAGGCTATGTACGCGGCAAAAGATGCCGGTCGCAATCGCTACAGCATTTTTGATTTCGAAACGTACGTGAGCCGGGTTGAGCAGGGGCGGGTTTTAGAGCAGACCGCCAAGGCGCTGGGCGAAAGCCAGTTTGAAATGTACCTGCAACCTAAAATTGTTCTGGCTAACCATCAGGTGGAAGGCTTCGAGGCCTTGATTCGCTGGAATCACCCAGAGAAAGGGTTACTTGGGCCGATCAGATTTTTGCCACAATTGGAGCACACTGAATACGCCGCGGCGGTGGGCCGGTTTGTCATTGCAGATGCTGTGGCCAAGCTGCAGCACTGGAAACAGCTGGGGTTGCCTTATTCACTGAGTATCAACCTGAGCCCTACGCACCTTCTTAGCGATAGGTTGGTAGAGGATTTACAGGTGGCTTTGCAGGGTTGCGATTCAGATGTACGCTCGCGCCTGATTATTGAGCTGCTGGAAACCACGGCGTTAAATGATCCGGGAAGAATCATGGGCATTCTGTTGGAATGCCGGGATCTGGGCGTGCAAGTATCCCTGGATGATTTTGGTACCGGCTATTCCTCGCTAGACCATTTTCGTCGCCTGCCGGCGCAGGAAATCAAGATCGACCGTTCGTTTGTTAGCGATATGCTCAACAACGCGGATGATGAGATGATCGTAAAATCCATCATCAGCTTGTCAAAAAACTTTAATCGCCGAGTCGTGGCAGAGGGCATTGAAACCTTGGCCATGCAGGACAAACTGATCGAAATGGGTTGTGAGCAGGCTCAGGGTTTTTTCTATACAAAACCCCTTCCTGCAATCGCTGCTCTGGCCTGGGCCGAGGCTTATCAGAAGCGTTAATCGATTTCAGCTCGGCAATACAATCCGCCTCTGAAAACCTCAGTGCAGCTTTAAACGCGGCTGCATCGCACGGCTAATTTTGTCCATCAACCAGATAACGCCGGTACGCAGGAAACCGTGCAGGGCCACCTGATGCATGCGATACAAAGACACGTAAAACAGTCGCGCTACCTTGCCTTCAATGTACATGCTGCGCCCCGACAAACTACCCATCAGGTTACCTACGGTGGTGTAGCGGCTGAAGTTGATCAAAGAGCCGTGGTCGTTGTATACAAATGGCACAGCTGCTTTGCCTTGCAGGCGGTTGCACAGAGTTTTGAATAGCGCGTCGGCCTGCTGGTGTGCAGCCTGGGCGCGAGGAGGTACCGGGCGTTCTGAACCTGGTTGAGGACAGGCGGCGCAATCGCCAAGAGCAAAAATATCCGTGTCATTGGTGGTTTGCAGGGTTTGCAGCACCACCAATTGATTACTACGATTCACTTCCATACCTTCCAGTTTACTCAGAAACACAGGTGCTTTGATGCCAGCGGCCCAGATGGTCATGTCGGATGGCAGCTCGGTGCCGTCTTTCATCACAATAATATCTTTTTTTATTTCGCTGACCGGTTGGCCCGTTAGCACCTTTACGTGCTGATGTTCCAGCTCGCGAGTTGCCGCAGAAGACAGTCGTGTGGGCAGCGCAGGCAAAATACGGTCGGCCGCTTCAATCACTGAAATAGACACGTCAGACGCACGCAGGTGGTTCATGCCGTACACCGGCAGTTCGCGCGAGGCCAGGCGCAATTCGGCTGCCAGCTCCACACCGGTGGCGCCGGCGCCAATAATGTTGATGTGCAGGCGGTGTTGGCGGCCTTGCTGAGCTTCGTGGTTTTTACGCAAAAATGCGTTTAACATCAGGTTATGAAAGCGCCGGGCCTGTATCAGACTGTCCAGAAACAGGCAGTTTTCCTGTGCCCCGGGGGTGCCAAAATCGTTCGCGGTACTGCCTACGGAAATCACCAGCGTGTCGTAGGCAATTTCCCTTTCGGGCACGACTTCTACGTCGTCTTCACCCATAAACGGCGCAACCACCAGGGTTTTAGTGGCGCGGTTCAGGCCGCTCATGCGGCCGAGCTGAAATTCGTAATGATGTTTGCGAGCGTGGGCGCGGTAATTGATTTCGTTGGCATTGGCGTCTAGGGAGCCGGAGGCAACTTCGTGCAGCAGAGGTTTCCAAACGTGGGTCAGACCGTCATCCACCAGGGTAATACGGGCTTTGCCTTTTTTCCCCAGCGTGTTGCCAAGGCTGGTGATCAGCTCAAGGCCGCCGGCACCGCCGCCAACGATGACTATGTGGTGCGGACTATTATTATTGGGTTTATTTTTCGGAGCAATCATCGCATTGGGCCTTTACAGAAAAGAAAACAAAGCGCTCTTGCTACTGCCGTATAAAAGCGCTTTGTTGTCGTGACTGAGACCCATAGCAAGCGTGTGATATTAACGCGCCATGCGCCAGCAGACAATGAACACCACGTAAGCAATGTTGCTGAGTTATAGCACCTGTAAAGACAGTAGAGGCGCCGTGCGCGTTATTCCAAGCGACTCATTTTTATTCTAGCCAATGCACTTTGGTCATCAGTTTCCGCCAGCCAATGGGCAGCGTGCGCTCCAGAGCGTTCAGTTTCGGATCTTTGGCATTGATGGTGTCGAGCGGCTGCCTACTGGCGTAAAGCACGGTGTTATTGGTTTTGCTGCGGAACACCAGCAATACCGGAAAATGCTTCTTCAACTGGCGGAACCAGGCGTCGTTGGGTACGGGTGGGCGATGGTAGTTCAGCGCCAGCCAGCCGTCGCCCGTTAATACCCGGGCGCAGTTGTCCATAAAAACCCGCTGTGACTGGGCCGGGCTCATACGGTCGGCGTTGTACAGGTCGGCCAGGATCATATCGCTGCTGGCGTCGGGCATTTGCTCCAGCGCAACGCGGGCGTCGGCGACGGTAACCTGCATGCGGTCGGTTTGCGGCAGGCTGAAAAATTCCCGCGCCACATCCACCACAATCTGTCGCAGTTCCACCACGTGTACGGTGCATTTGGGGTTCAGATGATGAAATGCACTCGCCAGCGCGCCTCCACCCAGGCCCAGAACGGTTACCCGGGCCGGCATATAGAAGGCGGCAGGCAGCATCATGGCGCGACTGTATTCGTGCACGGGCAGGTGGGGAGTGCGGCGGTCTATCTTGCTCTGTTCAAAAATGGAGTTAAATGTGAGAACACGATGTTTGCGTTCGTCAATGACCAGCACACTGCCCAGGGCATCTCGCACGTGATGAATAATTTCTCCGTTATTGAACATAAGGCAGACTATGGTTCCATGCTGTAGTGATGACTAAAAAGTGACCGTTGATAAAAAATGGCTGTTATATGGTTGGCCTTTGTATCACAGATTCGCTGTAATTCTGCCACAATGGAGAGGAAAACGTTGACGATCAATTGCTGACCACAGGCGGTCAGGGCTAAGGAGAATTTGACGTGAAACTGACAGTGTCAGGAATTGAAGACGGTAAAGCGGTGCCAGAGAAGTTCGCCTTTGGCGTGTTCAATGAAGACGACCACATGAGTTTTGGCGCCAACCGCAGCCCGGAAATGGTCTGGGATCAAGTGCCGGAAGGCACGCGCAGCTTTGCCATTGTGATGTTTGATCCAAACGTGCCCAGCATCGCAGACGATGCCAATCAGGAAGGTAAAACCATCTCCAAAGACATTTCGCGGGTGGACTTCTTCCACTGGCTGCTGGTAGATATTCCTGCTCGGATGCGCTGCTTGCCGGAAGGCGAAGACAGCGACGGCGTTACCCCCAAGGGCAAAGAAGTCGCCGGTGGCCCGGTGGGCGTGCGCGGTGTGAACAACTTTACCCAGTTTCTGGCCAGTAATCCGGATATGGCCGGCACCTACTTTGGCTACGACGGCCCGTGCCCGCCCTGGAACGACGAACTGCTGCACCACTATCACTATGAAGTGTTTGCGCTAGATGTGGTGTCTTTGGGCCTTAGCGGCGATTTTGACGGCGAAGCGGCACGCAAGGCCATGAAAGGCCATGTGCTAGACAGCGCTCGGGTGATTGGCCACTACACGCTGAACCCCGAATTGCCCGAGTGCCAGAGATGATTATGATTAAGTTATTCTAAAAAAGAATAAAAATCTGTGTATTAATTCTTTTTTGTGACGATCATAATACCACTTCGTTTGAGCCTATGTCTGGAGTGGTGTTATGGCCCGTTTTCTTGTTTCCTTCCTTATTCTGTTCAGCTCGCTGGCAACAGCTGCTGACCGCGACTTATCTCCGCTGGTAGACGCCGACTGGCTGCAACAACAGCGCCAGCAGTCTGAACTGGTTATTGTCGATATCCGCTCCGGGATTGATAACGGCGGCGACCGCAGCACGTTTCGCAAAGCTCACATTCCTGGCTCGGTTTATAGCAGCTACACCGACGATGGCTGGCGTGAAAGCCGTGATGGCGTAACTGGTGTTTTGCCCCCGGTGTCCAGCCTGGAGCGACTGATCAGCGGCCTGGGCATCAATAATGGCGATACGGTTGTACTCGTTCCAGCCGGAACCGGCCCCACCGACTTTGGCAGTGCTGCCCGGGTGTACTGGACTTTCAAGGTACTGGGCCACGATGCGGTGACCATTTTGAACGGCGGTTTCGCCGGCTGGAACGAGGCCGGTTTTGAAGTGGCCAGTGGTGAAGGCGCCCAGCGTCCTTTCGGTGCTTTCAAAGGCGAGCTGCAACCAAAGCTGCTGGCCACGCTTGAGGAAGTGGACGACGCCCGCCAGAATCAAGGCCAACTGGTAGATGCCCGCCCGGCGGACTATTTCACCGGTAAGGAACAATCATCGGCGACCAAAGCTGCAGGCACGATTCCGGGTGCGATGAATCTTCCTCATCAGAACTTTCTCAGCCAACAGGGCAAAGCCTGGTACCTGAACTCCGACACCATCGCCGGCCAGCTGCAAAGCACCAGTCTGGATCGCGACAAGCGCGCTATTGCCTTCTGCAATACCGCCCACTGGGCCGCCACCGACTGGTTTGTACTGAGTGAACTGGCCGGATTTGACGAAGTGGCGCTGTATGACGGCTCCATGGCCGAGTGGTCGCAAGACAGCGACCGGCCGATGCAGGCGGAGAAGAAGGGTTTAGCGAAACTGCTCGACGTATTTAATTGATTCCGTGTGATGTTTTAGACAGCAAGAGAGAATGGCATGAGTGAAGTTGCTGCCCCCACTTCGGCGATTCAATCGCCCTGGCAGGTAGATCGTTTTGTTGTAGTAACAGCGCTGGTCGGTTTTGCCCTTCTGGGTGGACTAATCTGGCTTGAAACCGCACCGTTCATGGTGGCGCTGTTTGCGATTGGTACGGTGCTGGGTATCGCGCTGTACCACGGTGCGTTTGGTTTTACCGCCGGATGGCGCAATCTTGTTGTGCACAAGCGCGGCGCCGGCATGCGGGCTCAGTTGCTGCTGTTTGGGGTAACCTCCATTGTGATGGTGCCGCTGCTTTACAGCGGTCAACCCGGTTTGATTGGAGCGGTGGCGCCAGTGGGCACCTCACTGGTGGTGGGTTCCTTTATGTTTGGTTTGGGCATGCAGTTGGGTGGCGGCTGTGGCTCTGGCACCTTGTTCACTGTAGGCGCGGGCAATCTGCGGATGATCATCACCCTGGTGTTCTTCATCATCGGTACGGTGCTGGGTTCTATCCACTTGCCCTGGTGGCTGGATCAGCCCGGGTTTGACCCGGTGCCGCTGGTCGCGAGTTTTGGCGTTACCGGCGCCATAGTGCTGCAGTTGGTCGGCTTGCTATTGATTGCTCGCTGGGTCAGTCGCATTGAGCGCAAAGCCCACGGCCAAGTGGCCAGCGATGAGCTGTTGTGGAAACAGAAAGGTCAGGGTTTCTGGCGCACGCTGGTAACCGGCCGTTGGCCGTTCACCTGGGCCATTCTGATTCTAGCCGCCGGTAATATTCTTACCCTGGCCATCGGTGGGGCGCCCTGGAGCATCACCTTTGCGTTCAACGTATGGGGCGCTAAAGCACTGCAAGCCATCGGCGTTGACATGGGTCAGTTTGAGTTCTGGCAGTGGGAATACCCGGCCATGGCTTTGAAAGATTCGCTGCTCACCAACATTCCATCGGTGATGAATTTTGGCCTGCTATTGGGCGCCATGCTGGCCGCAGGATTGGCTAATCGTTTCAACGAAGCCAGTCGCAACAAGCTGCAAGGTCGCCCGTTTCTGGCGGCGGTGGTGGGCGGCCTGTTGCTGGGCTACGGTGCTCGCTTAGGTTTTGGCTGCAATATCGGTGCACTCTTCTCAGGTATTGGTTCGGCCAGCCTGCACGCCTGGATCTGGTTTGCCTGCGCGTTTGGTGGGTCTTACATTGGTATTCGCCTGCGGCCCTGGTTCCGCCTGCCGAACTGACAACGGGAGCACAGTTATGAATCCAGCTTACCGTAAAGGTCGCGTTCTGGCGTTATTGGGTGCGATTCTGCTGCTCATTGTGGTGGACCACCTGAACAGCCCGACGTTTGCGTTCAACTCGGGCCAGGGCAATGTGCAAACCGCGCTGTCGCAGAAAGACGAATCAGCCTGCGCGCCCTGTGGCGCGCCTTGCCCGTCTACCCGCGACTGACATCAGTCATCGCCCGTCCCGGGTCAGTAAGCGTCAAGAATATGCGCCATATCGTCGCCTAACGCTTCCAGATCTCCGGCAGAGAGGTTCCGCTCGGCAATAGAGCGCAGGCCCATGATCTGACTTTGCATCAGTCGTGCCAGGCGGGCGCAGTCTGTTGCGTCTTTCAGTTCACCCCGTTGTTTGGCTTTCTCCAGCAGTTCCGAGAAAGATTGCTCGATGGCTTCAAGAATTCCCCGGGCTTGTTTTGAATGCTCCGTATGCGTGTTGCTCGCCTCCAGCAGGGTTTTAACGATGAGACAGGCCCGGCTGGGCACCTGGTCTTTATTGATACAGCCACTGGCGATTTTTCGCAGGTAGCCTTTAAGCCCGTCCAGAATGGAATTGTAGCCGGCCATATGCTTTGCCAGCTCCGCACCGCCAGCCTCGGCATAGCGGGCCAAAGCTTCAGAATAGAGGCCATCCTTGCTGCCAAACGTTGCGTAGATGCTGCCGGGACGCATATCCAGAGCGTGCTCAATCTGCTTCATTGAGCTGCAGTGATAGCCCCTTTCCCAGAACAGACCAATGGCCTGGCCAAGGGCCGCTTCCCGATCAAAACTGGGACTTCTCGCCATGGATATCACCGTTAATTGCGGTTTTGAATGTTCGTTCAACTATATATTGAATGATCACTCAGTAACAGGTACCGTTATGATGCTGCTGAAAATTCCCGGAAACCCCTCCCGCTCTCAACGTGGCCGGTAGAATATTCTAATGAACCGTTCCCTATGGGCTTTCCGGCTCACTTTTCTGATCATAGTCGTACTCGTAATGGGGGCCATTTGGCTGCTTCTTCGTCAACTGGGTATGCCTGTTAGTCTGGCGCCAGAAGTGTTGGCTGAGTGGCTTAATCAGCAGGGCATGTCCGGGCCTCTGTTGCTGATGCTGTTGATGATCCTCGCGGTGGTTGTCGGACCGATTCCGACACTGCCCATCAGTGCTGCTTCAGGTCTCGTTTACGGCGTGTTCACTGGAACTGCAATCGCAGTGTCGGGTGCCCTCGCCGGGTCTATCATTGCTTTTTATCTGGCGCGGGTACTGGGGCGTGAGGCTGTTAGGCGCAAACTGGGCGATAACCCGGTATTTTCAGCCACCGGTTCCCAGCGTTTTCTGTTCATGGCGGTGACGCTGACGCGCCTGATTCCGCTGTTTTCGTTTGCGCTGATCAGTTATGCCGCCGGTGTCACTGCGATATCGTTCTGGCGCTACGCGCTCGCGACCACCCTTGGCATGCTGCCCATGACTTTCGTTTTCGCCGGACTGGGTCACAGCTTTGAGCTGAACCCTTTGCTGACTGTGGTGGCCGCTGTCGTCATTCTGGTGGTCATGAGCACTCTGCCGCTGTATCTCAGCAGGCGCCCCCATTCCCGACTGTCTCGTTTTTTGCACCTGGATACTAAGGCCTGAGGTTTCGAGCATCGCCTGTGTAACAAAGCGGCATTGTCTTTGTCTGTAGCCATGATTCTGAAGTATGACTGACGAAACTGACTTGGGAGCGATTATGCGTGGATATCGATTAATGACAGGCTTTCTTGCATGGATTCTATTGCCAAGCCTGGTATGGGCGGATATCAATCCCGGCCTCTACAAACCCTACCAAAGCCTTTTATCCAACTATCTTATTGAAGAGACATTGCCTGGTAACGGGCTGGTCTCTGCTTTCGATTACCAAGCCGCCTTGGCGGATACAGATTTGGCGCAGACGCTGGAACAGCAGCGCAAAGCTCTGGCGGAATTTGATACCGGAACCCTGGAGGCTCAGAAAGAGTCTGTGGCCTTCTGGGTTAATGCCTACAATTTTTTCATGCTCGAACAGATTCTTACCGAAAGGCCGGATGGCCAGCTTGTTTCATCCGTCTGGGATTACGGCGGCCGGGTAAATCCGTTTGTCGACAGTGTTTTTGAGCGGGAGAGCTTTGTGATTGGTGGGGAGCGCTTCAGCCTGAGCCAGATCGAAAAAAGCGTTTTGCTGGGTAAGGATTATCAATCCTGGGGCTGGAAGGATGCGCGGGTTCACTTTGCGGTGAACTGTGCCTCTGTTGGCTGCCCACCCCTGCGGAACACGCTCTATACTGCTGACAATCTTGAAGGCTTGCTGGCAGAGAATACCCGGCGCGCATTGAATACCGACCGCCACCTGAAGATACAAGGCGATACCCTCTACGTAACGGAATTGTTCAAGTGGTATGAGTATGATTTCCACGAGGCATCCGGTTCTACAAAGGCTTTTATTGAGGAATGGGCGGATTCTGCAGTGTTGGAAGGGGTTGTTGGAACATCGAGTATAAAGTTCATCAACTACGACTGGGCCCTGAATCTGCGAGCTAACTTTCCCGAATTGCGTTAGTGATTGATCGTCAAAAACCGCCTATTATTTTTCGGAGTTTCTGTAACTTTCATCAAAGTCATGTGTCCTGAAGATTCAAATTCTTGAATTTTCTGACCGAGCAAGGATCGAAGACCGTGGAATCCATCTATTACGTCCTCTGTTGGCATTGTTACCGACGCTGCAAACACAGCCACGAAACCCGCTCCTGCCCCCAGCGGCGTGCCAGCCGACATGGTGTCGTGGCAGTATCATGACCCGGAATCTGAACCACGGGCAAAGCGGACTGTTCCACGCCCTTGGCGTATCGGAAACGGGCCTTGAAAACCTCCTGGTGGACACCGTCTGGCGCGGACAATCCCTGCGCTTCCTCCCGGACACCGGGTTGGCCCACGCCCATGTGCGTCTTGGCAACAGCGGCCAGTTACTGCGTATTCCCAAACAAAGCCAGGTGGGCCTGGATCCAGAACCGCATCTGGCCCATGAAGCAATCTGTTTTCAGGCGGCGGCGCCCTCTTTGGTGACCCCAGCATTGCATCAGGTGTTACCGGTCAGCCCGGCGCTGCCCCGGGGTGCTCTGGTGCTGGATTATGTGGACGGTGTGCCATTGGCGTTGCCTGAGCATGTGGCGTCTCTGAGCCTGTCATTGGCGAGAATACATTGTGTTGATGTGCCGCAAGCGAGCCACCAGCGCCTGAGCCTTCCTGAAGATCCATTGGTCAGCATGATTCAGGAAATCCGCAGCCAGGCGGAATTCCTGGCGCGCGCCGGGTTGTCCGCCGACGTTCAGGCCCGGGTGCAGGGGCAGCTTGAGCTCGCCACCAGACTGGCCGGCCTGGATGAGCGACCGCCAGAAAGCCTGATTACCTTTGATGCCCACCCCGGCAACTTTCTGGTCGACAAACAAGGCGCCGCCTGGATGGTGGATCTTGAAAAGTGTCGCATCAGTTATCCGGGCTTCGACCTGGCCCACAGCACCCTGTACACCTCGACCACCTGGGACATGAACTCTTACGCCGTTCTGGCGGTCGACGACATCGCCTATGCGTATCAGTCGTGGGAGCAGGCTTTTGGTGCCAGGGGCGCCGATCACCGCCCCTGGCATGTGCCGCTTCGTCGACTTATGTGGTTGTGGTCAACGACCTGGTGCGCAAAGTGGCTGGCACTGTCCAGTGCCGCACCCGGGCCGGATGGCGGCCAAAACTGGTCCGAATCCAATAATGAAAATGCACTCAATGCCCATGTGCGGGATCGGGCGAACCATTACCTGGAACCAGCGGTCATTGACGCCATCGTATCTGAATTCGATGAGCTGGAACGGCTGCTGGCTTAGGCGGTGGCCTGCACGGTTTTTAACCAATTAACAACGACAACGACAAACAGAGGTCCTGATGAAGTCTACTTTACTGGCGTTATCCGTGAGCCTGGCGCTGCCGCTGGGAAGCCATGCTGCAGTATCTGATGAATGGCCGGCCATCGTTGAGCAGGCGCGCGGACAAACGGTCTATTTCAACGCCTGGGGCGGAGAATCGAACACCAATAACACCATCCGCTGGGCCGCGGGGCAGGTCGAGGAACGTTACGGTATCGACCTTGTCCACGTGAAACTGGGTGATACCGCCGAGGCCGTTTCACGGGTCGTTGCGGAAAAGCAGGGGGGTAACACCTCCGAAGGCGCTGTTGACCTGATCTGGATAAACGGCGAGAACTTCGCAACGCTTAAGGAGGCAGGCCTGCTGTTTGGCCCCTGGGTCGGGCAACTGCCGAACTTCAGCCTGACAGACCCCGAAAACAACCCCGCAGTAACGACCGACTTTACCGTGCCGGTGGAGGGCATGGAGGCGCCCTGGGGCAAGGCGCAGGTGGTGTTCTATTACGACAAATCGCTGACGGACAACCCTCCGGGCTCGATGCCTGAGCTGCTTGAATGGGCGCAGGAAAATCCCGGTGAGTTTTCCTATCCCAAGCCGCCTCAGTATCTGGGCACCACGTTCCTGAAACAGGCTTTAATTGAACTCACAGGCGATGGAGACGCGCTGTATGGACCGGTTGCCGAGGCAGATTTTGAGGCGGTCACAGCGCCACTCTGGAATTTTCTGGATCAACTTCACCCACACCTTTGGCGGTCCGCCCGTAATTTTCCCGACAATGGTCCGTCTCTGCGTCGCCTGATGGGGGATGGGGAGCTCAGCCTGGCTTTCTCCTTCTGGCCCGCCGAGGTGCCAGCCGCCATCGCCAACAACGAGCTGCCGCCAACGGTGGAGAGCTATGTGCTGGACGGGGGCACCATCGGCAACGTCAGCTTTCTGGCCATACCCTTCAACGCGCAGCATAAGTCAGCCGCCATGGTGGTGGCGAATTTTCTGCTGTCCCCGGAAGCCCAGGCCTACGCGCAGCATCCGGACAACTGGGGCTTCCTGACGGTGCTATCCATGAATCAACTGGACGCCGAACAGAAAGCCCTGTTCGAAGCATTACCGTCGCCTAAGGGCGGAGTGACACCGGCAGAGCTCCAGCAGGTCGTGGAGGAACCTCATGCCAGCTGGGTTGAGGCCCTGGAGGCCGCCTGGCTTGAGCGATACAGCGGCAACTGACCCCATTTGATGATGATCTGAGCTTGCCAATGCTGCGCCTTGCACCTTGGATTATTGTTCTCAGTCTGGTCTTGCCGGTGGTAGGAGGCACCTTGTTTACCGTGCCACCGGCTTTTGGCTACCTGCCTGTACTTGGGGGCGATGACTGGTCGTTTCGTCCGTGGCTTGAGCTGGCGGCAACGCCCGGCATTCTGCGGTCGGTTGCCGTGAGTTTTAGTAGTGGCCTGTTGGCGACCGGCCTGGCGTTGATCATCGTCTTTCTGTTTCTGTCGACCATTGCCAATACCCGGTTTGATCGCTGGATCCAGCGGCTGGTTTCTCCCCTGTTGTCGATCCCCCATGCCGCCGCGGCGTTTGGGTTTGCTTTTCTGGTCGCGCCTTCCGGCTTGCTGCTGCGGTGGCTTTCCCCGTCATTGACCGGGTTTGAGCGTCCACCGGATTGGCTGTTGCTGAATGATCCTTTCGGCATGTCGCTGATCAGCGGCCTGGTGTTCAAGGAAATTCCTTTCCTGCTGCTGGTCAGTCTGGCGGGTTTGCCCCAGCTCAATGCAGGTCAGCGAGTCATGCTGGCACGTTCCCTGGGTTACCTGCCTCGGGTTGCCTGGTTCAAAACGGTGGCTCCGGCACTTTATCCGCTGATCCGACTGCCAGTGTATGCGGTGCTGGCGTTTGCCACGTCCACGGTGGATGTGGCGATGAGTCTGGGGCCCAATTTACCTTCCACCCTGAGTGTTCAGGTGGTGCAGTGGTTCAATGACCCTGATCTTTCCCGCCGTTTTCTGGCCTCGGCTGGAGCGCTGCTTCAGCTTCTGGTGACCGTATCGACGTTGTCAGTTTGGTGGGGGTTGGAGAAACTGATTGGCGCGGGCTTCAATGCCTGGATAGCCGGCGGCAACCGGCAGCGATCGGATGGCACGTTATGGCTGGCTGGCCGGGGACTCATGTTGATTGCAACGTTGTTTCCGGTGCTGGGGCTATTCGCCCTCGCGCTCAACTCCGTCGCCGGCTTCTGGCGTTTTCCCGACGCCTGGCCAGGGTCCATTACCCCGAGCCACTGGCTGCAGGCACTGCCGGATTTGGCCCGGCCGTTCTGGATGACCATGGTCATTGCGACGGCGGCATCTGTGCTGGCGGTGGTCATGGTGCTCGCTGCGTTGGAGCATGAACAGCGGCGGAACCAACCGGCTACACGCGCGCTCTGGCTGCTTTATCTGCCATTGCTGGTGCCGCAGGTGGGCTTTCTGTCCGGCATTACCGTGCTAAGCCAAATAGCGGGGCAGGCGCCGGCGCTCTGGGTGGTGGTCTGGGCCCACCTGCTTTTTGTGTTGCCTTATGTGTATTTGACGCTGGTGGAACCCTACCGTCGCTTTGATTTCCGGTGGGTCATTCTGGGCCGATCGCTGGGACTCTCGGTCAATCAGGCTTTCTGGCGCATTCGATTGCCGATGATGCTGAGGCCGGTGCTGACCGCGATGGCTTTGGGCGTGGCGATCAGCGTCAGTCAGTACCTGCCTACCCAGATGCTGGGGGGCGGGCGCATCGTCACGGTGACGACGGAGGCGGTGGCACTGTCATCGGGCGGGGATCGCCGTCTTATCGGGGTCTGGTCTATGGTGCAGGCCATTACACCTTTCATCGGTTTTCTGCTGGCATTACTGATTCCGAGGTTATTATGGAAAGAACGTCGGGGCATGCAGGCCCTTTAGCTGAGCCTGGCTGCTTACAACTGCAGGACGTTGCCTTGGAGCTGCATGGGCATCGTCTGCTGCATCTTACAGAAACCATCAGTCCCGGTGGAGTGCTAACCGTCATGGGCCCCTCCGGCTCTGGCAAATCGACGCTGCTGGCCTGGATTGCCGGCTTCATGTCGCCCAGCTTTCACGCGACCGGCCGGGCCATTCTGGATGGTGAGGATATTACCGGCCGACCGGCAGAAAAGACCGGGGTCGGCTTGCTGTTCCAGGACCCGTTGCTGTTTCCGCATTTGTCAGTAGCCGGAAACGTAAGATTTGGTGCTCGCGGAGGAAAAGACGACGTCGCCGAGCGGGTGGAAAGTGCGCTTGCCAGTGTTGGCCTGGCGGGGTTCGGACACCGCGACCCCGAGACGCTTTCAGGTGGACAGCGGGCGCGGGTCGCGCTGGTAAGGCTGATCATTTCCCGACCCCGGGCCATCCTGCTGGATGAGCCCTTTTCCAAGCTAGATGCGCCCTTGCGGCGCGAATTGCGCGCTGTCGTTTTTGAGCACCTGCGTCAACAGAATGTGCCTGCGGTGCTGGTAACACACGATCAGGAAGATGCCGACGCGGCTGGCGGTATTATTGTCAGAATCGACTGATTTGTTGGGCCTTGCCATGCAGCAAGGACAATGCAACGAAGCCTGCAACGGCTAGTGGCCTGGTCAAGCCGTTACCTGTAATTTGTAATGAGACGATGTCCAAGATGGTCGAAAAAAAGGAGCGATCAATGAACAAAGTGTGCGTGATTATTGGTGTAGGTCCCGGTAACGGTGAAGCATTGGCCCGCCGTTTCAGTGAGGGCGGCTTCCAGGTGGCGATGCTGGCGCGCAGCCGGGATTACCTCGAATCCCTGGCGCAACAGATTCCGAATACTCATGCCTATGAGTACGATGCCACAGAGATTGATAGCGTAAATTCAACGTTCCAGGCGATCGAGCAGATACTCGGCCCGGTATCGGTGCTGCTCTACAATGCCGGGGCTGGTGTTTTCAAGAATGTGGAGGAGGCCAGCTTCGACGATTTTGAGGCCAGCTGGCGCACCAACGTCCAAGGCCTTGTAGCGGCCACCAAGGCAGTTTTGCCGCAACTGCGCCAGCACGACACGGCCAGTATTGTGGTGACCAGTGCGTCTGCTGCGACCCGGGGGCGGGCAAATTCTGCGCCTTTCGCTTCGGCCAAGGCGGCCCAGCGCAGCCTGGCGCAATCCCTTGCCCGGCAGTTGGGGCCGGAAAGAATTCATGTGGCCAACGTGGTGATTGACGGCGTGGTGGATTTGCCACGTACCCGCGAGTGGCTGCATGACAAAACGGATGATTTTTTCGTCAACCCATCTGCCGTGGCGGATGCCATTTGGACCCTGTGTCACCAGGATCCTTCGGCCTGGACCTTCGAACTGGACATAAGACCGTTCGGGGAAAACTGGTAACGGTGTCGAGATTGCAGTTTAAGGCTCAGTCCGAGGGCGACTGATCCTGAAAGAGTTGATGCGCCTCAGCGAGGGCGCCCATGACCATTTCCGCCGAGTCCATGGGGATCTCGCGGATCACCCTTTGGTCATAAGGCCGAAACACTTGCACACTGTTGGTTGTGTTCACAGTTGGCATGTTTTCTCCTTAAGCATGACGTTGAGGATTTCGTGATTGAGTGAGTAATCCACGGGCAGTTCAATGACGTGAACCCCGGTAGACGCCAAGCATGTGTCCAGAGTTTGTTGAAAGTGCTCATCGTTTTGTATCCGGTAGCCGTGGGCGCCGTAACTTTGGGCGTAAGTAACAAAATCCGGGTTGGCATAATCCAAACCAAAATTATCAAAACCCATGGCATGCTGTTTCCATTTAATCATGCCGTAGGCATTGTCGTTGACGATGATCACCACGAGATTAAGCTTCAGGCGAACAGCGGTTTCCAGCTCCTGTGAGTTCATCATGAAACCGCCATCACCACAAACAGCCACGACTTGAGTATTGGGGTACAGCATTTTAGCCATCATGGCGCTGGACAAGCCCGCGCCCATCGTAGCCAGTGCATTATCCAGCAGCATGGTGTTGGGGAAATAACATTTGTAGTTGCGGGCAAACCATATTTTGTAAACGCCGTTATCCAGGCTAAGCACTGCATCTTCCGCCAGGGTTTCCCGCAGCACATGTACTAAACGTTGCGGCAGCATCGGGAACCGGGTATCGAGAAAATACTTCGACAGATGCTGGTCTACTTCTGTTTTGATGGTTTTGAAAAAGGACAGGTCCCAATGGTTCTTGTTTTCAATAAGCTTCGCCAGTTGCTGCACGGAAAAGGCAATATCTCCCACCACGTTGAGTTGGGGGAAGTACACCGCGTCCACCTCGGCGGGTGAGAAATTCACATGAATTACTTGCTTGCCGCCATGCTCCATAAAGAACGGTGGCTTTTCCACTACATCATGGCCCACATTGATAATCAGATCCGCTCGGTCAATGGCGCAATGCAGGAAATCGTGGTCGGACAAGGCGGCTGATCCCAGGTAAAGGGGATGGCGTTCGTCGACAACACCTTTGCCCATTTGGGTCGTGAAAAACGGAATGCCGGTGGCCTCGACGAAAGCCGTCAATGCCTCGCTGACGCGTTTACGGTTAGCACCCGCCCCGATCAACAGCAGCGGGCTTTTTGCCGCCTCGATCATGCTGGTTGCTTCGCGCAGCACGTCTTCCGTGGCGTGGGGGCGGCGATGACCAATGGGCGGAAAAACCGTCTCCGCGCATTCCTCGTCGGCGATGTCCTCCGGTAATTCCAGGTGCACCGCCCCCGGCCTTTCTTCGATGGCCAGGCGAAAAGACTCGCGCACCAGTGAGGCGATGGTGTTGCCATTGACAATCTGCTTGGTGAATTTAGTAACCGAGCGCATCAAATCCACCACATCGAGGATTTGAAAGCGACCTTGCTTGCTTGTTTTGATCGGTTTTTGCCCAGTAATCATGAGCATCGGCATGGCGCCCAACTGGGCGAAAGCCGCCGGCGTGATCAGATTGGTTGCGCCAGGCCCAAGCGTTGCCAGGCAGACGCCGGGCTGGCCCGTTAAACGGCCATAGGTGGCGGCCATGAACCCCGCGCCTTGTTCGTGACGGGTGAGAATCAAGCGGATGCTCGAGTTTTTTAATGAATTCAGTAAATCGAGATTTTCTTCGCCGGGAACGCCAAAAATGTACTGGACTCCCTCATTTTCCAACGCTTTTACGAATAAGTCAGATGCTTTCATCAGTCTTGCGCGATATTTTCTGTCGCTGGGCACGTTGTTGGTCATTGGAAATCCTTATTGGTCAGGCTCAGAATTGGAGATCAAGAAAGTGCACTTCTAGCGCCAACTGTACGCAGTTGCCAGGGCCGCTTTTGGGCTGGCCATTTAGCAACGGGAAAAGCTCATCTTTCGACCCCCTCGTTCGGGACATCACGTTTACCCTGCAGCGAATGAATGATCGGACATCGCTGCGGGTCTTCACTGCACCGGCAACGTTCCACTAGACTATCCAGAGTGGATTCCATCTGTCGCAAGCTGGCGATCTTGCGTCGCAAATCATCCAGTTTGCGCTCAGCCAGGGCTCGAGTCTCATCACAGTGGGCGCCGTCTTCCAGCTTAAGCAGCCCTCCGATTTCATCCAGACTGAATCCCAGCCATTGGGCGGTTCGAATGAAGTGGAGGCGCGCCAATGCCTGGTCGTCGTAATGACGAATGCTGCCATAGGGTTTTTCAGGTTCTGCCACCAGCCCCCTGCGCTGGTAATAGCGGATGGTTTCCACACCCATACCGGCGGCCTTGGCCAGTACACCGATAGTCATTGAGCATTGTTTTTTAGACATAGGGCTTGATTCCGTAGCTGACTACGGGAGTAACCTTAACGCCGTCATCCATGTCATGAAAGGAACCATTGTAATGTCAGAATCAAAAGCAGGTCGCGGTTCGCTGATTGCTGGGGGCATTGCAGCTGTCGTGGCCCCTTGGTGTTAATCACGTTGGGCATTTCCGGCGCCTGGATCGGCAACCTGGCCGCCCTGGAACCCTTTCGACCATGGTTCATCGGGGCTGCGCTGGTGGCAATGACTTTTGCCTGGCGTCAGATATACCGGCCTGCGGAGGCCAGCCAGGCATGACCTGCTCGGCCTGCCCAATCACCGTCAAAGTTGTTCTCAACCGGGTCGAGGGAGTGAATGCTGTCGATGTCCGTTATGAAGAACGTGATGCTACGGTCACCTTCGACGATGCGAAAACCTCCGTTGAGGCACTGACTCAAGCCACGACTAACGCAGGCTATCCGTCCACGCTGAAACAAAGCCAGGCGACACAGGAGTAACCATGCACAACCCCAAAACCCTGTTGCGGGTGAGTGTCATTGGCACCGTGCTGGTTGCGCTTTGCTGCTTTACGCCGATATTGGTGATTTTGCTTGGGACGGTAGGCCTGGCTGCGCTGACCGGTTATCTCGACTACGTGCTGTTGCCCGCGCTCGCCTTTTTTATTGGCCTGACCTGCTATGCCGTATGGCGCAAGAAGAAACACGATGCCTGCTGCGATAGCCCATCGACTAAGGAGCAACGTTTATGAGTGACAACAACTTCCACATTGCAGTGATTGGCAGCGGCGGTAGTGCCATGGCCGCCGCCCTGAAGGCGACTGAACGCGGTGCCCGAGTGACACTGATCGAGCGCGGCACCCTCGGCGGAACCTGCGTCAACATTGGCTGTGTGCCCTCCAAAATCATGATCCGGGCGGCCCACATCGCTCATTTGCGCCGCAAAAGTCCATTTGATGAAAGCATCACGGCGACCGAACCCATGATCGACCGGCCCCTGTTGCTGGCCCAACAGCAGGCCCGTGTTGATGAACTGCGCCGCGCCAAGTATGAAGGGATTCTGGCAGACAATCCTGATATCACTGTCGTGCAGGGTGAGGCTCGTTTTAAGGATGCCCGTACGCTGTTGGTCAATGGTACCGACGGCAAGGAACACAAGATCGGCTTTGACCGTGCGTTCATTGGTACCGGTGCGCGACCAACCATTCCCCCGATTCCGGGCTTGTCCGGTACGCTATACTGGACATCCACCACTGCGCTTGCCAGTGACACCATTCCGGACCGACTGATTGTCATCGGGGCCTCGGTGGTGGCGGTGGAACTGGCCCAGGCGTTTGCCCGGCTGGGCAGCGAGGTGACGATTCTGGCACGCAGCCGGCTATTATCTCGTGAAGACCCCGCTGTTGGAGAAGCCATTCAAACAGCGTTTCAGGCTGAGCGTATAAGCGTCCTGAATGACACGCAAGCGAGCCAGGTCAGCTATACCAATGATGAATTCATTGTCGACTCGAATGCCGGGGAGCTGCGGGCCGATCGACTTCTGGTCGCGGTAGGTCGCACCCCGAACACTGAAAGGCTGAACTTGGATGCGATCGACGTAGAGACCGATCACGGTGCCGTCATCGTGAACGAGCAACTCCAGACTCGGGTGCCGGGCATTTACGCCGCTGGAGACTGTACCAACCAGCCCCAGTTTGTTTATGTAGCAGCCGCCGGAGGCAGCCGGGCTGCGGTGAATATGACCGGTGGCGATGCACGGCTGGATCTCAGCGCCATGCCGGCGGTGGTCTTTACCAATCCCCAGGTGGCTACTGTCGGCCTGACAGCAGCCGAGGCCATCAGGCGGGGCTTCAAAGTGGACACCCGTTCGCTCAATCTGGAAAACGTGCCGCGGGCGCTGGTGAATTTCGAGACTGGCGGTTTTATCAAGATGGTGGCCGAGCGTAGCTCAGGACGGTTGCTTGGGGTCCAGGCGGTCACCGGCGAGGCGGGTGAACTGATCCAGACGGCGGTGATGGCATTGCGTGCGCGCATGACAGTGCAAGAGGTGGGCGCCGAGCTGTTTCCCTATCTCACCATGGTGGAGGGGCTGAAGCTCTGTGCCCAAACCTTTACCAAGGACGTCAGCAAGTTGTCTTGTTGTGCCGCCTGACAAAGGTGAATGCACCTCAAGTTCAGGTAGAACATTACGCCACAGGTAGGGCCAGGTAGGCTGCCAAGTCAGTAGGTTATGAAACGAGGTGCCTGCTCTCTACACATTTCGAAGCTCACCGTTATCAACCACGGCCGGTCATTGCGGCCCCTGCCACATTCTCCGGCATCGAGCTTTCACGAATAGGGTTCTGAGCCGCAGAAAAGCTCAGTTCTTGGTGTGACAGTTGCAAATCACATGTGTCTCTATCTTCGAAACGCCAACAATCCCTTCAGCTATCAGACCAACCCGGACGTTAATGCCCTGACCCTGGTTGCCGACATGGTTGAAATCGTGGGCCTCAATAGCAAGCCTGTCGCTTTGGAAACCGGCTCTGTGGTTGAGCGGCTGGTCTGGGAATCCCAAGATGAAATAGCCCGCAGCGGCGGCTTCAAGAACCTGGTTTCCGGAACCGACACGGCGGCGTATCTGCCTTTCATGGCGCTGCCACGACTGTCCGACTGGGTGGTGTCCAGGTATTGTCTGACCGCCCTCTTCAGCAACCACATCTCGAACGCTGGGTGGCGGAAGACACCCTCAGTGAAGGTCAGGTGTATCTATACGACACTCGCCTCGATCACCTGAGCGGTCTGAACGAAACCGCCTCGCTGATCTGGCTGATGGCCACCGAAGGTGCAGGGCCGGACGACATTGCTGCAACCCTTTACAAATCGGCCAGCCGGCAGCAACGGCAACGCTTACCTAAACACTTTCAAGAATTACCTAAACACTTTCAAGAATCAGTACCCTCACTTTGTTGCCATGGGCAAGCGAGACTTCGGTATGGACATGGTGCACCTAGATGAAATGGTCCAGATATGCATGATGGCCGCCGAGCCTCTTTAGTGGGATTCCAAGGAGTTGGCAGCATTGACCGAATACACTCCCCAGGAGCAGCAGAAGTGTATCGATAAGCAGTAGCGTTGTTTGCATTGACAAGTCCATTGTCGATCTTGGGTGGGGCCACGCGCCCCGTTTTTTGTGCGCCCGGCACGGGCGCACTCCTGGAGGTGCAAGTCCTCCCGTAAGCTGGCCACAGCAAACGAAGTGAAGCGCAACTGCGGAAGGGTGACCGACCGTGGGGAGGAAGCGTGGAGCGTAAACCGCGAGCCGATGAACAAGAATCGGATATGAGGCGCTGCTAAGCAGGGCGAGCGGGCAAGAAGCCGCGAAGCTCTTGTGGTCAAGGCAAGGTGGTGTAAATCCGGCGGTTGTGCGGTGAAGGAGTGTGTTCTTACCCGGGGAGATCTCGCCTCATGCCTGAAAGGGCGACGTGGAAACACGGAGCGAGAAGTCAGCAGAGGCCATAGTAGCTCCACCACGGAGCGAAGGGCCGAACGAGAAGGAGCGTCAAACGACTTGACGATGAGGTCTGTCAGGCATCAGATGCCCGCATCCGCGGGGCGGGTCACGCACCGGGAAGGTGAAGCCTTGCCGTGCGTGTCCAGCGATGAAACAGAACTCCCGCGTCGAGATCCGAAGGGCGCAGGGCGAAGCCTGCTAGAGCAGGCGTTCGCGAGAGAGAAGATTGATCCTAGCTTCAGCGAACACAGTCACGGCTTTCGCCCGGGCCGCCGTGCCCACGATGCCGTTCTGTCCGCCCAGCGATACGTCCAGCAAGGCCGCCACATTGTGGTTGATGTGGATTTGTCCAAGTTCTTTGACCGCGTCAATCACGACATTCTGATCGACCGCCTGAGGAAACGCGTGAACGACCCCGGCCTGATCCGGCTGGTGTTTACGTGCGCAGCCAGAAGGCGGGAGAGCGGGTGATGCGGCTGCTGAGGCGCTGCTACGACAAACTGCATTTGAAGATTAACGAATCCAAGAGTGCAGTGACGAGCGTGTTTGGGCGCAAGTTCCTTGGCTATGCTTTATGGCAGGGTCCGAACGGCGAAGTCCGCCGTGCGGTCTCAGCGAAGGCATTGCAAGCGTTCAAGCTGCGGATCCGGCAACTGACTCGACGTTCGGGAGGGCGCAGCATGGAACAAGTGGTGGAGAAGCTTCGACGCTATCTGCTGGGCTGGAAAGGTTACTTCAAGCTGTCGCAAACTCCACGCATCTGGCGCTCGCTGGATGGATGGATACGTCGGCGCTTGAGGGCTATGCAGCTTAAGCAGTGGCGACGAGGTAAGACGATCTATCGGGAGCTGATGCGCCTGGGCGCAAATCCCTGGGTGGCACAATCGGTAGCGGCTCTGAGCCGGCGCTGGTGGCACAATAGCTTGTCTGCTATCCACAACGTGTTGACGGTTGCCTATTTCGATCGGCTGGGTGTGGTGCCAAGACTCTCATGACCTCAACTTCTCGAACCGCCCGGTGCGGACCCGCATGCCGGGTGGTGTGGGAGGGGCGGAGCCTCATGGCTCCCCCCTATCCCGATTGTTCAGAATCTGAAAATGAAAAACTGGACCGTGTGAAAACAGGGCCCCATAAAAGGTAGTACTTTCAGAGTCTGCTGGGCCGGCTGCTCAGCAGACTATCCGCAAGGGATCAGAACTTGTAGGTGAAACCTACCATGTAGACCATTGGGTCGATTTCGACTTCAAATTTGTCGGTACGCGCTGCAACATTGCCAGCCCCGTCAAAAGCGGTAATGGTGGCGTCAGTGTTGATATCAGCCCACCATACAGCTGCGTTAAGACCAAAATTCTCACTCAGCATATAATCCATGCCTATTTCTACAGCAACGCCAACGCTGTCATCCAGCTTTAGGTCAGTGGAGGCTGCCCCGAGCGCGGATGTTAAGGTTGGGTCAGTTTTCTCTTCAAAGAAGGTCGTGTAGTTCACGCCTAAGCCCACAAACGGCTGGAAGACCGAGGAGCTATGCATTGGATAGTATTGCAATGTCAGCGTTGGTGGCAGGTGCTTGGTTTCACCCAGCTTGCCTGCAGCGCCAAGTGTTCCAGCGCCTACGATGTTATGTTTGAAAGGAGTAGCACCCAGCAAGCCGATACCGATGTTGCTGGTGAACATATAGGTGGCACGAATACCCAGCTGCGTGTTGTCGTCAACATCAACCCGGGGGTTTGCAGTTAGAACCGGATTGCCAGCTACATTGATGCGTTCACTAGATCCGTCCGGCGCAACATGAGCAACACCAGCGCGCAGAATAAAATCACCAGCTTCAAAAGCCTGAGCAGCCGGTGCAACCGCCATTACGGCCGCAGCCAAAACACCAATTCTGAAAGTATGGGACATAGTAAATCTCCAGGGTTCGATTCGTATTGGCGGTAAGAGTAATGGTTGTTACAAAGGCAATCTTGATTTAGCGCAATTATTAAAAAAAGAGGAGCGCTATTTCAGGGCGCCTTTGATTCAGCTCAAGTAATGAATGTATTGCGGGGGTGTTTTAACGCCGTGGCCAGTAACGTTGCATTTCCATAAATAGGAAAGACGCACTCCAGCCCACCAGTACCAGCCCGGTCAGGCCCTCAATACCGGTCAGAAAACGCAGGTTGCCTATAGGCTCAATGTCACCGTAGCCGACGGTGGTAAATGTGCTGAACGAAAAGTAAACGCAGTCCAGAAGGCTGCCGTTAAAGTTACCAACCAGAAGCCCCCAGCCGAGGGTATGGTGCATAGCAAAGTACGCTATGGCAAAAATCCATACTTCCAGAGCATGAGCGGCCAGAACACCCAGCACGGCCACAATCAGGCGGAAATGGTGATGATTGCCCATTTTCCCTAGTATGCTGCTCAGCCGCACCAGCACTTCGTGATGAATCAGTACCACGGTCGCGACCAGCGCACTGAAGGCAACAGTGGCGATAAGCAGGCTTCCGGGTTCTTCTACAGGCAAAGGTGAATCTCTCCGTGCTGAATGACAGGCCCGCAGAGCGGGTGAGCTTACCCCGGCTTATAATGGGTTCTTGCAGGTATTATGGTTGGGTTTGTTTTTTCTGTCACCCGATTGGCGCTATGATACAGATTGAAAAATGCAGAGCAGTTTCCACAGGAGTTAAGGCGATGTTTGTGAAAAAAATCTCAGCAGCTGTGTTGATGGCCACTACCCTGACGTTTGCAGGTTGCGCATCTGTGGGCCAGGATTTTGCCACCCACAATGTTGACCAGATTAGAGTCAATGAAACCACTCGCTCAGAAGTGCAGGCGTTGTTCGGTGAGCCTTGGCGTACCGGTATGAAAGACGGTAAGCGCACCTGGACTTACGGCAAGTATCGCTGGTCTGCGTTTGGCGACGACAAAACTGAAGACCTGATTATCACGTTTGATGGCAACGGAGTGGTGAAGTCTTACAATTACAACGCCACGCAGTAAATCGCGAAGAGTGAATAAATAAACGGGCTGCATTTGCAGCCCGTTTTGTTTTAATCAATTTTACATTTCTACGCTGTCTTTATAACGCTGAGTAGGTCCACTTCCTTACGGCAAATCCGGGGTGAGGAGACTATGCTTGGCGCCCAAAATCTCCTTCTGTGGAATTCTTCGATAATGATTGAATTGTTTTTTTCGACCTACATCAGCAGCTCTATCCGCTTTTTGTTTCTGTTAGCGCCGTTTTTCGTGGTGACCATGTTTTTGGCGCTAACCCGCGGGCTGCCGGCGGACGAGAAAACCGCGATTATTCGTCGTGCCTGCATATCGGCGCTGGTGTTGGGTGTGATTCTGTTTTTTGCCGGTCCGCTGTTGTTTGGTGCTATTGGTATTACTCTAAATTCGTTCCGCATTGGTGCAGGCACACTGCTGTTTTTGACGGCCATCAGCTTGGTTAACAATGGTACTCGCAGCCACGCCACGGGTTTACCGGATGACAATCGCGACGATATTGCGGTGGTGCCCCTGGCGATTCCGGTGATGATTGGCCCGGCGACTATTGGTGCGATTCTGGTTTACGGTGCGGAGCTGAAGGAGGTTGCGGCGGTGGCCGGGGGTCTGTTGGGGTTGGTGTCGAGTTTGCTGATTCTAGCGGTGTTGTTGCGGTTGTCGGGTTATCTGGAAAAGGCGATGGGTAAGAATGGCCTGAATATTATGTCGAAGATCAGCGGGTTGATTCTGTCGGCTATGGCGGCGGAGATCGTATTGACCGGGTTGTCCGGGTTTATTGCGGCTTCTGGGTTGGTGGCTAGGTAACGAGCCGAAAGTCGGGGACAGATTTCAAATCTGTCCCCATTTTGTTCTTGGGGCATCTATTTTTTTGAATTCCGCAGTGCGGGGTTGAAGCCTCTTGCCGGGTATTTTTTTCTTTGGGTCAGGCCGATCAGGATTAGCGGTATTACGATCATCAGGCTGCCGGCCAGGAACCATAAATCCGGGACTTCGTTGAACCATATCCAGCCGATGGCCACCGCCCAGATCAGGCCGGTGTATTCGGCGCTGGTGACTTGGTTGGCGTCTACCTGGCGGTAAGCCAGCAGTACGGTGATGTTGTAACCCAGTATGAACAGGGAGGAGCCGGCGGCGATGATGACCAGGTCGGTGCTCCAGCGTGAGCCTTGCTGCCAGTCCCAGATGGCCAGTGCGCCTGCGGCCGGGATAATCAGCAGGTAGTTCAGGACCAGTTTGTGCACGGTGCTCTGTTGCTTTGGCAGTTTACGCACCAGTACGGCGTTGATAGCCAGTGAAAACGCCGAGCCCAGGGCCGCAAACGCCGCCCAAGTGAAGTCTATGGGTCTTAATATCAGGATAATGCCGGCAAAGCCGCTGAATACGGCAATCACGCTTAGGGGTGTCAGGCGTTCGCGGAAGATAACGACTGAGAACAGCATCACCAGTATGGGCGCGGCGTAGAATACGGCGTTGGCGGTGGCCAGGGGCAGGTTGGCCAGAGCGACGATCATGCACAGCATGCCAATCAGGTGAACATGGGCGCGGATGGCGTGAATGCCGGTGCCAGCAAAAAACTGGCGGCGGTCTATTTTTTTGGCCAGCGGTAACAGCAGCAGCAGAGTTAGCACGCAGCGCAGGAAGGCGAATTGAAATATGGGTGCGCCCGGCTCCAGCAGTTTTATCAGGACATCGGAAATTAGCGCCATGGCGTTGCCGATCACCAGCAGAAAGATGGCGCTGCCAACGGTTTTGCCAGACATGAATAACCTCAGAAAACGCGGAATGGATGCAGCAGGGCAGTATAGCCGTGGCTTTGGTCAGCCTGAATGCCGTTTAATACCTATCTAATATATAAGTGCCTATCTAATATATAAGCACCTATTTAATAACTAAGCTATCGAAATAAAAGCGCCGACAATCTTTGTGGGATTGCCGGCTCAGCGATCAGTGTCCTGCGGGGCGCTCGACCACTTTGCGTTTGCCAGTGGCGCACTTTGACAGCTCTTTCAGGCCGTCGCTGTCAAACGCATCCACGCGAATAACGTCGTAGAGCGCGGTGAGTGCCTCTTCCAATTTTTCGCAATCATCGGCGTTCACTACGCCTTCGGCGCAGGCCCAGTCGACCAGTTGTTTGCGTTCGTGGCCCATCAGCAGGGCAATGCCGTCCAAGTCGTCTTCATCGCGGTTGCGAACGGCTTGGTGCAGGCGGGCGCGCATGTCGGTGGTTTCGTTGGCCAGACGGTAGGCGTTCAACACCCGGCCCAGGGAGTCGCTGCTGTCTGTGGGTATGTAGGCGCCGCGGTGAATGCGCTGGCGCAGTGGCGTGTCTTCGACAATGCTGGCGGCCACTTTAGTGCCCAGGCGGTCGTCGGGGCCATTCAGGCTCGTCGCGCCCAAGGGGAATACTAACAATCGCAGGGGCCAGCGCAGGGCTGGAACCGGGAAGTTGATGATGGCTTCACGCATGGAACCCTGCAAGTCGCGCAGGCAGGTTTTCAGGCACCATTCCACCATGTGGCGTTGTTCTTCCGGATAGCCTTCTTCGTGCCATTGTTTGATCACTGCGGTGGCGTAATACAGCTGTACCAGGCAGTCGGCCATGCGCCCGGACAGGCGTTGGCGAGCCTTTAGGCCGCCGCCTACGGAAAGCAGCGTTACATCGGTCATCAACGCAAGGGCCGCCGAAAAACGCGCCAGTTGGCGGTAGTAAGATTTCAGGTTGCCTTGGCGTGGCACCGGTTCGGCCAAGCCGCCGGTCAGGCCCAGCACCAGTGCGCGCAAACCGTTGCGGGTGGTGTGTGCCAGGTGACGGTAGAAAACGCTATCGAACTTTTTGGCGGCCTGATTTTGGTCTTCCATGCCAGCCGCCGCGATTTCGTCAACAATAAACGGATGGCAGCGGATGGCGCCCTGGCCAAACACCATTAGGCTGCGGGTAAGAATGTTGGCGCCTTCTACGGTGATACCGATGGGTATAGCTTGGTAGGCGCGGGCCAGGAAGTTGCGTGGCCCGGTAATAACACCTCGGCCGGCAACGACGTCCATGGCGTGGTTGATCACAATGCGCATCAGGTCGGTGTTGCGGTATTTCAGCAGCGCCGAAGGCACGGCCGGGCGTACGCCGCGGTCCAGCATACCTGCCGTGAGCAAGCGCGCGGCGTCCATCATCCAGGTGTACCCGGCGATGGGTTCCAGCGCTTCTTGCACGCCTTCAAACTGGCTGATGGAGCGGCCAAACTGTTCACGGGTAAGCGCGTATGAGCCGGTGGCCAGGCTGGCAACTTTGCCGGCGCCTGTGCCCAAAGCCGGCAGCGAAATAGAGCGACCGATAGACAGGCATTCCAGCAGCATGGTCCAGCCTTTGCCCAGCATGTCTTGGCCGCCGATCACCTGGTCCATGGGAATAAATACGTCGTTGCCCCAGGTTGGGCCGTTCATGAACACCGTATTCATGGGCAAGTGGCGGGCGCCGGCGTGCACGCCATCGGTATCCCGCGGCACCATCACACAGGTCACGCCAATATCGGCGTTGTCGCCCAAAAGGGCGTCTGGGTCATACACTTTGATGGCCAGCCCAATCAGAGTGGCCACCGGCGCCAGCGTAATGTAACGCTTGTTCCAGGTGACTTTCAGGCCCAGTACTTCTTCGCCCTTCCACTGGCCTTTGCACACAATGCCTTTGTCTGGAATAGCGCCGGCATCTGAGCCTGCCACCGGTGATGTCAGAGCAAAACAGGGGATTTCCTGGCCGCCGGCCAAGCGTGGCAAATAATGCTGCTTTTGGGCATCGGTACCATAGTGCATCAACAGCTCACCGGGCCCAAGAGAGTTGGGTACCATCACGGTGACCGCTGTGGACACGCTGCGAGTGGAAATTTTCATCACGATTTCGGAGTGCGCGGTGTTAGAAAACCCCATGCCGCCGTCTTTTTTGGGTATGACCAGCCCAAAAAAGCCGTTGCCGCGTATATACGCCCAGACTTTTTCTGGCAGGTCATAATGCTCGTGGGTGATTTCCCAGTCGTTCAGCATGGCGCAGAGTTCCTCTACCGGGCCATCCAGAAACGCCTGTTCTTCGCTGTTCAGGTGCGCCGGCTTTGCGCCCAGCAGTTTCGACCACTGTGGCTTGCCGGAAAACAGCTCGCCGTCCCAGTCCACCGAGCCGGACTTCAGCGCTTCGGCTTCGGTATCTGACAATTGTGGCAAGCGTGAGCGCACCCAGTTCAGCAATGGCCTGCTGAACTTATTGAGTCGGAGGTCACTGGGGTTCAGCAGAATTAACGCCAAAGCCAGGGCCAGCCCGCCGAGGACAAAGCTGGCGAGATGCCAGTCATCTTGGGCCAAGCCAATCAGCGTAGCAACGCTCAGCACAATGCTGGCCGTCTTTCCGCCAATACTGAGGTAAATCAGTATCAGCGCGCTCAACAACAGAAGCACAACACTCATGGCAACTCCTTGTCACAACAAAAAATGTCCAGAACAACTCATGATGCCCGGAACAAACACTATAGCAGGCCCCTGTAGAGCGGGTCGCACTCTGCACTCTGGAATGATTGGTAATATCAGCTAAATACTGCAACAAAAAACGACATTTAATTGGATAAAATTATAAAAACCTATTGTACAATTAAGTATGATAGTTATTTTAATTTAAAAGAGGTGATGTATGAGTCGTCAGTTAACGGTAGCCAAGCGCCTTGGGGCTGGCTTTGGCCTGATCCTTTCACTGATGGTGCTGATCAGCTTGATCGGATACAACCGTGTGGGCTTTATTGACCGCACTTTGACGGAGATCAGTGACGGCGAATCTGTAAAGCAGCGCCACGCCATTAATTTCCGGGGTAGTGTGCACGACCGAGCCATCGCTATTCGCGATGTGGTTCTGGAACAATCACCCCAGGCAGCGCAGCAACACATTCGGGATATTGAGCGGCTGAAAGCCGCATACCGGGAGAACGCAACCGCGATGGCGCAATTGTTTGCCGAACAGGGTGCGACCGATCAGGAGCGAAGCCTACTCAGGGCTATTGAAGGCATAGAGCGCGAGGCTTTGGCGAAAACCGAAACCCTGTTGACGATGAACAACCAGATGGCGTCTCAGAAGTACCTGCTAGATGAAGTGTCTGGCGCCTACAGGGAGTGGCTGGCGCGGGTGAATGCGTTTATCGACCACGAAGAAGCCAAAGTCGCCGCGGGTATTGCCGCGGTTCGCCAGACCGCCGGGGGCTTTTCAATGCTGAGCCTGACCGTAACAGGGATGGCTATTTTGCTGGGTGCCTTAGTTGCCTGGCTGATTATTCGCAGTCTGCGCCGCACCCTGGGCGCTGAACCGGAGGATGTGGCCCACGCCATCCGCGAGTTGGCAAATGGCGTACTGAATACAAATATTCGCACCGACTACCCGGACAGTGTAATGGGCACGCTGCGCACGACCGTTGGCCAGTTGGCAGAGATTATTCACGACGTGCGCGCCGGTGCCAACGAACTGCTGTCGGCCTCGGCGTCGTTGCGGTCTACCTCTAACGGGAACAACGAACAAATTCGTTTACAGGCTAACGAAACCGAACAAATGGCCGCAGCGGTGAACCAGATGGCGGCTACGGTGAACGAGGTGTCCGGTTACGCGGCCAGCGCGGCGTCTGCCACCCAAAAGGCCGATCGCGAAGTGGAAAACGGCAACCGCCTGGTGGCAGATACCGCCAGTGCCATTGGCGAGCTGGCCAAAACGCTGGAGCAAGCCGCTGTTAACGTGCAGCGTGTGTCTGCCGACAGCGCCAGCATCGAGAAAATTGTAGATGTGATTAGCGCGATTGCAGATCAGACCAACCTGCTGGCACTGAACGCCGCCATTGAAGCCGCGCGGGCAGGCTCCCACGGCCGCGGGTTTGCCGTAGTAGCCGATGAAGTGCGGTCTTTGGCTTCGCGTACCCAGCAATCTACTCGCGAGATTCAGGAGATGATTGGTAATCTGCAAACCGGCGCCGGCGAGGCTACCAGCGTGATGGAAACCAGCCGTTCACTGGCGAACACCACCGTGCAGAAGATGTCCGGCGCTGAGGATGCGCTGGCCAGTATTCGCAATGAAATGGGTTCTATTAACGACATGAACGCTCAGATTGCCAGTGCAGCAGAAGAACAGAGTTCGGTGGCGGAAGAAGTGAATCGCAACATTAGCCGCATTCACGACGCGACCGTAGAAGCATCAGCCGGTTCTGATGAGGTCGCAGCGGCCAGCCAGCGTTTGGCCGTACTGGCCGAGCAGCTGAATCGTCGGGTTGATATATTTCGCGGCGCCGAAACGAGCTGAAGGCGTGATCACCACCCTCGTTCCATGCTCAGCCCGATAACCAGCAAAGCCAGTGTGGCAAGCAGGCTTGCTACGTTCATGGCCAGAACCGGCAGTAGGCGGTGATGGTCGTTGGCCACCTGGGGCAATTTAAAGGTAATCCATAACGCCAGCGGCAAAGTTATAAAACCCAGCGCCGTTGCTGGCGGCAACCAGCCGCTGACCAGAGCCAGCGCAAGTACGCCATAACTGGCCAGTAACATGGCTCCTGCCAGCCACGCAGCTTTATAAACGCCCAGCACAATCACCGCGTGATAACGGCCGCCACGGCGATCGGCTTCGGCGTCGGGAATCTGGTTCATCAAAAGCAGTGTGCTTACCAGCAGCAGACTGATGACAGACATCGCGACGGCCGCGGCGTTGATCGGCGCCCCCAGTGCTACCAGAGTTCCCAGCACCATCACCGGGCCAAACCCCAGCCCGGGCGCCAGCAGACACAGCAGGGGCGAACGGGTAATCCAGCGGGTGTAGGTAATTATCAGAGCAACGCCAGCTCCCCCCAGTATCAGCATCGGCAAGCCCCGTTGCGATAAAAAATACAGGCCAATAGCCACTACCAGACCCAATGTAGCCCGTGCTCCCAGTAAAACGGAGCGCGCCGCCGACGGCAGCTGTGGCAGGGCGCCGCTGCCGCCTGAAAACGGCGTACGGCGGGTGTGCAAGTCCAGCCCGGACCTAAAATCTTCGTATTCATTCAGCATATTCACCGCGGCATGGGCCAGCAGCGCACCAATGAACACCAGCAAGGTGTCTAACAGCGGCGGAGGTTCTGGCAGCCGCCACGCCAAGGCTACTCCCAAGCCCACGCACAATGGCGCCATAATCAAAAAATTGGGTCGCGACGTACGAATAACAACGGCGGTTTCAGACATGGAATACGGGGCCTTGTAATGTATGCTGCTACTTTGCTATCAATCAATTGTAACCTCAAACTTAGGCACAGCTCGCAACGGCGAGCGTTCCTGCTTTTGACCCTTTCAGGGAGTGTCGTGTGTCTCACGTAGATTTTGACCAACTGATAAGCCTGGAAAATACCCATGCAGTAAAGCTGGAGGCTCGCGAAACAGTATTCGGCCGCGCCGATGTATTGCCAGTATGGGTAGCCGATATGGACTTTGCTGCGCCACAAGCGGTTACCGATGCGTTGATCAAGCGCGCCCGGCATCCGGTGTACGGTTACACGATGTTTCCCGATAGTCTATACAGCGCCATGGGCGACTGGTTTCGCCAACGGCACCAGTGGAGCATGCAGCGCGAATGGGTACTGATGGCACCGGGAGTTGTGCCTTCGATACATGCCGCCTGTATGGCCTGCACTAACCCGGGCGACGAGGTAATTATTCAACCGCCCGTTTACCCACCGTTTTTCAGTTCGGTGCAACAAACTGGACGCCAGGTTCTGGAAAATCCACTGCTGGCGGAAAAGCAGGAAGACGGCAGCCTTTACTACCGCATGAATCTGGCCCATCTGGAGCAATGTGCGGCGCGGCCACAGGCAAAGATGCTGGTGCTGTGTTCACCCCACAATCCGATTGGCCGGGTGTGGTCTGAGGCCGAACTGACGGCGGTGCTGGATATTTGCCGACGCTACAAGTTGGTGCTGCTGAGTGATGAAATTCACTGTGATCTGGTGTTTTCCGACAGCCATCGGCATCGTATGCTGGCGGCCCTTGCGCGCCCTGATGACCAATTGATAACTGCCGTTGCGCCTAGCAAAACCTTCAACATTCCGGGCCTTGGTTTGTCGGCGTTGGTGATTGCCGATAGTGGGCTACGGCAGAAAATGGCGAAGGTGCTGGAATCGTTCCACATGCCCCAAAGCAACCCGTTCAGCGTGACTGGTTTTGAGGCCGCCTATTGCTACGGTGGCCCTTGGCTGGATCAGCTGATGGACTATCTTCAGGCTAATCGCGATTTTGTGGTAAATCAGGTTGCCCAACGCCTGCCAGGCTTAGAAGTGAGCGCCCCTGAGGGTACTTACTTGATGTGGCTGGACTGCCGCGTGCTGGGGTTGAGCGACGCCGACCTGAAACATTTTTTTGTGCAGCAAGCCGGCGTGGGGATGAATCAGGGTGTGTCGTTCGGTGCCAGTGGCAGCGGTTTTATGCGCTTGAACATTGGCAGCCCGCGAGCCACTCTGGAGCAGGTGATCGAGCGTATCCAGGCGGCGCTTAGCGCTCGGGAGTAGATTCACGATGAGTGGTGGGGTGGTGGTTTAACCATCGTTGTCGATGAGGTCGTCACCGTTTTCTACAGCTTCCACGCTCTCTCCCATTCCCGTATTGTCGGCGTGGTCAAGTTCGCCGCTGGTGTGAAATTCCGGGCTGTCAGCTTTGGTACCCAGGTGGTAGGCGGCGAATCCTGCCATAACCACCTGGTCTACCGCCATCCCAATCAACCGCCCGCTGCGAGTGGCTCGCACCGGATACTGGGCGTTGGTAATGGGGTCGGTAACGTAGCCCATCAGGTCGCCCTTGTTTACCCTGTCGCCCAAGGCCACCTTGCTGAACAGAATGCCCCCATGATCCACCCGCACCCACAGTGAATCATAGTAAACCGGCTCGGGTGCACCCCACACAAACATCCGCGAAATCATTTCCTGTTTTTCCAGCAGGCTGATCAGGCTGTTCACCCCGGCTTCTATCTGGTGCTCTTGAATTCGGTGGGATTCCCCGGCTTCCAGAGTCACTGCGCGAATGCCGGCGTTAGCCGCTGCGGTGCGCAACATACCGGGTGAGCCGCTGCTGTGCACCACCGCCATTCGGTCAAAGCCCAGGGTGAAGGCTGCTACATCTGGATTGTTCATATCGGCGCGCAGTTGCGGTAGGTTAGTGCGCTTTTGCGAGCCGGTGTGAATGTCCACCAGCATGTCGCAATGGTTGATAACTTGAGTGAAAAGCGAGTGGGCAATACGGTCCGCCAGGCTGCCGTTGGAGCTGCCGGGAAAGTGCCGGTTGAGGTCGCGGCGGTCAGGCAGGTAACGGCTGCCTTGCTCAAAACCCGGCAGATTCACAATCGGCACACCCACAACCCGCCCGGACAGCTTGGTCGCGTCCAGGTCATACAGGGTGCGGCGCACAATTTCGATGCCGTTTAGCTCGTCGCCGTGAATGGCCGAGGTCAGGCACAGGGTAGGGCCGGGATTGATGCCGTTGACCACCAGAACCGGCGTTGGCTGCGATAGGCCGGCAATCTGGATGTTGGGAGACCAAGCCAGGCGGGTAGAAATGCCCGGGCGAATATCACTGCCAAGCAGGCTGAAACTGGCCGTGATTTTTGGGGCCTCCACCGCGGGTGCGGGCTGAATCGAGTCTGACATTGGCTCAGAAAGCGGTTTTGCACCGGCGTCAGGACTGGCCGGTTCGGCCGCGGCCGCCGGGGGCGGCGCCACCTCCTTCAAATCGATGTCCGGTGCGCTGCGGCTGGCGGCCGGTTGTGATTCCACGGTTGCCTGTTCGGTATCCAAGTCGGCGACTAAGGCGCCGCCGTTATCGTCGGCTTGGGCTGAAAGCGCGCCAAAAGCGCCCGCCATAACTATGGCGCCTGCCAAAGAACGCCTGGTCAAGTGCTGCCAAAATGCCTTCATCATCCTGTGTTTGCTAGCCATGCTACCTCTTGTGATCGTGACTCCCGGCTTTTGCCGAGCCTGACGGTCGACAGATTAGAGCGCTTTATAGATGGTTGATATGGCTGTGACAAAGGTTTAATACCGTTTTCATGAAGCTTTTTCTGGATTTGGCATAATAGATTGCGGATTGAAAAAATATTTCAGTAGCATGCTTTTTTCATCAAACAAGGAGTCGGGCCCATGGACCTTTTGCGCATTCTGATTGCCATTTTGTTGCCGCCACTGGGCGTTTTTCTGCAAGTAGGCATTGGCAAACATTTCTGGATCAACATTCTGTTGACCCTACTGGGCTACATTCCGGGCATCGTGCACGCGGTGTGGGTGATTGCCAAAAAATAACTGTAAAAAATTAGCCGCCGTGAAATAGAGACCGGGCGCAAAATGCGCCCGGTCTCGCCCAGTCTGAGAGTAATCAGGTATGGCGGGTGTCATGCCAGACGTCGCCGTTGCAACTGGCGCGGTCTTCCTGCTCCAGCTTTAACAAGTGTGCCAGCGCCGAGCGCGCGGCCACCCCGTGAATCGCCGCCGGTACGTCGTCATAGGCGCTGGCGGTAAGCTTTTCCAGGCTGACCGGTGCCAGCTTCTTCAGCACCCGGGCAATTTTGTGTTCGCGGGTCAATCGGTGGGTAATTAAATAATCTACCGTCGCCTCTGGCCGCGCCATCACGAAGCCATGGCCAGGTGCAATAAAACTCAGCGGTTCGGCCAGCAAATCATAGAGCGATTCCATGTACGCCTTCATATCGCCGTCTGGTGGGTTTATCACCACGGTGGATCCCTGCATGATGTGGTCCCCGGAAAACAGCATTCCCTGTTCCAACAGCAAATAACACAGGTGATTTGACGCGTGGCCCGGCGTGTGTAAAACCTTGAGGATGCCGGCGTCTGTGGCAATCAGGTCGCCGTGTTCGGGCTCGTCATCCGGGTTGAAACTGCTGTCCTGTGACGCGCCTGCCGGAGCGGCACGGCCGATCAGCCGGCATCCGGTGCGCTGTTTCAGCAGGCTGGTGGCCGGCGAATGGTCCTGATGGGTGTGGGTTACCAGCACCTGATCAATACGGCCACCGGTTAATTGCATAATGCGTTCGATGTGGGCGGGGTCTTCCGGACCCGGGTCAATCACGGTGAAACGATCGTGGCCCACCAGGTACGTGTTGGTGCCCGGCCCTGTCATCACGCCCGGGTTGGGTGAGGTCAGGCGGATAACGCCCGCGGCAATTTCTACCGGCTCGCCGGGTACAATCACTGCGTTAGTGGTACCTGCACCTTCCGGGTCAAGCTTGCGGGCTTCATCGTACGCCGGCGCGTCGGGTTCCAGAACGATGGTTTTATCGCGGCGTCTGGCAGGCCAGGGTTCGCTGGGCAAAGGCTCGGGCGGGTTGGCATGGGCGTAGCGCATAACCTCGCCGGTGTTGGCGAAATCGTGCAGCACCCGCAGGGTGCGCAAGGTTGGCAGGCTGAACAGGCGTTCGCCGCTGCGGTATTCCGCCAGGCCCTGTTGCGGGGTTATCCACAAGTGGTCGATGGTTTCTTCGCCATCGTGGCTGGCGATCTGGTTTTCTGGGGTAACCGCCACAAAAAAGCGGGTATCAAAGCGCCGCGGTGGCCCCGGCGGGGTTACCCAGTGGCTCAGGTAAGCCAGCCGGTCCAGAGGCAGAATCAGATTGTGTTGCAGGCACAGCACCTGCAAGCTCACGTCGCCGCGAAACAACGCCTGCCGTGACTGATGAATGGGGTGGTCTGCGCCGACCAGTTCACCGTTATCGTTAACCGCCAGCAGCAGGCCGGCCTCTTCGAAGCATTCCCGCAATGCCGCCACCATGTAGTCTGCGCCGCCCTCGCTTAGGCTCATGGTCTGGCTGATGGCGCTATCGTCAGGGCCGGCAATGTGGGTGCGGCAGGCTTGGTCGGCGTCATCCACCGCGCCACCGGGAAACACGAAATAGCCCGGCAGAAAAGAGGCTTTCCAGGTGCGTTGTAGCAGTAGCACCTCAAGACCCTTGTTGCTATCGCGGATCAAAGCAAGAGTGGCAGCGGGGCGAATATCCATAAAATTACCAGCAGTCAGTGGTCAATATAACGCAATTGGGATTTTTGCGTGATTATGCCAACATACCTCATTTCTCGGCATAGGCGAATGCATTGTGGCTCGAATAAAACTGGAATTTCCCGAACAGGTGTTTTGTTTTCAAACTCGTCTGGCAGTGCGCAGCACCGATCTCAACGGTGCCAATCATTTGGGTAACGATGCGCTGATTTCCATGCTGTCAGAGGCAAGGGTGCAGCTTCTTTCCCATCACGGGATCGACGAGGTCGGTCACAATGGTTTGGGAGTTTTGGTGACTGACTTGGCTACGGTGTATCTGGCCGAAATTTACTACCCGGAAACCCTGGTGTTTGACGTAGGGGTAACCGATTTTAATCGTTACGGCGGTGATTTTGTATTCCGCGTAACCCGCGAACGGGACGGCACAGAAGTGGCGCAGGCCAAATACGGTTTTGTATTTTTTGATTATGGTGAAAAACAGGTAACGCCCATGCCGGATAGCTTTCGTTTGAAGTTCGCCTAACCGGCATTACGGGCAGTTATTTCGCCGGGTTCTTGCCTGCTTTTTGCGGATAGCCTTGCCATACCGGCACGGTAAAGCTGCCAGGCGATCATGCCGGCCAGCAGATTGCCCACCAGCGCGCCGGTCATCAGGCCGGGAATTCCATTAAGCTGGCTGCCCAGCCAGAGCATGGGCAGGTAACACACGAAAAGTCGCAAGGTGGAAATTACCAGCGCCCGCAGCGGCAGCCCCAGGGCGTTGCACACCGACACCATCAGCATGCAGGCGCCCAGCCCACCGTAGCTCAGCGGTACCCGCCATAGATAGCTGGCCAGAATGCTTTGCACCTGTGCATCGGTGGTGAACAATTCGGTCACCAGGCCGGATCCCAGCAGCCACAATAGGCCAATAGCCAGCTGCCAGACCACCAGAAACCGCACGGCCAGGCGCACCAGGCGACGGACATCTTCTATTTCACCCCTGCCCAGCATGCGCCCGATCATTTGCGGCATCGACATGGTCAGCGCCAACACCACCACAATCGAGAAAAACTCCAGCCGCGACCCCAACCCCCAGGCCGCTACGGCGGTAGAACCAAAACTGGCGACCAGCGCTGTGGCCAGCACCGCGGCCATTGGCGGCATCATCTGACTGATCATGGCCGGCGCCATAATGCCGCCTAGCTGGCGCGCAGCACGGGCCAGCTGCAGGCCGGCCAGATCAAACCCCAGCCAGCCGCGCTTGAGCAGCAGCGGATAGATCACCAGAGCGCCCAGGCCGAAGGCGGTGGCGGTGGCCCAGGCCGCGCCGGGCAGGCCCCAGCCGAAATAAAAGATGTACAGCCAGTCTAACCCTATATTTAGCAGGCTGGTGGCCACCATAACCGCGCCGGGCAGTTTGGTGTTGCCGTGGGAGCGGCACAGGCTGTAACCGAAATACACCATGGCGCCGATCCAGGCTGCAATCAGCCAAGGCGCCCAGTATTGGCGAATAACAGGCCATAGTTCAGGCTCGGCGCCCAGCAGGGTCAGAATCGGTTGCTGACCGAACCACACCAGCAGGCACAGCGCCAGCACCAAGGCAGCGCCAATTATGACTACCAGTCCGCCTAATTGGCGCGCGCGATCGTTGTTGTTCAGACCCAGGGTGCGCGAAATTACGGCGGTGGTGGCAATGCCCAGGCCGACATACATGCCACTGACCAGTTGCTGCATGGGAATGGTAAAACCCAGCGCCGCGAGCGGGTCGCGGCCAAGCTGGCCTATAAACGCGCTGTCAGTAAGCTGAAAGGTCATCAGCGATAACACGCCGAACAACATCGGCCAGGTCATATTGTAAAGCTGGCGAGGCAGGCTGGCGTCGGTGCTGGTGTTGGTGGCTAATTGGCTCACAGGGGCAATCCGGATGTGCGTTCTGAATGAAGTCGAGCAGTGTAGCAGTAAGCGCCGGGGCATTGGATGCTTGCGCGTTGAGTTGAATAGCAACGCAAAATAAAAAAACCGGCACCGCAGGCGCGATGCCGGCACTCGTTATGGCAGATTACAGAGCGTTCAGAGCGGCGTCGTAGTTGGGCTCGTCTTTGATTTCGCCAACCAGTTCGCTGTGCAGTACCTTGTTGTTCTCGTCTAGAACAATCACCGCGCGGGCGCACAAACCTGCTAACGGGCCGGTTTGCATAGCGACGCCGTAGTCCTGCTGAAAGCTGTAGTTGCGGAAGCTGGACAGGGAAATTACTTTGTCCAGGCCTTCGGCGCCACAGAAACGGGCAAAGGCAAAGGGCAGGTCTGCGGAAATCACCAACACCACGGTGTTGTCGAGATCAGCGGCCTTTTCATTGAATTTGCGGGTAGATGCAGCGCACACGCCGGTATCAATGCTGGGGAAAATGCTCAGAATTTTACGCTTGCCGTCCCAGCTGCCGAGTTTGACGTCTTCCAGGCTGTTGTTGGTCAGAGTAAAAGGTTGGACGGTTTCGCCAGGTTGGGGAAAGTTTCCGCTCAATTCTACGGCATCGCCGCCAAGTGTTACGTTGCTCATAACATTCTCCTTAAGGATGGAAGTGTCAGAAAAACAGACTTTATAATACCGGGTAACTCACTCTTTTTAGTCTAAATTGGATGCATTTGCACGTTTTTGGTCGCCAGGTGCCCGGTTAAACACGGGCTTCCGCCTCGAAGCCCGGTGCCGGGAAGCGTTGTACCAGAAGTACGTAGCTGGCAAGCGCGGCAAACGTAGACAGCGCAATCACCAGCGCCATCACCAGTGACGTGCCATCGTGCAGGTAGCCTACCAGAGCGCCGGAACCGGCGGCTATGGTCATCTGTGCGAAGCCAAACAGGGAAGAGGCGGAGCCGGCCATGCGCGGGAAGTTTGCCAGTGCGCCGGCCATGGTTTGTGGCAGTACCATACCGGTGCCGCACAGAATCACCGCTTGGGGCAACATAACCGCCCATACTGAATAGATCTCAGCCAGTGCCAATGATGCCATAACGGTGCCACCGGTCGTAGCCAACAAAATACCACGCAGTAAAATCTGATCTGGTAACAAGCGTTTGCCCAAGCGCACCGCCAGCAGGTTGCCCACGATGTAGCCGGCCACCACAAAGGCAAAGTAGAGCCCGAAATGTTGTGGTGACACCCCCAGAAAGTCGATGAGTACGAAAGACGAGCCGGAAATAAAGGCGAACAGGCTTGAATACATCAGGCTGTTGGTCAGGGTATAACCCAGAAAACTGATGTCACTGCCAATCAGGCGATAGTTCTTCAGCAGTGATGCGGGCCGCAGTGGCTGGCGGTATTCCGGGCGCATGGGCTCGGGTATGCCGATAGCCACAATGGCCATCATCGCCAGGGCGTAACCGGCCAGCACGTAAAAAATCGATGCCCAACCCAGATGGGTAACCATTACGCCGCCAATGGTGGGAGCCAGCGCCGGGGCCAGGGCCATAATACTGGCCAGAATGGCCATGATGCGGGTCGATTGTTGTGGTGTATAAATATCGCGCACCGCGGCGCGCCCCAGTACCGGGCCAGCCGAACCCCCAAGCGCCTGCAAAAAGCGAAACAGCATTAGACTGTCAACGTTGGTGGCGCGAGCACAACCAATACTGGCGAGGGCAAATATAAAAAAACCGGCAATCATGATGGGTTTGCGGCCAAAGCGGTCGGCCAAGGGGCCACAAAACAACTGCGCCATGGCAAAACCGGCCAGATAAAAGCTCAGGGTAAGCTGGACATCGCCGATGCTGGCGTTCAGGTCGCTGCCAATCTGCGGCAGTGCCGGCAGGTACATATCGGTTGCCAATGGCCCCAGTGCCACCGCGGCAGCTAATAATATGGTGGTCCAGATACTGGTTAAGGCAAGCATGGAAAATTCCGTAAAAGCGGTGACTTGGGCAGGCAGTTTACGGATTTAAAGGCAGCGGGTAAGCCAGTCAGTTGTCATACAACCTATGAATGATATCGATTGATTATTGCGCCATTCCATTCATGGTGGCCGCCACTGCGTTTATCTGGTTGCGCAACCAGCGATGGGCAGCATCGTTCTGATAGCGCTGATGCCAGATCATCAACAGGGTAAAGGGCTTGTAATCGAACGGCAGTGGCACCCAAGCGGCCCGCGATAACAGCTGCTGACCCATACGTTCCGGCGCCACTGCCAGCATGTCGGTACCGTATAAAAGGCTGGCAAGGGCCGAGAAGTTTGACACGCTCACTCTCTTGGTGCGGCGCAGATTGCGGGCGCTCAAGGCTTGGTCCAGCCCCGGCTGTTCGGCGGAACCCAGCATCAGGCTGATGTGGTCGGCTTTGAGAAAATCTGCCAGGGTATGAGGCGGCTCGCGCCGGACCGGATCATAAAACACCACCATGCGGTCGGCCATCAAGCCACGTTGCATAATATCGCTGGCTTCCGGTGGGTGCGGCGACACAATCAAATCGCAGGTTTCCTGACGTAACAGCTCGGCGCTGGGAATGCCGGCAGCGATCACTTGCAGGCGAATGCCCGGTGCCTGCGCACGCAGAATAGCCAGCAGGCCTGGCAACAGAAGGTCGCGCTCATAATCGTTGGCAGCGATGGTAAACACTAAGTCTGTGGTTTGAGGGCTGAACGGCGGGCCGGAAGACAGCGCGCGCAAATCATCCAGCACCTGGCGAATATGCGGGCCGGCCTGCTGGGCATAACGGGTAGGGGTAATACCGCGCCCGGATTTTACGAACAGCGGGTCACCCAAAGCCTGGCGCAACCGCTCCAGAGTGTGGCTAACGGCCGACTGGCTAACCCCAAGCGTTACCGCGGCTCGCGATACGCTGCCTTCGTCCAGCACCACCAAAAAGGTAGCCAGGGCGCGCAGGTCCAGATTGAAAGGTTCAACAGGGTTCATCAGCGGGAATCCGGTGTCAGTGCCATAATGAAGTATGGTGCTAGTGCCACAAGCTGGCGCCAGAATAATGTAAATACGATACCACGCTGGTAGCAGTAGAAGGCATTCACCTCTGCCCAAGACCCAATGTGGTTGTTATGATTAGCCATCCTGAAATTTCAAAATGGAATGAACCCATGCTCAGTTTTTTACCTGCGCCGGTGATTGGTGTACTGAACTCGTTGCTGTTGTTACTGAACACCCTGGCCTGGTGCCTGCTTTTGTACATTCCGGCGCTGTTGAAGCTGATTATTCCCCACAAGGGTTTTGGTGTGCTGTGCACCAAGCTGATTATTCGCGTGGCCGAAATTTGGGTAGCGTGTAACAGTGGCTGGATGAGACTCACCCAAGGCACCCGCTGGGAAGTGACCGGGGCCAAAGAGCTGGAGCAGGAAAGCTGGTATCTGGTGCTTAGTAATCACCAGAGCTGGGTGGATATTCTGGCCATGCAGCGGGTTTTTCACGGCAAGGCACCGTTTTTGAAGTTTTTTCTGAAGCAGCAGCTGGTGTGGGTACCGGTGATCGGCTTGGCGTGGTGGGGGCTGGATTTCCCGTTCATGAAGCGCTATTCGCGCCAGTATCTGGTAAAGCACCCCGAAAAACGCGGTGAAGATATGAAAGAAACCCGCCGCGCCTGCGAGAAGTTCCGTCACACGCCCGTCAGTATTATGAACTTCGTAGAAGGAACGCGCTTTACGCCGGCCAAGCGTGCCGCCCAAAAATCACCCTACACTCACCTGTTACCGCCAAAAGCTGGCGGTGTTGGCTTTGTGTTAGACGCTATGGGTGACTCCGTCAAAACACTGGTGGACGTAACGATTGCCTACCCCGGCGGTGCGCCGACCTTCTGGCAGTTCCTGTGCGGCCAGGTGTCAGAAATTAAAATGGAAATTCACACCGTGGCCATTCCCGACAACCTTAAAGGCCGCGATTACATGGCCGACTCTGAATACCGCCGCAACGTAAAGCTTTGGCTTGCCGAGCAGTGGCAAGCCAAAGACCAGCGCCTTACGCGGATGCTGGGACAGGCTCCTGCTTCGGCTCCTGCAGCGTCAGATTGATCTGACGGCGTTCGTCATCCACTCCGGACATGCGCACCGTAACGGCCTGGTCGATTTGGAAGATACGGCCATTTTTGTTGTGAATCAGGCGCAGGGTGATCGGGTCAAAACTGTATTTGCCATCCAAGTCACGGCAGCTGACAAACCCTTCCAGGCCGTTGCAATTTAAGCGCACAAAAAAGCCGGCGGGAATGGTGCGGCTGATAACGCCGCCCATGTCATCATCGCCCAAGGTTTTTGCAAAGTCGCTTTTTAACCAGTTCTCTACGCTGTTGGCGGCTTGGCGAGCTTGTATCAGAGTCGCCTGAAGCGTGCTAAGGGCGTTGTTATCCAACTCTTCCAACGGCGCCTGCCAGATCAGCGATTTGATCACCCGGTGCACGTAAAAGTCGGTGAACCTGCGTAGCGGTGAGGTGAACGTGGTGTAGGCAGCAAGCCCCATACCCTGGTGTGGCGCGGGGCTGAAGGCCAGCTCGGCGCGAGCCAGTTGGCGCGCGACAATGGATTTTACCGGGACGTCCACGTTCAGGCTGTCGGCGGTTTTCATCAGTGTTTTGAAACTCTCTGCCTGGGCAACGTCCAGCTCGGCAAGCTGTGGCATGTGCTGTTCCAGCAGCTTGCGGATGTTGTCATGACGGTCGGCGCGCAGGCCACTGTGACAAATAAACAGACCTTTGTTGTGCTGCGACAGAAAGTCGGCGGCGCAGCGATTGGCCGCTACCATGCACTCTTCTACCAGGCGGTGGGCTTCATTCTGAACCGTGGGTTCAATGCTGCGAATGCGGCGGTTTTCGTCCAGCCGCAGGCGGAATTCCGTGCGGTCACCACTAATTAGAGCGTGTTCGACGCGCCAGCGACGCAGCGCGGTAGCGGCCTGGTGCAGCTGGTCCAGGCTGTTAGACACGGCTGGCGACAGAGCTTTAATGTCGTCGTCTTCGCGGCCGTCAATCAAGTTGGCAACCAGTTCATAACTGAGCTTGCCGTGGGAGCGGATGCTGGCCTGGTGAAAACTGTAATCGCCCAGACTGCCATCGTTGTTAACCTGCAGATCGCACACCAAAGCCAGGCGCGTAGCGTCGGGCTGCAACGAACATAAGCGGGTGCTGGCGGCGTCAGGCAGCATCGGCAGCGGCTCGCCCGGGAAGTAAATGGCGGTAGCACGGCGCATGGCTTCGCGTTCGGTGGCGCTGCCTGGCTCAATCAGTGCGGTGGGATCGGCAATCGCAATCGACAGCGCCCAGCCGGTGGCATTTGGCACCGCCAGCAGGGCGTCGTCCATGTCTTGAGTGCCCGGGCTGTCGATGGTGACATAGGGCTGCGAGCAGCGGTCTTCCCGCCCTGCGCTGTGTGCGGCTATCGCGTCTTCACTGAGTGCTTGGGCGTGTTGCTGCACTGCCTCTGGCCATGCGTCAGACAAATCAAAACCGGCCATGGTCAGCGCCCGTTCAATTCCGGCATCACCGGCCTGGCCTATTATCCGCAATACTTGTGCCTGGCCTTTGCCGTCTTTGATCGGGTGGCGGTGCAGGCGGCAATATATGTAATCACCGGGCTGGGCGCCGTTACGCTCTTTTGGCGGTATAAAAATCCAGCGGTTAATGCCCGCTGTTTCTGGCACCACAAAATGGCCTTTGCCTTTGACCTGATAGCGGCCTACGAAGGTATCCAGCGAGCTGTTTAACAGCTCTTCTACCACGCCTTGGGTTTTGCCTTTATCAACATCCTGTTCGATGATGTTGATACGGTCGCCGGGAAGCACTTTTTGCATTTCCTCGGGCGGAAGAAACACATCTCTGCCATCGTCCAGGGCAACAAAGCCAAAGCGGCCATTGGTTGCTTTTACGGTGCCGGAAAAAACCACTTTGTGTTCTTCGATATCGGATTTCAGCTGGCGCAACTGGCTGAGAGCGTCGGCATTAAGCATGAAGTAACCTGGCTGATAAAAAAATGAATGTTGCCGCGCAGTATAACTGTAAAGGAGCAATGAGTCAGACCCGTTAGGCAATGAGAGCGTGGCTGATGCATTATTTTTCGGGTCAGCCCGGGATTTGATGGTCTTTATTTGCGATAAACACCATGTTGCGACCGCGGGCCTTGGCCTGGTAAAGCGCTTGGTCGGCTTCGTGCAGGATAATTTTGGCGCTGTCGCCGGGTTGGCACAGGTAGGCGCCTACGCTGACCGTAATCGAAATATTGCCGTTTGCGCTTTCGCGTTCAACGGTCTGACGCAAACGCTCGCTCAAAAAACGTAGAATATTATGATCACAGGGCGATAACACCACCATAAACTCGTCTCCACCCCATCGGCCGGGTTGGTCGTACGGGCGCAGGCTGTCGTGTAACCAGAGTGCTGTAAGACGCAGAACCGGGACCAGAATGCGAAACTGGACCACCAGATGAAACGCTGCCAGAGTAATCAGCAAGCTGGCACTAAAAACCGGTATTAGGGGCCATAAATGCGTTTTGGGTAGCAGCGTGCTCAGGTCAATCAGCGTGACTTCATACCACCCGATAGCGGGTAAAAAAGCGGCGCCAAATGTTTGCGGCCCTTGACGGTTACAAAACGGCTTTTGACGGTATGGCTTGTGTCTTTCAGGCTGGCCAACATATCCAGTATCTGGCGTTTGTCGTCGGCGCTGTCGAACAGCAGATCAATGGTGTTTTTCTGGCCTTCGGGCTTGATGATCGTGGCAAAATCGATGTAATTGCGATCGCGGTATAGCTGAATAGCGCCGTTCAGATCCACAAATAACGTGGTTATGCCTTGCTGGCCGGTGTCTACAATGTCCTTCAGAAAGTCATCAAGGTTTAGTCCGGTTCCCACCATACCCACGATGACGTTCTCTTCGTTGCGCATCAGTACGTCAATCCACAGCTTGGTCACATCCAGGTTGGTGTCAGGATTCACATTCAGATGGAAGTTGCGACCTTCCGCGATCAATCGATAGAACCAGGCGTCATCGGGCTCGCTTGGGTCAAGAATGTAGCGGAACTGCTGGCCTTGATAGTCGTTGATAGTCGTTGGTAGTGTTGTTGTAGTAATAGTGGCCGTTGCTTAGAAAGGCGACAAAATAGCTGTGGTCGCGAAAGTTACTGCGAAAGCTTTCCATTTCACCAATGGCGGCGGCTTTGATCAACGGGCCTGAATTTCAGCAACCTGCTTACCCCAGCGCTCGATTAAATTGTCTGATAGCTGCTGGTATGCGGCCAATGTAGCAATGCTTGCCACAATCATCAGGCCAGCAGCAAGGCTGAGAATTCGGTTTTTCAGATTCAACGAGGCTCTTTCTCGATGATTTCGTTCACGAAGTCATAAGATAAAGAGCTCGATGTTAAAGTAAATCATGACCAAACTATATAGAGATGTCGCGGTAATCAGTTGTGTTCGGCGAATACCTGGGTCTGGCCATTGGCGTTGAATAACAGCACTTGATAGGTATCTTTGCGATCGCCCATTTCCATTCCCGGTGAGCCTGCAGGCATGCCGGGCACACTCAAACCACGGGCTTGTGGCGCTTGGCTTAACAGGCGTTTGATGTCGTCCGCAGGCACGTGGCCTTCAATCACGTAATCGTTGATAAATGCGGTGTGGCAACTGGCCAAAGCCGGTGTCAGGCCGGCTTCGATTTTCACTGGCGTGACATTGTCGACTTCGCTGACTTCTACCTCAAAGCCGTTTTCCTCTAGATGCTTTACCCAGTCGGTGCAACAGCCACAGGTGGGCGACTTGTAAACGTGAATGTTGCGCTCAGTTTCAGCGCTGACCAGAGCCGAGCCAAAGCTGAGGCTGGCGCCAAGAAGAATGGCCAATGTGCGTTGTTTCATCGGTTTTACCTTTGTGTTTTGGAGTCAGTCGGAGCGAGCCAGAACCACCAGACGACGGCGGCCATCAGCGCTAAACCTGTGAGGTTGACCAGAAAAGATGTCATTGGTTCTGCTCCTGCTTGGACGAGTTGTTTATTTTATAACTGGTTTTGAACAACCGTAAACGGTTGGCGTTGGTGACCACGGTGACCGACGACATCGACATGGCTGCGCCGGCAATGATCGGGCTTAACAAAATGCCCCACAGCGGATACAGCAGGCCGGCGGCGATGGGGATGCCCAAGCTGTTGTAAACAAAGGCACCAAACAAATTCTGATGAATGTTTTTCACCGTGGCGCGGGATATTTCGATGGCGTCGGGAACCCCGTGTAGGGAACCGCGCATCAGTGTGATGGCAGCACTTTCAATCGCCACATCGGTGCCGGTGCCAATGGCAAATCCAACATCGGCGGCCGCTAGCGCCGGGGCATCGTTAATACCGTCACCCACCATGGCCACGGTATAGCCTTTTTTGCGCATGTCATTAACTACGTTGGCTTTGTCTTCCGGCAGCACTTCGGCGCGGTAATCGTCAATACCGGCGCTGGCGCAAATGGCTTTGGCGGTGGCGTCCACATCGCCGGTGACCATCATCACTTTGATGCCGGCTTGATGCAGCCGTTTAATGGCAGCGCGGGAATCCGGTTTGATAGCATCGGCGACGCCGATGACGCCCATCACCCGGGTGCCCAAGGCTACAAACAGCGGGGTGCCGGCATTGTCGGTAATACTTTGGGCGGCCTGGTCCAACGGGGTTACATCCAGCCCTTCATCTTCCAGCCAGCGCCGGTTGCCCAGGCGCAGGGTATCGCCGTTGTGTTCCCCGGCTACGCCCTTGCCGTTGAGGCTGTCGAAGCCGGTTATGTCGGCCGGTTGGATAGCGTCTTGCCGGACTTTTTCCATAATGGCGTGGGCCAGCGGGTGTTCGGAGTGCTGTTCAAGACCGGCGGCCAGGGCTAGCAGGTGGCTTTCGCCACCCTCTACTACATGCACTTGAGTAACAGCGGGTTTGCCGGCGGTTATGGTGCCGGTTTTATCCAGAATCACCAAGTTGATCTTACCAGCGGTTTGCAGGGCTTCACCCTGGCGGATCAGCGCGCCGTATTCAGCGGCTTTGCCGACACCCACCATCACCGACATAGGTGTGGCCAGGCCCAGCGCGCAGGGACAGGCGATGATCAATACGGTGGTGGCAGCAACCATCATGTGCGCAATCACCGGATCCGGCCCCAGGTTATACCAAATCAACGCAGCGGCTATGGCGATCAGCATCACACTCGGTACGAACACGGAAGATATCTTATCCGCCAGGCGGCCTATCGAGGGCTTCGAGCCCTGGGCCTTTTTTACCAGCCGGATAATTTGCGCCAGGGCGGTGTCGCTGCCTACACGGGTGGCTTCGTACACAATACTGCCACTGGTGTTCAAAGTGCCGGCAGACACGTCGTCGCCTTCGCCTTTACTGACCGGCATGGGCTCGCCGGTGAGCATGCTTTCGTCAACGCGGGTGTTGCCTTCGCGCACCACACCGTCTACTGGCAGCTGTTCGCCGGGCCGAACGCGAATCTGGTCGCCTTTACGCACCTGCTCTATGGGCAGGTCCTGCTCTTGGCCGTCGCGGATCACGCGGGCAGTTTTGGCGCGCAGATCCAGCAGCCGGCGCACGGCTTCGGAGGTTTTGCCTTTGGCGCGCAGCTCTAAGGCCTGGCCCAGATTGATTAGGCCGATAATCATCGCCGAAGCTTCAAAATACACGTGGCGCGCCATTTCTGGCAGGGCTTCGGGGAACACCGCGACCACCATGGAATAAATCCAGGCGGTGCCGGTACCCAGCGCTACCAGGGTGTCCATATTGGCGTTGTGATGAATAAAGGCTTTCCAGGCGCTGGTGAAAAAATGGCTGCCGGTGGCAATCATCACGCTCAGGGTTAGAATGCCCAGGTTGATCCAGGTAGTCTGGTTGCCGGCATCAACGGTCATCGAGCCGAAACCCATGCCCCAGATCATCAGGCCGACACCCAGTGACAGGCTGACCGCCATTTTTACCATCAAGGTGCGGTAGCGTTTGCGATCTTGCTGCTGGCGGCGTTCGTCTGCAGTGTCTGGATCTTCAATCACGCTGGCGCCGTAGCCGGCGCTTTCGATGGCGTTGATCAGTGCTTGCGGAGTTACTTGGCCGCTGGCGCTGGCGGTATTATCGGCCAGGTTCATGTGGGCGTGGGTAACGCCGCTAACCGATTTCAGGGCTTTTTCGATGCTGCTGACGCAAGACGCACAGGTGGCGCCTGTAATCGCCAGCTGAATGCCGTCGTTGCTATCGCTGACGGCGCTGACTGGCTCTGGCACAGGGGCCTCTGCGCCATCAGTGTTACCTTTTTCGCTGCGACAGGATGACGTTGTCTTGCTGGCACAGCAGCTTTTGGCAGCGGGTTCGGCATGGAGAATTTCCGCCGGGTAGCCTGCTTCGGTGATTCTGCGGGCGGCGTCGGCGGGGTTAATACCTGCGGGCAAGGTGACGGTTTTCTGCTCGATGTTCACATCCACCGCAGCGCTGTCGGTGGCCAAAGGTTCTAATGCCACGCGGATTTTACGGGCGCAGCCCTGGCAGGTGGCACCGGCAATGCTGAGTCGGTTTTCGGTGTTAGCAGTTGTGCTGTCCATGATTCAGAATTCCTCCGTCAGGTTAGGTTCGGCCTGATCCCAGTGTTCAATTAAACGGCAGATGGTATGGCCGTCTGGCATGCCATCGGGCATGCCTTGCCAAGCGTTCAGGGCCTTTTGCATGCGCTGGTGCAGTTGCTGGAGCTCGTTAATCTGGCGCGCTACCTCGGCCAGGCGTTGTTCAAACACGCCGCGTACCATGGGGCAGGGGGAATGTTTGTCATCGGCCTGGTTCAAAATGTCGCGGATCTCGGGCAGGGAAAAACCGAGCTGGCGGGCCTTACGGGCAAAACGTAGGCGGCGCAGATCATCGCTGGAGAAATGTTGGTAGTTGTTCGCCGGATCGCGGCTGGGTGCCAGCAGTTTTTCGCGGGTGTAGAAGCGCACAGTGTCGGGCGTTACCCCAGCGGCACGGGCCATGTCTTTTACTTTCATAAACTACCCCGTCGCCTTTTACGATAAGTGTAGCTTAAAACCTGTTAGCCGCTCATAGGTCAAATGTTAGGAACGTGTTGTTAGCCTTTGGCGCGAAGAAAGCAGCCACAGTGCTTGCACTGTTCCGGAACCATCAGCTTGGCTTGCCAGCCCAGCTTTTCGCTACAAGCGGGACAGGTCAGCCTTAGTTGCATAGCCACTATTGGCGCCACTAACAGCACCAGAATGATGCCCAGCCCACCCCAGTCATCGTCGCTCGACAACCCCAGTTGGCTGCTGAACACCAAAATGATGATCAACGCCGTAAAGGCGAACAGAAAATAATTGCGGTTCCACCGTTCCCAGCGGCGCAGACGAGCGTCTTGTAGGGTGGTCAAATAATTGGCCATGAAGTCTCGCGGTTAGAGTGGGTTTTCAGCGTATTGCGGCTTCAGCCACTGCTCCAGCTGGTCGGCAGGAATCGGACGGCTGATCAGATAACCCTGAGCCACATCGCAACCATGCTGGCGCAGAAAGTTGAGCTGGCTGGTAGTTTCTACGCCTTCGGCTACAACCTGGATGCCCAAATTGTGGGCCAAATTTATAATTGCAGAGGTAATGGTGGCATCGTCTTGGCGTTCGGTTACTTGGGTGATAAATGAACGGTCAATTTTCAGCAGGTCAATTGGGAAGTCTTTAAGATAGCTCAGCGAGGAGTAGCCAACGCCGAAATCGTCAATTGCCAAGCGCACGCCAAGTTGCCGCAGGCGCTTGAGCTGGTCCAGATTGTGGTGGATATTGCTCACGAATATCTCTTCGGTTAGCTCGATTTCCAGCTGCTGCGGTGCCACACCGGTGGCCGCTAACGCCGACTGTACATAGTCCAGAAGGTCAGGATTTTCCAGTTCGCGCCCGGACAGATTCACCGCAATTTGCAGATTTTGGTAAGGGGTGCCACGCCATTCGCTGAGCTGATTGCAGGCGGCCGTCACCACCCAGCGACCAATATCGGTGATGCGCCCGCTTTCTTCGGCTAGCGGTATAAATTCACCCGGCGCCAACAATCCGCGGCGTGGATGCTGCCAGCGAATGAGTGCTTCTACGTTGACGATGCGGTTGCTGTGCAGGTTTAGCTGAGGCTGATAATAAAGTACAAATTCGTTATTGCTAAGGGCAAGGCTAAGATCTTTTTCCAGCTCCAGGCGCAATAATTCCCGCTCTTGCATGCCTTCGGTATAAAACTGGTAGCTGTTACGGGCCTGCTTTTTGGCCCGATACAGGGCGATATCAGTATTGCGCAGGAGGGTTTCGGCGTTTGGCCCGCTTTGCGGGTATACGGCAACGCCCATGGTGGCGGTAATCTGAAGTGGGTTGCCTGGCAGGCTAAAAGGTTGGGTGAAAATTCGCTGTACTCTGCCTAAAAGGTGAATGACATCATCAACGGCGGTTACCTGCTGCTGACAGATCAGGAACTCGTCACCACCGGCATAGGCTACCATAATACGTTCATCCGCCAGGCCGCTTAAGCGCTCTGCTACCTTGCTGAGAATTTCATCGCCGACCTGATGCCCCAGAGAGTCGTTGAGCATCTGAAAACGGTCCAGGCCAAGCATAATTAAGGCCACCTGCCGCGACTTGCGTTCGGCCATAGACAGGGTGAACGCAAGATCGTCCATGAAAAAACGACGGTTGGCCAGGCCCGTGAGAGGGTCGGTGGATTCCAGCCGGGCCAGATCCTGCTGGATAGCGCTACGCTGAGCGATCTCCTGGTCCAGTTGGCTGCGGGTTTTCAGCAGTGCCTGATTGCGGCGCAGGATTTCCTGCGCTAGCAGCGTTGCCATACTGATAACCAGCCCTAGAATTAACAGACTGGCTAACGTGAGCCAGGCCCAAGGGCTGCGTTGGTCCTGCACCCAGGTGTGGCTGGGGCGCAGCGTCAGGGTCCAGTCCATGGTGGGTAAATCCAGCGCGATCTTGCTATTGAATTCGTCACTGATAGGCAGCGACGAATTCAGCTGAGATTCAAGCTTGCCGTCTTCGTAAATATTGACTTGAAACAGCGTCAGCGCACGGCTGTTCAGTAGGGTTTGTACCAGAACATCTATCTGAAAAACCGCGCCGATAAAACCGTTGTTGTCGTCGCCGGTGCCCACAGGTGCAAAGGCTACAACCCCTTTGCCACCCGGGTACAGGGGAATAACCCCTGAAACATCAGAGTTGCCGGTACGCATTGCGCGCTTCAGTGCCCGGAGTCGCTCGGCATTGAAAGCAACATTGTAGCCAACCAATTCTGGCCAGTCGTGCGTCGGCTCGATCCAGCGGATGTAAAAATCACGGTCAATCCACTCGATTGCCTGGTAAACCCTGAAGTCTTGCAAATAGTTGCGGGCATCATTTCGCCATTGGGCTTCGGTAATTCCTCCGTTGAAATGCAGACGGTTAGCGCTGCGGCGCAGGCCCAGCAAGAGGATATTGAATTCCCGCTGCAGATTGTTGGCCATTATTTCGGCCTCGGTGTCCAGGTGCGCCTGAATCTGGCGACTGTCTTGCTGGCTTTGGCCAAATCGCAAACCCAGGGCCAGCAATAAAAATAAAAAGAAGATAAACACCGGCAGGGCTGGGTGCAAAAGCCCTTTTGCCACAACACGCTGTGTTGAATCCGTGTTTTTCATTGGGCTCACTAGGGTCGGGGCATAAGCCGGGGTATTTCCATTTTTGGACAGCGATCCATCACCACTTTTATGCCCGCCTGTCGCGCGCGCTCGGCGCCTTGGTGATTAATAACGCCAATTTGGAGCCACAGGACCGGAATGTTCATAGCGATGGCCTGGTCGATCACCGCGTCGGTGCGATGCGGAGCCAGGAACAGGTCTGCCATGTCTACTGCAACCGGCAGTGATTCAAGGTCTGCATAAACGGTTTCACCCAGCAGCTGTTGGCCGGCCAAACGGGGGTTAACGGGTATTACCCGATAACCTTGCTGCTGTAAGTAATGCATGACCTCGTGGGAGGGGCGGTTGGTTTTTTCACTGGCGCCCACCAGTGCTATGGTGCGGACCTGTTGCAGGATTTCGAGAATCTGCGAGTCAGACATCTCGAGCATGGTGTAACGCTCCTATCAAAGAAAATGATAATAATGCATGTCTTACACGTTATCTAGCGCCTTAGCGCTAGACCAATTTGAGCCTGATCAACGGTTGGTATTGATCAAATTAAAAAATTCCAGGCGGGTGGCTTGTGATTTACGGAACTGACCAAGCATCATTGACGTCTTCATTTTCGAATTCTGTTTTTCAACGCCGCGCATCATCATGCACATGTGTTGGGCTTCGATGACGACGGCTACGCCCTTGGCATTGGTCACACTCTCTACCGTTTCGGCGATCTGTCGAGTTAGATTTTCCTGGATTTGCAGGCGCCGTGCGTACATATCGACAATGCGGGCGAACTTGGACAAGCCCAATACCTTGCCCTGAGGCAGGTAGGCAATGTGGCACTTGCCAATAAAAGGCAGCATGTGATGTTCACACAGGCTGTAAAGTTCGATGTCCTGTACCACCACCATTTCGTCCATGGCGGATTCGAACACGGCGTTGTTGATCAGGTCATTCAGATCCTGCTGATAACCGCGGGTTAGAAACTGCATCGCCTTGGCCGCACGCAGAGGCGTGTCTTTCAAGCCTTCGCGGTCACAGTTTTCGCCTAGGCCGTTAATAATGGCGCGATAATGGCCAGCAAGATCATCTGTCAGGGGATTGCTCATAAATAAGGGTCCGGTTTTCTGAATCTGGCAAGGGCAGAAGCTTAAGGCAAATTGGCCATGATCTCTATGGGTAAACGTTGTGATAGTGGTTCAGCTGTTGCCCTCAAGGCCGGTATTGGCTGGCGGCGAGCCTCCGGGCAATTGTACAACACGGTTACGGCCGCCGGCTTTTGCTTTATACAATGCCCGGTCTGCCCGCTTCAGCCAAGCTGACCACGTCTCGCTGGCGCACGCTTGCGTCAGGCCGCCGCTGATGGTGGTCCGAATGTCGGTCTGGAACGGTTCGGCGGCCACACTCTTTACCAGTTCACGGGCCAGTATTGAGGCTTCGTGCAGGCTGGTTTCCGGTAGCAGCACCATGAACTCTTCGCCGCCAATACGAAATATGTGGTCGCTGTCACGCAGGCGGTTGCTCAGCAGGCGTGCTACGCCTCTGAGTACAATGTCACCGGTATGGTGACCCCACTGGTCATTGATGGTTTTGAAGTGGTCCAGGTCCAGCAGCAAAATGGACGATGGCCGGTCGTAGCGTTCGCACAACTTGATTTGGTTGGTTAGGCTTTCAGCCAGTGTTGCCCGGTTCCGGCAGCCGGTGAGTGGGTCGGTGGTGGCCAGTTCTGTCATTTCCTGCTGTAAGCGCCCCACCAGCCAGGCAAAAATCAGTGCGAACAGACAGGTCAGCCCTAGCGATGTGCTGATGCGCCAGAACTCTGACAGGGGAAATACGTAAAAAGCCATGACCGCCATCAAGGCTAAAAACACAAAGTTGCTGAGCGCGGCATCCCGCAGAGGCATTAGAAAAAATACGGCAGTAATGGCAGGGTAGGCCCAGTAAAGCCCGGCATGGCCGTTAATGGCGGTAGAATAGACCGCGCAGACCATCGCCAGCAGCGGGAACAGCCAGCCCCGCAAGAAGTAGTGTTGGCGGAAGCGCAAAAAGCCAATCACCAGCAAGGCGTTGGCGCAAAAAAGAAAGAGTAGGGCGGACAATAGATAATTCTGATGAAGCCACTGCACCACAATCAGCGGCGCTACTGCCAGGCAAGCCCAGAAATGCAAGTGATAAACCAACTGGCGGCGAAACCCCATCACCACCAGAGTCGGGTTGCTGGTAAATTTTTCCGATAAAAAAAAGGTACGGCCACCGAGAGTTCCCTTCGTCAGCCCAATGTTGCGGCTTGGCACACTGGTTATTGTTATCACTCAACACGCCAAATTTAACACGGCTGGCCATGAAAAAACGCTGCCTTGTTGAATAATCGTTGATGTGTTCTCCGGCGCAACTTTTTGCCAGACTTAATAAGGGTGACACGTTGCGGCCTTCTCGACAGCATTTCTTACTAAGGGAAAATCATGACCGCGATTCATATTCGCACACCGGCGCTAACCATTCGAGCCGGAACTCGTGCCATGAGGCGGTTACGGGACAACCCGTTGAATGCCGCGGATGTTCACGTGATCCCCGGTGCTGCCGGCGGGCCAAAAGCCTTGGGGCTAAGCGGTCTGGATAAAACCTTATTTGGCCACTGGCTGCCAAGTGCGCCGCAACCCAGAGCGTTAGTGGGTTCGTCTATCGGCAGTTGGCGTTTTGCGGCGGTGGCGTCGTCTGATGACCCGGTTGCTCAGTTGGAGTTGCTGGCGGAGTTATACACGCAGCAGCGTTTTACCAAAGGGGTCAGCGCCGCCGAGGTAACCCGTAAAAGCCTCGAATTTCTGCAACAGTTATTGGGTGGGCGAGAACAGCATATTTTGAACCACCCGCAGTACCAACTCAGCGTAATGGTGGTGCGCAGCTTGGGATTATTGCAGCACGATAGCCGCGGTCGCTTGACTCTGGGGCTGCTGCACGCCATTGGCAGCAATATGCTGGGCCGTCGGTACCTGGGCCGGGTTATGGAGCGGGGCATTGTGCAGGACAGTCGCACACCGGTACCTTTGGAGGAGCTGCGCGATTTTGCCAGCCACACCATTGCTCTGAATCAAGACAACCTGCTTCCGGCGCTGCTAGCCTCGGCTTCAATTCCGATGGTGATGTCGGGCGTGGCGAATATACCCGGAGCGCCAGCGGGACTTTATCGCGATGGTGGATTGTTGGATTATCACCTGGACTTGCCGTACCAGCAGCCCGGGGTTGTGCTGTATCCACACTTTACCGACCGGATAATTCCCGGCTGGTTTGATAAGCCTTTACCCTGGCGCAAGTCTAACGCGTCACATGTGCAAGATGTGTTGTTGGTGTCGCCCTCGGCGGACTATCTGGCGAGTTTGCCCAATGGAAAGCTGCCGGACCGTCGTGATTTTGAAAAGTACCTGGGCGATGACGCCGGCCGCGAAAAAGCCTGGCGTCGCGCGATTGCCGAGAGTGAGCGCCTGGGTGATGACTTCATGGAATTAGTGGAAAAGCGCCAGTGGGATTCAGTGATGCAGCCGCTGTAGCCCCTGCGTTTGGATGCGAGAATCCTTCTGTAAAGGCGACTTATGCACGTTGTTTGCCGCCAACCGCGGATATCAGCAGAAAACAGCTGAATGCGGTAACCACCACCGACGGTCCCGCCGGGGTGTCCAGTTGCCATGACAGGGCCAACCCGCCGGTCACGGCAATAAATCCGAACAGCATCGCCATGGCCACCATCTGTTCGGGTGTGCGTGCCAGGCGCCTTGCGGTGGCGGCGGGAATAATCAGCAGCGCCGTAATCAGCAGCACGCCGACAATTTTCATGGCCACTGCAATAACAATAGCAAACATCAGAATCAGGGCCAGCCGCAGGCGTTCTACCGGTACCCCTTCAACCCGCGCCAGTTCTTCGTGAATGGTGCTCATCAGCAAGCCGCGCCATAGCAGTGCCAGCAGGCATAAAATGGTGGCGGCACCGCCGTAAATCCACCATAGATCGCCGCGGCTCATGGCCAGCAGATCGCCAAACAGAAGCCCGGTCAAGTCCATTCGCACCGAGGGCATGAAGCTCAGGGTGACCAGTCCAATGGCCAGCGCACTGTGGGCCAGGATGCCCAGCAGGGTATCGGTGGCTAAGGTTTTGTTGCGGGAAAACAGCACCAGCGCCAGAGCCAACCCCAAGCAAGTGATAATCACCCCGACATTAATCGGCACCTGAATCACAAAACTCAGGGCAATGCCGAGAAGCGCCGAATGGGCCAGGGTATCGCCAAAATAAGCTAGCCGCCGCCAAACCACAAAACAGCCCAGAGGCCCCGCTACCAGAGCCACACCCAGGCCGCCAATCAGCGCACGCCAGAAAAAATCATCCAGAATGCTGTCAATCATGATGGTGCCCTGAGCAGGTTGGCGCTGCTTTCGCTTCGCTGAATGAACTGACGTTGAGAGCTTCTTCGCCGAGAGCGCCATTACTAAGAGTGCCATCACTGAGAGCTCCGTCGCTGACAGCGGTGCCGGCGCCAATGACGTTGCCGTGCAAGTCATGGCGGTGATTATGATGGTGATGGTATACCGCCAGTGACTCAGCAACGGCGGTGCCGAAGGTTTCAATAAAAGCTGGGTCGTGGGAGATGTCTTCCGGAAAACCGCTGCAACACACGTGCTGGTTCAGGCAGATAACCTTGTCGGTCGCGGCCATAACCAGATGCAGGTCGTGTGAGATCATGATAACGCCGCAGTTGAGCTCGTCTCGGAGTTGGCGCACCAGGTCATAAAGTGCGGCCTGGCCGTTGATGTCGACCCCTTGGGCGGGCTCATCCAGTACTAGCAGGCCGGGCTGGCGTGCCAGCGCCCGTGCCAGCAGCAAGCGCTGTTTCTCGCCGCCAGATAGGTGATGCACCGAGGCTGCCGAAAGGTGAGCCACTCCGGTACGCGCTAGCGCTTGTTGACAACCTTTGCGGTCGCAGCCGCTCAGCGCCATAAAGCGCTCTACACTCAGCGGCAACGTGGTTTCAAGGTTCAGGGTTTGTGGCACATAACCGATCACCAAACCCGATTGCAGGCTAATCGAGCCAGACGTGGCTTTCTGGATGCCCAGAATGGTTTTGATCAGGGTGGTTTTGCCGGCTCCGTTGGGACCGATAATGGTGATGATATCGCCGCGCTTTATACTCAAAGACACCTGATCAACAATCAATCGGTCATTGAGCGTCACCGATACCTTGCTCAGTTCTGCCAAAACTTCGCTCATGATGGCGTCGGCTGATCAGTGCTGTCGCTCTGACAACGTGGGCACAAGCCGGCAATTTCCAAAGTAATCTGTTCTACCTGAAACGTTTCGGCGGTGGCAGCTTGGTTGATAGCAGCGGTTATATTCGGGGCGGCTAACTCCAGCACGTTGCCACAGCTGCGGCAGATCAGAAAGGTGCCGCAGTGGTTCTGGCCCGGGTGGTCGCAACCGGTAAACGCGTTAAGCGACGCAATACGGTGTACCAGGCCGTGTTGCTGTAAAAAATCGAGGGCGCGATATACCGTTGGCGGCGCAGCCTTGTGGCCATCGGCGCTTAGCTGAGCCAGCACATCGTAAGCGCCCAATGGTTTGTGGGACTGCCAAATCAGCTCCAGCACTCTTTCCCTGATGGGGGTTAGCCGCGCTTCGTTACGCCGGCAAGTATCCCTAGCCTGAGCCAGGGCCTGATCAACGCAAAGATCATGATTATGGGGGCGATAGGGTAAAGCGCGGGCGGGCATGGCAAGTATCCGATGAGATTTGAAACATTATAACAGTTGCCATCGGTGCTGCCAGGGTTTCCGCATCGTTGGGTGAGGCCTCAGCGTAATTGCTGCGCCAGGCTTTCCAGATACTCCAGATTGGGAATCCAGGCGCGCTCGCCGTCTACTTCAACTTCCATCAGGTCGGCGACGCCGGTTGGACTGTCCAGGCGCTGAATCTGGCTTTGATTAATACGATTCTGGCTGGGTATGCCCTGAGTCATCAGGGCAATAAAGGGCTGTTCGCGGTGTTCTTCGACGATGCTGTTAAGAATAACCACCCGGCCGCGGCGACTATTCGGTTGTGCCAATTGGCCGCCGCTGGCGGCGTCGTAGGATATAATCGGCAGTCTTAGCCCGCGCCAGTCCAGATAGCCGGCCAGCCAGGCGGGTGCGTCGGCGCTTGAGTTGATGTCTGGGCTGTAGTCCACCACTTCTGCCAGCGATACGTTGGGCAGTAACAGCTGACGGCCGATCATCGGAATCATGACGCAGGCCAGGGTCTGGTTGTTATCGCTCATAAGTTACCTGTCAGCCTGCGAATGGTTTCTAGCAGAGTTGTTTCCTGGAACGGCTTACCCAGATATTCGTTAACGCCAATGGCTAATGCACGCTCACGATGTTTCTCTCCGGTACGGGAGGTAATCATGCAAATGGGTGTATTTCGCAGAGCGTCGTCGTGGCGAACAAAGCCGGCGACTTCAAAGCCATCCATGCGCGGCATTTCAATGTCCAGCAGGATGATATCAGGCTGGTAATCCTGCAGCTGGGCTACGGCATCCAAACCATCTTTGGCGGTAATCACTTCCATACCGTTGCGCTCAAGCAGGCGCGACGTCACTTTACGCACGGTTACGGAATCATCGACCACCATTACCAGGGTGGCGCGCTGGTGAAGTCGCGGTTTCTGGCGCGGCTGGTTCGCTTTGTCGCTGGCGTGCTGTTGCTCTGACAGTATGTCGGAGCGGATCATTGCTGGCAGATCAAGAATGACCACCACATTTCCGTCACCCAGAATGGTGCCGCCGGATACGCCACGCACAGAGTTGAACTGAGGCCCGAGAGATTTCACCACGATTTCGCGGCTGCCCACCAGGCTGTCTACCTGCAGGGCCATAGGTTGCTCTGCGCCGCGCACCAAAATAACCGGCAGTGGCAGTGCCTGGCCCTGAAGCTTGGGCTGGTGTTCGCTGTTCAGCAGATTGCCCAGATATTGCAGTCGATACTCCTGACCGGCGTACTCGTACAGCGGCGCTTCGGGTTTGTAATATTCTTCCAGCTCGTAGGTGCTCACCCGCACTATGCCTTCAATGGTGTTCAGCGGTATGGCGTAAAAATTGTCGCCGCTGGTGACCATCAAGGCGCGGTTAACCGATACGGTAAACGGTAGCCGAACGGTAAATGTGGTGCCGTGGCCGGCGCCGGAATGAATGTCGAGACTGCCACCCAACTGTTTGATTTCTGACGCTACCACGTCCATGCCAACGCCTCGGCCGGATACCTGGGTAATCTCCTTGGCGGTGGAAAACCCCGGTGTCATGATCAGCTGCAGAATCTCGCGCTCGGTCAACACATCATTTGGGCCGACCAGGCCCTGACTGATGGCTTTGCTGCGTACCTGCTCGGTAGAAATGCCGGCACCATCATCCCGCATGCGCAGAACAACGTCGCCGCCTTCGCGTTGCAGCGACAGGCTGATTTCCCCTGTTTCTGCTTTGCCTGCGGCCAGACGCTCTTCGGGCGCCTCAACGCCATGGCCCAGCGCGTTACGCAGCATGTGCTCCAGAGGCGCAATCATCCGTTCCAGTACGTTGCGGTCCATTTCGCCTTCGGCGTTGTACACCTCAAAATTGGCTTTCTTGTCTAGCTCAGCGCTGATTTGGCGCACAATACGGCGTAAGCGCGGCACCACTGAGGCGAACGGAATCATGCGGGTCTTCATCAGACCTTCTTGCAGTTCCGTATTGATACGTGACTGCTGCACCAGCAGGGTTTTGGTGTCGCGAATCCGGTCGGCCAAGGTCTGGCGCAGATCAATCAGGTCGGAAGACGATTCCGACAGAGCCCGCGATAGCTGCTGTATAGACGAATAACGGTCCATTTCCAGTGGGTCGAAGTCTTCATCGTAATCGGGCCCGAGCTCTTTTTCGGCGCGGAACAGAATCTGGGTTTCGGTTTCGATATCCATGCGCCGCAGCTGTTCACGCAAGCGTTCAATTGTGGCGGCCATCTCTTCCAGAGTGTGGCTAAAGTCGCTGGTTTGCTGTTCCAGGCGGCCGCGGGCAATACTGGTCTCGCCCGCCAGATTGACCAGGTCGTCAAGCAGCGGTGCCGACACCCGAATGGTTTCTTGCGTGGTGCGCAGGGTCTTGCGGCTTTGCGCGCGCTTCGGCCTTGGCTTGGGCACTGCAACAATGGGCGTCTGCTGCTGTTCTGTTGTCGGCGCTGGCGTTTTCTGTACGGCCTTCGGCTCTGGGTCCTGCTCTTCTTCCTGTTCCACTTTCGCAGGCTTTTGAGCCAGCACTGAAGACTCGGTCTGTTGCGGCGGATGCAGCTGGTGCACCTGCGCGATCAGCTCCTGAGCTGGTGGGCAGGCTTTGCCGGTGGCAATTTGTTCTACCATGGCGGCCAGACGGTCGTGACAGGCAAACAGAGGTTCGTACAACTCTGGCCCGGGCCTCAGTTCGCCCCGCGTAATCAGCTCGAACAAATCCTCCAGAGCGTGTGCCAGATCACCCATGGCGTCTGCGCCCGCCATTCGTGCGCCGCCTTTCAGTGTGTGCACGTCGCGCTGCAATTCGGCGGCAAGCATACTGTTTTCGGGATTCTCACTCCAGCTGTGCAGTGCGCTGCCGGTGGCGTTGATCAGGTCATAGGCTTCTTCCAGGAAGATGCCCATCAGTTCCGGGTCGGTGGTTACGCGGTTGGTGTCGTGTGCGTCTGGGCTTGGTTCCGGTTGCAGAGCAACCGAGGAATGATCGGCGCCGGCGCTTGTAGCGTTGCTGGAATAATGTTGTATTTCTGCGATCAGGTCGGGCGCTGAGCGCGGACTGTCGCCATTTTCCAGCGTTTCTACCATGCTGGCCAGACGGTCGTGACAGCTGAACAGCAGGTCAGACAGAACCGGCGACATTGCCAGTTGTTGCTGAACCAGGCCTTCGAACAGGGTTTCCAGTTCGTGGGCCAGATCACCAATACTGCCCACTTTGCTCAGACGTGCACCGCCTTTGAGGGTGTGCAGGTCCCGTTGCAGCAATCGCAGTAAATCGTGATTGCTGATGTCCTGACTGAAGCGCTGAAGTGCGTCGGCGGTGCTGTCGATCAACTCGCGGGCTTCTTCCTGGAAAATCTCCAGCACTTCGTGATCTATGTCGTCTTCCGCATCCGCCACATAGGCAGGCGCGGGTGCTTCAAATGCTGTCTCAGCGGCTGCCGGTTCGTGGTCTATGTTTGGGTTTAGGTCTTCGTCTTCCTGAAACTCGGCAAGGAAGGCGTCGCTGGCCAGAACATCATCGGTAAGATCCATGATTTGCTGGCGCAGCGGATCTGCGCTGTCGATGGTCAGCCCGGCGGCGGCCTGGTCCATCATGTTGATCAACTGCTCATGAGCCAGGTGCAGGCAGGCCTGAAGTTCGGGTTTTGGTTCGAGGTCGCTGTCAGCCAGAACGCTGTAGCTGCTTTGCAGCGCCGCCGACAACGTGGCTATGTCGTCCAAGCCGGCAATTTCGGTAGCCGCAGTCAGCAGCGTCAGTTCGTGACGCAGCTGTTCAAGGGCCTGGCCATTAGCGGGGTTGGCAATCCAGGTGTCCAGTATGGTGCTGGCGTTAAGCACGATGTTGATGTCGTCGCTAAGAAAGAGTTCTAGCAAAGCGGAACGGCTATTGGCCGACGATGGCTGGGTACCGTCGTAGCTGGCGCCCGTTAAGGTCGCCCGAGCTAGCTGTGCCAGTTGCTCCAGAAACTCGCGGCTGCCCGGCAATTCTGCCAGTGGCTGACTGTGAAGTTGCAACAGGCCTTGGTTTAACAATGACACGCCTTGCTCTAGCAAGGAGATAGCACCGCTGTCGCACCGTTTGTTTTCAGTGCGGGCGTCTTTCACAAAGCGCTCAAGGGGGGTAACCAAATCGGCAATGGGCGTTATGCCGGTGGTGTGAGCGCTGCCTTTAAGAGTATGCAGTGCCCGTGTTAGTTCGTCGGTATAGGCCGTGGTTTGTTTGTCTGCGGCACTGGCAATATAGGCTTCCACCGTTTTTAGGTGAGACCGGGCCTCGCTCTCGAAAATATCCAGCAGAAGCTGATCTACGTCTGGCTCGTCGTCTGACTCTTGCCCTGGCTCGGGCGGCTGCAGAACATCGCCCGTGGCGGTTTCGCTTGCGGCAACGGCACCAGTGGCAGCCGGCACGTCTTTGCCGTCGGCCAGAGCATGGGCGCGGGCTTGTGCTTCATGGGTGTTAACGGTTGCGGTGCGGTGTTGTTCAAAATCACAGACTAACGCCGGCAAAATCGCGATAACATCGCTAACCAGCGCGGTAACGGCGTCGCTCATGCTGCGGCTGCCGTCAAGCACCCGGTTCAGCAGATTTTCCACAGACCATGCCAATTCACCAATTACGTCGGCGCCGACCATGCGGCCGCTGCCTTTCAGGGTGTGGAAGGCGCGGCGCACTTCACCCAAAGCGCTGCGATCGCCATAGTGCCGCAACAACATAGGCATGTATTCATCAATACTGGCTAATACTTCACCGGCCTCTTCGATGAAAACTTCCAGGATTTCGTCGTCAATCAACTCGCTTTGCGGGTTGTCGGTGCGGTCTGCGGCGCTGACTGGCGCACTGATAGCGGTATCGGTATCTGCGGTGTCTGCGCGGCGGGTGGTCGTGATGGCTTCGGCGCGAGCAACCAGGCTGCCGACATCGCCCTCCGGGTTGCCGGCGCGGAACTCATTGATCAGTTGCGGCAGATGCGCGTTGGCGTCTGTGACCAAAGAAAACACGTCATCGTTGGGTTTGACGGTTTGATCAATCAGTTTGTTCAGCAGGTTCTCAACCGCCCAAGCCAGTTCGCTCAGGCTGCTGGCGCCCACCAGGCGGCCGCTGCCTTTGAATGTGTGATAGGCGCGGCGCATTTCGGCCAGCGCTGCACGGTCGTCGTGGTTGCGCTGTAAGCGCGGATAGTATTCGTGGATGGTCGCCAGAACTTCTTCGGCTTCCTCGATAAAAATACCAACAATTTCGTCATCCAACAATTCGTCTGGGGGTACGCCCGTGTCTAAGATGGGCGCTGATACGGCGTCTAGCAGGGGTGCCTCCAGCAATGGCGTGTCCACCAGGGGGATGTCGGCTTCGTTGATGTCAGCTCTGGGGCGCCAGGTAGACGCCTTGCCTGCAGGGAAGCCCAAGCTTTCAAGACTGCTTTCCGCCACCCGCAACACGCTGTCGTTGTCACGGATTCCGTCATTCAAGCGTTCCAGATAATACTCGATGCTGGTAACAGCATCGGCCAGGGTATCCAGTTCCTGCCAGTTGGGCACCTCGCGACCGCTCAGCAGCACGTCGTTGATGTAGCGTTCCATGGCTTCCAGCAACTCGCTGGCACGCTCAAGCGGAATCAACCTCAGGCCACCACAGATGCTGTGCAGCAGCGCCGGCAGATGTTCAATCTCACGGGTATCCCACTGTGAGGCAATAAAGTTGACGACGGCCGATTTGGCCTGTTCCAGAGTGTTGCGGGACTCCTTTAACAGTGCACCGTTGGCATCCCCCAGCTCCCGCGAACCGGGGTTCAGCAGGTCGCGCTGGTGGGTGTCTTCATGCTGGCTGTCCTGGCCCAGATTAGCCAGACTGGCTTCCACATAGAGCAGGGCGCCGGCGATGTCCATCAGCGTGTTATCGGACACACGCTCATCCTGACGGACCAGCTGGGCCACCAGATCAATCTGTTCATTAACCACTTTACGCGGCACGCCCAGACCAATAACTGCAAGAGTGTTGGCTACCTGCTGCAAACCTGGCAGCAGGTCTTCCAGTTCATCGTTGCTGCGCAGGTCGGCGCGGACGAACAGGTCCAGCGAGTCTTTGAGCTTGGCGAGTTCTTCGTTGAGGGCGTGCACAACAGAATGGATGGCATCGCGGTTAGGGCCGCTGACCCGTGAACGCGCTGCATCTACATCATCGTCAGAAGGTAATGCCTGGGCTAGCTGGTAATCAGTGCGCAGTGCTTCTATGCGCGGCGAATCGAGTTCGCGGGCGCGGGCTACATAATACAGTAGATTTTTGAACAGAGCCTCTGGCGCCGGTTGTGCCAGGGCCGTGCCGGGATTGTCTGTTAGTTGGCGAATTTCGCTATCCAGCTCCCGCAGCAGCGACTTTACCGCCGCGTTAACCGGGTTGGCTTTAAGCTGAAGTGTTTCGACAAAACCAGCGGCAGCTTTCCACAACTCACCCCGCGGCGTTTTCTGACACAGCCGAACCAAGCGTCTGATCACTTTTTGCATGTAATCAAAGTTGGAGTCCAGATCAGCTTCCCGCACCACTCCAGCTAGCGCGAACTGATACATTTGCCGCAGTTTGCGCACATGGTTGCGCACTTTTGGTTCTTGCAGTCGGTCGTCTTTTATTTCACCGCTGGTGCGCGCCGGCGACATATCGGGCTTGAACAAAGAGGTGTCAGATAACAATGCTTCGCCGCGTGCGGCGCGCAGATCATTCATTAGCGGTAGTAGCACCAGCGGGAAATCATCACTGCTTCTGTCAATATGGTCGAGGTATTGTGGCAACTGCAGAATGGCCTGCATCAGCACTTCAACGGCTTCGTTTTCGCTGTCAACCTGGTTGCCCAGAATGGCCTGGGTGAGTTTTTCCATCTCTTCGGTGAGTAGCGATGCACCGTAGAGCTCAACCATTTGCAGTGTGCCGTGCACCTGGTGGAGATAGTTCAGGCAAAAGCGTAGGCGGGCCGTGTCTTTACGGTTGTCCACATAACTTTCCAGAGCCTGCTGGCCCTGAGTCAGCGTACTCTGTATTTCACCCCGAACCCAGTCGAGGGCGATACTGTCATGGTTATTGCCCATAACCTCTCCGGTTATTCGTCGTTGCCCGCTGCTTTTTAGTTTCCTGGAGCTTTGGTCTTTGCGGATCCCTACTTCTGATTCAGACTCAGCTTACCAACGGAACCTTGCTGTTGGTGTCTGTTACTTCGTCCTCGTCTGGAAGTTTGAAACCTGCTACCGACGAACGCAGCTCGAAGGCCATGTCTGCCAGATTACCGATTGAGTAAGCAGTAGCGTTGGTGCCCGATGAAGTCTGTGAGGTGATTTCCTGAATGACGTTCATAGTATTGGAAATGTGCGAAGCCGAAGAAGATTGCTGGCGAGCCGCGTTGGAAATGCTCTGAATCAGTTCAGCCAGATTCGTGGAAACGTTTTCAATTTCTTCCAGTGCAACACCTGCGTCTTGCGCCAGGCGGGCACCGCGGACCACTTCGGCAGTGGTGTGCTCCATCGAGATAACGGCTTCGTTGGTATCTGCCTGGATGGTTTTTACCAAAGCTTCGATTTGCTTGGTGGCGGCAGAAGACCTTTCTGCCAGCCGTTGTACTTCGTCGGCAACTACGGCAAAGCCGCGGCCGGCATCACCCGCCATGGAGGCCTGAATAGCGGCGTTCAGCGACAGAATGTTGGTCTGGTCGGCAATGTCGTTGATCAGCGATACGATGTCGCCGATTTCCTGGGACGATTCACCCAGGCGCTTGATGCGTTTGGAGGTTTCCTGAATTTGCTCGCGGATATTGTCCATGCCGCGGATGGTGTTCTGCACCACGTCTGTGCCTTTCTTGGCGATGGCAACCGAGCGTTCTGCTACTGCAGACGATTCCGCGGCGTTCGACGATACCTGATCAATAGAAATCGCCATTTCGTTAACCGCTGCCGAGGCGCCGGCAATTTCCTGGGCCTGGTGCTCGGACGCGTCTGCCAGCTGCATAGCAGTCGACTGGCTTTCCTGAGCCGCTGTAGCAACTCGTACGGCGGTACCACGGATTGCTTGCACCAGTCCGCGCATCTGGTCGATGGCGTAGTTGATGGAGTCGGCGATGGCGCCGGTAAAGTCTTCGGTCACCGATGCTTCTGCGGTCAGGTCACCGTCGGCCAGGTCGGCCAGTTCGTCCAGCAGACGCAAAATAGCGTTCTGATTCTGTTCATTTTGTGCCTGGGTTTTGGTCAGGCGGGTTTGGGATTCGCGATAAACCGCCAAACCAATGAGCACGACGATAGCAATCACGGCGGCCAGTAGCCCAAAGGCAAGAGTAGGACTGATGACTCGCGCGGCCGAAAGATCACGCAGCTCTGTGGCCAGTTCGGACAATTTTCCGAGCAAAATTTCTGAGTTTTCGAAGATGTCGTTAGCGGCGTTGGAAACTTTGAACAGATCGGGAGACGCCTGCAATACCGCATCGGCGTTACTGGCAATGAACCCGAACAGCTCGGCGACCGCCTCGAGCCCGTAAAGTGCATCTTCGTTGGCAACGCGAGTGATGGCCAGCGCGTTGTTGCCGTCAAGCTGGCCGTTCAGTACGCGGCCAAATTGGGTGGCGTCGGTCAAAAAACGGTCGGCGGCGGTCACCGCATCTTCGTCACCGGAGAGTACATTGTTCACTGAACGGAACATACGTTCAGCCAGCAACGACTGACGTCGCGCCAGAGCAATTTGGGCTTCCGGGGCACCGCTGTTCTGAAGAACCATAGAGACGTCTTCGTATTCAACCTGCATCTGCGGGATGATTTCATTGAGAGTGTTGGTCACCTCCCGCATGTTCATGACCGAGTCGCGGGTGGCCAGAATAATGTCGGCGTTTTCGCGCACCGAATCCCAGTGCTGCTGCACCTGGCTGGCCGCTGCGGTGTCACTGGCGGGCAGGCCGGTTTGCGAGTTGCCCTTGGTCAGATTGCTCCAGAGCTGGCGGAAGCTGTCGCGAGTGTTGCTCAGCTGGTCAAACGCGCTGGCGTTACCATTGGCGGCCTCGGTGCCGTTTTTGGCGATCTGCTGCGACAGCACTCTCAGCTCGGCGGTGGTGTTCGTGTATTCGCGATCGTGCTGGCTGTCACGGTTAACCATGAACAGCACCACAACCAGTAGTGCGGTGAGTGCAATCAGCACGGTAATCAGCCCGGCAATCAGTTTGTTGCCACCTTGTCTGCTACCGAGTTTTCCGGCTCTGTTTTTCATCTTCTGGCTCCCGGCCTTTATTCTGAAATGGACAAGTCTGTTTTATTGAAATGGGTACGGTCGTGGGTTGGTGGCCCAACCACTGCGTTGCAATTACCGCTGTGCAACGTCTAGAAAGCGTTCGTCGCCAAGCAGTTCGGTGGCCGAGAACACATTCCAGGTTTCCCCGTTGCGCGTATAGCCGCCGGCAACAAAGGGTTGAATACGTTCAGGGACACCGCTGGTATCTGATGTGAAATTCTCTGCACCGAAATACTGCATGCCCAGAACCGAGTCGACAACCAAGCCGCTAAACAGGTCGTCTTTTTCAACCACCAGAACCCTTCGCTGGCGGAGGGTTCTGGTGGTTGAGCGGGGCAGTTCAAAAAAGGCGTCAAGATCCACCAGGGGCAATAATCGGCCGCGCACGTTGGCCGCGCCCATTAAAAAAGAGCGTACGCCTGGTATCTGGGTAAAACGGGGGACATGCAGTATTTCGGTAACCTCGCCCATAGGCGCAACATAGTGTTCACCGGCCAGCACAAAACCGATTCCATTCCATTGTTCCGCAGCTTTTTCCTGCTCTGGAAGACCTGCTGACAATTGCCGGCTGCGCAGGGCTATGTTCGTCAGAACAGCAAAGGGGGCAGCCTGCGCAGACATACGTACTCCGTGTTTGAAGATCAGCCAATCAGGCTATTGATGACCTGAATCAGATCGCTCTCGTTAACCGGTTTTACCAGATAACCTTTGGCGCCCTGGCGGGTACCCCAAACCCGATCTGTTTCCTGATCTTTTGTGGTCACAATAATAACCGGAATTGATGCAGTTTCCGGTGCGCGGGTTAGTTGGCGGGTGGCCTGAAAACCGTTCAAACCGGGCATAACGACATCCATCAGCACCAGATCGGGGGTTTCCGATCGAGCTTTGGCCACCCCATCGGCGCCGTTGTCTGCGGTCAGTACTTCGTGCTGGTGCTTTTGCAATATGGTGGTGATTTTCTTCACCTCGGTGGGCGAGTCGTCAACAATAAGAATGCGAGCCATGGTGTCCCCAATGAGTTCCGGAAATGTCAGAGTTAGTGCTGCGCCTGTGGCACGAAATGACGAATGGTATTAAGCAGTTCGTCTTTGCTGAATGGCTTGGTCAGATACTGATCGGAACCCACAATACGGCCTTTTGCCTTGTCAAACAGGCCATCTTTACTGGACAGCATGATGACCGGCGTTTTCTTGAAGGTGGAGTTGTTCTTGATAAGGGCGCAGGTCTGATAACCGTCTAGCCGCGGCATCATGATATCAACAAAAATAATGTCGGGTTTGGAGTCGGCAATTTTGGCCAGCGCATCGAAACCGTCAGTCGCAGTTATGACATCACAACCCACTTTTTTTAAAAGGGTTTCGGCAGTGCGACGAATCGTTTTGCTGTCGTCGATTACCATGACTTTCAAGTTCCCGAAGTTGTCGTCCATTGTCCAACTGCCTTGCGCTCAGCGACTGTATTGTTAGCAAACCGGGGTTCTAGCACAAACAACAATGTTGTCCTATGAACTCCGCTCCTTTATAAAGTATAGGTGCCCGAATAGACAGTACTTGTTCGTCAATAAATGTACTTTTGCCAGCCCCATCACGTTATGGGCTGAGGATTTCTGCAGATGCATTCACGGCTCGAGTACAATACCATCTGAATCCTCAGCATAGCACTATGTGAAAGGCCTGCTGTGCAAACCGGTTCGTAATTTTAAACCCCCGACAATAGAAAGAGACGTTATGACAGTCCGACTCGGTATCGTGATGGATCCCATTGACAGGATCCAGTTCAAAAAAGACAGTTCGCTGGCCATGCTATGGGCCGCCCAACAACGTGGCTGGCAGTTGGTTTATATGGAACCGGAGGACATGTACCTGAATGGTGGCCAGGCTCGGGCCCGCAGCCGCAACCTGACTGTGCGGATGGACCCAAGCGACTGGTACAGCTTTGAATCGGAAGACGATATTGCCCTGGGTGATCTGGACGTTATTCTGATGCGCCAAGACCCCCCGGTCGATCGTGAATTTCTGATGGCGACCTATATTTTAAGCGCCGCTGAAGAGCAGGGCGCGCTGGTGGTGAACCCGCCGGCCATGCTGCGCGACTGCAACGAAAAGCTGTTTGCTACCCAGTTTGAAGATCTGACGCCGCCGCTTATTGTCACGTGTTCTTCAGCGCGCTTACGGGCGTTTTACGCCGAGCACAAAGATATCATCATGAAGCCAATCGATGGTATGGGCGGCAGTTCTATATTTCGTATTAAAGAAAATGACGGCAACCTGGGTGTGATCATTGAAACCCTCACTGAACACGGCACCCGGCAGGCAATGGCGCAGAAGTTTGTGCCCGCAATCACACAGGGCGACAAACGCATTCTTATGATTGAAGGTGAGCCCGTACCTTACGCATTGGCGCGCATACCCTCCGCCGGTGAAAATCGCGGCAATCTGGCGGCCGGCGGCCGCGGTGAAGGCCGCGAACTGACCGACCGCGATCGCGAGATATGTGCCCGGGTGGCGCCGGTGATAAAAGCCAAGGGCCTGATGTTTGTGGGTTTGGACGTGATTGGCGATTACCTGACCGAAATCAACGTAACCAGCCCCACCTGTATCCGCGAACTGGACGCCGCCTTTGGCATTGATATCAGCGCGTTGTTGATGGATGCCATTGCCAAAAGGTTGCAGCAGCGCTGATCGTTTCAAGCGGTATTAATTTGATGGCTCAAGAGCAACGGGAATGGCAGTTCAGGTAAGCGATGTTGACCGGTTTTCGTTCACCCTGTTTGTGGCTTTGGCGATTCACGGGGTGATTGTGCTGGGCATTACTTTCGCGCCCGAGACGCCGCCGCCATCGGCGCAAACCATGGAAATTACCCTGTCGCGTTTCACTGATGAAAAAGCGCCGGAAAAAGCGGATTTTCTGGCGCCCACCAGTCAGCAGGGCAGTGGCACCGAGGAACAGGCGAAAGAATTGACCAGCCCGCAGCCGGTGGAGCTGAACCAGACCGAAGTGGCGCAGGTTCAACCTGAGCCTCAGGCGCAGCCCGAACCTCAGCCGGTGCAACAGCAAGCGGTGGTGAGTACCAAGGCGCCCAGTACAAGGCAGGTTGCCAAGCCAGAAATTCGCGCCGAAGAAGTGAAAGAGCTGCCAATAAAATCAAGGCCAAATCTGCTTCAGCGCAGCCTTGAAATTGCCAGTCTGGAAGCCCGGCTGGATGCCCAGCAACAAGCCTATTCACGCAAGCCCCGTGTGCTGCGGGTAACCGCGGCTTCAACGCTTCAGTCTAGCAACGCCTGGTATGTTCAGAACTGGGTCAGCAAGGTTACCAGAGTGGGTAACATGAATTATCCCGCCGAAGCCCGGAACAGCGGTCTTTATGGCGACTTGCGCTTGCTAGTCACACTGCGCAAAGATGGCAGCCTGAAAGAAGTTCTGGTGGTGCATTCGTCCGGGAGCACTTTACTGGACGACGCGGCCATTCGCATTGTGAGGTTTGCGGGGCCTTATCCGCCATTCCCCGAGGAAATGAGCCGCAATGTTGATGAACTTGAAATCATACGTACCTGGTCATTCCAGCAGCGGGGGCTGACATCCGGATGAGCGATACTGCCAATACAACGGACAATTTCCGCAATCATTTTTTGGTGGCGTCACCGTGGATGGGCGATCCGCGTTTTCACGGCGCGGTGATCTATGTATGTGACCATTCCGCCGAGGGCGCGTTGGGTTTGACCGTGAACCAGCCGTTGGACATACACTTGGGAGAAATCCTTGAACAGCTCGACATGCACGGCGGCGAACTGGATTTGCCGGTGTTTGCCGGTGGCCCGGTGCAGACCGAGCGCGGTTTTGTACTGCACAACCCAGGGCAGCGCTGGCAGCACACCGCGGAAGTGACCGCCGACATCTGGCTGACCACCTCGCGCGACATATTGGCCGACATTGGCGCTGCCAAGGGGCCGGATGAATTTCTGGTGGCCTTGGGTTACGCCGGTTGGGGTGACGGTCAGTTGGAAGCGGAGTTGGGCGGCAATGCCTGGCTGACCTGTCCGGCGAGCCCGGACCTATTGTTTCGTACGCCCTGGAACCGTCGCTATCAGGCGGTTTTGGCCAGTATGGGCATCGACATTAACCAGCTTAGCGAGACCATAGGCCATGCATGAAGTCGGCCAGCGCCGTGTTATGGCGTTTGATTTTGGCACCCGCCGTATTGGCGTTGCCGTGGGCCAGGAAATGCTCGGCCGCGGCGAGCCACTGACTATGATTGCGGCCCGTGATGGTACGCCGGACTGGGCCTTGTTGGAAAAACTGCTGCACGAATGGCGCCCTGACTTGGTAGTGGTAGGCCTGCCGCTCAATATGGACGACAGCGAAAACGAGATGTGCGCTCGCGCCCGTAAATTTGGCAAACGCCTGCACGGGCGCTTTCACGTGGCCGTGGAAATGGTGGATGAGCGCCTGACCAGCTACCAGGCCAAAGGCGACGTGATGGCCGCCGGTGGCAGCCGAGATTATAAGCGCCACGGTATAGATGATCGCGCCGCCGTACTGATCCTTGACACCTGGTTCAATCAATAGCACTCATCGGATAAGCGATGATGACGTAACGAATGTTAACCACAGTGCCTGCCCGGCACTGCGACGAGGATTTATGAACGGACAACTTGATATAGAGCCACTACTGGACAAAATGGAAGCCGGTCTGCGCCAGTTGTTGCAGGAGCGTGGCGTAAGTTCACCGGCACTTATCGGAATTCGAACCGGTGGTGTGTGGCTAGCCGCCGAGTTGGCCCGGCGCCTGCAATTGCAGGAACCGTTTGGTGAGCTGGATATTTCATTTTACCGCGACGATTTCAGTCGCATTGGCCTGAACCCCAAGGTAAAGCCGTCGAGCTTACCGTTTGATACCGCCGATCGGGACGTCGTGCTTATAGACGACGTGATCATGAGCGGCCGTACGATTCGTGCTGCGATGAATGAAATCTTCGATTATGGGCGCCCGGCCAGTATTATATTGGCCACGCTGGTTGATTTGGGCGCCCGTGAACTGCCGGTGCAGCCCGATGTGCGTGGTCTTGCGCTAACGCTCGAGACCAATCAGCGCATAAAGCTACGCGGGCCCGATCCGCTGCGTATTGAACTGGAACAGGCCTAACTTGATTCAAGCCACACCTTAGCCACGCCCCAGCCACCTTTGTTTATACAGGCAACCCATGACCGCGATCGCTACCGGCCCCCATCATTTGCAGCTGACCCGGGAAGGTCAGTTGCGGCATTTTCTGACTCTGGACGGCCTTGGCCGCGAGTTACTGACCGACATCCTCGATACGGCGGACTCTTTTATAGAGGTGGGCGAGCGCACCATTAAAAAGGTTCCGTTGCTGCGCGGGCGTACTGTAGTAAACCTGTTTTTCGAATCCAGCACCCGCACCCGCAGCACCTTCGAATTGGCGGCTAAACGCCTGTCTGCAGACGTACTGAATCTTGATATCAGTACCTCGGCGACCTCTAAAGGCGAATCACTGGCGGACACCCTGTACAACCTGGAGGCCATGGCCAGCGACATGTTTGTGGTGCGTCACGCCCAAAGCGGTGCACCGCACTTTATTGCCGAAAGCGTGACGCCCAAAGTGGCCATCATTAACGCCGGTGACGGGCGCCATGCCCATCCCACCCAGGCCATGCTGGACATGCTCACTATTCGGCAGCATAAAAAAACGTTTGCCGGTCTGAAAGTAGCTATTGTGGGTGATGTATTGCATTCGCGTGTGGCGCGCTCGCAGATTCGTGCTCTTAACGAGCTGGGTGTGGCCGAGGTGCGGGTGATTGCACCGGGCACGCTGTTGCCGCGGGATGTGGAAGCGCTGGGTTGCACCGTAGAGTACGACATGCTGCGCGGCATGAAAGATCTCGACGTGGTGATCATGCTGCGCCTGCAAAAAGAAAGGATGGAAGGCGCGCTTCTGCCCAGTGAAGGTGAGTTTTACCGCCTTTACGGTCTTGATCGGGCCAAACTGGCGCTGGCCAAACCGGATTGTATTGTGATGCACCCAGGGCCGATTAACCGCGGCGTGGAAATTGAATCGGCGGTGGCCGACGGGCCGCAGTCGGTCATCCTGAATCAGGTCACCAACGGCATCGCCATTCGTATGGCGGTGATGTCCATGGCCATGGGTGGCCAACTGGCTGAGCGTCAGCAAGCTTTGAACGACATTGCCAAGCAAGAGGTGCGCTCATGAAATTGTCTTCCCGCCCCTCTGCCGGCAGCGTGAAAATCATTGGTGGCCAGTTGTACATTGGCGCCACGGCCTCCAGCGCCGGTGCGCTGGAGGCCAACCCCGGTTTGCTGATAAAAAATGGCCGTATTGCGGCCCTTGGTCCCGCCGCCCTGGCGCAAGCAGCCGATGAAACCTTGGTGGCGGAACATTGTATTGTCAGCCCGGGGTTTCTGGATTTGTGCTGTAACCTGCGCGAACCGGGCAATGGCCAAAAAGGCAATATGGCCTCCGAAACACGGGCCGCTGCCCACGGTGGCTTTACCAGCGTGTGCGCCGCACCCGACACCTCGCCGGTAAACGATTCTGGCGCTGTAACCAACCTGATCCGTGATATTGCCGCCAGCCGTGCGTTGGTCCGAGTGCTGCCCATAGGCGCGGTTACCCGTGGCCTGGAAGGCGAGCTGCTCAGTGACATGGCCGGTTTGCAGAAGGCAGGTTGTGTTGCCCTTGGCAACGCCTCACGGGGCTTGCGTAACGCACGGGTTCTACGGCGTTGCATGTCTTACGCCCAGACCTTCGGGTTAACGCTGATGTTCAGTCCGGAAAATCAGGCGCTGGCCGCCGATGGTTACGCCCACGATGGCCTGGTGACCACGCGCCTTGGTCTGCTGGGGATTCCGGAAGTGGCGGAGACCACCGCGGTCATGGAAATGATCCTACTGGCACAGGAAACCGGTGTGCGCTTGCACCTTAGCCAGCTGTCGTGCGCTCGCAGCGTGGACATGCTGGCGGAAGCGCGCCAACGGGGAATTCAGGTCACCGCTGACGTGGCCATGCACCAGCTGGCTTTTACCGAAGACGCGCTGAGTGGATTTGACAGTCGTTTTCACGTGCGCCCGCCACTGCGCTCGGAGCGCGATCGGCAGGCCCTGGTGGCGGGTGTTCGCGATGGTGTTATTGACGCCATTGTTAGTCAGCATCAACCCCATGAAAGCGCTGCCAAGCAGGCGCCTCTGGCCGCCAGCGAGCCGGGGTTATCGAGTATTGAAGTTGTATTGTCGCTTGGCCTGGAGCGGGTAGCTGCTAACGAGCTGAGCCTGCCGCAATTGCTGCGCGCGCTGACTGCCGGCCCTGCTGCCGTGCTGGGCCAGAGTGTGGCAAGCAACGCAGGCCTGAGCGCCGGTGCGGTGGCAGATCTGTGTATTTTTAACCCCGACCAGCCCTGGCGCCCTGGCCCCGGCACTCTGGTGTCTGCCGGTGGCAACGGACCGGTACTGGAGCGCTCAATGCGGGGTGTGATGCATTACACCCTGGTTGCCGGCCACAAGGCCTGGCCGTCACTGTTGCCTTAAAGGGTTGGTGATCGCCGGTGTTTTAAGGGGCCGGCGGCGAATGTAGGCGTTTGAAAGACCATAAAAAAGCGCCTTGCGTCACCCGCAAGGCGCTTTTTTGTCAGCTTGGCTTTACTGCTTTGGGCCGGCCGCAACGATGGCGTCTGACACGTCAAACTTTTTGAAGTTTTCCACAAACTGGCCGATCAGCTCGGCGGCTTTAGCGTCGTAGGTTTCGGTGCTGGCCCAGGTGTTGCGCGGGTTTAGCAATTTGCTGTCAACGCCCAACACGCGGGTTGGCACGCTCAGGTTCAGTGTTGGCAAGTGCTCGGTTTCAACATCGTCCAGATCGCCGTTTTGAATGGCGCTGATCAGCGCGCGCGTGGTGGGAATACTGAAACGCTTGCCTTCGCCGAAGGAGCCGCCGGTCCACCCGGTATTTACCAGGAACACCTTGCTGCCGAATTCGTCCATTCGCTTCATCAGCAACTCGGCATAAACACCGGCCGGACGCGGGAAGAAGGGTGCACCAAAACACGTAGAAAAGGTGGACTTCAGTTTTGATGAAGAGCCCATCTCGGTTGAGCCCACCAGAGCGGTATAGCCGCTAAGAAAGTGATAGGCCGCCGCTTCTTTGCTGAGGATTGATACCGGGGGCAGAACACCGGTCATGTCGCAGGTCAGAAAGACAATGTGCGACGGCTCGCCGGCCAGGTTTTCTGCTACGCGTTTTTCGATGTGCTCAAGCGGGTAGGCGCAGCGAGAGTTTTCAGTCAGCGACACGTCGGTGTAATCCGGCTCGCGCGTTTCTTCGTCAATCATCACGTTCTCAATGATGGCGCCGAAACGGATCGCGTCCCAGATAATGGGTTCGTTCTTCTTGCTCAGATCAATACACTTGGCGTAGCAGCCGCCTTCAATATTAAATACGGTGCCGGGGCCCCAGCCGTGCTCGTCGTCGCCAATCAGATAGCGCTCCGGGTCTGCCGACAAGGTGGTTTTGCCGGTGCCGGACAGGCCAAAGAACAGGCAGGTTTCGCCGTCGTCGCCCACGTTGGCAGAGCAGTGCATGGGCAGTACGTCTTTCTCTGGTAGCAGGAAGTTCTGCACCGAGAACATGGCTTTTTTCATTTCGCCGGCGTAGCGCATGCCAGCCAACAGAACTTTACGGCGGGCAAAGTTGATAATAACAGCGCCCTCGCTGTTGGTGCCATCACGCTCGGGCACGCACTCAAAATTGGCAATGTTAAGAACTTGCCATTCCTGTTTGTCAGCCGGGTTATACGTGTTCGGACGAATAAACAGGTTGCGACCAAACAGATTTTGCCAAGCCAGCTCGGTGGTCATCTTGATGGGCAGGTAGTGTTCCGGATCGGAGCCAACGTGCACAAGAGACACGAAAGAATCGTGCTCGGCGACGTAAGCTTCGACCCTTTCCCACAGGGCGTCGAACTTGTCGGCGTCGAACGGGCGGTTGATTGGGCCCCAGTGAATATCATCAGCGGTGCTGGGCTCTTGCACGATATAGCGGTCCATAGGAGACCGGCCTGTGCGTACCCCGGTTTTAACCACCAGCGAGCCATTTGCAGCCAGTTGGCCTTCATTACGCGCCAGTGCTTGTTCAACCAGCTGTGCTGTTCCTAGCTCTTGATAAGATTTGCTCACTGCGATCTCGCCCTCGGGTGTCTTGGTGATTGCCAGGGCCACACCGGAAGCGGTGGAAAACTGAACAATCGAGTCAATCTAGGCCGGCCATTATGCCAGACGCGGCAATAAAAAACGACTGCCATCAAGGTCTGCTGGGTGCCTTTTTGCGGCCGCTGTAGTTATCGGTCAACACCGGCTCAGTGCAGGGTGTGGCCGGTAAATAATTGGTCTATGTCGATACGGTCAAAACGGTAGTGGGCATGGCAGAACTGGCAGTCCATTTCAATGGAACCCTGGTCTTCCAGAATGCTATAGCATTCCTCGCTCCCAACCGCTTCCAGCGCGCTCATTGTGCGCTCACGGGAACAGCTGCAGCGGAAGGCCACTGGTTCCGCGTCAAATATCCGCACGGTTTCCTCGTTGAACAGGCGGTGAAGTAGTGTCTCGCTGTCCAGTTCGAGCATTTCGCTGGCTTCCACGGTGCGCGCCAGGTGATTGATGCGCTCCCAAAGTTCGTCATCTTCCTGGGTGTGACCGGGAAGGCGCTGCAACAGAAGGCCACCGGCTTTGTCTTCGCTGGCAAACAGCAGCAGCGATGTGGCGATTTGTTCAGAGCGCTCAAAGTATTCTTCCAGGCAGCCTGCCAGGCTGTCACGTTCGCGGGGTACAACACCTTGGTATCGCTGGCCCTGGTCCGGCGTGATGGTAATGGCCATGCGGCCGTCGCCCAGCAACTGTTGGAAATCACCGTCGCCGATGGCCTGATCGTCAAACCGCGCTACTCCGCGTATGAAGCGGTCGTGGCTGCATTCCGACATTAGCGTTTGCACAGGGCCATCACCTTGGGCCTGTAATGACAGCGCACCGTTGAACTTCAGTGTGCTGCTCATTAACACGCTGGCCACGAGTGACTGGCCGAGTAACTGGCGCACAGATTCTGGGTAGGGGGCCTGGCGACCGATTTGTTGATAACTTTCATCCAGCTGTACCCAGGCCCCGCGGATCTGGCTGTCTTCAAATATAAAGCGCTGGAACTGATCGCCGGACGCCATTGTGTGTCTCCTGAAAAAACGTGAAATAAAGCTGTTTGGGGTCTGCGGGCTGCCTTTTCGAGCTGCCTTCTATATCCCGTTGTGTTCGCGAAACCGGTCGATGTCGCGGCGGTCTTTTTTCGACGGGCGCCGTGCCGGCGGAAGCTGTGAGGCTTGCAGGCTCTTGCGTTGCAAGGTCAGGTCTTCGCGCTTTTTCACGCTGTCTTCGGTTTCGTGATAAAGCAGGGCTGCTTCCGCTGCCCCACGGCGGTGGTCACTGATATCGTCTACCACCACAATTTTTTCCTGCAAGCCTAGCCGTATCGACAGTTCCGCCCCGGCTTCCATCAGTTTGCCGGGTTTGCAACGCTGGGTGTTGTAACGCACTTTGCCGCCTTCCACCGCGGTTTTGGCCAGGGCGCGGGTTTTAAAAAAGCGCGCCGCCCATAGCCACTTGTCCAGCCTGACGCTGTCATCGTCTTTTTTGTTGGGTGTAGCCATGTCATCTCACCTTTTGCTGCGCGAGTTGATTATAGCGGTGTCATCCCGCAGATGGCAGGGGCCGCTGCTTCTGCAGTTGTGGCAGTACTTCATCGAAGTCATGAATGCCGGTGATTTGCGGGTGAGCGCTATTAGCAGGCTGCTGGCTGTCTGGTGCCAGTACCGCCAGCAGTTGTGCGATACCGGCTTTGGCTGCGCTTTCAAGCACGGCAAAACTGTCGTCTATCATCAGGGTGCGACTGCGATCGTAGGGGGTCACGCGGTGCAGTGCTTGCCAAAAAGCAGGGTCTTCCTTGGGTTTGCCAAGCTGATGACTAGATACGATGTCGTCAACAAGGGTGTCCAGGCCGGTACGCTCAAGTTTCATGGCCAGGGGGTCCGGGTGGCAATTGGTGGCAATCACCGTATACAAACCGCGTTCGCGTAGGCTGGATAGAAACGCCCGCACATGGGGCCGATAGCCCACACGCTCACCCACCTCGGCTTTCAGTCCATTGATGTCCATGGACAGCTGGTCGCTCCAGTAATCGGTGCAGTACCAGTTCAGCGAACCACGCTGGGCCATAATCAAAGCCATCAGCTGTTGTTTGGCTACCTGAGGTTGCAGATTGTTTTTTTGTGCGTAGCGCAGCGGCAGATGTTCCAGCCAAAAATGGTTGTCGAAATGCAGGTCCAACAGTGTTCCGTCCATATCCAGAAACACCGTATCGAGAGTTGACCAGTTCACCATAAACAAATAGAGCCCGTGAAATTTCTCACAGGCTGCCTCAATTGATTGCGCCTGACAACCCAGGCTTGTGCTGACCCAGAGCCGTTGAAGCGGGCTGAATCAGTTCGCGGGTTGCTCAACGGTATCGTGCTTGCTCCCGCTGCGGGTGCAGCCCAAGCAGCGCATAAATGTGGCTCTGGCCGGCCCTGCTACCAATACTTCACCGGCTTCAGCGGTGTTGCCACCCAGCAGTGAAAATGGCAGTGACACCAAGTACACCGCGCTGCCCACAATGGTCGTCGCCAACAGCAAAGGACGCACAATCAGTGCATCGGTCGTCATAGCCAGCGCAGATGGGCTTTCATCTAACGTGTTGGCGTGGCCGATGGCGGAAAACGAGAGCAGGCTGGCGACCATCATAGTCTTCAAAACAGTCGTCAAAATTTGGGTCAGCTTGCGGGTCATTCGATGTCTCCTGAGCGAAATAAGCCCTGACGAGTTACAAGAGCTATGATCGGCTGTTTTGTGTGGCTGCTTAATTGAATAGCGGCCGCAACGATGGGTGTATTGCTAATGTTTAGTTTAGCAGCGCTGGCCTGTAGCACTGTTAACTATGAAGCATATTTGAGCTTTTTCAAACGATTTTGGCAGATTGAACACGGCCTCAGCGCTGGCAACGGGTGCAGTATACCGTCGCCCGCTGATTCATGCGGATTTCCCGCAGCGTAGCCTGACATTCGGAACAGGGCTTGCCTCCGCGGCCGTACACCAGCAGCGACTGTGCGAAATAGCCGGGCTGGCCATCGCTGTTAACAAAGTCCCGCAAGGTGGTGCCACCCATCAGGATAGCAGCCATCAGGGTTTCCTGAATCACCTCGACCAATCGGTGGTAGCGGCTAAGGCTGATGCGTCCGGCTTGCCTCCGCGGGTGAATGCCAGCTTTGAACAGGGCTTCGTTGGCGTAAATATTGCCCACGCCCACCACCACATGGCCGTCCATAATGAAGGATTTGACCGCGGTGCTTTTGCCCCGGGAACGGCGAAATAAATAGGCGCCGTTGAATTCGGGTGCCAGCGGCTCTGGCCCCAGGCTAGCGATCAGCGGATGAGTGCTGGGATTTGAGGACCACAGCCAGCAGCCGAAACGGCGTGGGTCGTTGTATCTCAGGCGTACACCCGAATGCAGCATCAGCTCTACGTGATCATGGGTTAACGCGGCGCTGTCGTCAGTAATGATTCGCAAGCTGCCAGACATACCCAAGTGCACAATAACGCTGCCGCTGTCGAGATTCAGAAACAGGTATTTGGCGCGTCGCTCCACGCTGCGTATCACTTCCCCTTCCAATCGCATAGCTAGATCCTCTGGCACCGGCCAGCGCAATCGACCATTACGAACGCTGACAGAGCGAACGGTCTGGCCTTCCAGGTGGGGGGCTATGCCACGGCGGGTGGTTTCAACTTCAGGCAATTCGGGCACGGTGATCACTCCGTCATAAAAAGCAGCGTCAGGCTGGTGTCGTGTTGGTAACCTTAAATTGTGTCGGTAACCTTAAATTGATGTTGTGTCGGTTATACGAAACAGGCAGTAACATACCTGCCCAGCGCTCTTTTGCCGCTGTAATTGCCAGCCGGTGGGCACCGCTGGAGTCGTCAGTTCACTTTCGTGTTCTAAATAAACCCAGCTACCGGGTTTGACCCAGCCGTTGTCTGCCAGCGCAGGCAACAATCGTGTCAGCCAGCCCTGACGGAAGGGCGGGTCAATAAAGACGATGTCAAAGCTTTCCCCCGGGCCGGCCAGAAAGGCATCGGTATCCTGGCGCACAACACGGGCGTTGTCGGCCTGAAGAAGTGCAAGATTGCTGTTGAGCGCTTTGACCAGTTCTGGCGTGTGGTCCACAAACACGCTGTGGGCTGCGCCCCTTGATAACGCCTCTAGCCCGAGCGCACCGGAACCTGCAAACAAATCCAGGCAGTGAGCCCCGGCCAGATGGAAACGTAGCCAGTTAAAAAGGGTTTCGCGGATGCGCGATGGCGTTGGCCGCACGCCTCCGCTGTCTGGAAATGTCAGCTTGCGGCTGCGCCAGTCGCCGCCGATGATGCGTAATTCGCCCTGGACGCCCCCATTTGTAGAGGCCGATTTAGGGCGCTGACCATCGGCGGCGTGTTGCTTGGGCAAAGGGCGCGGTGATTTGCGGCGCTGAGGCATGGCATGTGTCCTGAAAGGCGGTGTTTGGGCCGGCCCATGATAAAACAAAAGCGTCACCGCGTGCGCTACCTCGCTAACCGGCAGCAGTCTGTTAGAATAGCGGCCTAATTTGTCCCGCTTATTTTTGGATTCAATGGTATGACTATAACGGCAGAGTGGATTTCAATTGGCATTGCGGCCCTGGTTGTTTTGTTATTCGTGCTGGATCTGGCCAGCCGCCGGCGTAAGATTCCGCGCCCGCGTACATTTGAGTTGCGCCAGCCAGACTCGCAAGCCGCGCCTGCGCCGCAACCATTGCCTGAAACAAAGCCTGCGGCTGACGCCGAGCTGGCCGACACCGCCTTGGCTGAGCCCCAGCCTAAACAGGCGCCCATCGTACCCGAACCGGCAGTGTTCAAGCCGGAGGTTGTACCGCAACCGTTAGTTGAGCCAGAGCCCCAGATTAGCGTTCTTGAGCGCATTCGCCGCGGTCTGGGCAAAACCCGCGCTAGCTTTGCCGGCGGCCTGGCGGATATGTTCTCGGCGGGCAAGAAGATTGACGCAGACCTGCTGGAAGAAATTGAAACCACACTGTTAATGGCAGACGTAGGCGTAACCGCAACCACCGAAATTATTGAATCGCTGACTGAAAAGCTTAAGCGCGACCAGCTCAAAGATGGCGAAGCCCTTCGCCAGGCGCTGCGCGACCAGCTCCACGGGTTGTTAAAAGATGTCAGTAAGCCGCTTGTGCTCGACGCCCAAGCGAAGCCTTTTGTCATTCTTATGGTTGGCGTGAACGGGGTTGGAAAAACCACCACCATTGGCAAACTCACCAAGAAATTTCAAGACGAAGGCAAATCTGTCTTGCTGGCCGCGGGGGATACATTCCGCGCCGCTGCAGTGGAGCAGTTGCAGGTTTGGGGCGACCGCAATAAAGTCCCGGTGATTGCCCAGCACACCGGCGCCGACAGCGCGTCTGTTATTTTTGATGCTATTCAGTCAGCCAAGTCCCGCGGCATTGACGTGGTCATTGCCGACACCGCCGGGCGGCTGCACAACAAAGATAACCTGATGAGCGAGCTGGAAAAAGTTGTGCGGGTGATGAAAAAGCTCGATACCGCAGCACCTCACGAAGTCATGTTGGTGCTGGATGCCGGTACCGGCCAGAACGCATTGAGCCAGGCCCAGGTGTTCCAGCAAACGGTGGGCGTCAGTGGCATCACTCTGACCAAACTCGACGGCACGGCCAAAGGCGGTATTGTGTTCGCGATTGCCCGCCAGCTGCAGCTACCGATTCGTTTTATTGGCGTGGGGGAGCAGGTTGAAGACCTGCGCAGCTTTGACGCCCGTGCCTTTGTCGACGCTCTTTTTGACTAACGTTTGAGCGCCAACCACCAGGGATTGTGATGATCGAGTTCCGTCAGGTCACGAAACGCTATGGCAGCGATCACACCGCGCTGCGACAGGTAAACTTTGCTCTTAATCGGGGCGAGCTGGCGTTTCTGACCGGGCATTCCGGGGCCGGTAAAAGCACCTTGCTAAAACTGCTGATGGTGATGGAGCGCCCCAGCGCCGGTGAAGTATGGGTTGGCGGGCAGTTGTTGAACAGCCTGCCTCGGCGGCAAATCCCCTACATTCGCCGTCACATCGGCGTGGTGTTTCAGAACCACCAGTTGCTGTTTGACCGCACCGTATTTGACAACGTTGCCATGCCACTGCAGGTCATCGGAGTCGCCCCGGGTGACATTGGCCGGCGGGTGCGCGCGGCGTTGGACAAAGTGGGTCTGCTGAGCAAAGAGAAGATGAACCCCCTGCAGTTGTCTGGTGGTGAACAGCAGCGCGTCGGCATTGCTCGGGCGGTGGTGAATAAACCACCGGTGCTGCTGGCCGATGAACCTACCGGTAACCTCGACCCGGAGCTGTCTGCCGATATTATGAATCTGTTTGGCCAGTTCAGTCAGGTGGGCGTAACCGTGTTGATTGCCAGCCACGACATTACACTGATTAACGACATGAACCGCCGCACCCTAAGGCTAGACCAAGGCCAGTTGGTGGCTGATGGCCGCCCGCGGACGGAGGCTAACCATGGCTAAATCACCGGTACCGCGCTCCGGCGGCGCCCGCCAAAGCGCCTCGCCGCTGAAGCAGGTTGCGGGCAGTTATCTGGACCACCACCGCACAGTAGCCCGCGACAGCATAGCGCGCATGTGGCGCAACCCGGTGTCCAGCATGATGACCTGGGCCGTTATGGGCGTTGCCTTGGCGCTGCCGGTGGCGTTGTTACTGCTGTTGGCCAGTTTGCAGAATGTCAGTGCCGGTTGGGAAAATGGCGCGCGGGTGACGGTTTACCTTGGCCTTGAAACGCCTTTGCCGCAGGCCAATGCGCTGGCTGATCAGATAGACACCGACAGTCGGGTGGCGTTTGTAGAGCTGGTAGACCGCGAGCGCGCCCTGGCGGAATTTCGCGTCAGCTCCGGGCTTGCCGACGCACTGGATTTTCTGCAGGAGAACCCGCTGCCGCACAGCCTATTGATTACGCCGGAGGCGAGTTATCGCAGTACCGACGGTGTGGAGGCTTTAGTGGAGTACCTTCAAGGTCTGCCTGCAGTGGAGCGTGTACAAGTGGACCTGGGTTGGTTGCAGCGGCTGAATGCCCTGGCCGGTTTATTGACGCGGGCTGCTTTGGCGCTGGCAATCTTGTTGGCGGTTGCCGTCGTATTGGTTATTGGTAACACCGTGCGCTTGGCCATTGAAAGCCGGCGCGATGAAATTTTGGTGGCCAAGCTGGTGGGTGGCACTGACGCCTTTGTGCGCCGGCCTTTTCTGTACACCGGCGCCTGGTTTGGTTTGGGTGGCGGTTTAGTGGCGTGTTTGCTGCTATTCATTACTTTTTGGTGGCTAAGCGCACCGATAGCAAGATTAGCGGCGTTATATCACAGTGATTTCGTTCTGAGTGGGTTGGGCTTTGAAAACGCAGGAGTGCTGATATTTACTGCCATGACACTGGGCTGGCTCGGAGCCTGGGTGGCGGTGCGAAGACACTTAGATGACATGGAGCCCGGAGACCACTAGAATGGCCGGCCGAAAGTCTGTAAACGCCCATATTTACCGCGTTTTAATGATGCGTTCAGGAACTTTCAGGGCATTTTGTGGTCTTATGGTCCATTGCCTTTTTTTACAGCGTAGAGATTCGGAGGAATAAAACATGGGCACAAGTTTGCAGCTGATGGACAAGCTGGTTCCGGGCGCTAATCTCGAGTCTTACATTCAGGCTGCGAGTCGCATACCTATTTTAACAGTGGATGAAGAGCGCGCATTGTCGGAACGCCTTTACTATGAAGGCGACGTAGACGCTGCTCGGCAGTTGATTCTGTCGCATCTGCGCTTTGTGATTCACATTGCCCGTAGTTATTCCGGTTACGGTCTGAATCAATCTGACTTGGTGCAGGAAGGTAACGTGGGTCTGATGAAAGCCGTAAAACGCTTCAACCCCGAATACGGTGTAAGGCTGGTGTCGTTCGCGGTGCATTGGATTAAAGCAGAAATTCATGAATTCATTTTGCGCAACTGGCGCATTGTGAAAGTGGCGACCACCAAAGCCCAACGTAAGCTATTTTTTAATCTGCGCGGTCAGAAAAAGAAATTGGCCTGGTTGAGCCACGATGAGCTAAACGCAGTGGCCGCAGACTTAGGCGTGGAAGCTCGCGTGGTGCGCGAAATGGAAGGCCGCCTGTCGTCTCACGATACGGCTTTTGACGGCCCGATGAACGATGACGAAGACAGCGCTTACCAGGCGCCGGCGTATTATCTTGAAGATCACCGCAGCAATCCGGCTACCCAACTGGAACGCTCCGACTGGACTGAAGATTCTAACGGGCGCCTGATGCAGGCTCTGTCCACTCTGGACGATCGCAGCCAAGATATCCTGCGCGAGCGCTGGCTGTCAGAGACCAAATCGACTTTGCACCAGTTGGCCGATCGTTATGGGGTATCTGCCGAACGCATCCGTCAACTGGAAAAAAATGCGATGAAGAAAATACGTCTGCACATGCAAGAAGCGGCCTGACTTTAACCGCTTAAATGCAGTGTTAACGGGGCTCTGCCAATTAACGCCACCGCCGCTTTTACGCCCGGTGGCGTTTTTGTAAGTGTTGCGTCGTCATAGGCGACAGCCTCTTACAAGATGGTAACTGGCCCAGCGGCCAGGTTATTCGTACCCTTGGAGCACTATCATAGGCCAGCGGGAGGAATACCGGTGAAAGCACTGGTCATAGAAGACGATCACGACGTAGCAAGTTATCTGGTGAAAGGCCTGCGAGAATCTGACTTTGTAGTGGATCACGCGGACGACGGCAAAACAGGCATGCTGATGGCAGCCAGCGAAGAATACGACATTATGATTGTCGATCGCATGTTGCCTGGCATGGATGGCCTAGCCATCATCAAAACCGTTCGCGCCACAGGCAATCAGGTACCCATTTTGATTCTCAGCGCCCTGGGTGATGTGGACGACCGGGTAGAGGGCCTGCGTGGCGGCGGCGATGACTATCTCACCAAGCCGTTCTCGTTTACCGAGTTGCTGGCCCGTATCGAATCTCTGATTCGTCGTAATCGCCAGGCAGCAGAAACCGAGACTGTACTGCATGTGGCCGATCTCGAAATGGATCTGCTGGCACGCACGGTGAAACGCGCAGGCCAGAATATCGACGTACAGCCGCGGGAATTCCGCCTTCTGGAATATCTGATGCGCAACGCCGGTCAGGTGGTTACTCGTACCATGCTGCTGGAAAAAGTTTGGGACTATCATTTTGACCCCCAGACCAACGTGATTGATGTGCACATAAGTCGTCTGCGGGCGAAAATCGACAAAGAGTTCGATACGCCGCTGCTGCAAACCGTTCGCGGTGCCGGATACATGCTGCGTGAAACTGCTTAGCCAGCTCAGAACGTCGTCGTTCCAACTGGCACTGCTGTATATGGTGGTGTTTGCCACCTCGGTGTTCTTGCTTCTGGCGTTCATATACTGGCGTACGGCCGGTTTTATGACAGCCCAGACAGATGCCACTATTGAAGCCGAAATTGCGGGGCTGGCGGAGCAATATCGTGGGCGCGGCGTGAACGGCTTGATTACCATCATCCGTGAGCGTGTGGCCCGCGAACCCAACGCAAAGTCTATTTACCTACTGACCACCGACGAACATGTCAAACTCGCCGGCAACATTCAACAATGGCCGCCAATCACCCCCTCGGAAACCGGCTGGATCAACTTCAAACTCGATGAAGCAGTAGGCTGGATGGGCAACGAGCGCCTGGCCCGCGCGCGAATTTTTGAAGTGCAGGGCGGTCTGCTGCTGTTGGTAGGCCGCGATGTCGAAGAGCTGACCAAAGTTAAAAGAGTCATCGGAAACACCATCAATTGGGGTATGGGTATTACCTTGGCTCTGGCCTTGATGGGCGGCTTTTTGATGAGTCGCAGCACGACTGGCCGCATTGAAATTATTAACGCCACGTCGCGCCGAATCATGAACGGCCATCTGTCTTTGCGCATTCCTAACCGCGGTACCGAAGATGATTTTGACCAGCTGGCGGAAAATCTGAACCAGATGCTTGACCGCATAGTGTATCTGATGGAAGGCATTCGTCATGTGTCCGACAGCATTGCCCACGACTTGCGCACCCCACTTACCCGCTTGCGTAATCAACTCGAAAATACCCTGATGTCTGTGGATAACGACGAAGCCCGTGAACAGGCTGGCCGTGCGGTGGCCGAAGCTGATCAACTGCTGGCTACCTTCAATGCCCTCCTGCGAATTGCCCGTCTGGAAAGCCGTGGTAACGCAGGGGACGTAAAGGCTGTGGCAATAGATGCTTTGGTGGAAGACGCTTGTGAGCTTTACGAAGCAGTAGCCGAAGATAAAGATCAGAACTTCGAGCAAGAGCTGGAACAAGGTGTGAATATTGAAGGCGACCGGGATTTGCTGTTTCAGATGTTCAGTAATCTAATTGATAACGCCATTAAGTACACCCCGCAACACGGTACTATTCGCATTGTTGTGCGCAAAGAAAACGACGAGGCGGTATTTTCGGTGCAAGACAGCGGTATTGGCGTGCCAGACGAAGAGAAAAGCCGGGTATTTCAACGCTTCTACAGGGTGGGTAAAAGTCGCTCTTTACCCGGTAACGGGCTCGGCCTTAGCCTGGTGAATGCGGTTGCGGAAATTCATCAGGCCCGCATCGAGCTGACGGACACTCACCCCGGCAAAGAGCCGCCGGGGTTGACCATTACCGTGCGTATGCCGGCGGTGGTGAAAGAGCGCAGAAAGCGGCGCAGAAAAACTATCAACGCTGCTAGCCCTGCGATTGACGACGACACTATGATCTGAAAGCGGATTCAGCCCTGTTGTTTATTTCGCTTGAGCGGGCGCAACAGGCGATTAGCCCTCCGTTCAACCGTTTCACTCAGTCTTTCGAAGCGGGCTTTTTGCAGATCAAAACGCACCTGTAAGCTGTCCCACTCGCCTTCCAGCTGTTTCTGCCCGTGCATCAGATAAGCCGCCAGATTGTGGCGATTTACCTTACTGGTAATACCAAAACGGTCCAGCTGGTAACCCAGGGTGTCGACACCTTGTAGCGCCAGATCCTGTAATTTTTGGCGGTTCATAACAGCCTCCGTTGTGAATGTAACTGCGTTGGCTGAACGTTACGCCGGGCTACTAGAGTGCACAACCTAATTATGGTGAGCGGTAGCGCTCAGTAATCAATTCTGACCAACTGGTAACGGCCCCGACACCCATTGGTAATAGTGTTGGAGTATAATAAAAGTTATTCAGCAGCTGGGACTCCAGACAGCGCGAACCTTGCCCCGTTTAACGGGGCTTTTTTATGTCTGCTGTCAGCGTTTATGAAACGTCAGTAAGGGTAGTGAATGGTCTCAATGAGCCAGGTTTTTTCGCCGGCCGGCAGTATAACCGCCACTTCGTCACCCACCTCTTTTTTCAGGCAGGCGCGCACCAAAGGTGCGTCGACAGAGGCGTAATCGTTGCGGCCGTAGATTTCGTCAGGCCCTACAATGCGGAACGTCAGTGGCTTGTCGTCTTCGTCCAGCAGGCTGACCCAGGCGCCAAAAAATACCTTACCTTCTTGCTCCGGCGAATAGGCAACCACCTTCAATTCTTCAAAACGCTTACGCAGATAGCGCACGCGACGGTCTATCTCCCGCAGTCGCTTTTTGTTGTATTGATAATCAGCGTTTTCAGAGCGATCGCCAAGGCCGGCGGCCCAGGTTACCTTGCGGGTAACCTCCGGGCGTTCGTGGCGCCAGAGCTGATCCAGCTCTTGCTGCAGCAAATCATAGCCTTCGCGGGTAATCAGATTGGTTTTCATGGCCGGCCCACAGCGCTACTTAACCGCAGCGAGTTTGTTGATGTACTGCTGCATTGCCTGGTCTTTTGACGCACCTTCCAGTTTGGCCCAGGCGTCGTACTTTGCCCGACCCACAAAATCCATCATTCCAGGGCGCTTGCCGCTGGCATCGCCGACGGTTGCCTGCTTGTACAGCGCATAGAATTCGAGCTTCATTTCCGTCGAAGGCTTAAAATCGCCGTCGGCGCTCTGTACCTGATTTACGGCCTGTTCAAACTGGATTTTTAGATCACTCATGGTGGCTCTCCTGTGGCTGACTAAGCGAGTATAGCGGGCACGGTGGTTGTCGTCACAGTTCAAAGCGTGATGGGTCAAAGCGGGATGGTTTTGAGCGAAAACTTGCCCTTGTTCACATTCTGCATGCGCAAGGCAAGAATTGGCTTGAGGGGCAAGAATTCTCTATGTACAGTGTAGGCCGTTGTTCGCCAGGATGGTGCGCAATCAGGGAAGTAACATCGCAAAGGAATTGCACAGGGAGCAAGCCATGTCTGCAAAAGACGGTTCTGTTGCGCCAAAAGAGCGCATCAATATCAAATATGTACCCGCTACTGGCGATAGCCAGGCCGAAACCGAGCTGCCACTCAAGCTGTTCGTGGTTGGCGATTTTAAGGGCCACGCCGAAACCACCCCTATCGAAGAACGCAAAGCCGTTAGCGTAGATAAAGGCAATTTTCGCTCGGTGATCAAAGAAGCCGGACTGAATCTTTCAGCCAGTGTTGGCAATAAGCTGGATCCAGAGGCCGAAGCCCTCGCGGTCAATCTGGCGTTTCACAGCCTTGAAGACTTTTCCCCCGACAGTATTGCACGCCAGGTTCCAGAGATGCGCAAGCTGATTGAGCTGCGTGAAGCCTTGGTCGCCTTAAAAGGCCCGCTGGGCAACGTGCCGTCGTTTCGCAGTAAGCTGCAAGAATTGCTGAACAACGACAGCGCCCGGGAGCAACTGATAAGCGAACTGCAACTGGCCACAGACGGCGAGTAACGGTTACCGCTATACCGCAATCTTGATATAAACCTCACGACGAAACACGTACTAAAAGGAATTGGTATGTCTGATACTGCCGGGCAGCACACGGCTGCTGAAACTGTTGTGGAGGGTTCTTTGCTGGACCAGGTAATGGCCAACAGCAGAATGGCGCCAGCGGATGAAGGCTATGAGGTAGCGCGCAAAGGCGTTGCTACCTTCATCACCAATCTGCTGCGAAGTGATGAAAAAGGCCAGCCGGTGAACAAAGCGCTGGTGGACCAGATGGTGGTGGAACTGGATCGTAAAATCAGCGCGCAGATGGACGAAATTCTGCACGCGCCTAGCCTGCAAGAGTTGGAATCGTCCTGGCGCGGGCTCAAGCTGATGGTCGACCGCACCGACTTCCGTGAAAACATTAAAGTAGACATTCTGCACGCCACCAAAGCCGAGCTGCTGGAAGACTTCGAGTTCGCTCCGGATGTGACTCAAACAGGCTTTTACCAGCACATTTATGCTACCGAATACGGCCAGTTTGGCGGTGAACCGGTGGCCGCGGTGGTGGGCAATTACGCCTTCAACCCCGGCGCGGCAGACATCAAGCTTCTGCACTATGTGGCTTCTGTGGGTGCCATGGCTCATGCTCCGTTTTTGTCATCGGTGGCGCCGTCGTTTTTCGGCATAGACGGCTATCAAGAGCTGCCGGCCATCAAGGAATTAAAAGCGGTCTTCGAGGGACCTCGCTACACCAAATGGCGCGGCCTGCGCGAATCTGAAGACGCCCGCTACCTGGGCCTGACCGCGCCGCGCTTCTTGCTGCGCACGCCTTATGACCCGGCTGAAAATCCGGTGCGCAGTTTTAATTACAAAGAAGACGTATCCGCTGACCACGAGCACTATCTGTGGGGCAATACGGCGTATCTTCTGGCCACCCGGCTGAGCGAAAGCTTTGCCAAGTACCGCTGGTGTCCGAATATCATCGGTCCGCAAAGCGGCGGCTCGGTGGAAAACCTGCCGGTGCACCTGTTTGAGTCCTTTGGCCAGCTGGAAGCAAAAATTCCCACCGAAGTACTGATCACCGATCGCCGCGAATTCGAACTGGCGGATGAAGGTTTTATTGCACTCACCATGCGCAAAGGGAGCGACAACGCAGCGTTTTTCTCCGCAAACTCGGTGCAGAAAACCCGTCAGTTCCCGAACACCCGTGAGGGCAAAATCGCCGAGACCAATTACAAGCTAGGCACCCAGTTGCCTTACATGATGGTGGTTAACCGTCTTGCGCATTACATCAAGGTGTTGCAGCGGGAGCAGATCGGTTCTTGGAAAGAACGCCAGGATCTGGAGCGTGAGCTGAACACCTGGATTCGCCAGTACGTAGCCGATCAGGAAAATCCGCCGGCGGAGGTGCGTAGCCGCCGACCACTAAGGGCTGCCCGCATTACGGTGTCAGACGTAGAAGGTGAACCGGGCTGGTATCAGGTGATGCTGTCAGTAAGGCCGCACTTCAAGTATATGGGCGCCAATTTTGAGTTGTCGCTGGTGGGCCGGCTGGACAAGGAATAGACCATGTTCGGTGTTTCTGAGGCAGACTTTCCACTCCCCGCTGTGCCATCCGGGCTTAGCCTGTTCGAACGCCTGGAGCAGGCGGGCGAATCGGCCGTGCCGCTGTTGGACGAGCTGGGCGATGTGGTGCAGTCCATCAAACGCCATCTGGTGCGCCTACTCAATGCCCACCCCGGTGCTAGCCCCAGCGCGCCTGAACTGGGCTTGCTGGACTTCAACGACGCTACCCTGGGCACTGTTGATTTGGGTATTCGGGTGCGTGACGCCATCCGTCAGTGCATCGAACACTTTGAGCCCCGGGTGAACAGGGTGAACGTTCTGGCATTACCTCAGGGCGCGAACCCGCTTCAGCTGCGTTTTCAGGTAACCGTGCATTTGCGGGTGGCAGCGGTAGACGACAAAGCGACCATCGATCTGCTACTGGACGACAAACGCTATTACCGGGTGATCTGACTAGCTTTGATAACACACCAACGGGCGCATGAATGAAATTGAACCGTTTCTATCAGGATGAGTTGAGCTTCCTCAAGCTCCAAGGGCGGGAGTTTGCGCAAAGCCATCCTCAGCTTACGCGTTTTCTATCGGAGCAGAGCGCAGACCCTGACGTGGAGCGGCTGTTGGAAGGCTTTGCCTTTTTGACCGGCAAGCTACGGGAAAAAGTGGAAGATGAATTTCCCGAGCTGACCCATTCGCTGTTAAACCTGCTGTGGCCCAACTACTTGCGCCCTGTGCCAAGCTTGACCATCATGCGTTTTGACCCACAGCTGCACGCCATCAGCGAACGCCAGCGGGTGCCGCGCCACACTGAAGTGAAAAGCCGGCCGGTGGGCGAAGCCAATCGCCAGATCCAATGCCGTTTCCGTACCTGCCGTGCCCTCGACATCTATCCATTGACGGTGGCCGCGGTGAAGGCTGAGCACGGGCCGCAGCGATCATCTGTCACGGTGTCGCTGGGTGTGCACAGCGATCAGCCGGTGAACGGTCTGGGGCTTGATAGCCTGCAATTTTATCTGGGTGGGAATGAGCCAAACGCCTCCACGCTTTACTTATGGTTAAACCACTATCTGGACGCTATGGAACTGGTGGTGGGCGACACCGCTTGGCCGTTGCCTACTGAGCGGCTTCGGCCTGCGGGCTTTGCAGACGACGAGGCGTTGTTGCCCTATCCGCAGAGCGCTTTACCCGGCCACCGCCTTCTGCAGGAATATCTGAGCCTGCCCGAGGCCTTCCGTTTTGTAACCGTCACGGGCCTGTCTTCGCGTTTGCCGAATCTGCAGGCAGACGAAATCAGCCTGCGCTTTCATTTCAGCCGCCTATTGCCGGTGCAGATGCGCGTGGGCGTGGATGATTTTCAGTTGTACTGTACACCTGCTATTAACCTGTTCAGCCATGAAGGTGAGCCGGTGGACTTGAATGGGCGGCAGACCGAGTACCGAATTCTGGCGTCCAGCCGCTCGCCCGACCACTATGAAGTGTTCAGCGTTGAGCAGGTTGAAGGTTGGCTGGAGGGGCATACCGGGCGAAATGCTCCGCGCATTTACACGCCGTTCGAAAGTTTCCGCCATGACATGGACAGCGAGCAACAGGCAACGCCTTTGTATTATCACCTGCGGGCGCGGCAAAGCGTGCTTAACAACGGTTTTGACCATTACATGGCGTTTGTGCGCGCAGACGAATCCGCCTGCGTGAACCGGCAGGAAGCCATTTCGCTGAGCCTTGTGTGCAGCAACAGGCAACTGCCGGAACAACTGGCAGCAGGGGAAATCTGCATGGGCACCGAAAGCTCGCCAACCTTCGCCAGCTTTCGCAATATTACCCGGCCAACAGCTGCGATCAGGCCGACTCTGGACGGGCGGTTGCTGTGGGCATTGGTGGCCAACTTGTCGCTAAACTACGTAGCGGCTCCAGACGCCGAGGCTTTACGCACGTTGATGCGCCTGTACGATTTTCGCGCGTTGTCTGACCGGCAGGCTGCGCGAATTGCCTGCCAGCGTCAGTCGGCCATTAAGCGCCTGGAGTTGCAGACGCTAGACCGGATGTTGCGGGGATTACCGGTACGAGGCTCTCGCACCAGCTTGTTTTTAAGCCAGCAGGGGTTTGCCTCGGAAGGCGAACTGTACCTGTTTGGCACGGTGTTGAGTCGATTTTTTGCACTCTATGCCAGTATCAATGCTTTTCACCAACTGGATGTGGTGAATACCGATAATCAGGAACGCTATACATGGACGTTACAGCACGATCAGCAGCTGCTGATGTAGCGGTTCTGCAGCCCGTTTTGGGTGACGCCAGGCGCTACAGTTTTTTTCAACTGGTGGATCTTATTCACCGGCACCACAACGATAATATGGAATCTGACGCGGCCGGCAATGGCTCGCCGGCGCCTGAACGTATCCGCTTTTCAGCCTCGGCGGGCCTGGGGTTCCCTGGCAGCGATGTGGTGTCAGCGCTGTCGCCTGCACATGAGCATGCCCCCTACCAGATGGAGGTGAGTTTTCTGGGTCTGCACGGCTCGCAGTCGCCATTGCCGGGCTATTACCTGGAAGACCTGGCCTGGGAGGCCGGTCAGAATCTGGGCGTGCGTCGCCACTTCCTTGATTTTTTCAACCATCGTTTGGTCACACTGTTCCACCGCTCCTGGCGCAAATACCGTTACCACGTGCGCTACCGCCCAGGCGCGAATGATGGCTTCTCTGACACTGTTTTTGCCTTGATGGGGCTGGGCGATCGGCAAAGGCGCCAGGCCTTGGCCGTGAGCGAATCCAGATTGCTGGCCTGCGCCGGTGTGCTGGCAGGTCCCAGCCGCTCGGCAGATGTGGTCGCGAAGATTGTTGGTCATTGTTTTGACTTGGCCGATGTGGCCATTCGTCAGTGGGTACTGCGCAACGTCGATATTGCGCCGGCCCAGCAAACTGCCTTGGGGCAGGCCAACGCCAGTCTGGGTCAGGACACCCTGGCGGGTGCCAGGGTGGCGGACCGCAGCGGCAAGTTCTGCCTGCGTCTTGGCAACCTTTGCCATCGGCGTTTCACCGATTTTTTGCCTAACGGCGACGATTACCCAAGGCTGATTCGCCTGCTGGAATTTGTGGTGCGTGAACCTCTGGCGTGGGATTTGGAGCTGCACATGCGCCCGCAGGATATCCAGCCGGTTGCACTAGGGCAGCACGGCCGCTTGGGGTGGACCACGTTTCTAAGTCCCGAAAGGGCATCTGCGAGCTCCTATGTCTGCTTGCCCATTCGCCACTAACCCGCAGGACCCTACGCCATGCCCTTATCGACCGATGAATTGACGCTGACATTGCTGAATCCTCCGGTTGCCGGCACCGCCACAAACTTCCGCTTTGGCCGTGAAGGTGGCTCCATTGGTAGCGCCGGCAACGATTCCTGGCGGCTGTCGGCCCATCGCACCGGCGCGGTGTCCGGTCACGCCGAGGTGCGCTTTGCCGACGACGGCTATTGCCTGATTGATCGCAGTGGCCGTACCTATATTAATAGTGCCAGCCAACCGATAGGGCGGGGGCGGCGGGCCCGCTTACAGCGGGGCGATACCATCGCCATCGGTATCTATCGCATGCGCGCCGAATTTGGCGTTGCGGCGGCGGAGTTGGCCACTGGCCCAGATACCGAAAACCTCACAGAGCAGCCTTTAGTGCATAGCGCTGAAGCCCCTTTGCTGCGAGGCCAAAAAGAACAGCAGCTGGCTGCGGAACCTCTACACACATTGAGAGCTCCGATCCAGGATGCCGTTGCTTTTGACGGGCCGCCGCCCTGGTCATTGGCGGGCCCGAATGTTGGCGTAAACGCCCCGGCGGAAGAGCAGGGTGACGGCGGGGAGCGCCGGCATTTTCAATCGCAAAAGACGGGCCTGGACAGCCGCCAGCACATTGGCGTAGCGCCCTTATTACGTGGCCTTGATAGCAATCTGACTCTGGCTAACAGTGATGATATGACGCTGTTGCTGGAGGAAGCCGGACAAACTCTGCAAGCGGCCATTAGCGGGCTGCTGGCGCTGCATCAAAGCGAAGACAGCCGGCACCAGGTGCTGCGCACACGCTTACAGCCTATTGAAGACAACCCTTTGCGATTTGCGGCCGATTATTCGTCGACCGTACACACCCTGTTTGCTGGCCAGCGCAGCCCGGTGCACTTGTCTGCGCCCGCGGCCGTGAAGGAAAGTCTGGCCAGTCTGGAGCACCACCAGCAAGCCACCCGCGTGGCGACCAGCCAGGGCCTGGCAGCCATCCTGCACGCGTTGTCACCTGACGCCCTGCTACAGCGTTTTCGCGGATATCGTCGCGGCCTGCAAACCGATGAAGATGAAAATACTTGGGCCTGGGATATGTACCGGCACTATTACCAAGAGCTGAATTCCAGCCGTCAGCAAGGCTTTGAGCGGTTGTTCCAGGAAGTGTTTGACCAAGCCTACGACCAGCACATACGTCAACTGCAAAGAGAAAGCCTGTTATGAGTCTAATCGCGCGCCACCTATTGATTCTAATCCTCGGTCTGGGTTTGGCCGGCTGCAGCACCCCTTACAAAGTGGTCAGCAAAACCGGCAAGGTACTGTGGGACCCGGACATTCCAGTAGGCTACGCCGAAGATCTTCCCAGCCGCATAGATCTGGCGATGGTGGCCGAACAAGACGTGAATCCCAATGAAGCGCTGAACCCGACACCCATTGCGTTTCAGATTATCGAGTTGCGCGATAGCTCGTTGCTGATGGCCGCCGACTTTGATCAGCTGCTGAGCAACCTGGAGTCGTCCCTGGGGCGCAATTACATAGACCACAGTGATTACACCGTGGTGCCGGGCGAATTCAAGTTTGTAGAACCGTTCGATGTTAGCGCCGACACGCGGTTTATCGGCGTTATCGCTTTTTACGCTTATCCCAATCAGTCGCAGTGGAAAAAAGTGGTCAAAGTGGACCCATTGGGCGGGCGCTATCACCTGTTGGTGAACTTGCGCCAACGCGAAGTGCAACTGAAACGCGCGGGTGAATCGTGATGACCAGCAGCAATCGCGTAGTCTGGAGTGATGGGTTGTTTATAAAACCCCAGCACTTTCAGCAGCAACAGCGCTATCTGGAACAGCAGATTCATCAGCGTTCGCTGGCATTGTCTCGGTCACTTTATGGTTTCAGTGCATTGGCGTTGAATGATGAATATCTGGGTTTTGGCCGGATTTCCTTGGTCCATGCGGCCGGATTGTTTGCCGACGGCACCTGCTTTGATTTGCTTCGCGACGATGTGATGCCGGCGCCGCTGGAAATTACAGGCACCTCAGTGGCCAATCAGCTGGTGTACCTGGCACTGCCGCTGTATAGCAACACCCAAGCTGAAATTTGCTGGCCGGAAGAGCCCGCGGTGCACTCGCGCTTCCAGGCAATTCGCACAGATATCCGCGATCTGCACACCGCTCAGGGCGACACCCACAGTGTTGATCTAGCGCGGGTAACGCCAAGATTGATGCTGGCAAGTGACGACCTTAGCGCCTACAGCACGCTGGCCATTGGCCGCATTCTGGAACAACGAGCGAACGGCAGCCTGGTGATGGATACGAATTTTATTCCTACGCTGCTAGACATAAAGGCTGCACCGCGGCTGCAACGGTTTGTGGAGGAAATGGCCGGGCTGATGCAAGAACGTGCGCGTAATATCGCCGATCGTGTGGGGTCCCCTGGACACAACGGCGTGGCCGAAGTCACAGACTTTTTGTTGCTGCAGCTGATGAACCGCAACCACCCGCGCTTTCTGCACCTGTCACGGTTGCCGCAGCTGCACCCACAAACTCTTTATGAAGCACTGCTAGAACTGTGTGCAGAACTGGTGACCTTCACCGATCAGAGCCGGCTGTCACCGTCGTTTGTGCCCTATCACCACGATTTGCCGGAAGTCTGTTTCAGCCAGCTTATACAGCTGCTGCGCCAGGCCCTGAGCACGGTATTGGAGCCTCAAGCCATGGCTATTAGTCTTCAGGAGCGTCAGTTCGGGCTGACGGTAGCTCCGCTGCACGATTCCGGCCTGATCGGCAGCGCCGAGTTCATTCTGGCGGTAAAAGCTGATATGCCCCAAGACGATCTGCGCAGTCGCTTTGTGCAGCAGTGCAAAGTGGCTTCAGTGGAAAAAATTCGTGATTTGATCAGTTTGCAGCTGCCGGGCATTCCATTGGTGGTGTTGCCGGTGGCGCCGCGTCAGCTGCCGTATCATGCCGGTTATGTGTACTTTCAGCTAGACGACAACAGTCAGGCCTGGCAAATGCTGGAAAACGCCAGCGGTTTTGCTTTTCACGTGGCCGGTGATTTCCCCGCGCTGGAAATGCAGTTCTGGGCTATCCGGAGATAAGCCATGGATAACGAAATGCACGGCAATGCCTTCAGTCTGCGTGGGCTGGAGCCGAACCCGCTGATTGACGCTGCGGCGCCATTGCTGGGGCTGGTGATACGGATTCGCCGGTTGGCAGACTATTCGTCGGTTGAAAGCCTTTACCAACAGGTGTGGGACGACATTATAGCTATTGAGCGCGAGTTGGTGGTGCAGGGTTACGAACACTCGGCGTTAGTGTCGTACCGCTACGTACTCTGCGCCTTTATTGACGAGGCCATGCTGGGGACGCATTGGGGTGCCCACAGCGTATGGTCGCAGCAGTCGCTGCTGTCGCGCTTCCATAACGAAACCTGGGGCGGCGAAAAAGTGTTTGGTATTTTGGCGCGGATGGAGCAGGAACCGGAGCGCTACAAGGACATGCTGGCGTTTATCTATCTATGCTTGTGCCTGGGGTTCGAGGGCCGTTACAAAGTAATGACTAACGGCCGCGACGAATACAACAGCATTGTGCGCGGTCTGGGCCAGCAACTGGCCACTCTTAATGGCGACGCGGCTTTTGCGCCGCTGGCTGACGCGCTGAAAAATCGTGTGCCGGCCCGCAGTCATTATGGCAATCGCTGGCCGCTGGCGGGTATTGCGCTGGCTTTAGTGCTCGCTTTGGGCGGCATCTTTCACCTGTACAGCAACGCTCTGGATGAGCGTGTAGCGCAGGTACATGAATTATTGGAACAACTACCACGATAAGGACATCACCGTGATTCGGGTTGAACTGCCGGCGTTAATCGGACGCCTCAACGAAGTGTGCCGTCAGGCGTTGGAAGCCTCTGCGGCTTTGTGTATCAGCCGTCAGGGTACGGAAATAACGCCTGCCCATTTGCTGTTCCAATTACTGGATCAGCCCCTGTGCGATGTTCGACAGATTCTTCAGCAGGCTAATATCGGGTATTCGCCGTTGCAGCAGCAACTGGGTGACAGCCTGGCCGGCAGCGTACAAAACGCCGAGCCTTACCCAGCCTTTTCACCGCTGCTGATTGAACTACTGCAAGACGCCTGGCTGCTGGCGTCGGTCGAATTGGGGCAGCAACAGTTGCGCTCTGGAGCCATTACGCTGGCGCTGCTGCTGAATCCGCAGCGCTATCTGCCAGCACAGGTATGCGACACCCTTGCGCCGATCAACCGCGAGCAGCTGCGGCGCCAGTTTGAAGCCTGCACCCGTGGCTCGGCAGAACAGCCGACTATTGCGCAGCAGGGCTCCGCCGCCGATAGCCGCCAGGTCAGCGTTGATGATGGCCCGTTGCAGCGTTACGCCCAAGACTTCACCGCGCTGGCACGGCAGAAAAAGCTGGACCCGGTGTTGTGCCGCGATCGGGAAATCGACCAGATCATCGACATTTTGTGCCGTCGGCGCAAAAACAACCCCATGGTTGTGGGCGATGCCGGCGTTGGTAAAAGTGCGGTAGTGGAAGGCTTGGCGCTGCGCATCGCCCAGGGTGAAGTGCCGGAACGCCTGCGCAAAGTGGCGCTATGGGGGCTAGACTTGGGGGCCCTGCAGGCCGGGGCGTCGGTGAAAGGCGAATTCGAAAAGCGTCTGAAAAGCGTGATTGATACCGTCAAAAACTCCGCAACGCCGATCATTCTGTTCATCGACGAAGCCCATACCCTGATCGGCGCCGGTAACAGCGAGGGCGGATCAGACGCTGCTAATTTGCTAAAACCGGCTCTGGCCCGTGGTGAACTGAGCACCATCGGCGCCACCACGTGGCGCGAGTATAAAAAGTATTTTGAGAAAGACCCGGCGCTGAGCCGTCGTTTTCAACCGGTTGCTTTGGATGAGCCCAGCCCGCAACAGGCGGTGCACATACTGCGCGGCTTGCGACCGGTTTACGAAAAAGCCCATCAGATCTTGATTGCTGACAGCGCACTGCAGGCCGCGGCTGAATTGTCTGCGCGCTATCTTGCCGGGCGCCAGTTGCCTGACAAAGCCATTGATGTACTGGATACCGCTTGCGCCCGGGTCAGCCTGAATTTGACCACGCCGCCGCGCCAGCTTAGCCACATCCACAGCGAGGTTGCGCAGCTGGCTTTGGAGCAGGAATTACTGCAGCGCGACCAGCAACTGGGGCAGGCAACAGACAGCGCACGGCAAATAGAACTCGACGAATTGTTAGCGTCATTGCAGGTCGCCGCAAGCGAGCTGGAACAGCGTTGGCAAGCCCAGCGTAAGCTGGTCGAGCGGCTGATTAAGGTGCAAGAACAGCTACTGGCTGGCGATTCCGAATTGGCCGCAGAAGCCGGCACTATTGAGCAGCAGCTTGCGCAGCTGCAGGCCGACGAGCCGTTGGTGTACGCGCGGGTAGACGAACGTCAGATTGCCGCGGTCATCGCCGACTGGACCGGTATTCCGGTCAACCGTATGAGCCGCGACGAGCTGGAGAAAATCACCCACCTGCCGGCGTATCTGTTCGCCCACATCAAAGGTCAGGATAGCGCCATTGCCGCAATCCATCAGCATTTACTGACCGCCCGCGCGGATCTGCGCCGCCCCGGCAGGCCAATGGGCGCTTTCCTGCTGGCGGGCCCGAGTGGTGTGGGCAAAACGGAAACCGTGATTCAGTTAGCCGAGCTGCTCTACGGTGGCCGACAGTTTTTGACCACCATCAATATGTCCGAGTATCAGGAAAAGCACACCGTATCGCGCCTGATTGGCTCGCCCCCAGGCTACGTAGGCTTTGGCGAAGGCGGTTTACTCACCGAGGCAATGCGCCAAAAACCCTATTCGGTGGTGCTGCTGGATGAAGTGGAAAAAGCCCATCCAGATGTTCTGAACCTTTTCTACCAGGCCTTCGACAAAGGGGAAATGGCGGATGGCGAAGGCCGGTTGATCGATTGCAGCAATATTGTGTTCTTCCTGACCTCAAATCTTGGCCACCAGACCATTGTGCAAAACGCCGATGAGCCGCAAGCACTCATCGCAGCGATTTACCCGGAGCTGGCCGCTTTCTTCAAGCCGGCGCTGTTGGCGCGTATGCAGGTAGTGCCTTACCTGCCGCTGAACGACAGCACTCTCGACTGCATCGTTGTGGACAAACTGGAGCGACTGGCCAAGCAGATCGGCCAGCGCTACCAGGCCGAGGTGGTGCTGGATGGTAATCTTGCTGGCGCCATCCGCGAGCGCGCTCTGCACAGTGAAAATGGCGCCCGCATGCTCGAGGCCGTTATTGAGGGCGAACTGCTGCCGAAAGTGTCACTGGCCCTACTGGAAAAACTGGCGCGGCGGGAACCGGTTGCGCGGGTCACCCTGAGCGTCGGCGAAAACGGATTCAGTGGCACGGTTGCCTGAACGGCCACCTCACATTACACACCTTAAAACGGACAATCGGGTATGGGACAGATGCAGACGGAACTGCACACCGGTATCGACTTGGCGCTGGCGCTGATTGGGCAAAAAAATCTGCCGGACTTGCTGCGCACGGCCACTAGCCAGATGCAAAGAACCTTTGGCCTGGAGCGCTGCTGGGCGCTAGAGCTGGACTTAAGCGGCCGCACTCTGCATTGCAGCGCGCTGGTCGATCAACAATCTTCGCAAGGCGCCAGCGAATTTGTCTGTGATGATTTCAGCCACCCATTTGCTCATTTGTTACAAAGCGGTCGCCCCTGCGCGTTGTCGCGGGTTGCTGGTTATCGCTTGGAACATCCGGGTTTTCAGGCGTTGACTGATCTCAGTGGCCGGCCTGAATCCATGTGGTTGGAACCTTTTTTTGGCAGTGACGGACGCACGTTGGGCGTGTTGGTGCTGTGCAGTGACCAGCCGGAGTGGGCGAGGGTGACCGAGCAGGCGCTCTACCGCAGCCTGCGCCAGATTATCAGCCATCAATGGGTCAGTGTGTTGCGTAACCATGATCAGATTTGGCAGCGCCGGCTGCTTAAACGTTCGTTGGATCATCTGCAGGGTGCGCAATTGCTGCGCCAGCGGGCCAAAAGACTGGCGGCCGTGCTGGTGGGTCATTCGCAGCAGATGGACGAGTTGCGCCTGCAAACCGTGCGTGCTGCGAGCAGCCAGCTGGCGGTGTTGGTACAGGCAGAAACCGGTTGTGGCAAAGATGTCGTGGCGCAGGCGGTGCACGAATTTTCGGCTCGAGCCAAAGGACCGATGGTAGTGGTGAATTGCGCCGCCATTCCCGATACCTTGCTGGAAAGTCAGCTTTTTGGTCATACCAAAGGCGCTTTTTCCGGGGCGGATCGAGCCCAGGAAGGGCTGCTGACGCAGGCCCGCGGTGGCACGCTGTTTCTTGATGAAATTGGAGATATGCCGTTGACCTTGCAGGCCAAACTCCTGCGGGTACTGGAAAGCGGACAGTTCCGGCCCCTGGGAGCGCAACAGGAACAGCATTCGGATTTTCGTTTGGTGGCGGCGACCCATCAGCCGTTGCAGCAGGCCATTAATGACGGTCGCTTTCGCCGCGATCTGTTTTACCGTCTGAACCAGTTTCCACTGCGGATTGAACCATTGCGTCAGCGCCCCGACGATCTGGAAGCTTTGACCCGCCATTTCATTCGTGCCTACTGCGAGCGTGAAGGTGCCGGCCCTCAGGGCATCAGTAGCCGTGGATTGCGGCGGCTGAAACACTATGATTTTCCCGGCAACGTGCGTGAATTACGCAATGTGATCGAGCTGGCCTGTCTGCAGACCCCACTCGGTGATGATATTCAGCCTGACGTTATTCGTCTGGATGACCCATTTAATGATGGCTCCTATAACAGCGGCGCTGCCCCGCTAGTCAGCGATCAGTGTGCTCAGCGCAGCGACAACCTTGATCGTGAATTTCTGGCGGGCCTGCCGCCACTGGCTCAGGTGCAAGACCTGAAGGCCGCTGCTCAGGCCTTTGAAGCGGCACTGATTCGTCAGCGTTTGCAGCAGTACCACGGCAACCGCAGCCAGGCAGCACAGAGCCTGGGATTGCCAAAGCGAACACTTGCGCATAAATGCCTGAAATATGAAGTGATGCACCCATGATTCTCGCCATCAAAAAAGCGGCTGCGCACTATCAGAAATGCTGTCGCTGGGCGTTGGCTGGCCTTTTTTTGCTGCCCGCTGCGCCCGCCTACAGCGGGCTAATGGAGCAGGCACGGGAGTGTACCGGTGAGCCTAGGCGCTTGCAGCGCCTGGCGTGTTTTGATGGGGTTTTCGCCACGCCGCTGGCGGTTCAGAGTGCCCACGAGGAGCCCCAACTACCGAACTCAGAACGTTGGCGCCAGGCCTATGCTCAAGCGGCTGGCGATAACCGTGACGGCTGGGTTTATCACGACAGTGGCATGGCCGCTGGTTTGCTGCTTACGTTGCCGGCTCTGGGTGCCACGCTGCCACGGCCTTTAATGGTACTGCAATGCCATAACAATATTACCGAGTTGGCGCTGATGTTGCCGCAGCCGTTAGGTCAGGATCGGGTCCGGGTGAACATCAACGGTGACCCGTCACTGTGGCGCCTGCGCGACGACGGCTACATGCTCAGCGCCGGCCGTGGGCTGCCGTCCATAGCGCTGGCTAAAACGCTGGCGCTCATGCCGCAAGTGCGAGTGCAGGCTAATGTCAGCTCAATCGATGGCCTGGTGTTTGATCTGGCGGGCTTTTCCAGCGCCATCAAACCGCTGCGCAACGCCTGCGGCTGGTGATAGGAGAGTCTATGCAAGCCATTGAGCAACATCCTTATGTAGACCTGGTATTAGGAACGCTCGACCAAGGAGCCGGGCCCGAATTTGGCGAGTGCCTGGAAGACGATCCGGCGCTTGATTTTCTGGACCAGGAATTAATGAAAATGGGCTCGCTGGCACACACCACTATTGATTGGCCCAAGGTAGAGCGGGAAGCGCTCAGTATTCTTTCAGACCGCAGTAAAGATCTGAAAGTATTCGGCTTTCTTTTGTTGTGTCTGCTCAGAGGTGGCGGCGGTGAACGCTTCGCTCTGGCGTTGTGGCTACTCGCCGGCGTGTTGGACAGTTGGTGGGCGCAAGCCTGGCCCCACCCCGGGGTCAAGGGAGAGCGGGCCCGGCAGATGCTGTTCAAACAGATGTTGCAGCGGGCAGCGAAGCATGTCGATGCTCTGAGTTTTGACGCCAGCCAGGGCGATGGGCAAGCATTCTGCCAGGCAGCTCTGTCGCGAATTCTAACGTTGCTGCCTGCGCAACAGCTGCCCGCTGAACCGGTAAAAAGTTTACAACAGACACTGGCCAGACTGCCCACCGATTTTGCGCCGTCGAAAACAATCCGCTCGACCAATAAAAACGAGGGCAAGAGCGCAGAACATCCGCTTGCAGATTCTGCCAAACCAGCAACAGCGAGCTTGGTGATTGTCCCTGATTCGCTCACTCTGGACCCAAACAACGAACGTGCTACCCGCCAGAGCCTGCTGAAAGTTGCAGAACTGCTCACCACCACAGACGTGGCCAACCCTCTGGGTTACCAACTGCGCCGCCATGCGCTCTGGTTTAGCATCAGCGGCGCACCGCCAACACGCGACGGTGTACGCACTGAGCTCGCAGCGATCAGTGCGGACCGGGTGGCCGACTACCAGGATGCCTTGGCGAAGGCAGCAAACGGAGAGGTTTGGCAGCGTATCGAGCAAAGCGTAGCCGCAAGTCCGTTCTGGCTTGACGGCCACTGGCTTAGTGCGCGAGCGGCGCAGACATTAGGCCATAGCCGATGTGCTGAAGCGATTCGTGGGGCGTTGGCCGCTTTTGTGGAACGCCTGCCGACCCTGCAACACCTGACTTTCAGCGACGGTACCGAGTTTTTATGCGCGGAGGCCATGCTCTGGCTGCAGGCACCACAGACGGGCAGCACATCAACGCCTGCTGCTGCCAACCCGTGGAACCAGGCTTATCAACAGGCTTGTGAGCGGCTGGCCGACTGCGGTTTGGCCGCCGCCATGCAGATTTTGGAGGACGGCTTGCTGAGTGCTCGCGAACCCCGTGAACGCTTTTATTGGCGCCTGGCGTCTAACCGTCTACTTCAACACAGTGGGCTGATAACTCTGGCGCAGCAACAACAGCAGGACTTACGACAGCAGCTGCAGGGCCGGACACTGGAAACCTGGGAACCGAGTTTACTGAAACAGTTTGAACCGCCAGCCTGAAATCATCGAATTTAACCTTAAACCGCAGGAAGGGATGCCATGTGGACTTATGTATTACGACTCGGCCGCACTGTTGCCGTGGTGACGCCGCATTTACGTCGCGTAGCGCCTCGTGCCCTGTTTGTGGCGCTGGCACTTGCGTTGGCTGCCGTCTGGTGGCTGGGGCCACGCTGGTCGCTGAACGGTGAATTTCCCCTTGCGAGCTGGCAGGCCCGCTCCTTGGTAACACTGGCGGCCGTGCTGTTGGTTGCGTTGCTGTGGGGCTTAATGCTGGCGCGGCGATTACGCCAAAACCAACAATCGCAAACCGCTGTAGCGCAGGAGCAGGAAGATCCAGTGTTGCCGTTCGAGCGCAAACAACAGCGCTTGCTGGACCGGCAACTGGCTGCGCTACGGGGTAAGCACTCGCGCCGGCACGGCGCTTATCGGCTGCCTTGGTATCTGGTAATGGGACTTGAAAACGCTGGTAAAACCAGCCTGATTCAGGGTTGCGGGCAGTCCTGGGCGTTGTCCGATGTTACCCGTAACAACCGTACCGACCGTAATCCCTTCGGTTTCGATTGGTGGGTGGCTGACACCGGTTTGATGATTGATCCTGCCGGCGAGCTTCTTGGTGAGAATAATGAAGGCGGCATCAGCGGCGAGATTCAGCACCGTCTGTGGCGGCACTTTCTGGGTTGGCTGCAACTCAACCGATCGCATCAGCCACTCAACGGTGTGCTAATGGTGATCGATTTGGCCCAATTGAGCATGGCTGGCGAACCGCAAAGCCAGGCCCAGGCCATCGTTCTTCGCAATCGCCTGCGTGAGTTGATGGAAAAAACCGGTCCACAGCTGCCAATTTACATCTGTTTCACAAAAATGGACTTGCTGTACGGCTTTGAGAGCTTCGCCGCCAGTTGGCCAAAGGCCGAGCTGGAGCAGCCCTTGGGTTTTACCTTCGAACTTCATCGCGGCGGCGATAACGACCGTTGGCTAACGCAGTTCGCCGAACGCTATGAACAGCTGGTGCAGGGCCTGATGGCACGTCTGCCAGAGGTGCTGGGCGCCAGTCACAACGCTGAAACGCGGGCTGCCGCTTATTCCTTCACTCGTCAGATGGCCGGTCTTGCGCCGGTACTTGAAGCCTATCTGGCTACGCTGCTAGCAGCCGATGGCTTCTCTAATCCGGCGCTGGTGCGCGGCAGTTATTTTACCTCGGTGCGCCAGGAAGGCGTGCCCGAAGACGCATTTGTAACGGCGGCTGCGGCCAATTACCGGTTAACCGGTCCCGTTCAGCCGGCCCAACGTCAACGGCGATCGGTACCGATGTTTGCGTCGCAATTGTTTGCGTCGATTTTTATGGCGGAGGAGGGCCTGGCCGGCCAAGGTCAGCGCCGCTTCAGACGGCAACGTAAGATTGCAGTCGCCGCGGTTTTGGCACTGGCCGCTGGCGGGCTAATGAGCGCCGGCTGGCAGCATTACTTTACTAAAAATGCCGAAGCGGCATTGATGGTCGAGGCCCAGGTGCAGGCGTTTTTAAACAGCACCGCGACGGTGAATGTTGACCGTGCTGTGTCTGGCGCAGAACTGCTGGGATCTCTGAATCGGTTGCGCGACGCCACTCTGGCATTTGGCGAACGTAAAAAAGCTGCGCCGTGGCTGCGGGATATGGGTCTGTACCGGGGCGATCAGATTGCGCCAGCGCTGGAAGGCGCCTATCGCGACATGCTGGCCTATCAGTTTTTACCGGCGTTGATGTTTGCCGTCAGTGAACAGATGGTGGCCGCACCCGGATCTCCACGTTCGCCAGGCTCTTTGGGCCTTTCTGACTCTTTAGGCTCTTCAAACTATTCAAACTACAGCAACGGCAACTACAGCAACGATAGTCTGGAGCACTTGCGGGTGTTGCGCATGTTGTATGACGCCAGCGGTCGCCGCAAAGACATGGTTCGCGGCTATCTTCAGGATTATTGGCAGCGCCTGTATCCGGGTCAGCGTGAGCGCCAGAAGCAATTGCTGACGCATCTGGATTACGGCCTTGAGAATACCGATCTGGCAGGCTGGGCTAAGGCCGGTGACGTCAATGCTCGTATGGTTCTGGCGCCGTTCAGCGGTCGCGTAGAGTGGGCTCAGTATGAACTTGGGCGTGTGCCCACATTACAGCGGGTATACCGAGACCTGGAGCAGGCCGCCGCAAGGCAGTTGCCGCCAGCGAGGGATCTGGCCCGCAGCAGCGGCCCGGCCTTTGCTACCGTATTCGGCGTTGTGGATGCTGACACAACGTCTCTGCCCTCAGTGAGTGATAACAACCCTATGCTGATACCGGCTCTGTTTACGCGCGAGAGCCTGCAAAAATGGTTTTTGGATCGCGCGGGAAGGGTAACCGAGCTGGCGCTGATAGACGCCTGGGTGCTGGGCCGGCGTGACAACATTGATTTCAGCCCGGCCGATCAACAGCAACTGCAGGCCGGCTTGCACAACATTTACTCGCAAGAATATGTGCGCCACTGGCGTGGCGCGCTCAGCCGCCTGAAGATCCATCGTTTTGAGGACTTGAACCACGGCGTACGGATTCTGGAGAGCTTGGGCAGCAGTTATAAGCCTCTGGCAAGCGTGTTGCAGCAGCTGCGCGAAAACACCTCGCTGGCGGCGGGCCTAAGCAACGATTTGCGCCAGGCCTCGCCTGCAGCGGCAGGGCTGGCATTAACCCCTGCGCAAGTGCCACCCAGGCTGGCCGTGCTGCAGAACATCGAACGCCAGTTCAGTGATTTGAACCGGTTAACTCTGTCGCAAGGCGAAGACCCCAGCGAGCTGGACGAAATCATGCTGGTGGTTGCAGAGCTGCATCAATATCTGCGTAATATTCAGGAGGCTCCAGACAGCGGCAAATCTGCTTTGGCGGCCGCAAGGGCGCGACTAGACCTGGAAGGTGCAGATCCGATCTTCACTCTTCAGCGAATGGCGGCTTATCAACCCGAACCACTAAACCGGATGCTCGGCCACTTGGCCAGTGAAAGCTGGCGGGTACTGCTGGACAGCGCAGTGGCGCAGCTAGAGCGCGAGTGGTTTCGCGAGGTGTACCAGCCGTTCGCCCAAAATCTGGCTCCGTTTTATCCCTTCAAGGCCGGCACCGACCGAGATGCGGCGCTGCAGGATTTTGAACAATTCTTTGCGCCGGGCGGCACCTTGCAAACCTTCTATAACCAGAAGCTAAAGCTATTTGTGGAAGATTATCCGCAGCAGTCCGGGGCTTTGGCTCGTGCCGGGTTACTGCGGCGGGAAGTAACGGCGGCCTTGGCCAGCGCGGATGCCATTCGCCGTGCCTACTTTACAACGTCGGGATCGTTGGACGTGGAGTTCGCATTAGAGCCGCTGAACCTTACCTCCAACAAGCGCCGCAGCGTGATGAATCTGGATGGCCAACTGGTGGAGTTTAACCACGGGCCGCGGCAGAGCATTCCGCTGGTGTGGCCCAATACCCTGCGGGATAACGTGCAAAGCCGCATTACCCTGGTGCCGGTTGAAGTTAACAGGTCGCCCCGCAGTCTTTCGCAGCAGGGACCCTGGGCGCTGTTCCGGCTGTTGGAAAACGCTGATTTAACCGGCGTCGACAGCACCGCGGTAGACGTTAAATTCACAGTTGATGAGGGGGCCATGCGTTACCGCTTGCACGCCGGCAGTAACACCAACCCTTTTACCCAGCAACTGCTGAGTGGGTTCCGCCTGCCGCGCAGTCTGTATTAACGTAACGCTGTAAAGGGAGTTGTTAATGTCCGGCATATTATGGACGAAGCGCTTGGGTTCAGGCCTGTTGGCGAGTCTTGCGCTGATGACGGCCGTGGTGCTTGGTGCGCCAGCGAAGGTTCCGTTGGCCAATGTGTATCAGCAGGGCGCGCCGCTTGCGGATTATTGGGTGAGCGAAAAACTGGATGGAGTGCGGGCTTATTGGGACGGTGAGCGCCTGTGGTCCCGCCGCGGCAATCCGTTTCAGGCGCCTGACTGGTTTGTCAGTGATTTCCCGCCGCAGCCGTTAGACGGCGAGCTGTGGCTGGGGCGCGGCCATTTCGCACAACTTTCTGGCATTGTGCGCACCGTTCGTCCCGTCGATGCGGATTGGCGTTCTGTGCGTTTTATGGTGTTCGATTTGCCGTTGATCGACCAGACATTCGATCAACGTCTTCCCCGTTTGCGCGAGTTGGTCAGTCAAGCGGGGTCACCCTATCTGGCTTTGGTTGAGCAGCAACGGCCCGGAAACCATCAGCAGCTGATGGCTCGCCGGGATAAAATGATTGCTGTCGGCGGCGAAGGGCTGATGCTGCGCCGTGGCGCTAGCATTTATAAGGCTGGTCGCTCGGATGACCTGTTAAAAGTGAAGCGCTTTGACGACGCCGAAGCGATTGTTGTTGGCATTCTGCCGGGCAAGGGCAAATATCAGGGGATGATGGGCGCGCTGCGGGTGAGGCTGGCCGGTAAAAGGGAGTTTCGCATTGGCAGCGGTTTCAGCGATGCCGAACGCGCAGAACCACCGCCACTGGGTAGCGTTATTACCTTCAAACATTTCGGCCACACCGCCACCGGCCTGCCGCGATTTGCCAGTTTTATGCGAGTGCGAAATGATGAACCGGAGTCGCCTGGCATTCAGTAGGTTTTTACCGTCTGGCCCGAACGCCGTTGCATTAATGGACTGTCATGGTGCCTTCAGGCCACTGTGCTAGAGTTATTTGAGCTGGCAGCCGCAATGTCAGCGTTGATGGAAAGAAACATTCTCCATCCGGTATCGAATGAAGAGTCGAATGAAGAATCGAATGAAGAATCGAATGAAGAATCGAATGAAGGGCCGAATAAAGAGTCGATTACACATCACGTTTCTGGATTACTCAACCAAGTCGGGAGACAGCACATGGAACACAAATCCGCACAAGACGATTACGCTCGCGTTAAAGACGATCTTACAGCGCTCAGGGAAGATCTGGCCGCACTGACCAAGGCCGTGGCCAGTGGCCAGGCAAACAGTGCCAGCAATCTGAAAGACGAAATCAGCAAGGAAACTCACGCGATTTTCGACCAGCTGCGCGCCAGCGGTGATAAAGCGATAGCCCGCGCCACGGAAGCCGGCTCGCAAACGGTGGAAAGTGTTGAACACAAAATTGAAGAGCGGCCGTTTTTGAGCATCATCTTGATGTTCCTGGCGGGCATTGTGGTTGGTAAGATGCTCGATCGCTGATCATGTTTGATTCTGCCGCTATAAAAAGCACCATTCGCAAGGCCGCAGCCGCGTTGATCGGTTTTGTAATGGCGCTGATTTTGTTGGCGGCGCTGCTGCTTACCGGGCTGCATTTGCTGGTGAGCGCAGGCACCCTCGCGCTTGCCCCGTTGGTGGGGCAAGCCGGGGCGATGGCCATTTCCGGGCTGGTTTGCGTGTTGCTGGTTGCATTGTTTTTCTATCGACTGGTTAGCCCCGGGCGTTCTTCAAAAGATCAAAGCGATAGCGAGGGCAGCGCCAAGCCTGCTTCCCGTTCGCCCATCCAGACTTTGCGTTCCGCTATTACAGACAACCCCCTGGAAGCCATTGCCATTGCGTTTGCAGCCGGTATTGCCGGGCACGACGACTCTCGCCTGCGACGCCTGTTGCTGCAAGGCGGCATGGCGATGATGGAGCAGCCAGAAAAAAGTGCGGCTGCTCCTGCCGAACCGCAAACCCCTGGCGCAGACACCCCGCCCTAATGTGATCGCGCCCGTGAGCTGAGTTTTGTTTATCCGGCTCGGCCATCGCGATTCTCCGGTTTTTTCCTTCTTTTTAATCAAACAGCCAACCGCCGGGACGCCTGAAAAGCCCTCCGCTGAGTGAACTTAAGGGTTTGCTTGAGTTTTTCACGTTAACAGAAGATGAAGACTTTTTACGGTATTTTTAACCCAAAAACGACACGATTGCGGTTAATCTGGCTGTACTTGCTGGCGACATTCTTTTCATACAAGCCGTCGCCGCAAACGTTGAAGATGTTCAACTCAAATCTTTTTAGACGAACAACGAGGATGGCCCCGTTATGAACTATAAATCTCGTATTGCTTGCGCTACGGTTTTGTCAGCCAGCGTTTTCGCCGCGCCGACTGTTCTTGCCCAAGGCTCTGTAGATCGCGAGTCTTCGGGCCCTTACATCAGCGGTAGTTACGGTGGTTACAAATCCCACGGTGGCGATTTTAAAGACGATAACGATCTGCTCGGCGCCGCAGTGGGTTACCAGTTTAACCCGTTCTTTGCGCTTGAAGCCGGGTACATCGACTTTGGCAATTTTGGTGAAGACGATGTTGATGGCAAACTTAAGGGTGTTAATTTGGTCGCAGTGGGACGCTTACCGCTAACGCAGAGTTTTGGCGTGTACGCTAAAGCCGGTGCGTTTGCCTCGTCGCTTGACGTTGATGCTTTCGGCGAAAGCGAAACCTACGATGACGTCAGCCCGCTTGTGGGTGTGGGCGTGGATTTTCGTGTAACCGAGCACCTTACGGCGTTCGCCGAATATAACCGTTATGACATCGACATCGACTCAAATGACTTTAACGGTCAGCTCAACAACAGCGGCCCGGAATTCGACACCGGTCAGGTTGGCGTGAAGTTTCAGTTCTAATTAAGGGCTGCTAAGAACGACGAAAGAGCGCAAAAGGCGTGGCATTAAGTTGCCACGCCTTTTTTTGGTTCCTTTTTTTTGTCTACAGCAAACCGCTTTGCGCTACAGTGCCTGTTTTCAAGATGGTTACAGGGAGAAGCTCATGTCGGTTACCAAATCTATCGACTGGCGCACCACGCCGGCCGCCGTGTGGCGCCGGCACCGTTCCGGCCTGCGTGCTATTCGCCGCCTGGATCCGGTTACCTGGGGGTCGCTGACCGGCGTAGACCAACAGCAACAGGCGCTGGCGCTGAACACCGAACGTTTTTTGCAGGGCGAGCCGTCTAATAACGTACTGCTTTGGGGCGCCCGTGGTACTGGCAAGTCGTCTTTGATCAAAGCGCTGCTGAACCACTATCAGGCACAGGGCCTGCGAATGATTGAAGTGGATAAAGACGACCTGGTGCACCTGCCTGAGATTGTTGATGATTTGTGGGACTTGCCCTACCACTTCGTTATATTTTGCGATGACCTCTCATTCGAGGCCGGTGAAACCAGCTACAAGGCGCTGAAAAGCGTTCTGGAAGGGTCGCTGGAACTGCCACCGGAGAATGTGCGTGTGTACGCCACCTCGAATCGTCGCCACCTGATGCCCGAGTATATGGCAGACAATATGAGTAGCCACAGTCGCGGGGGTGAAATTCATCCGGCTGAAGCTATAGAAGAGCAGATTTCCCTGGCTGATCGCTTTGGCGTGCAGCTCTCGTTCTATGCGTTTTCCCAGGAGCTTTACTTGCAGGCGATTGATGCGTTGTTTGCCGAAGTTGGCGATCGTGAGGCCCTGCACCAGCAAGCCATTCGTTTCGCGACCGCTCGCGGTGTCCGCAATGGCCGCACAGCGCAGCAGTTCTTCCGTCAGCACGGCCCGCGCTCGCCGGTAGTTGACTAGTAAGCGATTAGTAGGCGATTACTCGGTGGTTAAGGTGGCGTCGAATTTATATCCGCGCCTGATTCAGCGGCGGGAATCACCAGCCGGAACGTCACGCCGTCAAGGCCGTTTCGGCTCTTATTTTCCGCCTCCAGGCGGGTCTGGTGGTAGTTCGCAATCAGCTGCGCAATCAGCAGGCCCTGGCCCAGATGATGTTCAGACGTGTTGATCTGGCCTACTCTATGGGACACAAACGCCGAGAAAATATCCGCCCCGGCGGGCAGTTGGGAGCCCTGATTAAATACGCCGAGTTGCCAGCCCTGGTCAACTCGCCGCAGATTCAGCTCAATACGTTGGCCTTCAGGGGTAAAGTCCCGCGCGTTGTCGACTAACTTATCCAAAAGCTGTACCAACAGCTCCGGCGACCCCAAAACATGACTGCCGTGCTCCGGGCCCCGGTACACAATAACGTGGTGCGGATCCAACGCCTGGTAGGCAGCTGTTACCTGCGTCAGCACTTCAGCCACGTCAAACACCTCTTTGTGTTCGGCTTCCAGGCTCTGCTCCAGCCGTGTGGCTTCACTCATGCTGCGCAAAATACCGCTAAGCCTGGCCACAGCGCTTTGGGCACGGGTCAGATAATTTTGCCGCTCGGCTTCATCGGCGCAGTGAGTCAGGTTATCAAGGGATGAGCGTACCACCGCCAGTGGCGTTTTCAGTTCATGAGACAAGCGCTGTGAGAAGCTTTCCAGGTATTGGTTGTAACCGTGAAGACTGCTGACTAGCCGGTTAAAGCGCTGCTGAAGCTGGCCAAGCTCGTCGTTACCGATACCTGACTTTGGCTGCAACGGCACCTGAGGAGCCATTCGGCCATCGGCATCCACGCACTGGGTGACCCATTTCGCCAAACGGCTAATGCGCCACGACAGCCAGCTGGCATAACCCAGCAGAACCACCACCAAGCCAATAATAATCAGAAAGCTGCGGGCCAGTACGGTGCCCAGAGCGGCGCCTGAAATGTTCAGCAGTTGATCCAGCGATTGCTCCAGCACCAGTGTTCGCCCACCAAACACCGGAGCCTGTGCGCTCAGCCACAGGCTATCGTTACTGTGACGCATCAACGCCGGGGCGGGAAGATTAACCGGGAACTGGCGCCAGAGCTGTTCATTCACCAGAATCGAGTCGGGTTGATTGGCTTTCACCAGCGCCTTCAGCAGATTCTGCCCTACCTGTTGTAGCCACGAGGCGTTTTCATCTGCTTGGTCGATGCGTGCAGACCTTGGCTCGATGCCCGTCGTGGTCGCCGGCTTGGTTAAGACTGTGCGCTGCTGACGGGCGATAACCCAACCGGATTCTTCCATTACTCGCAGTTGTTGGCCGCTGTCTAGCCAGCTGGCCAGCGTCTGCTCCAGATCCGCGTTGCGGCGAACCAGCGCAGCCGCTGGAATCTGCGCCAATGGCGGACTTTCAGCAGCCACACCTTCGCCTCCATAAAGGGCAAGCGTTATGCGGCTGCCCGCGGCAGGCCGGGGCAGGGCCAGTTCCAGCTGCCAGCCATTGGCCACCGGTTGCCAGAACGCGTTCACGCGGGGGTCGGTTTCGGTCCAGTTAGCACCGCTGCGGGCCGGCAGCTGTCCGGGTGCCGACGGGCGTAGCAACCAGGCCTGATTGCGCGGGTTTATACGGAGCTCATTGGCGCCACTGAACAGTTGCAGCAATAACCGGTGGTGGGCCAGCCGCGGCGCGCCGGGATTGAACAGCTGAGGTGGCTGGCCTGGAATGCGAATCAGCAGATACAGGGTTTTATCGCTGTGGCTGGCCTGCCAGTAAAGCGCGCTAGGCTGAGGGGCGGCCCCGGGCAGCTGCTGCCAAGGTTGAAGAGCGGACAGAGGTGCCTGCGCCGACGGCGGGAACGGCTCGGAGGAATCGTAGCCCGGCCAATCATCGGCGTAGCCGTCAAGCAGGAGGGCGCTATTCTGAGCCGCGGTATAAACAGCAAACGTGCCGGCGGCCAACGGTGGCTGTGCCAGCAGCTCATCACCCGCCAGCAGGGCCAGGCGATTTGCCTGTTGCTGCAATTGTTGCTGGGCCTGCTGGCGCAGAATGTTGTCTAGCTCAAGCGCAAACTGAACCCCGGCAAGAGGAACCAGCAACATCAACAGGCTTACCAGCAACAGCTGGCGTTTCAGGCTCAGTGCGGCCACGCGCACGGCTCTTGGCTTGGGCCGAAAATGGCACGCTCAGGCATTGTGGTCGTGCCAGCGATAACCCATGCCGTAAACCGTTTGAACGCTGTTGAAGTCGCGATCCAGAGCGTTGAATTTGCCACGAATACGTTTGATATGCGACGTCACCGTATTGTCATCGAGTACCGTGCTGGCCGCGTCCATCAGCTGAACACGGCTGCGCACATGGCCCGGGTGGCGGGCCAGTGCGTGCAGCATCCAGAACTCGGTGACCGTCAGCTCAACGGCCTGGTTGTTCCAGCTGGCGCTCATGCGGTCCAGATTCAGTGTCAGTTTGCCTCTTGCCAGCAATTCGTCGGGCTGTTGATGGGCCTGATTCCAGGCGTCTGCGCGGCGCAGCAATGCATTAATGCGGGCCAGTAGATGTTCCATGCTCATGTCTTTGGTGACGTAGTCGTCTGCGCCCAGGCGCAGGCCGTGCACGGAGTCTATGTCGCTGTCGCGAGCGGTCAGAAAAATAATCGGCAGTGTGGCGGACTGCCGGCGTAAGTCCTGGCACAAAGTAAACCCGCCCTCGGCTTCGCTCCCCAGGCCCACATCAATAATCGCCAGGTCCGGTAACTGCCGCTGTAATGCCTGCCAGGCAGCTGGCCGGTCACCGTAGGTAGACACAGAAAAGCCCCTGCGCTCGAAAGCAGCGCGGTAATTATCGCGGATGGCGGGTTCGTCTTCGATCAGTGCCAGATGCTTGTTCATGGTGGCCCGGTGAGTGGATGAGGGGTTAATAGGCGAGCAGTGCTGTAAACCTAAGATAGTGATGACGCTCGCGCTGCACAAGGGCAAAAGGGTTGTGCTGCGGAGCTTGCCACAATTGATCACAGTTGCCCGCTGTCGTTGCCATATTGCGGTCATACAGTGCTGTTGCCATAAATCTACCAACGCAACGTACTAACACAACTGACCAACACAAAACGGCGGTGCTGATTATGATAATGACAGGTCTATTTTTTTCGCAGGTAATATCGTTCAGCCGTGCGCTGGTGCGCCGCACCATAGCCGGGTTGAGGCGTGGCCGTGATGCCGCCGGTCTTTGGCTGGTTATGTTGCTGATTCTGTTTGTGCATCCCCTGTTTGGCGAAACCGGCAACGCTCTGGATTCTGCGGTGTGGGTGTTTGAGCAAATTGGGACTGTCTCCGGGCCGTAAAGCTGACGTACACTTGTGCGCCAAAATATCGGACACAGAGTTGCTATGTTATGGCCCTACTAAGAAAAATACTGGCCTGGACGGGTGTATTACTGCTTTGTCTGCTGTCGATGGTGCTGTATTTGGCGCGGCCCTTTAATCCAGATAATAACCGTATTCTGGCGGGGGCATGTGCCCGTTTCGGGCGCGCAGTTCTTGGCATGCAGCGCCCGCTGTACGGCGCGGAGAATATGCCCAAAGACCGTTCCATGGTGGTGATTGCGAATCACCAGCATAACGACGATTTTTTGATCGTGGGGGATGTTGTGCCGCGGCGCTTGGTGGCGGTGGGCAAGGCGGGGCTGTTGTGGGTGCCGTTTTTCGGACAGGTATTCTGGCTTGGTGGCAACGTAATTCTGAACCGTTCGCGCTCGCGCAAATCCGTTGCCAGCATGCAGGCGGTAGGCGATACCATTGTTCACGAACGCAAAAGCCTGTGGGTTTTCCCAGAGGGCACGCGCAGCCGTGGTAAAGGGCTGCAGAGTTTTAAAAAAGGTGCATTTTACGCGGCCATTGCCTCCGGATCACCGCTGGTGATGGTGTGTGTTGGCCAGTACCAGGATGATTCCTTGGGCTGGCTGGGCCGCCGCAAACCGGTTCCACTCAGGGTTTTACCGGCCATTGAAACCACTGGCATGACCAACAAAGACATACCCGAACTGATCGCGCGCTGCCACAGCGCTATGGCCAAGGCAATTGCCGAGCTGGGTGAAAGTAAGGCACAGTGAGTTAGCTTCCGTCACCTGTCCGCGACGCAGGCATGGCCTGCGCGGGCATTTCATTGATCAACAGGACTGAATATGATTGTACCTATAACCGGTGTTTTCGCGGCTGTTATCGGAATTTTGCTGCTGGTTTTGTCTGCCGTTGTGGTTAAGTACCGAATCAAATACGGCAAGGGTATGGGTATTACGGAAGATCTCGATTTTGAGGCTGCCGTGCGGGCCCACGGTAATCTGGTGGAATACGCACCGCTGACCCTGCTGATGTTGGGTATTGCCGAGCTGAACGGCGTTTCCAACGGTTTTATTTACTGGATTGGTATGGCTTTTGTCTTGGGGCGCATATTGCACGCTTGGGGCATGTTCCAGGGCCATGGCGGGCCCCACAAGGCCCGCATGGTGGGTATTTTGCTAACCTGGGTCTCAATTCTGATGATCGCCGTATTGCTGCTGCTGAACGTGTTTCAAGTATACGGTTAGGTCGAAAAATGTCCGGGGTCTGGGCAAATTAGCCGGACAGCGCGCTGGAGACGCTGTGTTGCACGTACTCCAGTTCCACCCGGCGGTTGGCCGCGTGATCTGCCCGTGTTGCCAGCGGGCGGTCTGAGCCCCAGCCGACAGCTTTTAAACGCTGTTCATCCACGCCCTCTTCAATTAAAAAACGTACCACGGCGCTGGCCCGCATGCGCGACAGAAAATGACCATAGTCGTCGCTACCAAAGGCGTCGGAATGCCCGTGTACGCGCACATGTAGATGAACGTTGCGGAGCAAGTAGTGGCCGTGACGGGTAAGCATGTCCATGTCGGCGGCGCTAAGCTGATGTTTGTTGTAGCCGTAATGGAACTTCAGCTGACGGGGTTTGTGTGACTCGGCGCATGAATCTGGCTGAAAACCCTCCGCCAGAGTTGCGAGGGCCAGTAATTCCGGGTTATCCAAAACAAGAACGGTCATGTGGGGTTTCCTTGCATTCGGGGGCCGGCTGATAATGTTTTACGCCGTACGATGGTTCTTAAACCGGGTTTTCAAGCCCGATTTTGAGGCCGTACTATATATTAAGATATTAAGGCCGAACTATTGGCGCGCAGAACAATACCAGCATTAGGCGGTTGGTCGATAGCGCCATTAAACCTCACAACCAAGGCTACGCTATGACAAAACACGGCTTACAGGTGGCCAATTGTGATCAAATGTGACGACCCATGCTGATTATTCCCGCTGAAAACGCTGTTAACTGGAAACGCCCGCCCTGGATTACCTTAGGGTTGATGCTGGCCTGCGTGCTGGTGTTCACGTTTTATCAGGGTGCCGACCAGCGCAAGCTTCAGGTGGCTGTTAACCAGTATCTGAAAAATAATCTACAGGCTCTGGAGGCGCCGGTTTACGAAGATTACCTGCTGCGTAAGATACGCCAACAGGGTGATAGCGAGTCGGTTTACCAGCTGCAGCAGATGCGTAATCTACAGGCCAATCAGAAAGGCGGCTGGCTGGCGGTTACCCTGCTGATGGACCGCGACTTTTATCAGTATTTGCTCGATAACCGTGATCTGGTGTGGGCCAGCGCAGAACGCGAACGCTGGCAACAGCAGCGCGGCTTTATTGAGGACAACTTTATTGGCCGGCTCAGTTCCCAGCGTTTTGGGCTGATACCCGCGCAGTTGTCGTTGCACAGCCTTATCAGCTATCAGTTTTTGCACGGCGGCTGGGGACACTTGCTAGGCAATCTGGTGTTTCTGTTTTTGCTGGGATTTACCGTGGAGAAAGCCTTGGGCGCTGCGCGCTTTCTGTTGGCCTATCTGCTGTGTGGGGCGCTTTCTGGCCTGATGTTCACTGGATTCTCTGCGGGCAGCCTGGTGCCGCTGATTGGTGCGTCTGGCGCCATTTCCGGGCTGATGGGCATGTATGTGGCGATTTACGGTCTGCAAAAAATCCGCTTTTTCATTTTCCTGGGCGTCTACTTCAACTATTTTCGAGCGCCGGCTATCGCCATTCTGCCGGTGTGGCTGGGTAAAGAAATTTACGATTACTGGTACGCCGGCGCTACCGGTGTCGCCTATATGGCCCACGCTGGCGGCCTGCTGGCAGGTGCGGTTCTAGTGGGAGCGCTGGGTAAAAGCTGGTTTCAGGTGAAAGATACGTTTTTCGAACCTGAACCTGAAGCGGACGATGCCGCTTTTACCGAGGCTTATGGGCAGGCTATGGCGGCAATATCTACGCTGGATTTTGATCTGGCCCGTACGCGCTTTGAGGCTTTGCGAGAAGCTTATCCCCAGCGCGCGTTGGTACTGCAACATCAGCAACAACTGGCACAACTGCGCCCGGATCTGCCCGAGTATCGCCACTTTAGCCGCGAGCGGATGGATGATGCGCTCAGCAGGCAACAATTTGATCAAGTTATTGCGGTATGGCGGGAATATCTGGCCAAAGGCGAGGCGCACCAGCCATTGGCGGCGGAAGACCACAACCGCGTGCTGTTTGCCAGCCTGAAACAGCATGATTTGAGCACCGCAGAAAAAGCTTTTGAGCGCCTGCGAGGCGCGGGCAGCGAGCTAATGGTCAGCGAGGCCTGTCGGTTGCTGGTGGCAGAATTTGAAAAACGCCAGATGGCGTCCAAGGCCCAGCACTACCGGCAGTGGTTGTAGCGCTACGCTGGTGGCACCAGACGTTCAACAGGCTTATGAATTAGCTATGCAGAACACTAGTTCGTTATGTTAAAGCTGGCTTTGGGGCCGCGCAATGGCTGGCGTTCCTGCGCTTGCTCCAAGAAGTGCTGAATCTCTGAGTGCTGGGGGTGTTGCGGGCACTTGCGTTGAATGAAACCCAAAAACGCCGTGGCTTTTTCCCACTGGCCCAGGCCGTTGGCCAGGGTTTGCGCGGCCAGCAGATAGGCTGGCACCAGTGCCTGGCTGTCGGCAAAGCGCTTGTGAAAATCCTGCAGCAGCTTCAATGCCAAACGATAGTGACCGCTGCGATAAAGCGCGCCGGCCACCGTTACCGAAAGCTCGGCGTCTTGCAAACGGAATTGTGGGTCTGCCTGCTGCAGTTGCACCAGCAAGTCTGCCAGGGCCTTGCCATTATTGTGCGCTGCCAGCCACGCCATGATGCGCGGATGGTTCGCGTGCAGGCTGCGAATATCATTGCGCGCCGCCAGCAGCCTGTAGAGTTGGCCAATGCGCAGCGAGTTGTCTGGTTCGCGCTTGAGCTGCTCTAACAGCAGAGTCTGCGCGCGATCGTAGTTGCCATCTTTCAGGTTCATGTCCAGGTCGGCATCAAAGCGCTGGCTGCGATCGCGGTGGTGCTGGTCTTCGGGTTCGACAGCATCCTGATAATCCGCAGCAAAGCCCAGCTCCTCCTGATACTGAAACAGCAGATAACCCAGCATGTGAAATAGCATCAGGGTAAAGGTGCTGTTAAGAAAACCCGCCAGCGGCCGCGATACCCAGTCTGAAAAGTGCGTCAGGGCAAAATCCTGGGCCGCGCCAGACGCCAGCACCAGAAGAATCAGGTAACCGTAAAGCAGGAAGTAAGGGCTGCCGATGCGGGCGATCAAAGTGGCCAGGTTCAGGGGATTTACCGCCGCGCCCACGCTGCGCTCCATGGCTAACACCATAATGCTTGCGGGCAGGGCCAACACCACAAACGCCAGCGTCAGCATTAATAGCAAGGGCCCGCCCAACATGCCCGCGGCCGTTACCAGTCCGCCCATCAGCGCAAACACCAGAATCTGCAAAATCACAATGTTAAAGCCGCTGCCACTAAACGCCTCGGCCAGCGGTGGTGGCTTGAGGTGGCCTTCTGCGGTGCGATTGATAACGGCGTAGGTGTATTTCATCAGCGCCAGCGCCAGCAACAGCCACACCAACATGCCCAGTAGGTTTTGCGGTACCAGTGCCGGCACCAGTGTGCAGATGGCGATAACCAGCAGTGGATCAGTGTGGAATGGATAGCGGAAAAACGCGCCCAGCCGATGCCAGAACGGCACCACTTCGGTGGCGGCGCCTAAGTAGCGCATTGCCTTGCTGCACTTGGGGCAGAGCCCGCGACGTTGTTTGGCGTTAGCATCTGGCATGCAGCGGGTGCAAAAATGCAGCTGGCATTCACCGCAATGCCATTTGGCCGGGTCGCCGGGGTGATATTGGCAATCGTGTTTCAAAATGTGTTTGTGTCCTGCCTGGCTTGGGTGCGTTGTTTATGGTCGCAAAAGTGTTACCTAAAGGATACGCCGCATCGATGTTAACGCTTCACTATTCAGCCGCTGAATAGTGAAGATCTATGTTATGGAGTTGCAGTCTACCGAAACGGTGCGATAGTAGTAGGAGCTACATTCACCGCAGGAGGTGCGCTATGTCTAGTGAACTTCACAGTCAGAATAGTCTGAACACCCTTAGCAGCCTAAAGGCTGGAAACACTACCTATCATTATTACAGCTTGCCGAAAGCGGCGGCTGAGCTGGGTGACCTTGATCGCCTGCCGTTTTCGCTGAAAGTGCTGTTAGAAAACCTGTTGCGCAACGAAGATGGTGTGACGGTAGACCGCAGTCATATTGATGCCATGGTGCAGTGGCTCAAAGACCGCAATTCCGATACCGAAATCCAGTTTCGCCCAGCGCGGGTGCTAATGCAGGATTTCACCGGCGTACCCGGTGTGGTGGATCTTGCCGCCATGCGCGACGCCGTTAAGCTTGCGGGCAAAGATCCGGCAATGATCAATCCGTTGTCGTCGGTAGACTTGGTGATTGACCACTCCGTGATGGTCGATAACTTTGGCGATGCTTCAGCCTTTAAAGACAACGTGGCCATGGAGATGGAGCGTAACCAGGAGCGTTACGAGTTTCTGCGTTGGGGCCAGCAGGCGTTTGATAATTTCCGCGTGGTGCCGCCCGGCACCGGTATCTGCCACCAGGTTAACCTGGAATACCTGGGTAAAACCGTGTGGCACAAGAAGCATGGCGATAAAATTCTGGCCTATCCGGACACCCTGGTAGGCACCGATTCGCACACCACCATGATCAACGGCCTGGGCATTCTGGGCTGGGGCGTGGGCGGCATTGAAGCCGAAGCCGCCATGCTGGGCCAGCCAGTATCTATGTTAATTCCAGAAGTGGTTGGCTTTAAAATCAGCGGCAAATTACGCGAAGGCATTACTGCCACCGATCTGGTGCTGACCGTTACCGAAATGCTGCGCAGCCATGGCGTGGTGGGTAAATTTGTCGAGTTTTACGGCGACGGCCTGAAAGACATGCCGGTGGCTGACCGTGCCACCATTGCCAACATGGCGCCTGAATACGGTGCCACCTGCGGTTTCTTCCCGGTAGACGAACAGACTCTGAAGTATCTGCGCCTGACCGGCCGTGAGGAGCAGCAGGTCGAGCTGGTAGAAGCCTACGCCAAGGCACAGGGCCTGTGGCGTGAACTGGGCCACGAGCCGGCGTATACCGCGACCCTCGAATTGAATATGGATGAGGTCGAAGCCAGCATGGCCGGCCCGAAACGCCCGCAAGACAGGGTGGCGCTGAAGAATATGAAAGCCGCGTTTGAACTGGTGATGGAAACCGGCGAAGGCGCACCCAAAACGAATGACAAACACGACAACGCACTTGAATCTGAGGGTGGGCAAACCGCCGTCGGTGTTGACAACAGCTATCATCATCACTCCAGTCAGATGCTGGCTATGAATGGCCAGGAAACCCGACTGGACCCGGGCGCGGTGGTGATTGCGGCGATTACCTCGTGTACTAACACGTCCAACCCCAGCGTTATGATGGCAGCAGGCCTGGTAGCACAAAAAGCGGTCGCCAAAGGCTTGAAAACCAAGCCTTGGGTGAAGACGTCGTTGGCGCCAGGCTCTAAAGTGGTCACCGAGTATCTGCGCGCAGGCGGTTTCCAGGGCGACCTGGACAAGCTCGGTTTTGATCTGGTGGGCTACGGTTGCACCACCTGTATCGGTAACTCCGGGCCGCTGCCCGATGCTGTGGAAAAAGCCATTAACGATGGCAATATGACCGTAGCCTCGGTGCTGTCTGGCAACCGTAACTTTGAAGGCCGGATACACCCTCTGGTGAAAACCAACTGGCTGGCATCGCCACCTTTGGTGGTGGCTTACGCGCTGGCTGGAAACGTGCGGCTGAATCTGGTGGAGGACCCATTGGGTGAAGACAAAGACGGCAACCCGGTGTATCTGAAAGATCTGTGGCCGAGCCAGCAGGAAGTCGCCGAGGCGGTGGAGAAAGTCAAAACCGACATGTTCCGCACCGAATACGCCGCCGTGTTCGACGGTGATGCTGCCTGGCAGGCTATGGAAGTCCCTGAAACCACGGTTTACAAGTGGTCAGACGATTCCACCTACATCCAGCATCCGCCCTTCTTCGAAGGTATGGGGCCTGAGCCTGAGGCGATCGACGACATTCGCGAAGCGCGCATTCTGGCGCTGCTGGGCGATTCGGTCACCACCGATCACATATCCCCAGCCGGCTCATTCGCGGCCGACAGCCCTGCCGGCAAGTACTTGCAGGAGCGCGGGGTAGAGCCAAAGAATTTCAACTCTTATGGCTCGCGTCGTGGCAACCACGAAGTGATGATGCGCGGCACGTTTGCCAACGTGCGCATCCGCAACGAAATGCTGGATGGCGTGGAAGGCGGTTATACTCGCTACGTGCCAGACGGTAAACAAATGCCGATTTACGACGCTGCCATGAAGTATCAGGAGCAGGGCATACCACTGGTGGTGATCGCCGGCAAGGAGTACGGCTCTGGTTCCAGTCGCGACTGGGCCGCCAAAGGCCCTCGCCTGTTGGGCGTGCGAGCGGTGGTGGCGGAGTCCTACGAACGTATACACCGCTCTAACCTGATCGGCATGGGCGTAATACCGCTGCAGTTCCAGAAAGGCACAGACCGCAAAACTCTGAAGCTCACCGGCGAGGAAACCATCGCCATTGATGGCTTGTCTGGTGAGATCACGACCGGTCAAATTCTGACCATGACGGTCACTTATCCAGATGGCACAACCGCACGTTGTGATTTACTGTCGCGCATAGACACAGCGAATGAAGCGGTGTACTTCCGTCACGGCGGGATTCTGCACTACGTGGTTCGGGAAATGCTGCGTAATGCCTGATTTCTGTTGCTAAAAGTCGTTATCATCAAAAGGCCAGCTACCTAAAAGGTGCTGGCCTTTTGTTTATGTGGCGGTGCGAGCATCAAAGGCTGTAATGTTGCGTGCGCAGTTTACGATCTTATACTCACAGCCTTGTCTGAAAGTTTTTGGCAGGTGCGTCGTTTTGGTAGGTTTTATTAAGGGAAAAGGCCACAGGATGAATGTGTTGATTGTTGACAGCGACGACAACATGGTTGCTTTGCTGACCAGTATTTGCGTTGGTGTAGACCCAAGGGTCCGAGTGCACGGATTTAGCTTTGTGCAGAATGCCTTGGACCACTGGGAAGTTCACGGAGCGGATTTGATACTGGCAGATGTGCACCTTTCCGATGGCAGCAGCCTGGAGCTGATTCGCCGTGTGCGCCGCTCGCAAAGCGAGGTGCCCGTGTTAATGATCAGCCGAACGGCCGATCGTGAATCCATATTGAAGGCGGCTCGCCTGGGCATCAGTGGCTTTGTCAGTAAACCGTTCAGCGTTGAATTATTGCACCAGCGGCTGCGCAGTTTGCTCCCCCAAGGGCAGGTAGGTGTCAGTATGAACCTGAACGAACACATTGCAGCAGCTGTTAGCACCATGGTGCAGTTACCCGGAACCCCAAACACCGCTGGAATAATCGAGCTGCTTCAGCGCAGCCAGAATGTCAGTGCGGCAGAGCTGGTGCGATCATGGCGTAACGAAGTTTCAGTAACGGCGCGTTTACTGGCGGTTGCGGGCAGTATTTCTTTTCGCCGCTCCGGACTGCCGGTGACAACACTAAAGGATGCCATTCTGGCTCTGGGTGTGCCTATGGCACTGAATCACGCGCTGGCGCTGTCGCTGGATATTTGTGGACAGTTGGCGCATCCGTTACTGGCCGAAAAAGCAAAAGAATTGCTGACTCAGGCCGTGGCCGTGGCCGACGGCGCGTACCGGCTGGCATTGAAGCTTGGTGAGCCTGCCGTACCTTGCCATACCGCCGGATTGTTGAGCCGGGCCGGAGACTTAGCGGCGTTAAAACTGATGCAACAGTACTGTGACTCAGGCGACAAAACCTTGAGCGCTGAGGAGATAGACCAAGCCCTGGCCGACTGGGCGCAACCTTTGGGCAATCAGATTAAAGTGCACTGGCGCCTGCCGCTGCCGCTGCGGGAGCTGATCGGCGCTGTACATTTTCTACCGCGGGAAACGGTGAGCCAGTCCAAAGTGATTATGCGGGCTGCCGGGTTATACGAAAGTGGGCTAATAGACAGTGATGACGGCAAGTGGTTAATGCGTCGGCTCGGGCTGGAGGGTTTCGGTTAAAGCACGGTCTGGCTCCTAACGGTGGCTGCCATTCGGGCGATCGGTTAAAATTTGACACGCATTTCTGACAATCATCCATCAAGGCCGTTATGTCTTCTTCTGAATCTGCGAACGAAATCAAAGCTCGACTGAATCTTGAAACCTCCCGTATTCACTGGCATGACCTGCAAACGTATTATGCCCGCGGGCAAGTTGTGCGCGTGGCTGCCGACACCGATTTGTTAAACGTGGCGTGCGAGTTGGTTGGCGACAACAAATCGCAGTTTGAACACTGGCTGGCCAGCGGCAAGGTAGGTGATGTTGCGCCGGATCTGGCCCGCATCTGGCACCAAAACAATACCGAGTTGTGGGCCGTGGTGATCGCGCCCTGGGTGCTGGTGCAAGACCGTGCCGACGGCAAGTTGCACTGATGCTGACCGGAGTGCTGCTGATACTGGCGCCGCTGTTTCTGGGTTTCGCCATTTCTATTTCCAACCGTCGCGCGATGACCACCATCCACTACTCGGTAGAAACCCTGGTGTACCTGATTCTGGGTATGCTTGGTTTGGGGCTAGGGCAAATGGAAGGCCTGGGCAGTCAGCTTAGTACCATGGCAACTCAGGTGATGGCCCTGGTGACATTGTTGTTGCTGTGTAATATGGGTGGCTTGTGGCTGTTTCACCGTTGGCGCCCGCTGACGGTGAACAACGCGGAAGAGTCGGTTAGCCCGGGCTATCGACGGATGTTTATGGCGGCGGCAAAACCCTTGCTCGCAGCGCTTGCTGGCTTGTTGTTGGGCTATTACCTGTTGCCGGCTATACCGTTTATTGATCAGATCGCCACTGGCCTGCTCATGCTGCTGCTGCTGCTGATTGGCTTGCAGCTTCGTAACGCTGGTTTGTCGCTGCGCAAGCTGTTGATGAACGTGCAGGGCTTGGGTATTGCCGTGGTATTAATGGTCAGTTCAATGCTGGCGGGTGTGTTGCTGATACCGGTGTTAGGTTTGCCCTGGCATCAAACATTGGCGCTGACTTCAGGCTTTGGCTTTTATTCGTTGTCGGGAATTGTCATTGGTGATGCCTTAGGCCCGGCCTGGGGCGGGGTGGCGTTTATGAACGACGTGCTGCGTGAAATCATTGCTTTGGCCATCATTCCGCTGGTTATCGCCAAGCGGCCAGCACTCGCCATAGGTTATGGCGGCGCTACCTCAATGGATTTCACTCTGCCGGTGATTCGCAGCAGCGGCGGCCTGGCCTGCGTGCCGGTGGCTATCGCCTCCGGCTTTTTGCTGTCGTTTTTTGCCCCGGTGTTCATGGGGCTGTTTTTGTCGTTAGGCTAGGCAAGCCTGACTCGCTTGCGGCCTCAGCCCGCCGGAAAAAACGTGCGCAAGCTGTTGTGGTAGGTCTGCTCGATCACTTGCTGCAATGGCAGCTCTTTTACTTCGGCAATTTTTTCGGCCACAAAGGGTAGGTAACAAGGCGCGTTCTCACGCCCGCGATAGGGTACCGGAGTCAAAAACGGCGCGTCGGTTTCCAGCAGAATTTGTTCGATGGGCGACATGCGTACAATATCCCGCACGTTTTCGGCTTTGTTGAAGGTCGTTATGCCGTTAAAGCCCAGGCACCAGCCTTGGTCCAGTGCATAGCGCGCGAGCCCGGGGCCGGAGGTAAAGCTGTGAATCACGCCGCGCCGGGTCAGGCTTGCTTCGAATTCGCGTAAAATCTCAATCATGTCTTCGTCGGCGTCGCGGCTGTGAATCACTACCGGCTTGTTGAAGTCGCAGGCAATTTGCAGCTGGCGGCGAAACACGGTGCGCTGCACCTCGCGGTCAGCGTGATCGTAGTAATAATCCAGCCCGATTTCGCCGACCGCGACGATTTTTGTATCGCCGGCGTGGGTGCGAATTTCAGCTTCTACTTCATCGTTGAAGGTTTCGGCTTCGTGGGGATGAATTCCCTGAGTGCCATAAATCCAGGGCGCCATCTGGCTCATCTGCCGCACACGCTCAAGATTATCCGGAGCGACCGCAATCGTGATAATACGCTCAATGTTCAGCTGCTCACTTTGCAGTAGAATATCCTCAAGCGGGCGCTCTTTGAGGTAGTCCAGATGGCAGTGGGTTTCTATGATAGGGTGATCAAATCGTGGAATTTCACGACGCTTCTTACTCATGGGTCACTCGCAATACGTTGCCGGCAAGGAATGTCATAATACTAACAGTTTTACGCTTTGTTCACCCAGCCAAAGGAGAGTTCTATGCACGTTGTGGTGATTGGAGGTGGTGTGGTTGGTGTAACCACAGCTTGGGAACTTTGTCGCCGCGGCCATCAAGTGACCGTTCTGGAGCGTCACAGCCTGGCAGGTAATGAAACCAGTAAGGCGAATGCCGCGCAGCGTTCTTACGGTGTTGTGTATCCTTGGGCAGACCCGGCTATGGTGCTTAAAGCACTGCCTTGGTTGGTAAAACAGGACGGTCCACTGAAAATGGGGATGCCGCCGTCGCTGGCAACTCTTCGTTTCATGTTTTCGACGTTGCGTTACGCCTGGTCGCCGGGGCTCTTCGGCTTTAACAGGCGCGCCATGTTGCGCCTGGCCAAGCACAGCCGCGAGCGTTTCCTGGTTCTGGAAAACGAGCTCGAGCTGGACTTTGACGGCGCCCATAAAGGCCTGTTGCATTTAGCCAGTACGCCGGAGGCGTTGGACGGCTATCGCAGAACTCAACGCTTGCTGAGTAGTATGGACATTCCCGCACGTATTTTGAACGCCGCCGAGGTAGAACAGTTAGAGCCTGGCCTGAGCGGCAACGGGCCACTTTACGGCGCGATTAGCTATGACACCGACGGTACCGGCGACTGCCATCTGTTTAGCCGTGAAATGGCGCGGGCCTGTGAAGAAAAAGGTGTGGTGTTTCGCTATGAGGTAGACGTAGAACAACTGCTGGCAGACGACCGACGTGTGAACAGCATTATGTTACGTACCAAAGATGGGCAGCGGGAAAATCTTAACGCCGATGCGGTTGTCGTCAGCGCCGGTTGCTGGTCTGACAAACTGACTCGGCCCCTGGGCCAGCCACTGCCGATTTATCCGGTGAAAGGCTACAGCCTGACGGCAACCATTACCGATGAACAGAAAGCGCCAACGTCCACCATACATGATGACCAATACAAGGTGGTTATGACCCGCTTGGGCGACCGCTTGCGGGCAACAGGGTTTGTGGAATTGAATGATTTTGACCGGAGTATTCCGCAGGCACGTCTTGAGACCATTAAAAAGGCGGTTCGCAGCCGCTTTCCGGGTTGCACCGACATCGATAGTGCAGAAAGCTGGACCGGGTTCCGCCCGATGACGCCAGACGGCCCTGCGATCATTGGCCGTGGCAACCGGGAAAATCTGTATTTGAATACCGGTCACGGTGTATTCGGCTGGACGCTCGCCGCTGGAAGCGCGGATGTGATCGCCAGTGTGATTGATAGTCAGGAGCCGGCGGTGTGCCTGGATGCATTTCGCCCGGAGCGTTTCAGCGAGTAGGGAGCTTGGGCTTTAGAGGCCGCTGATGGTTACATAGAAACAAAAAAAGGCACCCGAAGGTGCCTTTTTTCTACTTCACTTGATCAGCTCAAAGTCTTAGCGACGCACCTGAATGCGAGCTTCAACCCGACGGTTGGCCGCACGGCCAGCGTCTGTGCTGTTACTAGCAATGGGTTCGGCTTCACCGTAGCCTTTGCTGGATACGCGTGCTTTGTTAATGCCTAGTGAGCCCGTTAAACGATCGGCAACGGATGCTGCGCGGCGCTCTGACAACTTCTGGTTGTATTCAGCTGTACCGGTACTGTCGGTGTGGCCAGCAACCTCAACGTAGGTGTTGCTTTCGGCCTTCAGCGTGTCCGCGATGTCACGAATCTCGCTGTCGTAAGCATTACCAATCGTGGCACTTTCCAGCGGGAACTGAACATCAATTTCCGTGGTGCTGATGGTTTCAACAATGCCTTCACAGCCGTCTTTATCGACTTTCATGCCAGCAGCGGTGTTTGGACACTTGTCTTTGCTGTCCACTACGCCGTCTTTATCGCTGTCCAGTTCACAACCTTTAGCGTCAACTTTGGCGCCGCGGGGGGTGTTAGGGCACTGGTCGCGGGTATCGGGCACGCCGTCGTTGTCAGCATCAGCCGGCGGCTGGGGTGCTGGTGCAACGGGAGCTGCCTGGCCAACGGTCCGGGTGAAGGCAACGCTGATGCCCAAAGACGCCATGGTGTCGAAAGTGCTGTCATCAATGCCGTGGAATTCACGCAGATCGCCCCGCAATGAGACGCGATCGTTGATGTTGTAACGTACGCCGGTACCCAGGTTTACGCGAGTTTCTTCGCTGTTGATGCCCGGAGTAGACGGGCCAGTGCCGTCAAAGTTGGCATGACCGGCGCCCACTGATACGTATGGGTTCCAGGTACGATCCGGGCCGGCAAAGTAATAGGTACCGTCTACACGTACTTCGTCAAAATCGGTGGAGCCACTGCTGTATTTGCGCTCTGCATCAGCGCGCGAATAGACAGTTTCTACGGCCCAGTTCGGCAGAAAGCGATATTCGATGCCGACACCGTAGGTACCAGACTCATCCAGGTCGCGCTTGTCACCAAAGTACTGGTAACCGGCAAACGGGTTCAGGTAAATAGTTTCCTGGCGCTCAGCCAATGCAGGAACTGCAAAAGACGAGGCAAGGGCTGCAATAGCTACCGGACGCAAGAATTTCATAAACGCTCTCCATTTCGATTATTAAGTTTCAGGAAATCTACGGATTTGTGATCGCCGTCAACTCTTATTGTTAAATTAGGCTATTGGAGCGCAAAATTCAAAACAAGCTTACGTAATGTTACCTTAGGACTTATACGGGTATAGATTTAAATTTTAATTTTAACATATTGATTAAAATAGAATAAAAATTATTTTTACACCTAAACCAGCGTTAACTTAATGTGCTGAAATAGAGGTGAGCGCTTTGCTTGCTGAAGTTGAGGGTATCGCCGTTATCAAATCGAACCTCGAAGGCTCTTTCATCTTCACTGACAACGGTTCCAGCGCCAAATATGGCGTGCTGCAGCCGTTCCCGCTGCCATAGGGGCTGGTCATTGTCTTCTTGGCTTGTTTCGCCGCTCAGGGTTATGCCTTCGCGGCGACCGTAACGCTCGCTGATAGCCGTTAGCGGGGCGTTCAGCGTGAGAGCGTTGCTGCCATCTGGTTGATGCAAAGCGCCGCCTAGTTCATCGGATAGCTCAAAGCAACACTCTGCAACAAAGCGGCTGGGGCCCTGTTCGCCGTCCAGGTGAGGGCGGCCGCTTGCAGGGCGCGTAATCAAGTGCAACTGCTGCCTGCTGCGGGTAATGGCCACGTACAACAAGCGCCGTTCGCTTTCCAGGTGGGCGCGTAGATTGTCTTCGGCGCGGGGGCTATAAGGCAAGTATTTTTCCTGAAGACCGGGCACGATCACCGTCGGCCACTCCAGACCCTTGGTGCGATGAATGGTCGACAGCAGAACGCCGACGGGCTTGGTGTCTTGCTCGTCGTTGCGACGCGCGCCGGCTTGTTGCTTCAGAGTGTGCAGGTGGGCCAAAGCTTTTTCGGCGTTAATATCCAGGCTTTTCAGGTATTGGCGAAAGCCGTTAATGGTGTTGATTCGCTCCTCCGCGTTGTCGTGGGTCAAGGCCAGGCTGCGAATGCCGTCGTACAGGTCGGTGCTGTCGGCGTATACACTAATCAGCCCGGCCACCGGGCCGCGATAGCCACTGAGCTGGTTCAGTGTTTCTGCCAGTTTGCGCAGCTTGCGGGCGGCCATGGGACCCAGGGCGTTAAAGTCCATCGCTAGCATGCGTTGTGCCCAGTCTTCGCCAAAACCGGCCAAAAAGCGTGCGAGCTGGTCCAGCTCCGGCTCTTTCAGGCCAACGTGGGGAAACCGCAGCAGTTGCCGCGCCAGCTCCAGGCGGTCGCTGTCGGGTAATTGCTTGAGCTGTCCGGTTACTACCTGCAGCAGCGCCATAATGGCCTGCACTTCGCGGCTGAACAGCGCTCCTTTGCCGGCATCAATGCGGTAGGGTACTTGTCGCGCCAGCAGTTTCAGTTCAATGGCCACGCTCTGGCTCCATACCCGGAAAAGGATGGCCGTATCGGTCAATTGTTCTGCTGTCATGGCTTGCAACAGCTGCAACACGGTATCGGCGTCATTGTCCTGGCGGTGCAGGGTAATGATGGTGGCAGGCGTAGACGGATGGGCGTGGCACAGTAAGTCTTTGCGGCCACTGTTGTTGTGAATCAGATGGTTAGCCAGCAACGCTACCCGGTGGCCATAGCGGAAGCTGTAGCTTAGGGTTTGTTCCAGCGGGCTTTCAAACTCGTCGCTGAAGCGGCGCAGAATAAACTCCGGTTTGGCACCACGAAACTCGTAAATGGTTTGGTCCGGATCGCCCACTACGGTTACCCGGGCCCGATCACCGGCTACATAGCGCAGCAGCAAGTGCTGAATTTCGTTGGTGTCCTGGTACTCGTCAACCAGAATCAGGTCCATTTTATTGGCCACCAGCCTTTGCAGGAGCGGGTTCTGGTGAATGGCCATGACCGGCTCGTACAGCATGTCGGCAAAACTGATACGGCTCTGGCCTTTGCGCCATTGCTCGAAACTGTGGAACAGGTCAATCAGGTAGCGCTGGCGTTCGGTGAACTCCATGTCTTCAAACACGATTTCAGCAGGCGAAAGACTGGTTTTCACCCGGTCAATAAAGCCGATGGCGGTTTCTATAAATTCTTTTTTGTTGCGCCGCAGCTCCTCTGCCAGGTCTTCGGGTACTAGCCGACGACTGAGCTGGAACACCTGATAGTTGATTTCCTGGTCGCTGAGAATGTTAGCGGAAAAATTGGGTAGGTAGCCCTCCCGCACAAAGCGCCGGTAAAGCCGCAGGCCCATGGCGTGATAGGTGCGTATTTCCGGCAGCGCCAGACCGCTATTGCCGCACACCGCTTGCAGTTTGCGTTCGAAATCCATCTTGGCGCTGCGGTTGAACATCAGCACCAGCATACGGGCGGGGTCGTGCCCCTGGTGCAGCAGATAGCGAATACGCCAGGCCAGGGTCGTGGTTTTGCCACTGCCGGCGACCGCGGTAATTACCGCATGTTCAAAGCCGGCGCTGATAATGTCCCGTTGCTCATTAGTCAGAAACTCGGGCAGGGGGATTTGTGCCGCTGGATTCGCCAGGGCCGTTGCGGCAGTGTGGGGTTGATGCTGGTAATCGGTAACGGGTGGTTGCTGTGGCATGGCGCCATTGTAATCGGCAACTGGTCGCGGGCACAGGCCTGTTCCATAATGGCGTCGTCATTTTTCATATTCAGCAGTTCAAGAGCACCTTTTATGACGTCTACACCGGATTCACCCAGCACCCGCGCATTGCAGCTTCTGCGGGCTGAACTGCGGCACGCCGGGGAGCGTAGGCTGGTGCTGTTTGAGGGCAGCCGCAGCGCAGCATTGAACTGGTTGTCGGCAGAACTGCCATTTCTGAGTGCAAATCAGGGCTTGTGGGTTAGCACCAAGGCCGACAGCCCTCTGCCGGCCTTGCACGTAGCGACACCGGCGCAAGCAAGAACGTGGCTGGGGCGTGAGCTAGACCTGCTGGTGTGGGACGGCTTCAGTGGCAACCCGCCTGACGGGCTGGCGGCGCTGGCTGGCACATTAACGGCGGGCGGCCTGTGGTTCTGGCTGATGCCGCCGCTGGTGCAATGGGCCACATTTGCTGACCCGGACTACGCCCGCACCGGCCTTGATCAAGCCAGCGAACACCCCTTCGCTGGGCGCTTGGCGAAGATACTGTGTGATGCGCCAGACGTCATTCGGCTGGATGTGAGTGGGGATGAGCGGGCGAGCGCCACCATAAACTCAGAACTGGGCCGTGTGCAGGGTGAATTAAGTCGTCGCCGACTTGCAACGGCTTTCTGCGTTAGCGGCGGGCCCGAGCAGGACCAGCTAGTGCAGGCACTGGTGCGCTTTGGCTTGGGGCGCCGGCGCCGTCCGCTGGTGGTTACCGCCGATCGCGGCCGCGGCAAATCGGCGGCTTTAGGCTTGGCAGCGGCGGAATTGCTGTTGCAGGGCCGCCAGCGAGTATTGCTGACTGCGCCTTCGGCCAAACAGGTGTCCACTGTTATGGCCCACGCCCGTGAGCGCCTGGGAGCTCAACTGCAAAGTCAATCGGCTACTGAATTGACCACCACCAGCGGCGCCAGCCTGACATTTTTATTGCCGCAACAGCTACTGGCGGACAAACCTGCCGCAGAAGTTGTGATGGTAGACGAAGCCGCCGCCATAGCCGCGCCGCTGTTGCAGCGTATTTTGCTGGGCTGGCCCAGGGTGGCCTTTGCCACCACCGTTCACGGTTACGAAGGCGCCGGGCGGGGATTTGCGGTGCGCTTTCGCGAACAGTTGGACCAACACACGCCGCACTGGCAAGAGCGTACTCTTTCGCCGCCGGTGCGATGGGCCGCCAGTGACCCTTTGGAACCGCTGGTTTTTCGCTTGTTCTTGTTGGCGGCACAGAGCCCGAGTAATACACAGCAGCAGACTCCTGACCCCTCGCCGGTGTTGGAGGTAGAGCGCTGGCAGCCGGCTCAGGCAACAGAAAACGACTTGGTGGAAGCTTTTGGGCTATTGGTGGACGCTCATTACCGCACTACGCCTGCCGACCTGCGCCAGTGGTTGGATGACCCCGCAGCCGTCAGCTGGCGCGCTCGCACGAATGGGCGCACGGTGGGATTGTTGTGGGCTCAGGGCGAAGGCGAATTTTCAGCGCCCTTAGCGCAGCAGGTCAGCCTTGGGCAGCGCCGGCTGCGCGGGCACTTGTTGGCACAGTCGCTGGCGTTGCACGCGGGCCTGCCTCAAGCGGCCCGGCAGCGCAGTTTACGGGTAACACGAATTGCGGTGGCGGCCCCGCAGCGGCGCAGCGGTATTGGCCAACGCTTAATAGCGGCCGCCCAGGCCTATGCCAAAGCGGATGGCTTTGATTATATCGGCAGCAGCTTTGGTGGCACGCCTGCGCTCTTGGCTTTTTGGCAGCGCCAGGGGTTGCAGCCGGTGCGTTTGGGCTTTAGCCAGGAAGCCAGCAGTGGTGAATATCCGTTACAGGCTGTGTGCGGGCTCAGTGCAGCAGGCGAGCGCTTGGTGCAGGATTTACAGCAGCGCCTGGGCCGACACTGGTTGGTGCTGGCCAGTCGCCAATGGGGCCAATGTCAGCCGGAACTGATGGCCGCCGTAATGCGCAGCCTGCCAGCCGGCCCGCAACTGGATGCCGAGGACTCTCGCGATTTGCGGTATTTTGCCGCCGGTCATCGTGGCTTTGAGCTGACCCTGCCGGCGCTACAGATTCTTAGCCGCTGCGCCGGCGCCGCAGACTGGCTGGCCGCATTACAGCCCGCGCAGTGCGCGCTTTGGTGCCGCTCTGTGGTGCAGGGCCGAAGTTGGGCTGAACTTCAGCGCGAGAATCTGTGCAGCGGCCAGCGCGATGCCGAACAGCAACTTAGGTTTATGGTCGCAGGCTGGTGCTGTTATCATCCGCGACATGCAGATGGCGTCTTGATCGATCGCATTTGAGCAGGATTTGGCACGTGCTATAACGATAATCCGTTATATTAATAAGGTGTGTTATCCGCGGTTATTCGCGTATAAACGATTGCAAGCATTCGATTCGAAAAAATGAGAGGGTTGCCCTAATGAAATTGAAGCACTTTGCTGTTGCAGGTCTTTTTGCAATGAGTGCCGCGCTGCCGATGATGGCCAGTGCGGGAGATGTGGCCGCTGGTAAGGCCAAAGCGGTCGTGTGCGGCGCCTGCCATGGTCAGAACGGTGTTGCGTTAATCCCGATGTATCCGAATCTGGCGGGCCAGCACGAGATGTATTTGGTGTCGTCGTTGAAGGCCTACAGAAGCAAGGAACGAAATGGCGGCATGGCGGCCATTATGCAGGGCCAGGCAATGGCACTGAGTGATGACGATATTGCCAACCTGGCGGCGTACTTTGCCAGTCTGCCTGCAGGCGGCAAATAAGCCATCCCGCGGTCAGTTGTTGCAAAATAGTGAGGTGTTGTTACGTCTGGCTAAAGTGTCCGTCAACTTAGCCAGACGACATGCTACGCCCTGTTGATAATCCGGTAACTTGGTCGATAAGCCGAAGTGCCGGGTAGTTTCATCCGGTTTTGAGCCACAAACTGTTCCAGCATCGCTTCCAAAGGCTGAATCAGGCTGGGGTCGCCCGCAATTTCAAACGGGCCATGGGCCTGCACCTTCCGAACGCCTTCCTCTTTCACATTACCCGCAACAATGCCGCTGAAGGCTTTACGCAGATTGGCCGCAATCATGTGTACCGGCTGATCGCGATGCAGCGCCAACGCGCGCATATTGGCGTGGTCTGGCTCGAATGGCAGCTGGAACACTGGATCGATTTTCAGGGTCCAGTTGAAATAGTAGGCGTCTTGCATGGCGCGGCGGAAGGTCTCGACCTCTTGCATGCCAAGTTTCATGGTGCGCGCTACCCGCACCGGATCGTCAATGATGATTTCATAGCGCTTCGCGGCGTCGTCACCCAGGGCATTGCGGATAAACTTGTCTATCATTTCAAAATAATCAGCGTTCTCGCGCCTGCCGGTAAATACCACCGGGAAGGGAATGTCGGCATTGTCTGGGTGCAGCAGAATACCCAAAAGGTAAAGAATTTCTTCTGCTGTGCCAACTCCACCGGGGAATACGATCACGCCGTGGCCAAGGCGTACAAAGGCTTCCAGGCGTTTTTCTATATCCGGCATGATCACCAGTTCGTTCACAATCGGATTGGGTGCTTCGGCGCCGATGATACCGGGCTCGGTAATGCCAATGTAGCGGCCGTCTTTTACTCGCTGCTTGGCGTGGCCTATGGTGGCTCCTTTCATCGGGCCCTTCATGGCGCCGGGGCCGCAGCCGGTGCAAATACTCAGTTCCCGCAGGCCCAGTTGGTGGCCCACTTCTTTGCTGTATTGGTATTCTTCATGGCTGATGGAATGGCCACCCCAACACACCACCATGTCTGGCTGCCGCCCTGGTTGCAGCACCCGCGCATTACGCAGAATGTGGAACACCATATTGGTCAAATCTTCCGGCCGAGGATGCCGCTTGGCTTCGGTGAACAGCGGGCTGGAATGAGTGTATACGATGTCGCGCAACACCGAAAACAAATGCTCGCGATTGGCTCGCAGCATTTCATTGTCGACAAAGGCGTGGTGGGGTGCGTTGATCAGTTCCAGCTTCAGGCCGCGGGGTTGCGGCACCAGGCGCACCTCAAAATCGCTGTGGGCCGTCATCAAGTCCTGGCAATCGTCGGTAACCGCGCCGGTATTCAGCACCGCCAGCGCGCACTGGCGGAATAGCTTGTAAAGGCCGCCTTCGCTGCGGTCTTTCAAACGGTTCACTTCATGATTAGACAGAATTTCCAAGCTGCCTTCGGGCGACACCAACGCGTTGATGGTGGGTTCATTCATCGGTCGTAAAACTCCTTGGTATGCGGCCGGCATCCTCCTCCACGCGGGTGCTCGTCCGATTGCCGGCGGCCGAAGCGTTACACTAAGTGTTTTTTTGCCGATGCGCTACTCGATAAAGCTGAATTCCAGACCGGGCTGGAACCCCGCTTTACCGCAACAGGCCCTGCCGCAATAGGGCTTAGCCAGTCAGGCCCTTAAAAAATTGCTGCACGTTGTGACTCAGGGTGTCTAAATCATAGCCACCTTCCTGCACGGTCACTGTGGGCAGGCCCAGTTGGCGAATGTGGCTGCCCAAACGACAGAAGCCCTCGCTGGACACCGACACCTTGGCTTGCGGGTCGTCCTTGTAAATATCGAAGCCCAAGGCCAGTACAATAACATCCGGCTGGTACAGCTTCATCGCGGTCAGAGCTTCTTCCACTTTGCTGAAAAAATACTCTTCATCAGAGCCGTGGGGCATGGGTAGGTTGATGTTGTAACCGTAGCCTTCGCCTTCGCCGCGTTCTTCTTCGTAACCGGCCACCACCGGGTAGAAGTTGGTGGGGTCGCCGTGCACCGAAACGTAAAGCACGTCGCTGCGGTTGTAGAAAATCTCTTGAATGCCCTGGCCGTGGTGCATGTCGGTGTCGAGTATGGCTACGCGCTGATAACGGCTGCGCAGGCGCTCGGCCGCAATCGCCGCGTTATTCAGATAGCAGAAGCCGCCGGCAGCGGCGCGGCGGGCGTGATGGCCCGGTGGGCGGCATACCGCGTAGGTGGTGTGCTCCCCTGCCATCAATGCGTCGGCCGCGCCCAGGGCGGTCTGTGCCGACCAGTAGGCGGCGTCCCAGGTGTGCTCGCCAATGGGGCTGCTACCGTCGGCCTGGTAACGTGCGGCCTCTGCCAGAACGCCTTTCAGCGCGTTGGGGCTGTGCACAAAAATGTTGGACATGACCTCATCGCCCCAGTCATCGCCCATCGCTTTCCAGCGCCGATGGGCAGATTCCAGAAAGCGTAGATAACTCAGATCGTGCACCTTGCCAATGGGGCCCGCGCCCTGGTCAGCCGGATGCAGCACCGGAATACCGCTGGCCTTCAGGCCCGCCAACATTTCCCGGGTGCGGTCTGCAACCTCTTGCGGTTGGCGCATTTGGCCGCGAGTGAAGTACGACTGTGGGCTGTGCTGATCTTGTGCGGGGTGAAAAAATGCTTTCATATTACGGCGGCCTTTTTAGAGAGCGGTAGTGCATGCTCACCCGAGTATAGGCACTGTCTGGCGTGGGTCAAAAAAACGTAACCCGTAAAAAGCGCTGTCAGCTTTACAGGTTGCCGGACAGCATCCACTATGACTGGTGAAAAGGTTAATAAAAAATTTGCGTTTCTGCGATCGAGCGTTCAAAGCGCATCGCAGCAGCTTGAGCGGTATCGCAACAGCCTGGCGATCATGTAGAGCCTGGCTATTTACCATTTACAGCCTGATTATCTATCATGTAAGGGAGCCTGAATGATTGAATCACCGTTATTGCAGAATATAACCGGATACGCCGGTGGCCAGTGGCAACAAGCCGCTGCTGATACCTTTGACGTGGATAACCCGGCAACCGGTGCCGTTATTGCCAAGGTGCCGTTTGTAACCGAGCAACAGGTGCAAGATGCCATAGCCGCGGCAAAAAAAGCCGAAAAACTGACCGAGCCTTACCCGCTGGAAACCCGTCGTAAATGGCTGACAGACATTCGTGATGCCCTGACCGCCAATCGCGCAGAGATGGGCCGTATTTTGTGCCTTGAACACGGCAAACCGTTAAACGAAGCCCAGGGCGAAGTGGATTACGCCGCCGGCTTCTTTGATTACTGCGCCAAAAATATTGAGGTGTTGAGCCCGCGTAACCTTGATGAAAAGCCCAAAGGCTGCAGTTGGACCGTGCATTTTCGCCCGGTTGGTGTAGTGGGCTTGATTACGCCCTGGAACTTCCCCATTGGCATGATTGCTAAAAAGCTGTCGGCAGCTTTGGCAGCCGGTTGCCCGTCGGTGATCAAGCCCGCCAGCGCCACCCCGCTGACCATGGTTGCGCTGTTCACTCTGATGGATAAATACGTTGATCTGCCCGCGGGTATGGTGAACTTGGTGATGGGTAAAGCCAGCATGATTGGCAAAGCGCTGAGCGAAAGCCCGGATGTGCCCATGCTTAGCTTCACCGGGTCTACCGAAGTGGGGTGCCAGCTAATCAAAGGCACCGCCGACTCGGTGAAAAAACTGGCTCTGGAGCTAGGTGGCAACGCGCCGTTTATCGTGTTTGACGACGCCGACCTGGACGCCGCGGTTGATAACCTGGTGGCCAACAAATTCCGCGGCAGCGGCCAAACCTGCGTGTGCGCTAACCGTATTTTCGCCCATGAAAAAATTGTCGACAGCTTCAGCCAGAAACTGGCCGAACGGGTAAACAAAATGACCGTAGGTGACGGCATCAACGGCGATGTAGATCTCGGCCCGCTGATCAACCGCGCCGGTTACAACAAGGTGAAACGCCATCTGGCAGACGCGCTAGAGCAGGGTGCCACTTTGGTAGCCGGTAAAAAGCCGTCAGAGTTGAACGATGACGATTTGTTTTTCCCGCCCACGGTGATTACCGGCGTCACCCCGCAAATGTGTTGCTCGCGGGAAGAAACCTTTGGCCCGCTGGTGCCTATTGCCAGCTTTAGCGATGAAAACGAAGTGATCGCGGCCGGCAACGACACCGAGTTTGGCCTAGCCTCTTACGTGTTCACCGCGGATGTCAAACGCGCCCAGCGCGTCGCGGCCGGGCTGCGTTTTGGTCACGTGGGCTGGAACACTGGCACCGGCCCCACGCCGGAGGCGCCATTTGGTGGTATGAAAATGTCGGGTACTGGCCGTGAAGGCGGCGAAGAAGGGCTGTTTGAATTCACCGAAGCGCAAACCGTGCCCCGCGGGTTTTAATCGCGCCGGCTAGCCAAACAAGCGTCAGCGCTTGCTAGTGAAAGCGTGAAAGAGTGAACGAAAACGGTGAGCCGCGGCTCACCGTTTTTTTGGCCAAAACCCATGGAATTTGCCCCAATGCACCCGCATGCGGCAAGGGCGATTCAAGGCTGGTATACTTTCCGACCTGTTTATTTAACCAGTAGCGACATTTTATGGACGTTTCCTACATTATCGACGGCCTGAACGACGCCCAGCGCGAGGCTGTGACGGCAGAAAGCGATCATTTGCTGGTTCTGGCCGGCGCCGGCAGTGGCAAAACCCGGGTGCTCGTACACCGCATGGCGTGGCAGATGCAGGTGAACCGAGTACCGGCAACCGGCCTTCTGGCGGTGACTTTCACCAACAAGGCCGCCAAGGAAATGCGCCACCGCATTGAAGAGATGATGAACATACCCTCTCGCGGCCTGTGGATTGGCACCTTCCACGGTATTGCCCATCGCCTGCTGCGCGCCCACTGGAAAGACGCCGGCCTGCCGGAAAACTTTCAGGTGTTGGACAGCGACGACCAGTTGCGAATGGTGAAGCGCGTAATGCGCGAAGCCCAGATCGACGAAAGCCAGTTCCCGCCCAAACAGGCCCAGTGGTGGATCAGCAGCAAGAAAGACGAAGGCCTGCGTGCCGATCATATTCAGGAAAACCCCGGCGACCACTTCACCAGCACCATGGTAAGGGTGTACCGCCAGTACGAAAAACTGTGCCAGCTAAGTGGCCTGGTGGATTTTGGCGAACTGCTGCTGCGTTCTCACGAACTCTGGCTGCACCGTCCGCAATTACTGGCCCACTATCAACAGCGCTTTCAGCACATTCTGGTGGACGAGTTTCAGGACACCAACACCATTCAATACGCCTGGCTGCAAGTGCTGGCCAGCAACCGCGTGCCATTAACCGTGGTGGGCGACGACGACCAGTCTATCTACGGCTGGCGCGGCGCCAAAGTCGAAAACATCCAGCAGTACCAGCGCGATTTCCCGAACGCCCGCCTGGTAAAACTGGAGCAGAACTACCGCTCTACCAAGCTAATCCTGAAAGCCGCCAACGCGGTGATTGACAACAACCAGGGCCGCTTGGGTAAAGAACTTTGGAGCGACGGCGTTGACGGTGAACCGGTCAGCCTTTACGCCGCGTTTAACGAGCAAGACGAAGCCAACTACATTGCCGACACCATCACCAGCTGGGTGCAAGACGGCAACCTGCGCGCCGAATGCGCCATTCTTTACCGCTCCAACGCCCAGTCCCGTGTATTGGAAGAATCGCTGATGCGCCAGGGCATACCGTATCGGGTTTACGGCGGCCTGCGTTTCTATGATCGCCAGGAAATTCGCAACGCGCTGGCTTATCTACGCCTGGTTCACTACCGCCGCGACGACGCTGCGTTTGAGCGGGTGGTAAACCTGCCACCGCGGGGCATAGGGGCCAAAAGCCTCGCCGATTTGCGCCAATACGCCGGCGAGCAGAGCATCTCAATGTGGGAATCCGCCCAGCGCATGCTGGACGCCGGCCAGATGAAAGGCCGGGCAAAAACCGGACTGCAGACATTCCTGTCGATCATCGAAGAGCTGTCCGCGCTGGCGGAACATGGAACCCTTCATGGCCTGATGCAACAGACCATCGACGACAGCGGCCTAAAGGAGTACCACGCCAGCGAAAAAGGTGAAAAAGGCCAGGGGCGGGTGGAAAACCTGGAAGAGCTGGTAAACGCGCTGACCACCTATGAAGTGGAGGAAGGTGTTGATCCGCTGTCGGAGTTCATCGCCCAAGCCGCGTTAGATGCCGGCGAAGCCCAGGCGGATGATCACGAAGACAGCGTGCAGTTAATGACTCTGCACTCTGCAAAAGGGTTGGAGTTCCCGCTGGTGTTCATGGCCGGCGTTGAAGAAGGTCTGTTCCCCCACAGCATGTCGCTGGAGGAACCGGGGCGTATGGAGGAAGAGCGCCGCCTTGCGTATGTGGGCATTACCCGCGCGATGAAGAAACTGATAATCACCTACGCCGAATCACGCCGTTTGTATGGTCAGGAAAAGTTCAATGCGCTGTCGCGGTTCGTGCGGGAAATCCCCGGCGACTGTATTCAGGAGGTGCGGCTGCGCAATACGGTGACCCGCCCGGCTATGGTGGCGCGGCCCAACGAAAGCATGTTCAGCCAGGAATCCGCCAAGCAGTCTGGTTTCAGGCTTGGGCAGCAGGTGATGCATCCGAAGTTCGGTGAAGGCACGGTGATGAACAGCGAGGGCAGCGGCCATCACACCCGTATTCAGGTTAACTTTGATGACGGTGCCAAGTGGCTGGTGTTGGCGTATGCGCCGCTCGAGGCTTGTTAGGCTTTGGTGGTTTGCACGAGTTGCCAGGGCCGGGTTTCTGGCATTGTCATTGCACTAAACCTACATTAGAACCGCAAAAATAACGCCAGCCAGAATCACCCGGTAAACCACGTACGGCCACATGCCCACTTTATTCAACCACTTCAGAAAGAAGTGGATGGCGGTGATGGCCATAACGAATGAAGTAACGCCGCCGATCAAAAAGCCCGTCCAGTCTACAGCGACGTCCATCATCGCCACTTCCAGGATTTTTACACCCGCCGCCAGCGCCGTAATCGGGATGGCCAGCAGGAATGAAAAGCGGGATGCTGCTTCGCGGCTGAGGCCCAGAAACAGGCCGGCAGTGATGGTAATGCCCGAGCGTGAGGTGCCGGGTACCAGGGAAATAGCCTGAGCCAGGCCAACAATCAGCGCGTCTTTCCAGCGAATGGAGTCCAGCGAGCGATCGCGTTTGGGTATCCAGTCGGCCACACCCAACAGCAAACCGAAGATCAGGGTGGTGGTGAAGATGATCGTAGGTGAGCGCAACTCGTTATCAATCATATCCAGCAACGCCAACCCTGCCAGGCCTGCGGGAATGGTGCCTATCACCAGATAAAACGCCATGGCACCCTGGCCTACAATCCGGCGCTGGGCCATGGATGCCAGGCCGTCGCGGGCTATACCGAACACATCGCGGCGGAAGTAGAGCACCACAGCCAGCAGGGTGCCCACATGAACGGCCAGGTCAAAGCCTACGCCTTGGTCCTGCCAGTCCAGCAGGGCCGGCGTAAGAATAAGGTGGGCAGAGCTGGAGATGGGCAGAAATTCTGTCAGCCCCTGCAGCAAACCAAGAAAAACCGCCTGAAAAAAGTCCATATCGTATCAATCCAAGGTTTCACAACAATCCGGGGCGCTAAAGCAGGCCAAGGTATTACACACAACAAGGGTCAGGACTGGTTCGGCACTTCGCGGATACGGCCGACTTCATCAATCGCCACGTAAACAAAGCGGCCTTCGGTCACCTTGCGGCGATCTTCGGAGTAGCGGTCCATCGTCCACACTTCTATTTTAATATTCATTGAGCTACGGCCAATTTCGATCAGTTCGCAATAACAGCCAACCTGCGAGCCAACCCGTACCGGCGACAAAAATTCCATCCGGTCCATAGCCACAGTGGCGCTTCGGCCTTTGGATATCCTGGCCGCCATAGTGGCCGCTGCTATATCCATCTGCTTCACCAGCCAGCCTGCGAACACATCGCCGTTGGCGTTGGTATCGCCGGGAAATGGAATGATTCGCAGGATTAACTCGCCGAGGGGCATTGGGTTGTCGTCGTCAAAAGTGCTCATCACACAGGCCTTTAAGAAAAGTGGCGGAATGCCAGTTTGGCAAATTCCTTAATTGTTTGGCTGCATGGTAATGCCGCGCCTGTCATTTGTCAGGTGTGTTCGCGGTTCTGATGGTGAATTTAGATAATTTCAGCCTTTGTCACAAACCTGTCACAGAGAATGCCTAGTCTTGGGCCATCAAAACAGCAGATGTTGATATAAAAAGTGATGCAACCTAGGAGAAACACGGTGACTAAACTCTATAAAGCTCTGACAACAGCAACCCTTGCTGGCGCAATTGCGGCACTTTCGGCTCCGGCCATGGCTCGCGACACCATTAGCATCGTCGGCTCGTCAACGGTGTATCCTTTTGCAACCGTGGTTGCCGAGCGTTTTGGCCGTAACACCGACTTTGCGACGCCCAAGATTGAGTCTACCGGCTCCGGTGGCGGCCTGAAGCTATTCTGTCAAGGTGTTGGCACCCAGCACCCAGACATCACCAACGCTTCCCGTCGCATGAAGAAGAGCGAATTCGACATGTGCCAGGCCAACGGCGTCAAGGAAATCACCGAAGTACGTATCGGTGCTGACGGTATCGTTATGGCAAACTCCAAGGAAGCGGAAAAGCTCGACTTGTCCCTGAAGCAAATTTTCCTGGCACTGGCTAAAGATGTACCTAACCCGGACGGTAGCAACGAGCTGGTAGCCAACCCTTACATGAACTGGAGTGAAATCGACGCCAGCCTTCCGAATATTGCCATCAGCGTAATGGGCCCGCCTCCGACTTCAGGCACACGCGACGCGTTTGTCGAGTTGGCGATGGAAAGCGGTTGCAAACAGTTCCCCATGATCGCGCAGATGGAAGACGAGAACGAAGACAAGTTCAAAACCGTGTGTCAAAGCATGCGTGAAGACGGCCCGTTCGTTGAAGCCGGCGAAAACGATAACCTGATCGTTCAGCGTCTGGCCCAAGATCCGGAAACTGTCGGTATCTTCGGCTACAGCTTCCTGATGGAAAACAGTGGCCAGATCCAGGCCGCGACCGTGAACGGCGTCGAACCGACTCCCGAAGCGATTTCCAGCGATCAATATCCGGTAGCCCGCTCGCTGTGGTTCTACGTCAAAAAGGCGCACGTGGGTGTTGTTCCTGGTATCCAGGAATACATTTCCGAGTTCACCAGCGAAGGCGCCTGGGGTGATAACGGCTACCTGGTTGATGTAGGCCTGATCCCAAGCCCGCGCAACGAGCGCATGAAGATTGCCAAAGCAGTGAAAGAACTGGCGCCGATGACGGGTAACGAGTTATAGGGCCGGCCAGGCAACGTCAAGGATGACGACAAAACAACGCGGGCTTTCAGGCCTGCGTTGTTTTGTTGCGGTTGTGTGAATATTTTTATGCGGCAAACTGGCAGAATAGGCGTCCAGTTAACTTAAAACCACCAACACAGAGACTGTTATGCAGACGGCCAATCTTCTGCCCCTGGTTCTGGTTCTCGCTGTGGTTGCCTATGGCCTCGCTTATATGCGATCCCGGGCTGTGGCAGCGCCCCTTGGCGGCATCCGGAATCTCAAGGCTCTCCCTTTTTACTACGCGGCGCGTGCAGCACTTTGGTGTGCTATCCCGGCACTGATTGTGCTGGCGGTCTGGGCCGGTTTTGAAGACAAGGTCATTCAGGGCATTGTGATCGCATCGCTGCCCCAGGATACCTGGCCCGAGTCGGCCGGACAGGCAAGCCTGATTCTCTCTCAAATCAGCAACGTGGCAGCTGGTAGCCTCAACCCTGAGTTTTTGCCGAAGCATATTACCGGGGCGGCTTCATTGCTGGAAGCCATGCAAGACAAGAGCGGAAATTTCAAAGCCATCCTGGTTGTGTTGATTGCAGTGTTGGGAGCAACCTTTGCCTGGACCCGCGTAGCGCCCCACATAAACGCCAGAAAAAACGTAGAAACCACCCTGCGCCGAATCTTCTTTGCGTGTGCTGCCTTGGCTGTGTTGACCACTGCAGGCATCGTATTCTCGGTCTTTCTTGAAACCATGCGGTTCTTCGACAGAGTGCCGATTACCGAGTTCCTGTTCGGAACTAGCTGGAGTCCTCAAACCGCTATACGGATCGATCAGATAGGTTCCGAAGGCGCTTTCGGTGTTATTCCCCTGTTTACCGGCACCCTGCTGATTTCTGCCATTGCTTTGTTGGTTGCTGTGCCCGTTGGCTTGCTGTCCGCCATCTATCTTTCAGAATATGCGAGCAAGCGTATGCGGTCGACGGTAAAGCCTGTGCTGGAGATGCTGGCGGGCATCCCTACCGTTGTTTACGGCTTTTTCGCTGCGTTGACCGTTGCCCCGTTTATCCGTGAACTTGCTGCAATAGTGGGTATGGAAGCCTCCTCCCAAAGTGCTCTGGCCGCTGGCCTGGTGATGGGAATCATGATTGTGCCGTTCGTGTCATCGCTGTCAGATGATGTGATCAGCGCGGTACCTCAGACCATGCGCGATGGCTCGTTGGCTCTGGGTGCGACGCAGTCGGAAACCATGAAGAAGGTGATTTTCCCGGCGGCCCTGCCGGGCATTATTGGCGGTATTCTGCTGGCAGCGTCCCGTGCCATCGGTGAAACCATGATTGTGGTCATGGCGGCAGGCCTAGCGGCCAACCTGACGGCCAATCCGCTGGACTCGGTAACCACCGTAACCGTGCAGATTGCGACACTGCTGGTGGGCGACCAGGAGTTCGACAGCGCCAAGACACTTTCGGCCTTCGCTTTGGGCATGCTGCTGTTCATCGTCACGCTGCTGCTCAACGTGGTCGCTCTAAAGATAGTACGCAAATATAGGGAACAGTATGACTGATCAACGTTCTCAGGCGGAGATCGTCCGCAAATCGCTGAAACGCCGGTACCGTAAGGAGCGCCGGTTCCGGCTGTATGGAATTCTGGCGATTTTCATTGCACTCGCGTCCCTGTTTATCCTGTTCGCCGACATTATCAGCAAGGGACATACAGGGTTCGTAAAGACCACCATCACCCTGGACGTGTCTCTCGATTCGGGATTGATGTACCTGGATGATCCGACGGATAAAGACCAATGGTCCAACGCGGATTTCAAGGCGCCGATTCTCGCCGCCTTGCAGGCGCAAGTTCCTGAGGCAGCCGGCGCGGCTGAGAAACGCGAGCTGGGCCGTTTTCTGGGTACCTTCGCAGACAGCGAAATCCGCAATTTACTGACAAAAAATCCGGAGCTTTTGAATACCACCCAAACCATTGAGTTTCCCACTCATGATCGGGTGTCGGTCTACGTCAAGCATGCGGACAATCCTCGGTACAGCATCAAACTCTCCGAACAGCAGCAGCGCTGGGTCGACGAGCTGGTGCAGAAAGGGATTATTGATACCAGCTTCAACGACGTGCTGTTCAGTCGAGGCGACTCCAGAGAGCCTGCCAACGCCGGTGTTCTTGGTGCGATTGTGGGTTCCTTATTGACCATGCTGGTGACCCTGGCCATTTCATTCCCCGTGGGAATTGCGGCGGCAGTCTATCTGGAAGAGTTCGCGCCCCAGAACAAGCTCACCGATTTTATCGAAGTGAATATCAATAACCTGGCGGCGGTGCCGTCTATCATCTTTGGTTTGTTGGGCTTGGCGGTATTCATAAACCTGTTCGGAATGCCCCGGTCGGTTCCTGTCGTAGGTGGTTTGGTACTTGCGTTAATGACGCTTCCAACCATCATTATTTCCAGCCGTGCCGCCATCAAAAGTGTCCCGCCTTCAATACGGGAGGCAGCCGAGGGTGTTGGCGCCTCCAAGATGCAGGTGGTGCTTCACCACGTGGTGCCCCTGGCGATGCCCGGTATGCTGACCGGTTCCATCATCGGTATGGCTCAGGCTCTGGGTGAAACCGCACCGTTGCTGCTGATTGGCATGGTGGCGTTTATCGTGGATGTACCTGACGGGCTTTTCAGTTCAGCCACCGTGTTGCCGGTACAGATTTACCTCTGGGCGAGCAGCTCCGAGCAAGGTTTTGTGGAGCTGGCATCCGCCGCCATCATGGTGCTGCTTACCTTCATGATCATTATGAACGCATTGGCGATCTGGCTGCGAAAGCGGCTTGAGCGTCGGTGGTAAGGAGAATGATATGAACACGATGAGTCCGAGTATTTCCGCAGAAGCCGAGATGCGAGGCAAGGGGGCATCGATTCCTGTGCCTGAACACAAACGCAAAGATACCCTGATGGAAGACAAGCCCGAAGATACCGTGATTGAAGAAGGTAAGACGGTTGGAAAGCCATTTACCGACAACCCTAAATTCAAGCTGCGTAATGTGGACGTTTCCTACGGCGCAGACCGGGCGATCAAGAATATCAGCCTGGATATTGGCCGAAACGAGGTCATTGCTTTCATCGGTCCTTCTGGTTGCGGTAAATCAACCTTTTTGCGATGCCTGAATCGCATGAATGACAGCATTGATATTTGCCGCGTGAAAGGCTCCCTTGAGCTGGACGATCAGAACATCTATGACGCCAAGCGGGACGTGGTTGAACTGAGGGCCAGGGTCGGCATGGTGTTCCAGAAGCCGAACCCGTTCCCGAAGTCGATCTACGACAATGTAGCCTACGGGCCCCGAATTCACGGGCTGGCAAATCGCAAGTCCGAGCTTGACGACATTGTCGAAAGTAGCCTTCGCAAGGCGGGCTTGTGGAATGAGGCTAAAGACCGTCTGGATGCCATGGCAACCGGCATGTCCGGCGGCCAGCAGCAGCGCCTGTGTATTGCCCGTGCCATTGCCGTCAGTCCGGAAGTGATCCTGATGGACGAGCCCTGTTCGGCCCTTGACCCGATTGCAACTGCACGAGTGGAAGAACTGATTGCCGAGATGTCCGAAAGCTACACCATCGTCATCGTGACTCACTCAATGCAACAGGCGGCTCGGGTTTCCAACCGCACCGCTTATTTCCACATGGGTCACCTTGTCGAAGTGAATGAAACAGACACGGTGTTTACTTCGCCCCAGCATCCGCTGACCGAATCCTATATTACCGGCCGTTTCGGCTAAGCCTGCCTGTGCCGGTAAGGCCAGATTATTTACGGAGCAATACAATGCCGAACAACAAAGACCAAGTGTATGGCGATCACATCTCCCAGCGTTTCAACAACGAGCTGCTGGAACTGAAAACCCGTTTTCTGGAAATGGGCGGGCTGGTGGAAGCGCAGATTGGCAGTGCCGTGCAAGCGCTGACCGCCAATGACAGCGTTCTGGCGGAACAAGTGCGCGCAGGCGACCGTGGTGTTGACCAGATGGAAATTGACATCGATGAAGAGGCCATACTCATTATCGCCCGGCGTCAGCCCGCGGCGCGGGATCTGAGACTGGTGATCGCGGTCATTAAAATGGTGGTCGATCTGGAGCGGGTGGGCGACGAGGCCAAAAAAATCGCCAAACTGGCGTTGAAGCTGGAGGCAGAGGGCCAGACATCACTCGGCTACGTGGAAGTCCGCCACATTGGCAGCCATGTGCACGCCATGCTGCACGATTCCCTGGACGCCTTTGTGCGGCTGGACGCCGAACAGGCGCTGCGAGTCATGAAAGAAGACAAACGGGTGGATGAAGAGTATCAGGCCGCCGCCCGCACCCTTCTGACCCATATGATGGAAGATACCCGCAACATATCCCGCTGCATGTCGATCATGTGGGTACTGCGGGCTCTGGAACGGGTAGGAGACCACGCCTGTAACATTGCCGAAAACGTGATTTTCATGGTGAAGGGTGAGGATGTACGCCATACGCCGATGGAAGAGACGGAGCGGGTGGTGGGGCGCTAGCGTAAGCGCCAAAATTAATCTAACCGGTAGCTCCTTTTTTTAATGAAGCAACATAAATTTTTAATTTGAAAAGTTAAGAGTCAAGCCGTTGAACAGGTGTCTTGGCATGACGTCTTAACTCTACCGGATCACTAATGGGCCTCCAAAAGCTTCATTAAAGATAAGGTCGCCATGACCTGAAGTCGCTCGCACTGAAAACTCGAATGCGCCGGTTAAAAAAGCTTCGTCGGTTTCTAAATTATTGAGAATTAGATCCATTTCGTCCAGCGACCATGATGCCCATAAGTGGGTTGCAGCGTTATCATAATTAAGTGGCGCAATAGTGACAGCGACCGACTTCCATTCCGTACTGTTGGAATGAGCGGATACGTGCAACTGCTCGGATTCCCACGCTGAATCGGGCCCGGTGCGTATGAAACGATACTGATCCATACGCTGGGAGTTACTCCTCAAGCGGTATTCTTTATAGAAGGGCGTGGCGATCCACGATGCGTAGTAACCGGGTTTATCGGCGGTCATGGCATTGTGGCCAGGTAGGAGTTCTTTGGTAAAAGCCCTTTCGTCTAAGCAAGCTAATTCTGGTTTTTGCGCTTGGTGACCGAATTGAAGGGCGCTGGTGATAGGCAGCATCTTTGAATCCATCCATCCCCACGCGCCGGCCAATTGGTGCGTCATAGGTTGCGCACTGGCGGCGACAAGCTGGTTATTACCGGGCCGCGAAAAGCATCGCGACTCGCCTTTCAGCGAGAGCAGGTTGCGGTCGAGAATCGCAATGTTCGGCTCTATTATGGTGAGTAACCGATGCCGGTTAACCCGACCAGCCATTTGCACGATAGACGCCGCGCTTGATGGCTCGATTATGGCCCAGTCGAAATCGTGATCGCGCCCGACTTCTTCAACCGGCGTGGCCACAACCACAAAGGTGATATCAGACTCTGGCGCTTTATCCAGAATGGCGCGAATGTGCGGGTGGTTAACGGGTTGGGATGCGCTTTCAGAGCGAGTAAACAAGTCATCAAAGAGTTGTTCCTTCATCCAGCGCCGTCCTTTGAGATCCTGCGCATGATAAGCCGTAACGTATATACCGTTTCCGCACAACGCTGCGGCTAACTCGACACAGGGCCTGATGTTGGCCACGCGAACCACACCAAAAGATACTCGCTTGCCAGTACGTTCATCGCTCCATCCATGGCTTTTATGCAACCGATGAATAGAGCTTGTTACTGCGTTTGCCATAGCCATTATCGGGTAAATATCAGCGGTGGGTGGCCGCACAGACTGAATATAGCCCAGCCGGGCTGCAGGCCGGCGCGTCACAACGTCCATCAAACGCTGCACTCGCGCACCATAGCGCTCACCCACACGGCCCGCGACATCCATTTGATGTACCTCCGTCGGTAAAAAATCATCCACAAACCAAACAGGCGCTGTCGTTACCGGTTCTGTTTGTGGAGTTTTCAGGGCGTCCCTCATAGCCACACCGGAAAGATAAGCTGCGGTCAGAGTTCCGACCACCGGTAATGAGAGTGTGGCACTTGATACAATCACGTTGCGATTGAACAGCGCCGATAGCTGCACAACCCGAGCCATGGCAATAAGCGCTTTCGAGTCGTATTGATCGGCCTCATCCAGAATCAGATCGCTTGAGGCTACCCGTAACAACGCAATCACGTGCCGGCCTTGCCGGCTAGGATCACCAGCATCAACAAGGTAATCCGAGGTGGATACAAGCGCCGGCGCCGTAAGCAATTTTTTCACGGGTTTCTGGCGCTTTCGCTGTGTCGAGGTCAGCCACTTATCCAGCCACTCTGGATAACCAACACCGTCGCCACCCACTACGTCACTCTCCAGTTCTGGAAAATCATCGGAACCGCGCTCGCCATCCTCGATACTTGCCCCCGACAGCTCATAAGCGGATATTGCAAACCGATCCCCGATAACCGTGGCCACCTCTGACGGCATTAATCCGGATTGTCTTTTTAAACTGCTCGCAGTCTGTAGTGTTAAAGATCGCAAATTAAGCGCAATGGATAGTCTTAATGGCGCGCTCTCGGGTACGAGAGCATTTGCTATTTTGATGTTCGCTAGCGTTTTCCCAGAGCCTGTGCCAGCCATATTAAATACAAGGTTACCCAATTGCGCGTCACTTACGCTCCGCGCCATTGTTTCGGCGGCACGATCTTGCCAGGAAAACCGGTCAATACCGGAGGAAACCCGAAGTTGCGCACGACTCCCTTCGGTCAGCCCTTCAAATTCATCGTTCAAAGTGGCTATTCGGTGAACCCACCGACCGGCCATTCGCCCGACATTTTCCAAATGCCAATCCAACGGTTGATCCAAGGCTCGTCGCTGGCTTGCGTGGCCGCGAGACGGTAGCGGCTTGGTGTTGGCATACAATGTGGCTTTTACATCACGTTTAGCCACTGTTCCCGGATAGCGCTGACTGGACACCTCATGGTCAGCAGCAATCAGCGCCGCCCTGGCGATAAGGGCAATGCCGCGGGCATAGTGCGGATTATCTCCGTAATCCTCATTGCGCTTTAAAACGCGCTTTGTGAGCGACCACAACCGTTTCTCGGTATCCACTTTGAACGTGGCATTGTCGGGCACATTGCGATACAGCGAATCTGGCTGATCGCGCACAAGCTCCTGTGAAGTTCGAACGTGCGCTGACCCGCCGGGTGTATCCTCAACTTTGGGCGGTTTATCTGTTAGATTGCGGGCGTCCACGCCCAACAACCCATGATGGGTCAGGGTGCAAAAATCGAGGGCGTTACGAATATTCCTGACAGGATTTGCGGGCAAGCCCTTCAATAACTGCGGTTGCGCGTCAGGCCGCACGGCTGGAAAGGATTCATGCAGGCGTGGCGGATTATCAGCGCTTTCAGTCACACTAGGGCCGTCACGCTCCCAATGTGCCATAGCGTCACGCCAATGCTCAAACACCACCAGGGACACCCATTCATGCCGAACGCGGTCACGGATAAAACATGAGCCACCCTTAGCGGAGGTGGTGAGTTTGTTCTGAAACTGCAAGGTGGCCTTGCCAATATCGTGATTGAAGCCGGAACATTGAGCCACTAGCGCTGCGGTGCGAACCCAAGGGGCAATAGGCGCCGGTGCTCTACGCTTGTGCGCGACCGCAACAGCGCCGTTAGCACCGAACTGGTCGCGCCGACCAACCGTCCAGATAAGATCCATTGACCGAGTGCTATTGTTCCGGTAACAGGCGACGGCGGTATGCCGCGTAGCACCTTGGCGCACCACTCGGTAAACATCGTCTAGCGCCTCTTTGGTAATCGGCGTATTCCAGGTTTGCTTGCCGATTCGGATGGCGTAGCGGTCTAAAACGCGCCGAACACGGCTAATGGACTTCTTCTCACTCATGCATACAAAGGTAACAAACATCAGGTTAACTCCACGCCGACGACAGGCGGCCAGATCAACGATCCCGGGCTACCCTGCTGATTATCCGATGAAACAGCCCCACAAAAACGCGCCTTGAAAAAGAACAGGGTGGCTGTGTCCATAAATTTACGTCCAAGATGATCAAGGCCGAGTTCACGGCTTATAACCAAACGCTGACTCTCACTGTATTGGCTATTCAATGTGACGCGATAAGGGCGAATCAACTCGCGGCCATAAGTAAGGTCATTGATCACGTTCGTTACGCGGCGATACTCGGCGTTCTGGTACAACGACTCGACAAACAGTATACGGAACAAAACAAAGGTTTTAAGCGGCGGCGGTGAGCCATGTGAGTAGTGGCGCAGAGCGTCGTAGTCGTAACACGAAACAGCCAAGTGATCGCCAAGCAGACGCAAATACATAGGGTAGACGATACGATCACGTGGCTGATCATCCACATTCAGTTTGACGTAGTTGATTCCAACAGCCTGGCTTCGGCACAGGGCAAACAATAACGATGTGTAATCTATTTCATCCGGCACACGCAAGGCGGTTTGGGGTTCGTCAAAGGTGGGCGCCACGAAAGCGCCATCGTTCCACACAGCGCCGCCACGGTGCTGCGCTTCAATCATGGGGAATCCATTTTGATTTCTTGATGGACCAGACCGTTCTCGTAGCTCATTTAAAATCGCATTACCGTTCACGCATGGGTATTTTTGCTGTAATTCATTTGGCCTCACGCAAACCAGTTTTCGCGGTTTGTCGTGGTCAATAAAGTCGGCGAACTGCTCCCGCAGCAAGCTCATGCGCCTGCTTGCCGCGCCCGGCGCCAGACAAAACGCATCGGCCAGACTTTTTTGCTGTAACTCGCCAGCGTAAAACAGCCGCCTTGCCGCAAAAGTCACTATTTGGAACGGAAGCTGAAGCATAAATAATCCAAGGCTATTTTTTCAGATGATTCGTTACAGCATATCTCTAATGATCCACGCAGGGTAGTCTGTATGGAAATAGCGACTGGAAGAACGATATGTCACGGGATAATGCACAGGGCAACAGTCAGCAAGCATCCTTGTTTGCCAACGATCAAAAAACCGCTACCGACAATTCGCCAGCAAAGGCCCCGAAAGTCAAAGACGTGCCAATAGAGCTGACGCAGCCCGACAACCCGGCAGAATTTGCGCACGAGTGGATGCGCCATCTGCAAGCCTTGTATTTCCACTACTCTTTCAAGGTGGTAAACAGCAAAGCCAAGGAAGGTGGAGCCCGCCTGGGTAAAGCCCATGCCCTTAAGCTGCCCCATCTTTCGGGCAGAACACTGCTTGCGGACCGGCTAAGCACAGGTTCTGGCGAAGGCATTGAACTGGACTATATCAAGCAGGACACGACAAAACCTGTCGGAGTGCTTCGGTATTGGCTTGGTGATACTGCAGGGGTTAAATCTGCCGTGGAGCTGCCGGTTCGTGAACGCCAGCAGGTAGTTGATTTTTACCAAGCCATGAGCCGGGGTGAGCTTCCAGACGCTCAGGTTCCAAACCCGCTACCGATTCGGGTTAAGCAACTCCTGCTTCCCAGAGAAAACGGCGAGTTCGTATCCGTTACCCCGCTTCCCAGCTTGCAAGTGGCCTCCGATATTAGCCATTACTGCCGCGAACTCAGCAACACGAAATTTGATATCCGCAAGCAACTCAAAGACACAAAGCGTACGAATGAAGAAAAATCCGAGTTGTTACAAAAGCTTGAAGATTTGCCGAGATTCGGGATGGTCAAAAAGCTGCCTGTAGGTGGGGCAAAGCCAAATAACGTCGGTAGTAAAGCGTTCGTGCTCACTCGACCGGTGGTATTCGACAACCTTCCTCAGTCCTCCAAAGAGCAGCGTGCTGCGTTCGGAATTGCTTATAACGGGGTCCGATTTTATATACCCAAAGTTCTAGTTCAGCATTACGAGGCGTTTTTGGAAAAAACGCGTGGCACCGGTGAGCGCACGTCAATTTGGGGCGCAAAAAATGTCGAAGCCGAAATTCCATACCTCAAAGTAATAGCCGGGTCCTGGATCAATCAGGCGGGTCGGGCTCGAAAATTAATAGAGCAACACGCGTCTGAATTACCTACACCTTTGCCATTCACCGACAAAACCGACGGTTCACGCTTTGAAGCGTGGCTGAACCCGGCACTTCGCTCGCCAAATTGGTTAAAAAAAGAAGCGCGAACACTTGCAAAGGCACTGCAAAATTATTCCTTGGGCATTAACGAACAGGGCCAGAACCTAACGCTTGGGCTGGATGACACAGACACCGAGCGCATCGCACATTCGATCATTACCTGGGGGCTACTGTGACTAAATACCTGATTCTTCCTCATCTTGAAGTGTCGAGGGCAAACGCGCTTGCAGCCGGTGGGATAATTTCGCTGGTGCCGGCCATGGCGGCATCGCTCATGGGCACGGCTTTTTCCTTGCGCACAGGCATCATCGTTGAAGGAGTGATGTTGATACACCACAGCGCAGAGTTGCTGGCGGATAAGCACCTGGACAAATACAGCACCGATCAAGATTACTGGCTCTTGAGTATGAAGGGGGCAACACTTTTTGACGGAATCGACGCAGCAGGGAAACCCACCGGTAATACGCTTGGCAGCAACGCATCGCAACCAAACGCGCACATGAACGGCCATTGGAGCATCGTATTCAAGCTGGCGCCAAACCAAGCTGAAACGCCGGATGGCATCATCGAGCGCGATGCGGCGACTTTCTTACTGCACGGAGCCCGGCTGGCTGGCGGTCAAATCGTAGATTACGGCGCCCCTGTGGTAACCGATGAGATGCCCGGCATTATGGGACAGTCAACGCCAGTTGAAGAAGGTAAGCCTATTGCGCCCTCAGTGCTCGAAAAGACAGTTCATGGTGGCTTTGTGCTGACCGACGACACTCATACGTTAAACGAACCGGATTCCACGAAAGGCCGCACAGAGCGCCTTTTACTGGCAGCCCTTGGCCGCCCCGATAAAAGTACACACCAAGGCCCCAAATCTGAGTTTGATTCTGAATCCGAATCTGAAATCAAGACCAAGATCGCCGAAACCAGTCGCCACCGATGGGTGTCGCCGGCTGTTTTAGGCTATGGCCTGGTATCACCATTGAGCGAAAATCAGGGCAGTCGTGAAAACTGTCTGCACGCGCTCTGCGAACCCCTCATTGGTTTGGTGGAACTTCAAAGCATCCGACAAGCCATCAAGAAGAAGATCAACTTTAACGATTTATTCTGGTCCCCGACCTGGATTACCGACGACACATTTTTAATCACCCAGCCCAACCATTGTTACGAGGTTTAACTCATGACCACTATATTGAAGAAATTGCCAGCTGTTGCCAGCTTCAACCGTGCCAGTGTTATTTCTGACGGCCGATTTTTCAGCATCATGAGCAGCGGTGAAGAGCGCGACATTCCCGTAATTCGTCACGGAATTCGTGGCACCCAAAACACACCCTCATCCAAAAAAGGCGCTGACAAGAACGTATCGAATATCCAGATCACCGAATCCGCGAAGACAGACGTTGCCAGCTCTGCGTTCGGCGTAGAATTCATGTTTCGGTTTCTACCCCTTGGGGAAACGTTAAGCGCTTGCTCTGGCGAAAGCGCCGCTGCCTTCAGAGATGGCGTTAAACAGTTTGCTGCTTCGTGTGAAAACAGCGACGGCTTGAAAGAAGTTAGCAGAAGATTTGCGCGAAATATTCTTAATGGTCGTTGGCTGTGGCGCAACCGAACCCTGAGCGACAAAATCACCATCTCGGTTGAGAGCCCGGTGCTCACATTGACAGACGTTGACGCCTTTAGCAGCAGTTTGTATAGCTTTAACGATTACTCAGATGGTGAGCAAGCTTTGGGCGAAAAAATCGCGGAAAGCCTGTCAGGAAAAGGGGTTACGTCCTTTCAGGTACGCGCGATTGTTGATATGGGATTCAAAGCATCGATGGAAGTGTACCCCTCACAAAATTACGTTCAAGAAAAGCCAACTGGCTTTGCTCGCCCGCTCTACAAAATTGGAAGCGCGGAACCCCTGAATGCTGCCGGCAAAGGAACGGACAAGGCACAAGCGTTCAACGATGTCCGAAAAATGGGCATTGCCGCTTTGCGCGATCAAAAAATCGGTAATGCTCTCCGTACAATTGACACATGGTACCCAGCCGCGGAATTGAACGACGATCTGCCCATATCCGTAGAACCGGAAGGCGCTAATCTGGACAAAATGACGTTCTTCCGAAATGAGAAAAGTGGCACCACTGCATTTGTGTTAGCACCCCGCCTTGGCGAGATTGATCCAGACACCCCTGAAGGCATGTTCATGATCGCTGCACTGATACGCGGTGGCGTTTACAGTGAGAAAAAGAAGAAGGATGATTAACGGGTGGAGCGCGATATGCAAAAGTATATGGACATTGATATCCGAGTTGTCGCTGGCGCGCTAGTGCCTGTTGTTGCGTCCCAGGTCGTGAAAGTGGTCCATCATTTTATGGCCAACAGCGATACCGAGATAGCACTGGCACTGCCATTAATGAAGACAGGCGAATACAGGCAAGTTGGGGAGCGCATACGCCTTTACGCAAAAGACAGGCCTGAACTTGACGAGTTGGCAGACATGTTGGAAGGCAACAGCAGCGTGAAAGATCACATTGCCGTGAAGCGCATTAAATCGTGTCCTGAAAACCCCGAGTGCTGGGTCGCTTACACCCGGCACCGCCATCCTCGCAAAAGTGATGCTAAGTGGCGAGCTGAAGTGTCAGACAAGCTAACGCAAATGCCGGTAATCTATGTGCGATCAATCAAGCAGCCTGATCTGCGATTCGGTTTAGGAGTGGTGCGATTCACGTCTGACCATCGGTCAGACAGTCCAGGCAAGCTTAATGGGTATGGGCTTTCCTCGCGAGCTGCGCCTTACTGGTTGCCAGAGGTATCATGAAATCACTGCCGCATAGTGGCCGCCCCCGAGCGGTTGCGTTGAGCAAACGCGCAAATGTGTTTTATCTGGAACGCTGCAAAGTTATTCAGAAAGACGAGCGAGTTGTTTACCTTACGGATACCGGGCAAAACATCGAAAAGCTGTTCAATATACCGGACAAAAATACGCTTTTTCTTTTGCTTGGAACCGGAACATCCATTACCAATTCCGCCATGCGCAAGCTGGCGGAATCTAATGTAATGGTAGGCTTCTGCGGGTCGGGTGGGTCACCGCTAATAGGCGCGTTAGACGCCACATTTATTTTGCCGCAAGACGAATACCGACCAACAGAATACGCACAGCGCTGGTTCAAGCTTTGGTCATGCGATGACAAAAGGCTTGAACTCGGAAAGCATCTGCTTGAAACACGTTTGCAATGGACAGAGGTAGCGTGGAAAAAACGACGAATCACCTTGCCTGGCTCATTACTAGCGGATATCAGGAGCAGGCTGAAAACGAGCGAATCAGCCACCCATATACTCACTGTGGAGGCAATATGGGCAAAAAAATTGTACGCACTGCTAGCGCGAGAATATGGAGTTGAGTTTCGTAGAGACGAGGGCGAGAGAAAGTCTGGCTCACAAGGCGAAATTGTGAATAGCTTGATCGATCACGGAAATTATTTGGCGTATGGGTATTCCGCGGCGGTTCTGCATGGGTTGGGTATTCCATTTGCTCTGCCAATACTCCATGGCAAAACCCGGCGCGGTGGTCTGGTTTTCGATATTGCTGATCTAATCAAAGATCAACTTGTACTTCCACTCGCGTTCGAGATTGGTAGCGAGGAACGGAATATCGCTCAAGCAGATAAGAAATTACGTGGATCGATTATTGATACCGTAGACCGAGAGCGGCTGGTATCGAAATTGTTTGACGAAATTAAGATGATGACGACCCTGTAAATCTGTGCATCATTCAACTGTCTGTTATTAAAGATTTAAAATGATTTCCGCCAAAAGTATGTTTTTTAATGGTGAGTTGGCGCAAGCTCTTTAAAAACATAGGTTTTATGACAATATAAAACAGTTCACCGCCGCACAGGCGGCTTAGAAAATGGAGAAAGACATGTCAGAATTTACCAAATTGTTCACCGCCGCACAGGCGGCTTAGAAATAAAAACATGGCGTTTAACATTCCTGCCCACGGTTCACCGCCGCACAGGCGGCTTAGAAATGACACGATGATCCTGCCTCACGCTCAGTATGGTTCACCGCCGCACAGGCGGCTTAGAAAAAGACACGTTCAGCGGACGGTCGTAGTCGTTGGTTCACCGCCGCACAGGCGGCTTAGAAATTCAGCTCAGCGTGCAGATCTTGGACCAGCCGGTTCACCGCCGCACAGGCGGCTTAGAAAGCGAACCGCATTGAATCGGATAAAGCCATCATGTTCACCGCCGCACAGGCGGCTTAGAAATGCTTTGCGCAATCCGCTGGCATCCCGCCTTTGTTCACCGCCGCACAGGCGGCTTAGAAAGCTGTGTCAGTCGCCCAGATTGTGCTGTGACCGTTCACCGCCGCACAGGCGGCTTAGAAAATGATGATGCACATGGGAACCAACCGGCTGGTGTTCACCGCCGCACAGGCGGCTTAGAAACACTTAGCCAGCGGGCGTTTCTCAAACGGCTCGTTCACCGCCGCACAGGCGGCTTAGAAATTGATGTACTCGGCGGATTTGTCCTTGGCTTCGTTCACCGCCGCACAGGCGGCTTAGAAAAACAACGGAAACAGGCTGCTCACTCCACCACAGTTCACCGCCGCACAGGCGGCTTAGAAAACTATCCTGCAGTTCTTTTTGCGGAATAACGCGTTCACCGCCGCACAGGCGGCTTAGAAAAACTTGAGTACATTGAAAGCCGCTCTTATGAGGTTCACCGCCGCACAGGCGGCTTAGAAAACTGGATGCCCACCGGCTTTAAGCGGCCAGCGGTTCACCGCCGCACAGGCGGCTTAGAAACTTACCCTGCGCGTTGGCGTTCGGTGCACAACGTTCACCGCCGCACAGGCGGCTTAGAAAAGGGGCTGGTCCCGCAGGAGCGCGTTAATAGGGTTCACCGCCGCACAGGCGGCTTAGAAATAGTAACAATTGGATCGACGGCGGGGCTATCCGTTCACCGCCGCACAGGCGGCTTAGAAATCGCAGCCACAGGCCCGCAGCTCTTTTTTGTCGTTCACCGCCGCACAGGCGGCTTAGAAAGCAATCGACACGGCCAGCGTTGGTAGCAGATTGTTCACCGCCGCACAGGCGGCTTAGAAAAGACTGTCGAGTTCTTTCTGCAGGTCGTTATCGTTCACCGCCGCACAGGCGGCTTAGAAAAATTGAAAACTGAGTAAGGAAGATCGCCGGCCGTTCACCGCCGCACAGGCGGCTTAGAAATACAACCGGGCAGCGCTACTGTCCGATTCCGGGTTCACCGCCGCACAGGCGGCTTAGAAATGGCTGCGATCAGTCTGAATATGAAAAAAGTGGTTCACCGCCGCACAGGCGGCTTAGAAATGAAATCGATACTGTATAAGTGAAACGTTTTACGTTCACCGCCGCACAGGCGGCTTAGAAAAAGGCGAAGAGGGGTTTGATGATCGGTCTGTCGTTCACCGCCGCACAGGCGGCTTAGAAAATATATGCACGGTATGGCAAACGGGATGATCTGTTCACCGCCGCACAGGCGGCTTAGAAACAACGGTCAGCTGCGGGAAACTATCGGGAAAAGTTCACCGCCGCACAGGCGGCTTAGAAAAGTCCACCGGCTTCGTTCTGGACCAGATAGCCGTTCACCGCCGCACAGGCGGCTTAGAAATATAGGAGCTGTAAATAAAGCGGGGATCGGCGGTTCACCGCCGCACAGGCGGCTTAGAAAAACGAGCTGAAAGACCTACACCTGACCGGTGAGTTCACCGCCGCACAGGCGGCTTAGAAATCAATTGTTCCCGCCGCAGTGAATGCCATTTTGTTCACCGCCGCACAGGCGGCTTAGAAAAGTCGTAAATTTCGGGCGCATCTTCTCTCAACGTTCACCGCCGCACAGGCGGCTTAGAAAATGAACGCCCGTCACATCGAATTGATCGCCTAGTTCACCGCCGCACAGGCGGCTTAGAAATAACCAGGGAATGAACTAATGGACTTCGCACTGTTCACCGTCGCAGTCGTTCGTTTTTCCGGTTAGATAGGCCACTCCTAATAGCTCAACTGGTTTATTGTCGCGTGGGGTTCATTCGCCTGAAAGATAAAACCTGGATAAATTCCGCCTGTACAAAAAAAGTCGCAGATTCCCTCAATTCGAACGGATATGACTTTGCTGGTCAAACGAAACCCCAACACTCAAATCTCTTCAGGCCGGCCAAACAAGTAGCCCTGAAAATTCTGGCATCCATGATTCGCCAGCCAGTTTCTCTGCTCTTCCGTTTCTACCCCTTCGGCAATGACCTCCAGATTTAGCCCCTTGGCCAGCCCGATTATGGACTCCACAATGGCGGAGCTTGCCAGGTTGTTCGTTACCTCATTTATAAACGACTGATCTATCTTGATCTGATCCAGAGGCAATCGGTTGAGATAGCTCATCGAAGAATACCCTGTGCCAAAGTCGTCCAACGAAAAACGAACGCCCATAGAACGGAGACGATTCATCATCTCGGTGATCCGCTCGGGGTCATTCATTAGCAGGCTCTCGGTCACCTCAAGTTTCAGCAGGCGTGGTGGCGCACCTGTTTTTTCAAGAATCCGGCCCACATGTTCTACGAAGTTATCACTCTGAAACTGAACGATGCTGACATTAACCGCAAGACTGAGCCCGGAGCTGGCCGGTTCTGATTGCCACGCCGCCAACTTTTCACAGGCCTGTTCGATAATCCACCGGCCGATCGGCAGAATAAGCCGGCTCTGTTCGGCTATTGGAATGAAAACACCGGGGGATACTATGCCCCGTTTCGGGTGACGCCAGCGCAAGAGTACTTCGTAGCCGACCAGCTGATTCGGGTTGCGGATCTGGGGCTGGTAATAGAGCACAAGTTGCTCTTCCGCCAACGCGTTCCGCAGTTCCTCTTCCAGAAGAACGTGCTGAACAACCTGGGCCTGTATTTCAGGATCGAAGAATGAGATGCGCTTTTCACCCCGAAGTCTTGCCCGCTCTTTCGCCTGCTGAGTGGCTTGCTCAGCTTTCTGAAGTTGTTGATTGCAAGGAGAGTTACGTCCGTCAATCAGGGCGATACCGATACTGATATTCACCTGTATTTTCTGTTGCAGAACATCAATCGGGCGGTTGAAGGCATCAAGGATTTTGTTCGCAACGCCCTCTGTCACGCGCGCGGCAACGTCCTGTGAAGAATTAAGATTGGACAGCAGGATGGCAAATTCGTCACCTCCGATGCGAGCAAGAGTATCACTCTCACGCACCATGGTACCGAGCTGCTCAGCAATGGCCTTCAGGACCAGGTCACCAAACCCATATCCCCTGGCATCGTTAACCGCACGCAGCTGCTCAACATCGACATACAAAAGGGCAGCATGGGTATTCTGTCGAGTGTTGGCTTTGCAAACCTCAGAGATTCTCTCCTTAAGAAGTGCCCTATTCGCGAGCCCCGTCAGCGAATCGTAGAAAGCCAATCGATGCGCCTCCCGCTCGGCTTTCTTGCGTTTGGTGATATCGTGAAAGGTCCCTACGTAGTTCTGGACGATGCCCGATTTTCCATAAATTGCAGTGATCGTCAGCCATTCGACGAACGCTTCTCCGTCTTTTTTGAGATTCCATATTTCACCTTCCCACGAGCCGTTTTTCTCAACGCGGGCCCAGAGATGAAGATAAAACGGAGTGTCTTGCAGGCCGGATTGAAGGACGCTCGGGTTCTTCCCCAAAATCTCATGCTCGGCATAACCGGTAATGCGTGAAAATGTTTTATTGGCTCTCAATATCACGCCGCTTGCATCGGTTATCATAATGCCGAGATGGGTCTCGAACGCGGCGGACGCAATGCGCAGTTCAGCTTCATGAAGCTTGTTTTCGGTGACATCTCGCACCACGGCCAGGAAACCGCTGTAATGGCCACTCATGCCTTGTAGCGAGCTTATTCTAGCTTCAAAGTCGCGGGGCTCACTTTTAGAAAACAACTGATATTCAAAATCGCGGACTTTCCGTGATTGTTTGATGTCCGCTGAAATTTGATCAAATCGGCTGGCAAGCTCTGGCGGCAGCACTTTGCGGTAATGTAGTCCAAGCAGCCTGTCCACCGGCATTGGTAGCTGGCTTTCGTCCGGCGCATGAACAAAGGCAAACTTTCCTTGCTCATCGAACACAAAGATCAAATCCGGAATGGAATTAATAAGGGCCTGTAATCGAGTCTCATTGGCCTGTGCCTTTTGTTGCAAAACCCTGCGCTCCTGGTTTTCGCGCAATAATGCATTTTGAACAGACAGTCTTCGGCAGAACTGCCTCAGAAAAAACAGGCCAATAACCGCAACCAGTAAAATGCCGCTGGTTCCAGCCCAAAGGCTCTGTTGCCAGCCTTGTAATGCTACTGAGGTTTTCTCGCCAACGGCAATAATGTAGGGAGCACCCAGCACACGTTTGAACGCGTAAAACCTTTTCTCACCATCAATATGTGACTCGAAAACCGCCTGATAGCTGCTGGAACCACTGTCAATAAAACGACGAATTTCCAGACGGTTGACGACCTTTCCCAAGCTGGACGTATCTCCGGGAGCAGTTGGGATACGGGCCACCAGTTTCATAGATTGGTCCAGAATGGCGATGCTTTGGCCATCGGACAAGGATAATCTGGCAAAAGATTCGGAGAGCATCTCAGGTAAAGTGTTTGGCTGGTGAACAAATCCGTCGAGAGCCCGCATGCCGTACCTGCTAGAAAGCAGCCTGTTTGCAACCAGTTCAGCCGCCAGATCAGCGCGGGCGACAGAGCGACCTATTGCAGTCTCTGTAGCCTGTTTGTAGGTGTTTTGAGCGACGTAACCAGCGGAAACCACTAGGCCGAGCAACGCAAAAATATACAACGCAATGGGAAGACGATAAGGCGCGGCAGAGCTCGATTTCGTCCTGTTTTCTTGCTTTTTCATTCAGACTGCTCATTAGTCGTTATTTTTGGCATTTGGCAACAAATTCAAGCACCCAGCAAAGTAAACGCTGAGCAAGCTATAGCAACTCAAAATCAAAAGATGTGAGTAAACAGTAGTAAGCAGTGATTTTGCTTTCTGCCAACTATCCAGAGAACCCCAACATGAAAAACCCTTTCGCATTTTTGTTCAAAAAAGCTCCGTAAATGAACGTCGAACAGCTGCAAAAAGGGGCGCCCGTTGCAGGCGCCGCTTTTGATTTGCTCAAACAGTGCTTGCTCTACGCCTGCTTCATTTTGTCGGAGTAAGGCGGCCACCCCATAGGTTTACCGGCCAGCAGATGCAGGTGAATGTGGAACACCGTTTGGCCGGAGTTTTCGCCGCAGTTCATGACGGTTCGGTAGCCGTCTTCGGCGAAGCCCATTTCTTTGGCCAGCTTGGCGGCCACGTAATACAGATTGCCCACCAGCTCCCGATCGTCTTCGGTGATGTCGTTAATAGTCGCAATGTGCTTTTTCGGAATAATCAGCAGGTGCACGGGGGCTTGCGGGTTAATGTCGCGAAACGCCAGGGTGGTGTCGTCTTCGTACACGATGTCGGCGGGAATTTCCCGGTTAATGATCTTGGTAAAAAGAGTTTCTGACATAACAGGCTCCTTGTTTAAAATGAGGTAGGAAGTGGGTTAAAAAGTGACGTTCAATCCAGACCCATGGCGTAACGGGCTACGCGGTTGCGGGCGAAAGGCAGTGCCTGCGCCGCGCCCAGGCCCAGGTTACGCAACAGGTGCAGCGGAGGAACTCGGTTGCTGAACAGGTGGTAGAAGGCATCCATAGCCAGCATCATGCGGCGGTTAGCGGGTCGGCGCTGGTGTTCGTATTGGCTCAGTAAGGCGGAGTCGGCCAAGTCGGTGCCGTTGTTGCGGGCAACGGTCAATAGCTGTTGCAGGCATTGGGCGTCTTGAAAGCCCAGGTTCACGCCTTGACCGGCCAACGGGTTGATGGTGTGAGCCGCATCGCCGGCCAAGACCACACGGCCCTGGCAATAGTGTTTGGCGTGCTGGCGGGCAATGGGGAAGCTGGCGCGGGTGTCTATATGCGTTAGCTCTGGCAGCGGCTGGGGAAATTCCCGTTGAATTTCGGCCATCAGCTGTTCGGTGGGCATAGCTTTGAGCTGTGCAATCCGCGCGGGGGCGTCGTACCACACCAGCGAGCCCCAGCTTTCGCCGGGAAATTCCTTGCCGGCTGTGTGCAAGGGCAAAAAGGCCCGCGGGCCAGAGGGTAAAAAGCCCTGCCAGGTGATGTCTTCCACCGCGCCGCGGTAACGAACAGAAATCACCATGGCTTGTTGATCGTATTGGCTGCGGGTGACACCAATGCCGGCGAGATCGCGCACCCGGGATTGGGCTCCGTCGGCGCCTACCACCAGGGTTGCTGCAATAGCGGTGGCGTTATCCAAGTCCAGCCGAGCGTGATCGTGGTTCTGGGTGAGATTGGTCACCGCAACGCCCGGCATTAAAGTGATGTTCGGCTGGGTACTTGCGGCCTGCCAGAGAGCTGCTTGAGTAACGCTGTTTTCTACGATGTGGCCAAGGTGGCTGGCGCCCAGCTTGTCGGCGTTGAATTCCACCCGTGCCAGGGGCTTTGGCAGCAGCCGGGTGAGCGGGTGCGAGGACTGGTCCCACACCGCCAGGCGGCGATAGGGCGTGGCGCGCATGGCCAGAACGGCGTCCCAGGCCTGTAGGCTTCGCAGGTAGCGTTCACTACCGGCGCTAAGGGCCGACACGCGGATATCTGGCGTGCTGCCTGGCACAAATTCGGGAGCGTTAGCGAAGTCAATCAGCGCCACGCGAAAACCGTTGCGGCCCAAGCCTGTCGCAAGGGCTGCACCCACCATGCCGGCACCGACAACCGCAATATCAAATGCTTGAGTCATATCGGGTTCCTGTTTGTTGTTATCAGTTTACGCGATGGCAACGAACAGGCAAGCCGCGGAGTTGTTATGCGGTCATGCCGCTATAGCAACGATAGGGAAAATTACAGTGCCTGGGCAGACCCAGAGGCGGCCGGTTGTTTGCGTTTTACCAGCCACGCCGGTTTGGCAACACCGGGTTTGTTAAAACCCTGGTTCAGAATCATCGGCTGGGCAAGAGCCAGAAAGTCGGTGGTTTTCATGTGAATGGATTTGCTGTGGCTGCCGGCGGCGAACGCCAGTTCGGGCTGCTGGGTTAGCGCTTCGGCGCAATACACGTTCATACCGTAGAGCTCGCCAAAGGGCGGCATGGCGCCTACTTCGCATTGAGGGAACAGGTTTTGGAACGCCTGTTCATCGGCCAGCTCAACAAAATCGGTGTCGAGAATCTGTGACAGCCGCTGCCAGCGCACGCGCCAGGTGGCGGGCATCACCAGCATGGCCATTTTGCCATCCAGCTCGATGATCACGGTTTTAACCACCCGGTCTCCGGCAATACCAACGTGCCTCGCCAATTGGCGCGCACTGAATGCGGGTGGGTGCAGCATGCACAAGTATTCTACGCCTGCGCTGTCGAGGTATTGTTTTAAAGCGTTTGCGGGCATGGTGGCGGCCTCCTCATCAGTAACGGCAGCTGCTGTTACTGATGAGCTTAGCCGAGGTTTCAGGGATTGCGAAACTCGGCTGTAGGCTTTTTGCGCTCAGCCCTATTCAGCCTTGTACATGTGCACATCGCGCTGGGGGAAGGGAATCGTGATATCCGCAGCATCGAACGCTTTTTTGACTTTTTCCTGCATGTCCCAGTAATAAGGCCAGAGGTTATCCGTCGCGACCCACACCCGGAACATCAGGTTAACGGAGCTGTCGCCGAGACTGCCCACACAAATTCGCGGAGCAGGGTCGCTGAGTGAGCGTTCGTCCTCTTCCATCAGCTGTTTGAGTATTCCTTTGGCTTTGTCGATGTCATCGTCATAACCGATACCGAAGGTCATGTCACACCGACGCTTGTCGTAGATGCTGACGTTAACCAGCGTAGCGTTAGACAGGCTACCATTCGGGATTACAACGCGGCGATTGTCGAAGGTATTAACAATTGTATACAGAATGCTGATCTCATCCACAGCGCCAAAGAACCCTTGGGCTTCAATGGTATCTCCCACCTTGAAGGGCTTGAAAATCAGAATCAGCACACCACCAGCAAAATTTCCGAGACTGCCCTGCAGGGCAAGGCCGACAGCCAGGCCGGCAGCACCAATAACGGCAATGAATGAGGTGGTCGCAATGCCGATCATAGAGGCAACAGAAATCAGCAGGAGAACCTTGAGAATGGCATTGATCAGCCCACACAGAAACTTGTTCAGCGTGGGGTCTTTCTTGCCAAGTTTTGAGTCCAGAACGTTAACAAACCGGTTAACCAGCCACATGCCCACAATCAGGGTGATGATGGCCAGTACCACTTTGGGCGCGTAGGCCATGACCAGTGTGATGGCCTGGTCTGCCAGTTCTGCGGCGCGGCCTTCGGCGCTAAATAAATCTTCCATTACTAACTCCTTGTGAAATTCTCGTTTTATAAAATACGCGGGTGGGCTTGTTTGGCCCACTGTGCGATGGCGTCCGGGCCGCCATGCATAATCACTGTGCCCGGTTTGCGGGCCAGCTGGTAATCGTACATTGGGTCGTAGTAATGCTCTAGCAGGCTGTGTATCCAGGCGTTATGACCGTTGCTGTTGCCGTTCTCTGCCTGTTGCGCCAGTGCGGACTCCATCATGCTGCGAAGTTGCTGATGGCGTTCACCGCCCAGGCGCTTACGAATGCGATCGAGCGCGCTCAAAAGGTAGTCGCTAAAATTTAGCCAGCCGGCATCTTCGCCATCGAGGTTCGTGTAGTCGGCCAGCATATTTTCGACATAGTCTTGGCGAATAATATCAATGCGTTCGGCCATTGGCCGGTCCAGCACGGCCAACGGTGCCGCAGCCATGCGCTCCCGCAGGCTGACGGGCAGCGCGCAATGCCCCACAAGACGGCTTTCGTCTTCCAGATAAATGGGGCCGCCGTGATGATGCCTGGCGTGCAGCATGGCAACCGCAAGCTGATTTTCGAAGTTGATTTGCGTGGGCTGTGGCGTTACCTGTCGGCCAAAGCTGGAACCGCGGTGATTGGCCAGGCCTTCGAGATCCACCGGGTTGGGCAGGGTGTGCAATACGCGGGTTTTGCCAGTGCCGGTGCGGCCGCTGAGGATGTAAAACGTCTCGCTGGCAATCTGCTGTTCTAGCTGATCGATCAGGAACCGGCGCATGGCTTTGTAGCCGCCTTCCACCAGCGGATAGTTAATGCCCGCTTGGGCAATCCACTGGCGTGAAAGATGTGAGCGCAGGCCGCCGCGGAAACAGTACAGGTAGCCGTCTGGATGTTGGGTGCAAAAGTGTTTCCAGGCTTCAATGCGCTGAGCCTTGATGTCGCCCTGCACCAGCTGGTGGCCCAGCTCAATGGCTTTACTTTGGCCCTGCTCTTTGTAACAAATTCCAACAAGGTGGCGCTCGTCGTCGTTCATCAGCGGTGCGTTAATGGCACCGGGAAGATGGCCCTTGTCGAATTCGACAGGCGCACGCACGTCTAGCAGCGGTGTGTTGTTCAGAAATAGCGAAAGGTAATCGTCGGTGTCTTGTCTGCGGGTCATAAAAGAAAAGTAAACTGGCCAGATTGGCAACGAAGTATAGAGCAGTTAGTGCGATTGTGCTGCGGCTGGTATAAAAAAGACCGCTTTTGATGATAGGTCGGCGCATCCCTGCGCAATGTGCAACTGCCGTGTTGCTGGTCCTTGGCCCACTCCGTGGTGCATACATCGTCCGTGATCAACGCTATATTACCAATACAGAGCGTTTGGTAGATTATACCTTCGGATTATAGCGCTATAAAATACACGGGCGTTCGATTTAAATTATTTACTAATCAATAATCTATAATAATATATTTTGCTTTATGTTGTATTTGCCCACTAATAAAAAGCCAAGAAAACAACCGATTTGTAAGAGAATGCTTACACTGACTCGTAAATCGTTCAATATCGCGCGTTGAATTTTTGCAGCCAAGGCCAAATCAGCATTCCCGCAGCGATGCCGGCGGCGTCAGCGGCCACGTCAGCCAGGGAAAAGTCGCGGTAGGGCAAGGTGGCTTGCACAATTTCTATCAGCATGCCGAAGCCCAGCAACAGCGGGATGAAGTAGAGCGGTTTCAGCTGCGGCCAGCCCAAACGCATCAACAGCGTGAGCTCCAGAAAGGCGATCAGGTGATTGACCTTGTCGCTTTGCGCAGAGGGCACCGGTAGCGGGCCTGCGGTCGTGGCCAGAAACAGAATAGCGGCAATAGACGCCAGTAGCGCAAATCTCCACAGGGCGCGTAAGCGGAGTAATTGTGCAAGCCGTTGTTTCGTGGTTGTTAAAAGCATATCGATTGTTTGTTCCAGCTGTGGCAAAGACCGCAACATGATATGCTTTGCAGCCCGTCAATGTCACTGCAACCAAGGTTTTTGCGCCATGTTCAATGGTAACTTTTTTCGCGGATTGGGATATCTGGGCGAGGGTTTTGGCCTGATTCGGCAACCCGGGCTTCGCCTTTTTGTGATTATCCCCCTGCTGATTAACATTCTGCTGTTCAGCCTGCTGTTTTTTTATCTGGGTGACTTATTTTCCGGTCTGATTGCGACGGCTATGGGCTGGTTGCCAGACTGGGCTTGGCTGCAAGCGCTGGACTGGCTGTTCTGGTTGCTTTACGGCGCGGTTATTGTGTTGTTGCTGGCTTACGGTTTTGTGATTGTGGCGAACCTGATTGGTGCACCCTTTTATGGCTACTTGGCCGAGCGCTGCGAGCAGCACCTGACCGGCCAACCAATAGGCGGCGACGAAGGCTGGGCGGGCATTGTTAAAGACATTCCGCGCTCACTGTGGCGCGAATTGCAGAAAATCATCTATTACCTGCCCCGTGCTCTGGGTCTGCTCATTTTGGGCCTGATTCCGGTGGTGAACCTAGTGGCGGTGGTGCTGTGGTTCGTGTTCAACAGTTGGATGATGGCGCTGCAGTACGTGGATTACCCGGCAGATAATCACAAAACCCGTTTCCCGGTGTTAAAACAGATGCTGGCCGAGCGCCGTCTGTTGGCTTTGGGTTTTGGGCTGCCGGTAGCGCTGGCGGCCATGGTGCCGGTATTGAATTTGTTTGTGGTGCCGGCAGCGGTGTGCGGTGCCACGGCGTTATGGGTGCGTGAACAAGGTTCCGCACGTTTTTGATTAGAATTAGGATTTGGAGGTTGCTTGGAAACGTCGGATTTTGTCATTGGTCAGCGCTGGGTTAGCCACAGCGATACAGCCCTGGGTTTGGGCATAGTTACAGATATTTCCGGACGCAGGGTGACCCTTGGTTTTCCGGCGGCTGACGAAGAGCGTACTTACGCCACCGACAACGCGCCCTTGTCGCGCATTATTTATCAGCTGGGTGAAACCATCGAAACCTTCGATGGTGGAAGCTACATCGTGCGCGCGGTGGAAGACATGGCCGGTTTGCTGGTTTACCACGCCGATGATGGCGAAAAAATTCAGATGGTTTCTGAGGTGAAGCTCAGCGGAACGGTGAACTTTTCGGCCCCCCATCAGCGCCTGTTCGCCGGACAGTTTGACCGTAACGGTGCCTTTCGGCTCCGTTTTTCCACGTTGAACCATCTTGACCGTCTGCGGGCCTCGCCGGCCGAGGGCCTGATTGGCGCCCGCACCCAGCATTTGCCCCATCAGCTTTATATTGCCGGCGAAGTGGCCCGGCGTTTTGCCCCGCGGGTACTGTTGGCCGACGAAGTAGGCCTGGGCAAAACCATTGAGGCCGGTTTGATTCTGCACTATCAGCTGCATACGGGCCGCGCCCGGCGGGCCTTGGTAGTAGTGCCAGACTCGCTGATTCACCAATGGCTGGTTGAAATGCTGCGGCGCTTCAATCTGCGTTTCTCCATTGTTGATCAAGGCCGTTATGACGCCATCAAAGAACAGCAGAGCGACGTGGATGCTCTGATGAGCCATATATTCGGCGAAGAAGGTCGGGAAAACCCATTTGAAAGTGAGCAGCTGGTGTTGTGTAGCCAGAGTTTTCTGACCGCCACTGAACAAGCCCGAAACGACGCCATAGCGGCCGGCTGGGACCTGCTGATTGTTGATGAAGCGCACCACCTGGCCTGGAGTGAAAGCCATGTTAGTGCGGAATATCAAACAATTGAAAATCTGGCGGCGGCGAGCCAGGGCCTGCTGCTGCTGACCGCAACGCCAGAACAGGTGGGGCTGGTCAGCCATTTTGCACGCCTGCGCTTGCTGGATCCTGCGCGGTTCCACGATTTACAGGCGTTCCGCGAACAGGAAAGCCAGTACGAAGCGGTCAACGCTGTGGTGCGCCGATTGCAGTCCGAACACACCACCGCAAGCGACGACCAGAAAATTCTAGAGCAGTGGCTGGGTTCGCACTTGCCCCAGCTGTTGGCTGAGAGCGACCCCCATCAGGCGATTATTGACGCTTTACTCGATCGCCACGGCACCGGCCGGGTGTTGTTTCGTAACACGCGCGCTGCTATTCAGGGCTTTCCCGAGCGTCTCCCACACCCGGTGCCACTGCCGTGCCCCGAACTTTATAGCGGCTTCACCCGCGGCATTGACGGCCTGACTCCCGAACGTAACGAGCCCGACGAAGAGCAGTGGCTAGCGCAAGACCCACGCGTAGCCTGGTTGCAAAAAACGCTGGCGGGCCTGCGCCCGGCAAAAGTGGTGGTAATTTGTGCCCACGCCAGCACGGCTATGGCGCTGGAGCACTATCTTCAACTGCGCGCCGGCATTCGCAGCGCTGCGTTCCACGAACATTTAGACCTGATCGAGCGCGACCGCGCCGCAGCTTATTTTGCTGACTCTGAGCAGGGCGCCCAAGCGCTGATTTGCTCCGAGATCGGCAGCGAAGGCCGTAACTTCCAGTTTGCCCATCATTTGGTGTTGTTTGATCTGCCGGCCAACCCGGACCTGCTGGAGCAGCGCATTGGCCGCCTGGACCGTATCGGCCAAACCAGCGCCATTGATATTCATATCCCGTATCTGGAAGGCACCAGTCAGGAAGTGCAGTACCAATGGTTCCAGCGTGGCCTGAACGCCTTTGCAGAAAGTTGCAGTGTGGGTGTGGCCGTGCAGGAGTCGGTAGCCGAGGCCTGGCAGCAGTCGCTGGCGGGCGACGAAGCCGCTCTGGAAATCCTGGTGAGCGCTTCTGCGGCGGAAACTGCGCGCTTGAAAACCCTGCTGCAGAATGGCCGCGATGCGCTGATTGAGCTGAACTCCTGCCGCAACGAACCGGCGCAACGTTTGATTGATGCCATTGAAGCCGAAGAATCAGCTGCGGCCGTACGCGATTATATGATGGAAGCCTTCGACATTCTGGGTGTGGATGTAGAAGACCATTCCGAACATTCGGACGTGCTGCGCCCGGGCGAGCAGTACCAGGCCGGGCATGTGGACGGCTTGCCCGAAGACGGCATAACCGTCACCTGGGAACGGGACCGCGCGCTGGAGCGCGAAGACCTGGCGTTTATGAGCTGGGAGCACCCGATGGTGACCGGCATTATGGAGTCGGTGACCAGTTCCGGATTGGGTAAAGCCGCGCTGGCAACCATGTCGGTGAAAGCTTTGCCGGCCGGTACCCTGCTGATGGAAGCCCTGTTCACGGTGCATTGCCCGGCTCCAGACGCTCTTCAGTTGACTCGTTATCTGCCGGTGTCGCCGCTACGTTTGCTGGTGGATGTCACCGGCAAAGACTTGTCAAAAGCCTTGCCCCATGACCGCCTGAACGATATGTGCTCTAACATTCGCCGACGCACGGCACAGGCAATTGTGCCGCAAATTCGTGCCCAGGTTGAAACCATGGTGGACCACTCCCAGCGCCTGGCTGAGCCGCACCTGCAACCGCTGCAACAAAAAGCACTGGCGCAGGTGGACGCAATGTTCGGCCCGGAAATACGCCGTCTGGAAGCCTTGCAGGCGGTGAACCCGGCGATTCGTGATGAGGAAATCGAGTATTTCCGAACCCAGTTGGCAGCCGCCCGCGAAGCAATAGGGCACGCCACCCTGGCGTTGGAAGGCATCAGAGTGATTGTAACCGCCTGATGCGGTGACACGCCGAGCTTAGCTGGCCAGATATTAAGCAATCAGGTACCGTAAAGTGATAGAAATAAGCTGTTCAAACCAGGCACAACAGGGGAATTAATGATGACGTTCATACTGTTTGTAGTGGCGATAGCCGGCTTGTTGGTGGTGATGCGCCAGGAAGCCGGAGCCAAGGCTGCGGTGGGTGTTATGGTTGGAGTGGGCTTGGTGTCGCTGCTGTTTGCATCGTTTTGGCTGGCTCTGCTGCTGTTTGTCGGCGCCGGGATGACGGCCGCTGCCGGCTTGCCGGGCTTTCGCCGCAGCTGGTTAACGCCCAAAGCCTTTGCCCTGTTCAAGAAAGTCGCCCCGAAAGTGTCTGAAACGGAAAAAGTAGCGCTGGAAGCGGGCACGGTAAGTTGGGACGGCGAATTGTTTACCGGCAAACCCGACTGGCACAACCTGTTGATAAACCGCAACACCGGCCTGACGGATAAAGAGCAGGCATTTTTGGATAATCAGTGCAACCAGGCGCTGGCCATGTGCAATGCCTGGGACATAGCCGTAGAGCGGGCCGACCTGCCGCAAGAGTTGTGGGATTTTCTCAAGCGCGAAAAGTTCTTCGGTATGATTATCCCTGAAAAATACGGTGGCTTGGGATTTTCCGCGAAAGCTCAGACCGCCGTGCTGCAGCGCCTGGCCGTTAACGAAATGCTGATGGTAACGGTGGGTGTGCCCAATTCCCTTGGGCCCGGCGAGCTGCTTATAAAATACGGCACCGATGAGCAAAAAGAATATTATTTGCCGCGCCTGGCTGACGGCCGCGAAATACCCTGTTTTGGCCTGACCGGCCCGCGCGCGGGTTCCGACGCCACTTCCTTACCGGATACCGGTATTGTGTGTAAGCAGGAAGTTGACGGCAAAGAAGTGATTGGGTTGCGGCTGAATTTTGAGAAACGCTGGATTACCCTGGCGCCGATCGCCACGGTGGTGGGCCTGGCCTTCCGCATGTTCGACCCCGATGGCTTGCTAAGCGATGTTGAAGACCGCGGCATTACCTGCGCATTGATTCCCCGTGATACCGGCGGCATGGAAATCGGCCGTCGCCACTGCCCGATAGGAAGCCCGTTTCTGAACGGGCCGATTATCGGCAAAGACATGTTTATTCCGCTGGACTACCTGATCGGTGGTGAAAAAATGGCTGGCGAGGGCTGGCGCATGCTGGTGGAATGTTTGTCGGTGGGCCGCTGCATTACCTTGCCGTCTGGCGCTGCCGGTGGGGCTGCCTTCGCGGTGGCCACGGCCGGTGGTTTTACCCGAATAAGGCGCCAGTTCAATACGCCCGTGGCGGAAATGGAAGGCGTGCAGCAGCCGCTGGCGCGGATTGCTGCCAAAACGTACATTGCCCAAGCAGCGGTTAACCACACCGCCAATATGATTGACCAAGGCCAGAAACCGGCGGTGCCGTCGGCGATTCTGAAGTACCACTTGACCGAGTATCAGCGCGACATTCTGTCTGATGCGATGGACGTTCACGGCGGTAAGGCGGTCACCCTTGGCCCACGCAATTATAATGGCATTTCGTTCAGTGGCTCGGCGGTGTCTATTACCGTTGAGGGTGCCAACATAATGACCCGCAGCCTGATGATCTTTGGCCAGGGTGCCATTCGTTGCCACCCGTACGTGTTAAAAGAACTAGCGGCGAAAGACAGCGACGATATTGATGCCTTTGACGAAGCTTTCTTCGGTCACGCCGGGCTGGTGTTTGGTAACGCTGCCCGAGCCTTTACCCAGGCCTTGGGTATTGGCCGTGCAGACGTGCCGTTTGATCACGGTGCGCGTAAATACGCCCAGTCTGTGGCCCGCTTCAGCGCCGCCTTCGGGCTGTGTTCCGACGCGGCCATGGCCACTCTGGGCAGTGAGCTGAAAATGCGCGAACTGACCTCTGCGCGTTTGGGTGACATGCTGTCGAATCTGTATTTGGCCTCTATGGTGCTCAAGCATTGGCACGAAACCCAGCCGGTGGACGGCGAGCAGGCACTCATGGCCTACAGCCTGGACATGTTGCTGGCGCGCACGGAAACGGCGTTGGTGGAATTCCTTGATAACTTGCCCAATCGTTTAGTCGCCGGTGCGCTGCGGGTGATTACCTTACCCATCGGCCGGCGCTGGACAGGCCCGAGTGATGCTCTGACCCACACCCTGGCAAAGGCCATTTCAACCGATTCGCCGCTGCGGAAAAAGCTGTTGTCCAGCCTGTGGGTGGGTGAAGGTGAAAACGGCGTCGACGCCGTTGTTTCCAACCCCGTGGCCAGTTACAACAACTTGCTAAAAGACAACGCCAAAGCTGAAAAGCTCTATCGCAAAGCCAACAAGGCCTACAGCAAGGGTGAACTGCCGATCACCGCTTTGCACCCGGAACAGCGTTTTGAAGCCGCTCTGGACGCGGGCGTGTTCAGCGAAGAAGAGGCAATCTTCATGCGCGATTACGAAGCAAAGGTGCTGGAAATGCTGACCGTGGACGACTTCGCCTTTGACGAATTCGCCCGCAATAAAAAGTCGGTGATTGATCACAACCCCTCAGAAGCGCAGCCTTCTTGATGGCGCACTGAGTATGTGGTTGTCGGTTTTGGCCATTAGTGGTGGTGCGGTGCTCGGCGCGAATTTGCGTTGGGCACTGGGTCTGTGGCTGAACGCCAGCCATCACCATGTGCCGCTGGGCACTTTGGTGGCGAATATGGCCGGTGGCTGGCTGGCGGGTTTGTTGCTGGCCTGGTTCAGCCACAGCTCCAGCCTGTCACCGGAATGGCGCTTGTTTGCAATAACCGGCCTGTGTGGCGCGCTGACGACCTTCTCCACTTTCTCGCTGGAAATGCTCACGGCCATGCAACAGGGCAAGTGGGGCATGGCGCTGGTGGGTATTTTGGCCCACGTTTGCGGAGCGTTGCTGATGACGGCTGTTGGCTTTTACACGGTCGCATTGATCAAAACTTGATCTGCACCATTACCTATGCAAAATTTTCAAAATCCACTTGGCAAGCCCTGAATTCCCGAGTAGAGTAATTCTTGAAGGAAATATTCAGTGAAGCATTTCATTAATAAGACGTATTCCAGCGGTTAGTATTAGACCCAGTGATAAGCAGTTACCGTCCTTTTTTTGATTCTGCAGATTCTGGTTTTCCGTAAACACCGGCTCAAACCATCTTGGTTGAGCGGGGTGAATAATTGATTGATTGCAGGATATTTAAGCATGTCTACTACTACCGGTACTGTGAAGTTCTTCAACGAAGCAAAAGGATTTGGTTTCATCACTCGTGAAGGCGGCCCCGACGTATTCGTTCACTACAGCGCTATTCAGGGCGGCGGGTTCAAGACTCTGGCAGAAGGCCAGCAAGTCGAGTTTACCGTTACCCAGGGCCAGAAAGGTCCTCAAGCGGAAAACGTTGTACCTCTGTAATCCCGCTTGGATGCAGAAGTAACCCGCTATAAAAAAAGGCAGCTAAGGCTGCCTTTTTTTGTGGGTGTTATCCGCACTTAATAAGATTTTAATAATGGCCGCTTAGCGGGTGATAACCGCAGGGTCACCACGGCCTTCTACCGCCGCCAGTTCCGCGCTGGATAACCACTCGCCGGGTGGCAATGCCATTACGCTGGCGCAAGCCGCCAGAGCGTGGGCCCAAGAACAACCATTGGCAAACAGCATGCCGGCTTCGTTCAGCGTGCCGCCATGGTTGCAGTAACCCAACACGCGTGATGTTGCCGGTGCTGGAAACAGCGTGTGCAGATGGCCACGAAACACCTCCGCGCGCATGTGCGTTAGTGCGACCCGGCGGCTCAGCCGGCTCGGGAACAACTGTTCACGTTCCAGTTCATTCATGCACACAGCGGCTTCCTGGGCGTCGCGGGGCTGACGCAAACGTCCTGGCTCCTGAATATACACCAAGCGGAAAGCGGCACCGCTGTCGCGCAATCGTTCACAGGCACGGATGGTTTCTGAAAGCTGATAGGCGCCATTCGCAATCAGCATAACCGGTTCGCGCCCGCCGGTGTCTTCATCAATAACAATGGCTCCCTGATGCGCCAGAAGCGCCGCTTCGGCGGTGTTGAACACACATGGCCGCTGGCGCTTTGGCACAACCATGCAGGTAATGCGACCGCGGTTGCGATAAATGCCGGGCATCAGCGCCAGGGTGCTGTTGTAGTCAGCGGGGAACACCACGCGGGACACATCGCTCATTTCCCCTAGTAAGCTTTCACAGAACGTTGTGTCTTGATGAGATTGCTCGTTCTTGCCGTTTTCCCAAGTGTGTGATGTTGCTACCACGGGCATTCCAAGCCAGCGCGCAGGGCGCCCGACTGCAGTTTGATGACGGGCGAATATCAGTTCCTGACGGATGGCCCCGAGCATTTTCACGCAGAAAGCTTCGTAACTGGCCACCAGGTTGAGCCCGGCCTTGTTGGCCAGGCAAGCAGACACCACCGCTTCTTCATTTAATACGGTAATAACCCCGCCCAGAACCGACTCATTGTCGTTTTCCGGTTCGTTTACCCGGTGTTTTAACAGGTGCAATACGCCTTCCAGACGGTTGCTGGCAAGCTCGTCCGGGTTGCCCACGCGGGGCCTTAGTGTCGGATTAGCCCGAACCAGCGCGCAGAAGAAATCGTTGATGGCGGTCATCGGCGATGCGGCGTGCTGCACCGGCGCCAACGTTGGAATAACCGGGTCTGGAGGGTTGCGCAAAGCCAGAGGGTGGTCCCGCTCTAGCGGTCTTTTTTGATCCTGATGGCGGTTTAGCGTGCGCAGTGCGGCGGTCAGTTCGTCTGGCTCAACGTGCAGCGGCGCGGTGTGTTGATGAAACAGTTCGCGTATGCGTGCGTCAACCCGTGGGTTGCCCGGCAGCGGCAAATTATGCGCAGCATTTTCGCCCGCGCCGTAGAAACCGAAGCCTTTGATGGTTTCGGCAATGCCGTAAGGAATCCGTGTGGGATAGTTCTGCTGATCACTCAATACGGCGTCGACCTGTTCTTCCAGCGCCCATTCCATATCCAGCATGGCGCACACAAACGCTGCAGGGTCGCGACCATCAAAACGGAAGGGCGCAAAGCCGCGCGCGGACAGATGTTTTTCGAAGCGCTCCAGGCCTTCGCGGGTGCCCAGTTCGGTACGCTGTTCAATGCGCCGGCCGTTGGCAATCATGATAGGCATTATCAAACCGCAGTCTTCAGCGCGCCACCAGCGCGGTATCCAGTCGCTACCGCGTTGTTCTTCAGCAGCACCGTCAGACAAAAACGCCACCAGAGATTCGCCGGGTAGGGGCATGTGTGCGTATTGCAGCTCGGCAAAGCCCAAATAGCCGCCCTCGATAATGCCGCCGGCGGTGTAAGGATTAACGTGGCTTCCCAAGGGCGAGGCGTTGCTGCCATCGGAATTCTGGCGGTAACTGTAAAAATCCCGGGCCAGCTGTGTCAGGCCATCGGCGCCGCCATAGGCTTGCTGTTGTTCCGGATGCAGATTACCGGTTAGCACGTTAAGGGCGTCAATAGCGGCCACGCAGTGGCCCTGGCCCATCAGCCAGCTGCGGGTTTTTCCGGTCAGGCTGTTGGTTGCCAGAAAGGCGGCGTAGGCGGGCACCATGTTCAACGCACCGCCGGTATGGCCTTCGGGTTTGGGTTTGAAGTCATCCGCCGCAAGTGCTTTGCCCTGCGGGCATACCCGGTTGGTGTAGGTCATGTGCACCACTTGCCACATGCCTGCACTGGCAAGCCGGTCTAGAGCAGCCAGATGATGGAATACGGTTTCCAGATTCGGCTGCAGCTTGCGACTGACCAGCTGCCGGGCCAAGCGCAGCACGCTTGCACACAGCAGGTCACCGTGGCTTATAACGCCATAACCGGCGCGCCAGTAGTTGTATGCGTCTTGCGCATTGTCAGTCAGGGTGTTGATGTGAGCATCGTTGTTTAGGTCGTGCGCAGACATACAAGCCTTCTATTGATGTCAAAGTATGGCGGAAGTATATGCGCGGCGGATTCGGGGCCTATTGATGCAGGTCAGCGTGGTGGTCTGTACAGATTACACGGGAGTAAGAACGGGTGTCGGTTTCGGCAGGCCAAAGATTTGAAGATTCCTAGTTAAAACCGGCGATTTCGGTGCTGGTCAAAAGGCGATACTCACCAGGGGCCAGCGCCGAATCCAGCGTTACCCCACCAATGCGGCTGCGGTGCAACGTCGTGACGTGATTACCAACGGCGGCCAGCATGCGTTTGACCTGGTGGTAGCGGCCTTCAGAAATAGTCAGCTCTATGAGCTGTGACTGCAGTACCTCAACCTGAGCGGGCTTTGTCGGCTTAGTGTCGTTACGAAGCATCACGCCGGTTTCCAGGGCCGCAATGGCCGCGTGTGAAATCGGCTCGCTCAAAGCCACCTGATAAGTTTTCGTGCACTCCACTCTTGGTGAGGTGACTCGGTGTGACCACTTGCCATCGGTTGTCAGCAGCAGCAAACCGGTAGTGTCGGCGTCCAGGCGGCCGGCAATATGAAGATTGCGGGCCAGCTCAGCCGGCAGAAGGTCCAGCGCTGTGGGTTGGTCGCTGTCGCGGGTGGCGCTGATAAATCCTGCGGGCTTGTTGAGCATCAAGTAACGCTCACCCGGCAACGCAACAGGTTCTCTTTGCAGCATAACCTCAGCATTAGCTGGAACGGCGGTGGCCGAACTCTTCCAGACGTTGCCGTTTACCTGAACGTCACCAGCGGCTATGGCGCGCTTTGCTTCCTTGCGTGAAAGCTCCGAGCTGGTGGCAATAAATTGATCAAGGCGCATGTTATTCAACGCTCCTGGCCAGGTGCTGGCGTGGCAAGGCACAGAGCCGGGATAGCACCGGTTATGTGCCCCAAAGCAAGGCAGTGCAGCGCGATTGAACGCGGGCCGGGGTGCTTGTTCGCCGCATCAAAGCGCCGGTGTAACCTGCAGAACTTGTAAAACCTGAGGCCCCGGATAACCGTCGGCGACCAGCCCGTTGGCAATCTGGTACTGGCGAATAGCGGCGCGGGTGGCCGGGCCCATAATGCCATCTGGCGTGCCGGCGGAATATCCACGCTGTTCCAGCTGCTGTTGTAACTGCATGATGTTGTCGCGGGACAGCGCAGGCGCATCGACCGGGGGAGGGTTCTGTAGCCCGCCTGCACCGGCAATTCGGTCGGCCAGGTGGCCCACGGCGATGGCGTAAAATTCTGAACGGTTCCAGCCCATAATCACGTTGAAGTTGTGATAAGCCAGAAACGCCGGACCCTCATGGCCAGCGGGTACAATCAATGTGGCATCGATTGCTTCCTGGGCCAGCGGTCCGCCTGATGTGTCGGTAACGCCAAGCTGGGTCCATTGCTCCAGCGATTTACGGCGGCCATCGGCCAGGGAAAAGTTAAAGTTATCGGGCAGCTGTACCTCACGGCCCCAGCGGTAGTCGCCATCCCATCCCATAGACTGCAAAAAATGCCCGGCTGACATCAGAGCGTCTGGCAGGCTGTTCCACAAATCACGGCGGCCATCGCCGTCTGCGTCGACGGCGTGCTTCAGAAAGACCGTGGGCATGAACTGCACGTGGCCCATGGCACCGGCCCAGGAACCTTCCATTTGCTCAGGGCTAATGGCGCCTTCGTCAACAATCTGCAGGGCAGCAATCAGCTGGCGGGTAAAAAAGGTTTTGCGGCGCTCGTCACAGGCCAGTGTCGCCAATGAGCTGGGCACCGACATTTTGCCAAAATAGCTGCCGTAGTTGGTTTCCAGGCCCCAGAAGGACAGCAAATAGGCGGCGGGCACGCCGGTTTCATCGGTCACTCGTTGCAGTAGATCGGCGTGCTCTATTAATAGCTGACGGCCCTTGTCGATGCGAGTGTCGTTTACCCGGCGGTTCAAATAGTCAGCAAAGGGCGTGGTGAATTCCGGTTGGCGCCGGTCCAGCTCAATCACCCGTTCCAGATACTCCGCGCCAGCCAATACGCTGCGAGCGGTTTCAGCGCTAACGCCGGCGGCTATGGCCTGCTGTTGCAAATCTGCTTTGCACGTCTCAAAACTGGTGAGCATAGCAGGCTGGTCCGTGGCCTTGTCGGCAATGCTGGCGCTAGCGCTTAGCGGCAGAGTGGCCAGCATGCTGGCACACAGGGCCGTGGCGGCCGGGCGAAAAATACGGGAAATGGAGACGGGCACGTAGAACCTCCGAAAAATGGGCTTGGGACGTATTATTGACGCCCATAGTAGCGTTTTTTGCGGCCCTAAAAACACACTTGCCACTGCTGGCGGGTGACAAATCAGTAACCTACACCCACAAGGTAGGACCATTTTACGCGACGAGTTTCTATGGCCAGAGTTTGTTTTATAGTAACGTGAAACTTACCAACAATAGCGTAATAGAAGGTTGAGCCAATGGCGATGCTGACAGTACTGGTGGTAGATGACGCCAGCTTTGTACGAGACCTGATCAAGCGTGCAGTCAGGCAGCAGTTTCCTGTTATTGAGACCATTGATGCCGCCGACGGCAAAAAAGCGCAGTCGCTGATGTTGCGCACCACCTTTGATTTGATTCTTTGCGACTGGGAAATGCCGGAAATGTCAGGGCTGGAACTGCTGCAGTGGATGCGACAGCAGCCCCAGTACGCCAAAGTGCCGTTTATTATGATTACCAGCCGCGGCGATAAAAGCCACGTGGTTGAAGCCATACAGCAGGGCGTCTCGGAATATCTGGGCAAACCGTTCAGCCCTGACGGTCTGGGTAAAAAAATACGCAAAGTTATGGGGCAAACGCTGGCGCAGGCCATGGCAAGCGCTGGCAAGGCACCTGCGGTTCAGATCGGTGCCTTGGCACAGTCGGCCTCTCTGTTGACCCGTAAAACCAAGCCCCCGACCGCTTCTGCAACGCCAGCCGCTGTAGTGGCCGCTGCGGATTCTCCCCAGTGCCAACCAGACGCAAAGGCGCGCCAGGTGATGAATCTGGCCACCGTGCGTTTTGCCGACCACACCCTGCAGTCGGTGGTAAAAGACATCAATCTTAACGAGGTGCGGGTGATTGCCCGCCGCGACCAGCAGTTTCCCGGCATTTTGGATCAAGCAGTCGTGGATATTGAAATCTCGGAAACCGACGTGGCTCGGTTGAACGGATACGTGCACCAGCTTCAAGCGGTCGACAAACGCCAAGACACCGACTTTGTCAGCGCCACTATCCGCTTTGTAGATGAAGACCCGAAGAAAATGGAAGACCTGTCGCGCTTTATTGCCCGCTTTCGAGCAGCAGCGCCTCGCTAGCAACGATCCGCTGCGCGGGGAATTGGCAACTAAAGGTACTGCCTTTACCCGGGCTGCTGTTGATGAGCAGTTGTCCGTCGTGGTTCAGTAACACGTGTTTTACAATAGCCAGCCCCAGCCCTGTGCCGCCGGTGTCTTTGTGGCGACTGGGGTCAGCGCGATAAAAGCGTTCCGTTAGCCGCGGAATGTGGGTTGGGTCTATACCAATGCCGTTGTCTTCCACCGTCAGCAGTGGGCCTTGTTCGCCGGCGCTCCAGCGAACGCGAATCTGGCCCTGTGCGGGGGTGTACTTTACCGCGTTAAAAACCAGATTAGAGACTGCACTGCGCAACTGTGACAAGTCGCCGCGTATCTGCGTCGGGCCGTCGATTGTCAGCTCAATCCGGTGTTGCTTGTCGCCACTGAGGGCGTTTGCGTCATCGCAAACCTGTCGCAGCAGAGTGCCTGCATCGACGGTGCCTTCGTGCAGATTGCGATCGCCGGTTTCGATTTTCGATAATAGAATCAGGTCGGCGATTAAGGCTTCCATGCGCGCCGATTGATCTGCCATGGTGGCCAGCGCACGCTGCCAGTTGGCCGGTACTTCATCGCTATGGTCCGCCAGGGTTTCCAGGTAACCGCTGATAACGGTCAGCGGTGTGCGCATTTCGTGGGATAAGTTGCTAACGAAATCCCGCCGCACCTGTTCCAGCTGATGCAGGCGGGTAACGTCTTTGATCAGCAGCAGGCGGTCGTTATCGCCAAACAGGCTGATTTGGATCTGCAGGCGCAGGTGCGCGCGAGCCGGAGCGTTCAGCTCTAATGGCTGCTGGTACTGCTTCTGTTCAAAGTAATGGATGAATGCGGGTAGGCGAATCAGGTTCTGAATCAGCTGTCCCTGGTCGGTGCCGTTGCGCAAATTGAGCAGGTAACCTGCGCTGCCATTCCACCAATCTATAGCGCCGCGAGAATCGGTCATCACTACGCCGTCGCGCATGGCATTGGCGGATTGCTGCACCCTTTGAAGGCGCTCTTGCAGCGCAGAGCGGTGTTTGATGTGCTGTTTCTGAAGTTTGTTCAGGCCGTCAAAAATAGTACCCCACAAGCCCACGCTGTCTGGCGCTTCACTAGCGGTATCCGGTTGCGCCAGCCAGCGTAGCAGGCGTTTTGTTTGCGCCAGGGTCCAACCCAGGTAAAGCAGCAGACCGGCGAGTAAGCCGTAAAGTGGAAAGCCTGCCAGCCAACCCAGCAGCAAGGTCAATCCCAGCAGGGCAATCATCAAGCGCAGGTATTGCGACCAGTTCTGTTGCATGGCAATGGTTCCGTAACGGGTTCGGCGCTTAGCCGGGGTCTGCGGAAAATCGGTAGCCGGCACCGCGAACGGTTTGTATCAGATGGTCGTGATGGGTGCCAAGCGCTTTGCGCAGCCTGCGGATGTGGACGTCTACGGTGCGTTCGTCCAGATACACGTTGGCGCCCCAAACTTGGTCCAGCAGCTGGCTGCGGCTGTATACCCGGTCCTGATGGCTCATGAAAAACTGCAGCATGCGATATTCTGTTGGCCCCAGTTCCAGTTGTCCGAACTGACTACTAACCCGGTGGCTGAGCGGGTCCAGAGTCAGGCCGCCGACTTCCAGCGCACTGTCAACGCCGGCGGGGGTGCTGCGTCGCAGCACGGCTTTCAGCCGGGCCAGCAATTCCCTAGGGCTGAATGGCTTGGTGATGTAGTCGTCGGCGCCGGATTCAAGACCCAGTATTTTGTTATCTTCTTCGACTTTTGCGGTCAACATAATAATGGGAATTGCCGCGGTAGTATCGTCTTTTTTCAGCCGCCGGGCCAGCTCGATACCGCTGGTGTCCGGCAGCATCCAGTCCAGTAAAATCAGATCCGGGCGCTTGTCGACAATCAGGGTGTGGGCAGCCTTTGCGTCGGCGGCTTGCAGGCAGTCATACCCCGCCATTTCCAGGGCCACAGTGACCATTTCGCGAATGGCAGACTCGTCGTCTACAATCAGAATGGTTTTTTCGGGCATGGCGGTAACCTGCTTTAGCGTTGCGTTGAATTCGCCGTATTACACCCGCTTACTGTTACAGATGTGTGACAGCGGGTCGAGAGTTTTGCTCAGGCGAGCATGCGATCGACGGCCAGCCCGGCAAACAGCGCAAAACCTGCCCAGTTATTGTGTAAAAAGGCTTTGAAGCATCCGGCTCGGTCGCGTTCACGGGCCAGAAATTGGTGGTAAATGAACAGGCAAGCCATGGTCAGCAAACCTATATAGTAAAAAGTGCCCAGCTCGGCCTGTTGGCCGACCAGCAGCAGTATGGCGATGATGGTGGTTTGCAGAATGCCCAGGATCAGGCGGTCGGCGTCACCGAACAGCACTGCGGTGGATTTTATGCCCACTTTCAGGTCGTCCTCGCGATCTACCATGGCGTAAAAGGTGTCATACACCACCGACCAGATAATATTGGCAATGAACAGTAACCAGGTGACTTGGCTGAGCTCACCGGTTTGGGCTGCCCAGGCCATCGGAATGCTCCAGCCGAAGGCCGCCCCCAGAAATACCTGGGGCAGGTGGGTATAGCGCTTCATAAAGGGATAAACGAACGCCAACAGAGCGCCACCAAAAGCTAGATAGAGGGTCAGCGTGTTGGTAAACAGCAACACCATCAAAAACGATACCAGGCCCAGTCCAACAAACAGCGCGACGGCTTCCCAGGGCTGAATGCGGCCGGTGGTTAACGGCCGGTCTTTGGTGCGTTCGACGTGCCTGTCCCATTCGCGGTCAGCAAAGTCATTGATGGCACAGCCCGCTGCACGCATAAAATACACGCCGAGCGTGAACACAATCAGGTTGCTCGTGCTGGGCATGCCGTCGGCGGCCAGCCACAGCGCCCAGTAGGTGGGCCATAGCAACAACAACGTCCCCACAGGGCGGTTCAGGCGCAGCAGTAAGGCGTAATCCCGCAGGCGCAAACGAACGTGATCGGGCAAGGCGTTGGCTAACATGACAGAGTTCGCTGGTCGGTAATAACGGTGAATATGCTGGGGATTATAGTCAGTGTCGGGCGCGGGTCAAAAAGCCGTTGCCAACTCGGACGGAATTAAGTTCGTTCTGCGCCGCTGTAAAGCTGTGGTAACAGGTATTCGCACACCATCAGCGAATGCTGGCGGCCCTGCCTGCGGGTGTGAAACAGCGAGCGCCGGGCCAGCTGCGGTTGCCCGCTATGGGTGCCCTGGCATAATCCGGTTTCGAGTGGGCCTCTATGCCACTGGCGGTGGCTGAACAGGTAGGCACCCAGCGGCCGGTTGCCCAGGTTTCGAAGCTGGCGGCCTGGCCCTTGCAGGCACGCCAGTGGGATAACGGTACGTGCCAACACCCAGGGCTGGCCATCGCCGCACAAGCGCACTTCGCGAATCCACGCTTGCTGGCGCCAGGGAATGTTCAGCTTGCGAGCTTCTTCGACGCGGGGCAGGGCAAAACCTTCGCTGGCGACTTCTACATTAAAGCTTAGTTGGCAGCGTTTCTGCAACGCTCGGGTGAACGACCCCTGAACGTTTAACCAGTAACGCGCCGGGCCATGAACCTGAGGATTGCGCAAGCCCGCGGCCACTGGCCGGCGATACCAGCAGGCCGGCGGGATCGTCAGAGCGCAGGCCGCTGTTGGGTTGTTTTTACAGACCTTTGACAGCATAAATACCAGGCGCATTGCGCCAGTAGCCTTTGTAGTCCATGCCAAAGCCGAACAGAAAGCGGTCTTCGATATCCATACCGGTGAAATCGGCTTTCAGGCCGGGTCGACATTTGCGATCGTGTTGTTTGTCTACCAGTACAGCGGTCAGCACTTCAGCGGCGCCGTGTGCGCGGCAATAATCGGCGATGGCGCACAGGGTAGTACCTTCGTCCAGAATGTCGTCAACAATCAAAATGATACGGCCGTTCATATCGGCTTCCGGCCGCAGCTTCCATTCCAAAATGCCCCCGGTGGTTTCCTGGCGGTAACGGGTGGCATGCAGGTATTCGGCCTGAACGGGAAAGTTCAACTGGGTGAGCAACTGGCCAGTGGTAATCAGGCCCCCGTTCATCACGCAGAAAACCAGCGGGTTGCTGCCTTCAAGGCGTTCGGTGATAGCGCTGGCCAGAGCAGTAATAGCGGCCTGTACCTGCTGATTTGGAACCAGACAATCGGCTTCGGCCATTACCTGCTTCATTTCGGCGACGGTATCGATCATAACGGGCGGTCCTGTCGTAAAACGGGCGATTATACCGGAGCGATGGGTGTGAAGGGAGAGCTAACCGGGCATGAAAGGGTCTGTATTTATGGCTACACGTGCAAAACAGGCATACTGACCACGCCGTAGGGCTGCAGCAGGCGTTAATGACCGCGCATTTTCCGCGGTACGATTGGCCCGGGCGCCAATTTGAAGCGTAAATGAACGATAATCGCTAGTAACAGTAACAGTAACAGTAATAGTAACAGTAATAGTAACAGGAGCAGGTAATGAAGAAGTGGCAGTGTGTGGTGTGCGGGCTAATTTATGACGAAGCCGAAGGTTGGCCGGAAGACGGTATCAAGCCAGGAACGGCGTGGAATGACGTCCCAGAAGACTGGTTGTGCCCGGACTGCGGTGTGGGTAAGGAAGATTTTGAAATGATCGAAATCGACTGAGGCGGGTACAGCATGACAACAGCTTCCGAACGCAACCCCATTATCATTGTTGGCAGTGGCCTGGCCGGTTACTCGTTGGTGCGGGAGCTGCGCAAGCACAACGCGGACGCACCCATACTGTTGGTAACCGCCGATGACGGCACCAGCTACTCAAAGCCCATGTTGTCTACCGGCTTTGGCAAGGGCAAAGATGCCGATGGCTTGGCCCAAGCCGACCATCAGTCGATGGCTGATCAGTTCAATCTGCGCTTGCTGCCCCATACCCGGGTGACCGCTCTGAACCCACAGGCCCATCAGATTCAACTGGGCTCTCTTTTAAACTCTCGTTTAGACTCTCATTCAGAGAGTCAATGGCAAAGTTACAGCAAGTTAGTGCTGGCTTGGGGTGCGGAAGTAATACCACTTCACTTAGCGGGCAGTGGCAGCAATGCGGTGTACTCCATTAATGACTTGGACGACTATCGTGCCTTCCGCGCCGCACTGACGGGCGCTGAGCGAGTGGCCATTATGGGCGCCGGGCTGATTGGCTGTGAATTTGCCAATGATTTGCGTCTGGGCGGGTATCAGGTCGAGGTGATTGCACCCTCGGCAACGGTGATGCCGACGTTAATGCCCGAACAGGCCGCTCGCGCCCTGCAGAATGAACTGGAGGCGCTGGGTGTGATTTTCCACTTGGGTACCCAGGTTGATCGCATTGAGCAAGTGCCGGCCGGAACCGATGGCGGAGTAACCCTGGCGCTTGCCAACGGCCGGCAGCTGCAGGCCGATGTGGTGATTTCGGCGGTGGGGCTAAGGCCGCGGACCGAACTGGCACAACAGGCCGGGCTGGCGGTGAACCGCGGTATTGTGGTGAATCGCGCGCTGGAAACCTCGGCGCCGGATGTGTATGCCCTGGGCGACTGTGCCGAGGTGGACGGCCAACTGCTGCTGTATGTTATGCCGCTGATGGCCAGCGCCCGGGCGTTGGCAAAAACCCTGAGCGGCGAGCTCAGCGAGGTGCTCTACCCGGCCATGCCGGTGATGATAAAAACACCTTGCTGCCCGGCGGCGGTAAACCCGCCACCGGCGGGCGCGAAGGGAAAGTGGCAGGTTGAGCAGGATGGTAATCACGTGAAAGCGCTGTTCAATAGTGCAGACGGGGCTTTGTTGGGCTTTGCGCTGACCGGTCGCTTTGCCATGGAGAAACAGGCGTTATCGCGGCAGTTGCCGGCGTTGCATAGCGCGGTTTCCTGAGAGCAAATGGTCGGTTTTCATTGCCAAGCCGCGCGCCCTGGGTGAAAATTTAGGTCGTTTGCTTATTATCACTCAACAGGAGCCGGCATGCTGGATATAACCCGAAAACTGGTGGAGTTGCTGAACGTGAGCGCTACCGGCGTAGATCACTTCCAGGGTGACAGTGAAGACCTGGGATTTCCCAACGTATTCGGCGGCCAGGTTCTGGGCCAGGCGCTGATGGCCGCCAGCCGTACCGTGGAAGATCGACTGTGCCATTCTCTGCATGCTTACTTTTTGCGCCCGGGTAACCAGCGCATGCCCATTGATTATGAAGTGGAGCGGGTACGTGACGGTGGCAGCTTCTCTGTTCGGCGGGTCACCGCGCGACAAGAGGGCAAGGAAATTTTGACCTGTTGTGCGTCGTTCCAAAGCGATGAGGTTGGTCTTGAACATCAGTTTGACATGCCGAAGGTGCCTGGGCCGGAAACCCTGAAAACCGAGCAGGAGCTGGGCGAACTGCTGGCGCCCCATGTTTCTGAAGCCCTGCGCCCTCTGCTGACGCGCGATCGCCCGGTGGAGTTTCGTCCGGTCGCACCAGGTAACCTTCTACATCCCGAGCCCCGCCCACCCCGAGCCCAGGACTGGGTGCGGGTAAGAGGTACCTTGCCGGACGACCCAGTGCTGCACCGTTGCTTATTGGCTTATGCCTCGGATTTTTCGTTTCTGGGTACGTCGCTGGTGCCCCACGGGGTCAAGTTTTGGGACGGCGGCTTGCGGGTAGCCAGCCTGGACCACGCTATGTGGTTTCACAGTGACTTCCGCATGGACGAGTGGTTGTTGTATGACAAAGATAGCCCGAGTGCAGCGGCCGGACGGGGGTTGAATCGTGGTAGTTTCTACAATGCTTCCGGCGACATAGTCGCTTCCTGTGCACAGGAAGGCTTGATTCGCCTGCGAAAAGGCCAGTAGCGGCACAAAATGACCCCGTCAAAGCCGGGGTAAACAGCTCTGGCTGGCATTTTGGTTTGTGTCTCAGACAAGTGTTTCCAATTGTTTGACCCATTCCTGCGCCCACTCAGCGGCCTCGATCTCGGGCTCCATGGTTTCCATGGCGTCGATGCGCAGGGTGTCACCTACTTTACGCGCGGCGGTTTCGTAGAGGGCTTCCTCGATCAGTTCGCCGGCGCCGCAAAAAGTGTCGCCGTAAGAACTGTCGCCGAGCACGATGCTGCCAAACGGGCGGCCGGGCTGCTGTGGCAGCTGGTCCCGCAAATCCACATAAAATTGCAGAATGTTTGAGGGCAGTTCACCCTGGCCAGTGGTAGAGGTGCACACCAGCAGGGCGTCATTGTTGTCGGTGATGTCAGACAGCTGTGGCTCTTCCAGAACCGTTACACGGTAACCGAGCGGCGTCAGTGTTTTTTCGACGGCGCGGGCACTCATCAGAGCGCCACCGTAAACGCTACCAACAAGAATGCGGATGGCTTTCATAAAAAAATTCCGAACAATTGAGTAATGTTTGGTTTTTTGGTGATGAGTTGCTGGTAATGAGAAGCAGCTGCAACCATTTTCAGGCTGAGATAATAGCCCTGACCGATCGTTTTTTGCAATACGGTGATTTATGCCGGATTTATGTCAATTTCATTGCAAAAATTTTATAGTGCCGCCTGCAGTTTCTCTGCAATCAGATGACGCCATGCCACATGAGATATTCCATGATATGAGCCGTTCAAGCGGATTTCTGGACACACTTCTTACCAGCCCCTCCACGGAACGCTTTCGGGTTGGAATCAGCCTGCTGTTTTTACTGGGCGTTTGGTTGTCGGTAGGCTCGTTTGCGAGTGGCCTGCCAAACGGCATGCTGCTGATGGCCGCCGCAGTGATTGGTGGTTATATGGCCATCAACATCGGTGCCAACGATGTTGCCAACAATGTGGGCCCGGCGGTGGGCTCTGGCGCTTTGTCGCTGGGCGCCGCGGTTGCTCTGGCGGCTGTCTTTGAAGCCGCTGGCGCGTTGATTGCCGGCGGCGACGTGGTGTCTACCATCAAGGGCGGGATTATCGATCCGTCTAACCTGAGTGACGACCGCTCCTTTGTCTGGTTGATGACGGCAGCCCTGCTGGCCGGCGCGCTGTGGCTGAATCTGGCCACCTGGATGGGCGCTCCGGTGTCTACCACCCATTCTATTGTGGGCGGGGTACTGGGGGCGGGTATTGCTGCCGGAGGCTGGGGCATTGCGGACTGGGGAGTCATGGGCAAAATCGCGGCCAGTTGGGTAATTTCACCGGTTTTGGGTGGTGCTTTGGCCGCTCTGTTTTTGTACCTGATAAACCGCACCGTTTTGTACCGGCGCAATGTTATCGCAGCAGCGCGCATTTTTGTGCCCTGGCTGGTGGCCGGCATGGCTTGGGCGTTTGGCACGTATCTGATGCTTAAAGGCCTGAAAAAACTGGTGTCGCTGGACTTTATGGGTGCTTCGCTGGTGGGTCTGGTGGCTGCCGCGGCGGCTTTCTTCGCGATACGCGCGTTGGTTAACCGCAAAGCCGCGACTATGGAAAACAACGCCGCGGGCGTAAACACACTGTTCACTTGGCCGCTAATTTTTGCCGCGGCGCTGCTCAGCTTCGCCCACGGCGCTAACGACGTTGCCAACGCTATTGGACCCTTGGCGGCCATAAACGATGCCTTGGCCAACGGCGGCGTGATGACGTCCTCCAGTATTCCTTTGTGGGTGATGGCGGTGGGCGCCTTGGGTATTGCGTTGGGCCTGATGCTGTTTGGCCCGCGGCTGATCAAAACCGTGGGCAGTGAAATCACCGAGCTGGATAAAACCCGCGCCTTTTGCATTGCGCTATCGGCCGCTTTGACCGTTATTTTGGCGTCGCAACTTGGACTGCCTGTTAGCTCCACCCACATCGCCATTGGCGGTGTGTTTGGCGTTGGTTTCCTGCGTGAGTATCTGAAGTCGAATTACGCCACCCAACTGCACAAGATCATGGAAGAGCGTGACCTCGTAGAGCGCGAACGTCTGAAGCCATTTCTGGATGACTTCCGTAACGCCTCGGTTGAGGAAATGGAAAATTTGCTCAAGCGTGCGAAGAAAAATAAAAAACAGGTACCACTGACAAAAAACGACCGCAAACGGCTGAAGAAAGTCTACCGGGAAGAGATGGTTAAGCGTTCCCATCTGACCCGCATCGCAGCGGCCTGGATTATTACCGTGCCGGCGTCGGCGTCGATTGCTGCCGTGTTGTTTTTCACCCTGCGCGGGCTAATGATTTAACGTCCTGTTTGGCTAACGAATCAGCGAAACGGGACACTGGCCGTTCAAGGCGAGTTTGCCCATACTGAGTAACACGACGTGGGAGTGATAGCTTCCGCAATTCTATTTGTTGGGGAGTGAGCTTATGAGTACATCTGTTGAAAGCAACCAAGCCAGGGTAATTAACGAGCTGAGGGTGTTTATCAAGAAAGTAATGAGCGAACCCACTATTGCGGTCAGATCGATGGACATTGCCCGCAAGCACAAAGGCGAGCCTAATTCTGACGAGGCCATCGCGCGGGAGATCAGCTCCAGCACCAGTATTCGTATTCCGGAAAAGTGGAGTGATGCGGACCGCATGTTTTTAGACATCATTCATGAAGTGTTAGACGATGAAGACGCGCTTTATTAAGATCTCCTGAAGCGTCCTACACAGTTGCAACAATAACGGCGCCTTATGGCGCCGTTATTGTTTGTTCTGTTTGTTCTGTTTGTTTAGAGCTGATTAGAAGCGCTTAGGTTTGCGCCATGGCGCCGGCGGCCAGGTTGTTCAGAATTGCCATTTCGTCGGCAATACCGTCTTCGCCGGCCAGCAGCCGTTGCTCGGCCAGAATGTCCGACAGTATGTCAGTGGTGGTCAGCGGGTTGGCCAGCACCACGCGGAACACTATGCAGGGGAAGTTGAAGTAGTTGTCCGGCTCTAAACGAGTGCGGGAGACAAACGCCTTACCCCTTTCACGTTGGGTTTTTTGGATAAACTTGGTGATGCGGTTCAGGCTGGTGTTGATCTTTTCCGCCAGCATTTCATCGGCACTTTCCAGAGCCTGCCGGACCTGTGACGGGCAGTAGCGATAGGTCAGAATGTTCAGTTCGGGCCGGGTGATCAGCTCGAAATCTTCAGCCTCATCAATCATGGCCGCGAATGTTCGGGCCTTGCCAATGCCTGCGTCAATCAGCAGTTCATAACCTTCTCGGGCCAGAATTTTCAGGCCAGAGTGAATCAGCATCGCCATGCCCGGGCGTGAGCCCTCAAGCGTGGTGCTGCCCAAATCCCGCGAGCCTTTGCGAATAATGTACTGGGCGTGGTGTTCAACCGCACTGGCCAGGCTGGGATCGCGGAACACCACCAAACCCACGCCCATGGGTACGTACAGCTGTTTATGAGCGTCAAAGGTGACCGAGTCGGCTTTTTCAATGCCTTTTAGCAGCGAACGATAACGTCGGGAAAACAGGGTTGGACCACCCCAAGCGGCATCTACGTGGAAGTGTGCGCCGAATTCGCGAGCGATATCGGCCATGGCTTCCAGCGGATCTACGTTGCCGGTTTCGGTCGTGCCGGCAATGCCACAGAGAGCAATCACCTTGATTTTCTGTTTCTGCAACTGCAGGCATTTTTCCCGTAGCGCATCAATCTGGATACGGTTGTTGCTGTCGGTTGCCACAGTCACCAGAGCATCGCGGCCCAGGCCCAATACGTCGGCGGCTTTGTTCAGGGAGTAATGGCCGCGGCGCGACACAACAATAGCGGCGCCCTCGTATCCGTAATATTTCAAAGCGCGGAACAGGCCTTCCTGTTGTAAGCCGCGGAAGTTACCTTCCGCCGGAAAAGCGCGGTTGCGGGCAACCCACAGCGCAGTCAGGTTGGCAACGGTGCCGCCGGAACACATGGCGCCCAGCGCGTAGCGGGGGTTGTGCATCCATTTGCGGTAGAACGAACCGTCTTCTTCGAACACCAGCCGATGAATCATGCCCAGCACTTGGCGCTCCAGAGGTGTAAACGCCTTGGAGGTTTCGGTTTTCACCAGATTCTGGTTCAGGGCAATCATGATCTTCGACAACGGCAGCATGAAATAGGGCAGCGCCGACGTCATGTGGCCAATAAAAGCCGGTGATGCGGTGTGTACCGAGTTTGCCACCAGTTTGTCGAGCAGAAACTGGGCTTGCTCAGACACAAATATGGGCTTTTCTGGCACGCTGTATTCCGAGAAATTCTTCTCAACGTCGGCCAGGTCGCGCTCTACCGCAACAATGTGATCCTGAAGAAAACCAGCAAGATTACGGGATATGTCCTGGTCAATCCGGCTCAGGGTAGAATCGGGTGCCTCAGGAATCGTGAAAACACGATACATTGCCTCTACAGAGGCCTGGGCGGATTTTTTAATTCCGGTCATAGGGCGCCACGCGCAGTCTCGAGGAGCCGTAGTATACGGCGTGAAAAGTGGTTACGCCACATTGGGCGGCGCCTTATCAAATGTGCTTTACAGCAGTTGTCGATCGACATCCAGAATGGCGGCATCAATGCGTTCGCTGATCGCTTTTTCGACCTGGTCCAGGCGCTGGCTGATCTGCTGTGACGATGAGCCCAGTGCCACGATAGCCCAAGTGGCGCGATCCAGAGTGTCCTGATGGTCTGTTTCGGCCACCGCCAAGTCCGGCTCTTTACCCCAGATCGTTTTTAATGGTGCAAACACTTTGCGCTTGGCTTTCAGATCATCACAGGCATAAAGTTGAAAGTGCAGGGTGAGCACGCCGATGTGTGGGGTGATCGCCGGAGCCTGCGGCGACTCCTTGAGCAGTTTGCGTAATGCGTCAGACATTCACGATTCCTTCAGAATAGGGGACAGATTTGAAGGTAGGGGACAGATTTGAAATCTGTCCCCGGTTAAGATGTGTCCCCAATTTGCCAAGGTACGCCGATGACAGATTCACTTGCAAGTTTGCCGTTCGAACAGTTATTGGGCCGGGTACGGGCGTGCACACTGTGTGCTGAACATTTGCGCTACGGCCCTCGCCCGGTGATCCAGATGGCAGAGTCGGCAAGGATTCTGGTGGTAGGCCAGGCGCCCGGACGCCGGGTGCATGAAACCGGCCTGCCTTTTAACGACCCCAGCGGCGATCGGCTGCGTCAGTGGATGGGTATTGGTCGCGAATCATTTTATGATGAACGCCAGCTGGCTATTCTGCCTATGGGCTTTTGCTACCCGGGTACCGGTAAAAACGGCGATTTGCCACCGCGACCCGAATGCGCGCCGGCCTGGCGCAGAGCCCTGCTGCAACGCTTGCCCAATGTGGCCATAACACTGGTGATTGGCCAATACGCCCACAACTGGCACTTGGCGAGCCCTGCCGGCACCGTCACGGCTAACGTGCAGAACTGGCGGGCGTACTGGCCGGCGCAGCTGCCCATGCCACACCCCAGTCCTCGCAATAATCTGTGGTTACGCCGTAACCCCTGGTTTGAAGCTGAGGTGGTGCCAGCACTTCAGCAGCGGGTAGCGGGCTTGTTGAACGTTCGCTAATTCCGTTCTGGTCCGAGCCTGCCTTAGGTTGATGCTGGCCTGGATTAGCAGTACGGCTAGCAAAGTAAGTGCCATGCAGCTCTGCTGCCCGCATAGAATCTGGTTCTTTTTTCGATCTGGGCAGATAATTTAATAACTACTAAAATCAATGCCTTGTGGTTTGTTACAAAAAATTACAAAAAAGTGTTTGCCAATAAATAGCCTTGTCATCGTTTACGGATTATAAAGACGCCAAGACAATCCAATATGTGGAATTTTGTCGAAATGGAATGCTGGTGGCCTGCGGCCTTTAGCGTTCGTAATTTTGGTTTTCGTTGATGGAGAACAATATGAGTGAATTCGACGAAAGCACTCTGGAAACATCCGGCGGCGGGTCGGCCGACGCTGAAAATACCCATTCCATTGCGGGTCGCGCCCGGGTTCGCGCTCAGTTGCAGGCTGACATTGAGGCCTTCCTGAGCCAGGGCGGCACCATCAGTCAAGTGGCGAACGGGTTTCGTAGTGGCGGCGGCAGCAAAGTGGACGCAGGCTTCAACGGCCGTGCACTCTGAGCCTTAAGCAGTCTAAAAGTGATGCCAGGCCTGGGCGATATTGCCCGGGCCTTTTTGTATACACAGTTACCGCAACTGCAAGCTTGGCGGCCGAGGTGTATCATAAAAACCTGTGCCGACGTACGCAGCCGGCTTTTATTTTTCGTACCACTCTTTTTGCCACTCTTTTTCCCAATCTGGAGGTTCTGTGTCGAATCTGACTCCCCGCATGTTTCCCGCCACCCGTTTACGTCGCAATCGCGCCAGTGATTTTTCTCGCCGGTTGGTGCGTGAAAACCAGCTGTTGCCTGACAATCTGATTTTCCCGATGTTTGTGTTGGATGGCGAAAACCAGCGCGAGGCCGTGGCCTCTATGCCCGGGGTGGAACGTTTGAGTATTGATCTTCTATTAGCCCAAGCTGCCGAAGTGGTGGAGTTGGGCATACCGGCTATTGCCCTGTTCCCGGTGGTGCCTGCCGAGCATAAAGATCTGCAAGGCTCTGGCGCCTGGGACCCCCAAGGTTTGGCGCAGCGGGCTGTACGTGCGCTGAAACAGGCCCATCCGGAACTGGGTGTAATTACCGACGCCGCTCTGGACCCGTTTACCACACACGGCCAGGACGGCATTATTGATGACAACGGTTATGTGCTGAACGACATCACGGTGGAAGCGTTAGTGAAGCAAGCGCTGTCTCAGGCCGAAGCCGGGGCCGATGTTATTGCACCGTCCGACATGATGGACGGTCGCATTATTGCGATCCGCGAAGCCCTGGAAGACGCGGGCTACGTGAATACCCGCATCATGGCCTATTCCGCCAAGTACGCGTCTGCCTATTACGGCCCATTTCGCGATGCGGTAGGCTCTGCAGGCAACCTCGGCAAAGGCAACAAGGCCACCTACCAGATGGACCCGGCCAACAGCGATGAAGCCCTGCACGAAGTGGCCATGGACATCGCCGAAGGCGCCGATATGGTGATGGTAAAACCGGGTATGCCGTACCTGGACATCGTGCGCCGGGTAAAAACCGAGTTACAGGTGCCCACGTTCGCCTACCAGGTCAGTGGTGAATACGCCATGCACATGGCCGCAGCGCAGAATGGCTGGCTGGACGGCGATGCGGTCATGATGGAAAGCCTGATGGCCATGCGCCGTGCCGGCGCCGACGGTATCCTGACCTACTTTGCTATTCGCGCCGCACGGCTGATGAAACAGAAATGATCCGCGGTGCGGGGTCGCCCAGACCCCGCGCTGAGAGCGCAGTAACAAAACAAGGACGGTAAACGAATGACCAGTAAAAAGGGCAATCTGAAGATTGCCGACAATGAGGCCACGTTGCCCGCAGCAGACACTGTGCCTTCGCCCGAGGAAAGTCTGAGCCTGGACGCCTGCGAAAATTTCTTCAACCGGGAACTGGGTCAACTGCAGTTCAACCACCGGGTGTTGAAGCAGGCCCTGGACGATACTCACCCACTGATCAACCGGCTCATTTTCTGCTGCATATTCAGCAGCAACATGGACGAATTCTTCGAAATTCGCGTGGCTGGCATTCGCCAGCAGTTGAAGTACGGCCGGGAACAAATCTACGCCGACGGACTGCAGCCGGAACAGCTACTGGCGGAGATCAGCCGTGTGGCTCACGAGTACATTGACGAACAGTACGATATCTTGAACAACGTGCTGATTCCGGAATTGGAAAAGCAGAATATCCACTTTGTGCGCAGGCACGAATGGACCCCGGCTCAGGCCCAATGGGTGCGTACCTATTTTGACGAAGAGATTTTACCGGTGGTCAGCCCGATTGGCCTGGACCCATCGCACCCGTTCCCGCGGCTGGTGAATAAAAGCCTCAACTTTATTGTGGAGCTGGACGGCAAAGACGCCTTTGGCCGCGAAACCGGCATGGCCATAGTGCCGGCGCCGAAGTCTTTGCCGCGGCTGGTGCGGCTGCCGGACGACGTGTGCGACGGCGGCGACAATCTGGTGTTTTTGTCGTCGATGATTCACGCCCATACCGACGAGCTGTTCCCCGGTATGGAAATCAAAGGCTGTTACCAGTTTCGCCTGACCCGTAATGCGGATCTGGAGCTGGAAGACGATCTGGAAGACCTGGCATCGGCCCTGCGCGGTGAGTTGCTGAGCCGCCGCTTTGGTGATGGCGTGCGTCTGGAAGTGGCGGATAATTGCCCGCAGGAGCTGGTTCAGTTTCTGCTGACCGAGTTTGGCCTGACCGAGCGCGACCTCTATGAAGTGCGCGGCCCGGTAAACCTGACCCGGCTGCTGGCGGTGGGGGGGCTGGTGAACCGACCGGACCTGAGCTATTCCGGTTTTTCACCGGTGATCCCGCGCCAGATTCGCAGCCGTGACTCGATGTTTGACAGTATCCGCAAGCGTCCGATTCTGTTGCTCCATCCCTATGAGAACTTCAGTCCGGTGGTGGATTTGCTGCGTCAGGCCGCCAAAGATCCGCAGGTGCTGGCCATTCGTCAGACCTTGTACCGCTCCGGTGCCAACTCCGAAGTGGCCGAAGCCTTGGCCGATGCCGCTCGCCGCGGTAAGGAAGTCACCGTTGTTATCGAGCTGACGGCGCGATTCAGTGAGGAGGAAAACCTGGAGCTGGCCAGCCGCCTGCAGGAAGCCGGGGTAATTGTGGTGTACGGGGTAGTGGGCTACAAAACCCACGCCAAAATGATTCTGATTGTGCGCCGCGAAGAAGGCCGCTTGCGGCGCTATGTGCACTTGGGCACGGGTAACTATCATGCCGCCAACGCTCGCCTGTATACCGACTACAGCTTTATGACCTGCGACGAAGCCATCGGCGACGATGTGAACAAACTGTTCCAGCAGCTGACCGGTATGGGCAAGGCGTTAAAAATCAAGAAACTGTTCCACTCACCATTCACTCTGCATTCGCGAATACTGCAACTGATTGAGCGGGAAACCCGCCTGGGTGAGAAGGGCCGGATTATTTTCAAGTTCAACGGCCTGACCGAGCCTCAGCTGATTAAAGCGCTGTATCGTGCCTCCCAGGCCGGTGCGAAAATCGACCTGATTATTCGTGGTATCTGCTGCCTTCGGCCCCAGGTGCCCGGGTTGTCGAGCACCATTCACGTGCGTTCTATTATCGGGCGCTTTCTGGAGCATACCCGGGTTTACTATTTTGGTAACGATGGCCAAGCCCAGGTGTATTGCTCCAGCGCCGACGGCATGGAACGTAACCTGTTAAGGCGGGTTGAAGTCGCCTTCCCGGTGGAGGAGCCTGCGCTGGTGGCGCGATTGCAAGACGACTTGAATACCTATCTTGCTGACAACTGCCAGTCCTGGGTGTTGCAGGCCGATGGCAGTTATCAGCAGAACCAGCCAGCTGAGGACGAGCCAAGGTTGGCGTCGCAGCTGGTGTTGCTGGAGCGGCTGACCGCCAAATCCTGATTTATTAATGTGGTATGACTGGAGAACGCTTTGAAACGACAATGGATAATGGTGTCTGCCGGACTGCTAGTGGTGGCGGGTATTGCTTTGCCCTATGGCACAGGCTACCTGACCGAGCAACAGTGGCAGCGGGCTTCACAGGAAGTGAACGGTTCCCAGACCTGGTTGGAAATGCAAGTCGGGCGCTACGACCGCGGATTCTGGAGCTCCGAATTTGAAGGTAAATTGTTGCTACGGGACCCGGCAAGCGGTGAGGAACTGAGTGTTCCCTACCTTGCCAGCGTGAGCCATGGCCTGACCGGCAGCCTGACCGATTTTAAACCGGTGAACGGCTGGACCCCGGCAGGCGAAAGCTGGTTCGGTGATGATGCCCCGCGCTTGACCGCAGAAACCCGGCTTTGGGGTTCGGCGGTAGCCGAGTTGACCGTGCCCAAGTTCAGCATTACTGATGACGATAACGTAGAAACTGTGTTTGGCAGTGGTGGTGTGGTGCGCGTAAATGGCAGCCTTGGCGCAGATGCTGTGGATATCAGTGCAGACTGGCCGTCGCTGGTGATTGCCTCGGAAGAGGTAGACCTGCGCCTCAGTGATCTGACATTGGAGCAGGAAATGCAGCGTCTGAGCGGTGACATCTGGATCGGCGAGGGCACCCTCGCTTTGCAGGGTCTGGAGTTGATGCCTGCAAACGCTGACGCCATTATGCTGCGCGGTCTGTCGCTCTATTCGAACAGCGAAGCGATAAACGACAACAGCGCTCTCGACTCTTTCATCACTATCAAACTGGATGAGCTGCAGTTGGCAGGGGATACCCTGGGGCCACACCGCATTGAATTCGCGTTGAAGGGCCTGAACGTAGAGGCCTGGAACGCTGTTAGCCGCAGTGTGACGGATATGCAGCTGGCGGCATTTGCCGCTGAAAACGGCGACCCAACCGCGTTCCAACAACAAATGCAGGCGATGTCAGACGTAGGCGAGTCGTTGCAGCTTCTAGCCGCGGCAGGCTTTAGTGTGGGGTTCCCGGACATTCATCTGGTCAGCCCTGACGGGCCCTTGCAGGGCAAGGTGCTGGTAACTCATCCTGGAGCTGCGGGCGATTCTGCGTCGCAATTGATCATGCCGGCGCTTGAGGGTGAAATGGAATTATCCATACCGCTGGCTCTGGCTGAAGACAACGAAGCGTTGCGTATGCAAACAGCGCCGTTGATTAAAGATGGTCTGTTGGTTACGGAAGGTGACCGCCTGTTATTGAAGGCAACGTTGAAAGATTTGGTGTTGAACGTCAACGGCCGACCCATTCCGCTGCCGCCGCTGTTGTAAGCGAGGTGTCTGGCCAGCCGCCTGGTTTGGCGTGCTGGCCGGTGTTGGTCTGGCTCAGGGAATAGTCCGATTCAGACGTTCTGCTTTAGCTGAATTTTTTCTTCAACGCGGCTTGCACCGCCGGATCAACAAATTCGGATATATCTCCGCCCAACGACGCAATCTCGCGGATCAGGGTAGATGATATATAAGACAGATGATTGGTGGGTGTGAGGAATACGCTCTCCAGTTCCGGTGCCAAGCGGCGGTTCATATCTGCCAGCTGAAACTCGTATTCAAAATCTGACACTGCACGCAGGCCGCGCAAAATCACCGTGGCGTTCTGCGATCGCACAAATTCTGCTAACAAATTGCTGAAGCCCATGACCGTCACATTGGGAACATGAGCCGTGGCCTGGCGCACCAGGTCGCAGCGTTCCTCCAGTTCTAGTAAGGGCTTTTTTTTAGAGTTATAGGCAACCGCTACCACCACTTCGTCGAATAACCGGCTAGCCCGTTCAATTAAATCAGTATGACCATGGGTGATGGGGTCAAACGTACCCGGGTAAATAACTTTTGGCATGTACAGCTCCGTCTCTACTTCGTTATTTTGCCCAGAATAGCAGCGCCAGCAATGTTTCGCGACGAACCGGGCGCAACTGAATCATCGAATAAACAGTTTATAGATCAGTTTGTGGGCAACACCGCCGTGGGGCGGGTACACCACTTTGCCGCTGTTAAGCTTCTGCTTGGTAAAAATTCCACGCTGATGGCTGAAGGTAAGAAACCCTTCTTTGCCGTGATAATGCCCCATTCCGGAATCGCCTATGCCACCGAACGGCAGGTCGTCTTGCGCTACATGCATCAACGCGTCGTTTATGCACATGCCGCCGGAGTGGGTGTTGGCCACGACTTTTTGCTGTTCTTCCTGGTTGTAACCGAAGTAATACAAGGCCAGCGGGCGCGGGCGATCGTTAATAAAGAGCAGGGCGTCGTCTAGCGTTTCGTAAGCCACAACAGGCAGAATGGGGCCGAATATTTCTTCCTGCATTACCCGCATATCCGCCGTTGTGTTCAATAATAATGTCAGCGGTAATTTGTGGCTCGCGGCATCCAGAGTTTCGTTAGCAGGGTTGATCTCGACGAGTTCTGCGCCTTTGCTGCGGGCGTCATCCAGATAACCCTGCAGGCGCTGGTACTGACGTTGGTTGATAATCGCCGTGTAGTCGGTGTTGTCCCGCAGTGACGGGTACATGGCGCTGAACTGTTTGCGGTATTCCTCAACAAAAGCAGCCACTCGGTCAGCCGGGCAAAGCACATAATCTGGTGCTACGCAGGTTTGGCCAGCGTTAAATGCCTTGCCAAATGCAATCCGCTGGGCTGCGTCCTCTAGCGGTACGTCGGTTGCGACAATCGCCGGTGATTTGCCACCCAATTCCAGGGTGACCGGTGTCAGGTTTTTAGCCGCGGCCTGCATCACCAACTTGCCCACCGAGGTTGAGCCGGTGAACAGCAAATGGTTGAACGGCCGCTCGGAAAAGTCCGCGGCGACCTTGGCGTCCCCCAGAATAACGGCTACCTGATCTTCGTCGAAGGTGGCTTCCACCAGCTCTTTCATCATCGCGGAGGTGTGCGGGGTAAACTCCGACATTTTCACCATGGTGCGGTTGCCCGCAGCCAGAGACGCGACCAAAGGCCCGATGGCCAGGTAAAGCGGGTAGTTCCAGGGCACAATCACCCCCACCACGCCTTTAGGCTGGTAATGCACCTGGTTGCTGGCAGGGCGGAACAGCATGGATACGTGCCGTTTTGACGGTTTCATCCAGCTGTCGAGACGTTTCAGGGTGTAGTTAATGCCCTGCACAGACGGCATGATTTCGGCAATCAGGGTTTCATCTTTCGAGCGGCAGCCAAAGTCTTTATCAATGGCTGCTATGAGTAGGTCTTGCCAGCTCAGCAGCGCCTGTTTCAATTTATTCAGGTTGTCGCGGCGCTCGTTGGCTGTCGGCGCGGGCTGGGCGCGAAACGCCTGCTGCTGTTTTTGGAAAACGGCGTGGGTATAGCCAATCTGCTCGGCGTTGTTCTCTGCCGGGTTTTCCGTGTCTGTCGCTGTACTGTTGGTGTTCTTTGCAGCGGCGGTTGCGAGGGTTGCGCCCATTAGAAAGACTCCCTGTGTATCAGTGAAAAACGTATTTTGGATGCATTAAAATTCATTATTAGAGTATATACTCTAGTGAGTCAAGCGGCGTAAAAAGAGGCGCCTGCTGCACCCGCTGGCGTTTGCGTGAGCGTTGATTTTTCGATTTTTGGCGACTTTATGAAAACCCGAGACCGAATCCTGCAGGCCAGTCTGCAGCTGTTCAATCAAAGTGGTGAGCGTGCGATAAGCACCAACCACATTGCCGCAGAACTGGCGATTTCGCCTGGCAATCTTTACTACCACTTCCGCAACAAAGCCGACATTGTTTACGAGCTGTTTCTAGCCTATCAGCAGCAGGTTGATTATTACCTGGCCGCACCCGGCAGCCAGCCTTTGGCACTGGCAGACCTGGCTTGGTACCTGGAGGCAGTGTTCGACGGTTTGTGGCAATACCGGTTTTTCCATCGTGACCTGGAGTCACTACTAGACGCAGACCCACGCCTGCGCGCAGGTTATGGTGACTTTACCGGCCGTTGCTTGAGCGCTATCAACGGCATCTTTAACCAGCTCGCCCGCGGTGGCATTATTACGCCGCGTCCCGAGCCGCTGCGTTCCGCCATGGCACTGAATGTCTGGCTGGTAATTACCAACTGGATGGCCTATCTAAAAACCGCTCACGCCACCGAAGAGCCAGCGGTGTTATCGCTGGCAGAGTTGAAGCAGGGTATTTATCAGGTGTTGACTCTGGAGCTGCCTCACGTGACCCCGGAATATCGCGAGCCGGTGTTGGCATTGCGGGAGACTTATCGTCCGGGAACTTTTTGTCAGGCGGCGCATCAAAGCAACTAACATGGGGAATCCGGACGTTCCCCGTGTTTGTTTGGAAGCTCAAGGAAGGTGCTTTCAGGTTTTAGCACGTCGCAAACCCTGACGTTGGCCGGCCTGAATTATTTTAGGCCGGCTTTTTTCATGTCTGGCTTGCGTCAAAGGCGCGGGTTACTATTCACCATTGGCTTATGGCTATTCTGCAGTGGCTTCCGGCTCTGCTTCCAGCCACTGAGTCAGCGCTTGGCGGCATTCATCCAGGCCGGTTTTGTTGCTGGAGGAGAACATGACTAAATGCTGCACGCAGCTAAACTCGTTCAGCTTCTGGCGAATGCCCAGCATGGCCGTTTTAGCCTGGCCAAATTTCAGTTTGTCGGATTTTGTCGCCAGAATCATCAGCGGCATATCGTTGTGCTGGCACCATTGCACCATTGTTTGGTCGAATTCGGTCAAGGGGTGACGAATATCCATGACCAACACCAAACCGCGCAAGCAGCGACGATCGTTTAAATAATGGCCCAAGTGGGTTTGCCAGTCGTCTTTCATGTCACGAGACACTCTGGCATAACCGTAACCGGGCAAGTCTACCAGCCGGGCATTTTCCCGGTTTAGCGAAAAAAAGTTGATAAGCCGGGTGCGCCCGGGGGTTTTGCTGGTTCGAGCCAGTTTGCCGTTTACGGTGATGGTGTTCAGTGCACTGGATTTGCCGGCGTTGGAGCGGCCGGCAAAAGCGACTTCTGCGCCAATATCTGCCGGGCATTCGTTCAGCTTCGACGCGCTGACCAGAAATCGGGCACTATTGAAAGACAGGCTTTTTTGAGTCAGATCAGAGTCCACGGCTATTGGCTTTCCTTTGGATTTCAGTTAGCAGGAATTAATGTATAATGCTACACCAATTCCGGGCGGTGCGCTTGACGTGTCCGCAGTTTCAGCCCCGGTATTGTGCCTGAACGGTCCAGTCCTTACGGCTGCACAACCAAGAATATTTTAAGATGAGAGAAGCGGAGCGAGCATGAAGAAACTGATCGCAGGAGTTGTTCTCGGTGTCAGCCTTACAGCGATGGCGCACGGGGCAGGAGATCCTCAAACAGGTGAACAGAACGCAGCAGCATGCCAGGCCTGTCATGGCCAGGGTGGCGCGAAGCCAATAATGGGCTTGTACCCGAAAATTGCGGGTTTGGGTGAAAAATATCTGCACAACCAATTGGTTGCCATCCAGCAAGGTCAGCGTGTCATTGTCGAAATGACAGGTCAGCTAACGGGTAAGTCCGATCAGGATCTGCAGGATCTTGCGGCCTACTTTGGCAGCCAGGACAGGAGCGTAAACCAGGCTAATCCGGATTTGGTTGCTCAAGGTCAGGCCTTGTATCGCGGCGGTAATATGGCATCGGGTGTTCCATCCTGTGCCGGTTGTCACAACCCGCAAGGGCATGGCAACGCGCCTGGTGGTTACCCGGCATTGGGTGGCCAGAACGCGGAATACGTGGCCAAGCAGTTGCACGCCTACCAAAACGGTACTCGTGCCAACGGCAATAACGCAGCGATCATGATGGGCGTGGCGTCCAAGTTGACCGATGCTGAAATTGAAGCTGTTGCCAGTTACGTTTCTGGGCTTAACTGAGTCAGGCAGTTGCTTTAGTAAAAAACCCTGCCTGAGCAGGGTTTTTTGTTATTTACCGGACGGTAACCCGGTTGACGCTGGTGTGAATGGAACTTTCTCGCCGTCTGTGGTCATAATCTACCTTACGCAGTTAACAATTCGGAGACAGTGAATGATTAAGACCGTGATAAAGGCCGCCTTACTGGCGGGAGCTATGGCCATTGCATTACCCGCTATGGCGGCGGATTGGCAGCAGGGCACCCACTACAAAGTTCTGGATAACCCGGTGCGAACCGATCAGGCCGATAAAATAGAGGTCGCTGAGGTGTTCTGGTACGGCTGCCCGCACTGTTATTCATTCAAGCCGCTATCCGAAGAGTACGAAAAAAACGCGCCAGACTACGTTGATTATGTTCGCTTGCCGGCCGCGTTGGGTAAGTCTTGGGAGCCCCACGCTTACGCGTTTTATGCGCTGGAGGCCATGGGTGAGCTGGACAAGGTTAACGATGCGCTGTTCGAGGCTTTGGTGGTCGAGCGCCGACAGCTGAACACGCCTGAAGCCCTGGCGGACTTTGTCGCCGAGCACGGTGTGGATGCGGATGAATTTCTGAAGAACTATAAAAGCTTTGGCGTGAATGCCCGGGTGCAGCAGGCGCAGGCCAAAATACGCGGCGCGCGAGTGACCGGAACACCGACTATGCTGGTGAATGGCAAGTACATTGTTACCGCTTCTACGGCCGGTAGCCCGGAAGCGGCGATTGAGGTGGTTGAATATCTAGTTGCCCAGGAGCACGGCGACAGCGAATAAGAGTGAGAAGCCGTTGAGCGGGCAACGCGTGAATTCCTAAGATACAGGTGGCTATGTATAAGCGTTTGCGCAATCAGTGGAATGATATGCGGCGTTCCTCGGGCGATGCTCGCGGCAGCTCATCGGGTGTGGACCACGTTCCGGATTTTGCGGAAGGTGGTCACATCCGGCTGCTGACGTTCAATATTCAGGTGGGCATCAGTACATCGTCATACCGGCACTACCTGACCCGCAGTTGGCAACACGTGTTGCCTCATCGAAGCCGTTTTGAAAATCTGGACCGGATTGCCACGCTGCTTAGTAATTACGATGTCATTGCGCTACAGGAATGTGACGGCGGCAGTTTGCGCAGTGGCCATATCAACCAGGTTCAGTACCTGGCCGAGGCCGCCGGTATACCCTATTGGTATCAGCAGCTAAACCGAAATTTTGGGCAGTTTGCCCAGCACAGCAATGGCTTGCTGAGCCGGTTTCGGCCGCTCGAGGTAAAAGAGCACCGTTTGCCGGGGTTGATTCCCGGCCGTGGTGTGATAGTCGCCAAATACGGAAATCCGGAAGACCCGCTGTTGCTGGTTGTGATGCACCTGTCGCTGAGTAAATCGGCCCAGCAGCGCCAGCTGGGCTTTGTTAGCGAATTGATCAACGACTATCGTCACGTGGTGCTGATGGGTGACATGAACGCCCATGCGGAGCAGCTGCTGACCAATACGCCGCTGAAGCAGACCGACTTGATTCCGTTGCCAGCAAACGCTCACAGTTTTCCTAGCTGGCGCCCTGAAAAAGCGCTGGACCATATTCTGGTGAGCCCGAGCCTGCAGGTTCACAGTTCTGGCGTTGTCAGTTACCCGATGTCAGATCATTTGCCCATCGCTTTGGACGTTACCCTGCCAAAATCGGATGTTATATTGCCAAAAACAGATGTAACGTCGCCAAAATTGTCTTGAGCTACTTTTTAACCATAAAAAAACCCGACTCGATGGTCGGGTTTTTTTATGGTTGCCGGATCAATTACTTGATCTTGGCTTCCTTGTAGGTCACGTGCTTACGTACAACCGGGTCGAACTTGCTCAGCTGGATTTTCTCCGGCGTGTTGCGCTTGTTCTTCATGGTGGTGTAAAAGTGACCGGTACCTGCTGATGAAACCAGCTTGATTTTTTCGCGCATGATATGGCTCCTTAAAATTTCTCGCCACGGGCACGAAGATCGGCCAGTACGATGTCAATACCTTTTTTGTCGATGATGCGCATACCCTTGGTGGATACGCGCAGCTTCACGAAGCGCTTTTCGGTTTCAACCCAAAAACGGTGGCTCTGCAGATTCGGCAGAAAACGACGACGAGTGTGATTCATCGCGTGGGATACGTTGTTACCAGCAACCGGACGCTTACCGGTAACTTGACAAACTCTGGACATACTTGCCTCCGACCTTGAGCTATGGTCTTAATAATCGAATTCGTTGATTGCGTCTCTGGTTGCCTAGGGGGCAATTAGAGCTTCCTGTTCGCGTCTAAAAACCGAACGTAGCTCGCCAGACGCCGCCAGAATAGGGACGCCTTTATACCAGAACTGGTAGCCCAACGCAAAAAAATTGTTGGGAAATTGTTCAATTTCCGAGCTTGGTTGACCCAAGTCTACATTAAACCCCGTTCGGCCAGTGATATTACCTCACCGTGGCCCACAACCATATGGTCAAGAACCCTGATATCCACCAGCGCCAGAGCGTCTTTCAGGCGTTTGGTCAGTGCGATGTCGGCCTGGCTGGGTTCGGCGACACCGCTGGGGTGATTGTGGGCAAATATAACCGCTGCTGCGTTGTCTTCCAACGCCTGGCGTACCACTTCTCGCGGGTACACCGCTGCGCCGTCAATGGTGCCGCGGAACAGCTCGCGATAGTGGATTATGCGGTGCCGGTTATCCAAAAACAGGGCAGCAAAAACTTCGTGGGGATAGGTGCCCAGCCGGCTGGCCAGGAAACGCCGGGTATCTTCGGGGGATTTTAATGGATCTCCTTGGCGCAGAGGTTCGTCCGTTACCCTCCGTGCCATTTCCATGGCTGCCTGCATTTGCGCGTATTTCGCGGTGCCCAGGCCTTTTACGCTGCAGAACTGACGGCTGGATGCGGTCATCAGACTGCGTAATCCGCCAAAGGTTTCTAAAAGATACCTGGCCATTTCCATCACGGGCATACCGCGGGTGCCGGTACGCAGGAATATGGCCAGCAGTTCGGCGTCTGACAAGCACTCTGAGCCGTGGGCCAACAAACGCTCACGAGGACGTTCATCGGTAGGCCATAATGCCGCGAACGGTGCGGCGGCGCTGTCTGCTACCGCTGAGGTTGCCTTGGTAGGTGGGACCTTAGTGGTCTCTGTCGATGGTTTGACGGAACTGGGTGTCGCCTGGGGGTTTCTCATGATTGCATCCTTGCAAATGAAAGAGCGGCTGATTCGAGCCGCCTATGGGAACGGGTTCTAGATTACGGGAAAAAAAGTGCGCTGGTAAGGCAGCTGTACTCTGCGGCAGGCTGTCTGTGGCGCTGTGGCGTGATATGTTACTGCTTTTACAACGTATGAGGACGCAGCCCCTATGGCTGGTAAACGAATTCTTGTTGGCGTTACCGGCGGCATCGCGGCTTATAAAACGGCGGAACTGGTGCGGCTGTTAAAAAAAGCGGGGCATTCGGTGCAGGTGGTGATGACCCGTGGCGCTGAAGCTTTTGTGACTCCGCTGACGTTTCAGGCGTTGAGTGGGCAACCGGTGCGTACCTCGTTGCTAGACCCGGAAGCCGAGGCTGGCATGGGCCACATTGAGCTGGCGAAATGGGCGCAACGGATCATCGTGGCCCCGGCCTCGGCCGACTTTATGGCGCGTCTGGCGGCGGGCATGGCCGATGATCTGCTGGCTACGGTGTGCAGTGCTGCCGAGGTGCCCATTGCCTTGGTGCCGTCGATGAATCAGGCCATGTGGGCTAATCATCGCACCCAGCGGGTGGTGCAGTTGTTACAAGCGGACCCCCAGATTCGCTTGTGGGGGCCGGCAGAAGGCCAGCAGGCCTGCGGTGATAACGGCCCAGGGCGCATGCTGGAACCAGAGCAGATCATGCAGACGCTGGCTCAGGAGCAAGCGCAAATCGATAATAGCGCCAGCGGTGCGTTGGCTGGTAAGCGCTTGGTGATCACGGCCGGACCCACCCGTGAACCTATTGACCCAGTGCGCTATATCAGCAATCACAGCTCTGGCAAGATGGGCTACGCTCTGGCCATAGCCGCGCACGCTGCCGGCGCTGAGGTTGTGCTGGTTAGCGGGCCGGTGAACCTGCCGCCGCCCGCGGGTATAAACCTACGCTCGGTGATGACCGCAGAACAAATGCTTGAAACGACTATGGCGGCGGTTGATGAGGGCTGTGACCTGTTTATTGCCACCGCTGCGGTGGCTGATTATCGGCCGCAGGATTATGTCAGCGGCAAACTCAAGAAATCCGCCGCCGAGATGACGCTGGCGCTGGTGCGTAATCCGGACACTCTGGCAACGGTAGCAGCGCGGGCAGACGCTCCATTTACTGTGGGTTTTGCGGCGGAAACCAATGACGTTGCCCGTTACGCCCTCAGTAAGATGCGCAAAAAGGGCCTGGATATGATCGTGGCCAATGATGTGTCGGTGCCTGGCCTCGGCTTTAACAGCGACAACAACGCCGTCAGCGTATTCACCGCCACCGACCAGATCCACCTTGGGCCCTGTGCCAAGCAGCAGATTGCGCGCGAGCTGGTGGCCCTGATTGCGCCGCGCCTGAATGCACGCGTTGGCGACAGCCAAAACCAAAATGGCTCTCACCAGAAACCCAAAAATAATTGTGACCGGAAACCTTCATGACCCGTAAAAAACTTCAGATCCGTGTATTGGATGAGCGTATTGGCCAAAGCATAGCGTTTCCCGCCTATGCCACCGATGGCTCTGCGGGCCTGGATTTGCGTGCCTGCTTGTCGCAGCCTCTGGTGCTGGATCCGGGCGACACCCAGCTGATTGGTACTGGCTTGGCGATTCACATTGCGGATCCAGCTCTGGCTGCGCTGATACTCCCGCGCAGCGGCCTGGGCCACAAACATGGCATTGTATTGGGCAATCTGGTCGGATTGATCGATTCCGATTACCAGGGCGAGTTGATGGTGTCTTGCTGGAACCGCGGCCAAACCCGGTTTACTGTTGAGCCTGGAGAACGCCTGGCGCAACTGGTGCTGGTCCCGGTAGTACAAGCTGAATTCGAAGTGGTTGATGAATTCGACAGCAGCCATCGGGGTACGGGTGGATTTGGCTCAACCGGCCGCAACTAGCGTTGGTGATCGGCAACAGCGCCCCAAGTAGCTGCGTTGCAGCTATACTTTGAGAATTAGTTCAACAAGACCGTCGCAATCACCAGGCCCGCAAGTGAGCGTGAGCCGGAACAATGACAAACGCAGGAAAGATCCATGAAGCTGGGCAAAAAAAAGACCCCGGACAGCCAGGCCCCGGACCATTCTAAGGATGCCAAGCCCTCGATGCGGGCAAAAAAACCGTCTGCCAAATCCGATGAGGGCGCGGGTTCAGCGAACCGCATGCGAACACTGGGCAGTGTCGCTTTGAGCCAGGCATCGATTGTTGTTGTTGCCACTGCTCTGGCTTTGGCCCTGGTTTTTTTCCTGATTTTGCAGCCGGCCAGTGAGCAACAGTTCGAGGTAACGGCCCAGGCGGCGGCTGACAACGCCGCAATCCGGATTAACAGCTACCTGTCGCTGTTACAGCAAAGCGTGCAGGGCCTGGCAACGCAGCCCGGCCTTGTCGATACCGTCAGCAGTGGCGGCGATCTGTTGCAGGCTGCGACGCAGTTACAAAACAGCTTGCCCGGTGTCGCCGCCGTTTATGTCTTTCCACGTCGTGCCATCCCGCGCTCCGCCACCAACGACCCAATGTTGGGCTTTGCCGGTCTGGAGTTGGCGCGCAAGGCGGAAACCGGGCGCCCGCTTTTTCCGGATGCTTTTCCCCGCGACAACCACTGGTTCATCCATCTGGCGGCGCCGGTAAAAATGTCGGGCGACAATCCCGTAGCCGGCACCTTGTTAATGGTGTTTGACGCCACCAGCCTGCAGCTCCTGTTGGCAGAAGGCCAGAATAACGGCGCCCTGGCGCTGCGCCAGACCGTATCAGGAATGACCAGCATCTTGTTAAGTCAAGGCAGCGGCGTCGGAGAGCCTCGCGTTGTGACCCTGAAAAATCCGGATTGGAGCATTGCGTACACGCCCGCAGGGCAGGCGAAAATGCCGATAAACATTCTGTTGGCAGCGTTGCTGCTGGCGGTTCCGCTGCTGGTTGCAGCCATCGCGGTTTGGGTGTTGCTTAACCGTGCGCAGCGCTCGTTACGCCAAGACACTACCCTGGTTATCGAATGGGCTCATAAAGCTTACTCCGGTGAGCGCAGCAAGTTACCGGCTTTGCGCTGGGACGCAGTCGCGTCGCTCGCCGAGGTGCTTTATCGATTGTCCCAGGTCGTAGAAAAGCGTATCAGCAAGGCCGGTGAGAGCGCTCGCCCGGCAGCTGCGGATAAGAAACGGCCCACTGCAGAGGCTGAACCACTGTTCCAAGATAAAGACCTACCCAATGTGGATATGCTTGATGGCGACGAAGACGTTTTGGGTTTTGGCGCTGTGTCTGCCGAACCGTTGTTCGGTGCCGGCGCCTTGCCTGATTTAGAAGAGCTGGACCAGGCGCCGACGCTGTCAGCGGATATTTTCCGTGCTTACGACATTCGCGGCATTGTTGACGAAACCCTGACCGAAGCCGGCGTTAAACTGATCGGTCGGGCGATTGGTTCAGAGGCTTTGGCACGGGGCGTCAGCGCGCTGTGCGTGGGTTACGACGGTCGCCATTCCAGCCCTGGGCTGGCAGACGCGGTTGCTCAGGGGCTGATGGCCAGTGGGTGCAATGTTATACACGTTGGCGCGGTACCCACTCCGGTGTTGTATTTCGCCACTCACCAGCTTGATACAGGCTCCGGTGTCATGGTTACCGGGAGTCATAACCCGCCCAACTACAACGGCCTGAAGATCATGCTTGGCGGTGAAACCCTGTCTGGCGATGCCATTAAAGCCCTGCACCAGCGCATTCTTAACGGGAACCTGGCTCAGGGTGCCGGCAGTCAGTCGTCGGAAGACGTAAGGCGTGCCTATCTGGACACCATTGTTGGCGACATTGCCGTTGCCGCGCCGCTGAAAGTGGTGGTAGACGCCGGTAACGGCATCGCCGGTGAGCTGGGCCCTATGCTGATTGACGAGCTCGGCTGTGACGTTATTCCGCTGTATTGCGATGTTGATGGCGACTTCCCCAACCACCACCCGGATCCGGGAAAACCCGAGAATTTGCGGGACCTGATCGCTAAGGTTGAACAGGAAGGGGCTGATTTGGGTATTGCCTTTGATGGCGATGGTGACCGCATTGGCGTGGTAACTAACCGCGGCCGCATTATCTGGCCCGACCGCCTGTTGATGCTGTTTGCCCGCGATGTGGTGTCACGCAACCCCGGTGCCGACGTGTTGTACGACGTAAAATGCAGCCGTCGCCTTGCAGGGGTGATATCCCAAGCTGGCGGCCGGCCAGTTATGTGGAAAACCGGCCATTCGCTGATGAAAGCCAAAATGCGGGAAACCGGCGCTTTGCTGGCCGGGGAGATGAGCGGTCACATATTTTTTGCCGAACGCTGGTATGGTTTTGATGATGGCCTTTACGCTGCTGCGCGTTTATTGGAGATTCTCGGTATTGAAGACCGCCACAGCGATGAAGTGTTCGAGGATTTCCCCGAGGACATCAGCACGCCGGAGCTGAATATCGAAGTCACCGAAGCGTCTAAATTCGGCATTGTTGAGCGTTTGAGTGCTCAGGGTGAATTTGGCGACGGCAGTATCAGCACGATTGACGGGGTGCGGGTGGAGTATGGCGACGGCTGGGGCCTGTGCCGGGCCTCCAATACCACACCGGCGCTGGTGCTGCGTTTTGAAGCAGAATCCAAAGAGGCGCTGGAGCGCATAAAAACCGTGTTTCGTGAGCAGCTTCGGCATGTGGCACCAAAGCTGGATGTCACATTCTGAACCCTCGTGGTGAAATTCGAATTTTATAACAGTAAGGCAAAAGCATGTCGTTGAATCGTGAAACAGCCGTTCAGGTAGCGTCAGTACTCAGCAAGGGGCTGCCCTATATCCAGCGCTTTACCGGTAAGACCGTGGTCATCAAATACGGCGGCAACGCCATGGAAAACGAGGACCTTAAAAGCAGTTTTGCCCGTGATGTGGTGCTGATGAAGTTGGTGGGTATCAACCCCATTGTAGTGCACGGCGGCGGGCCGCAGATTGGTGAGTTACTGGCGCGATTAAATATCGAGTCACGCTTTGTAAACGGTATGCGGGTGACCGACGCCCAGACGATGGACGTGGTTGAAATGGTGCTTGGCGGCCAGGTTAATAAGGAAATTGTGTCGCTGATCAACGCCGAGGGCGGCACGGCCATTGGCTTGACCGGAAAAGACGCCAATTTGATCCGCGCCCGCAAACTGGAAGTGGTTGATCGCAGCCCGGAGCTGGAGCGTCCCGAAATTATTGATATCGGCCGTGTGGGTGAGGTCGTCAGTGTAAACGTGAGCGTTATCGACATGCTCACCCGCGGCAACGTGATACCGGTTATTGCCCCTATCGGCGTTGGCCCGGATGGCAAGTCTTACAACATCAACGCTGACTTGGTGGCCGGTAAAGTAGCTGAAGCCATGAAAGCCGAAAAACTCATTCTTCTGACCAACGTTTCCGGTTTAAAAAGCAAAGAGGGCAAGGTGCTGACCGGTTTGACCGCCAGCCAGGTCAACGACCTGATTGAAGACGGAACCATCCACGGTGGCATGTTGCCGAAAATACGTTGCGCTTTAAGTGCGGTTGAAAACGGCGTGCGCACGTCGCACATTATTGACGGCCGTGTGGCCAATGCGTGCTTGCTCGAAATCTTCACCGACGAAGGTGTGGGTACCTTGATCTCCAGGAACTGATCTCTAAAAACGGATCCTATGTGCAAGGAGTAAAGGCATGAAACGCCTGTTGTTATGGCTGCTGATTTTAACCGTTCTGGCCTGGGCCGGTTACAAGGGCAGCGTCTGGTGGCTTGCGGATCAGCGTATGAATGAGGCGCGGCTGGCCTTGAACCATTACGGTGTGCTGGAGCGCGGCGCAATCCATTCAGGCGTGCGCGGTCGGTTATTGCTAAAAGGCAGCCAGTGGCAAGACTTCCGCCTGACCCAGCCGCTTACTGTGCCCTTTGCAGAGTTAACCGCTCGTTCACCGGTATCATTAATCAATCTGTTGAATACCCCGTCTGCGGAGGCGTCGTACACGCTGAAGCTGGAAGGCCTGGGCCTGGCGCTCGATGCAACCATGTTCCGCAATTGGGTAACGGCTCAAGGCGCGAACAGTGACGGCAAAGCGGCGCTCTTCGCTCTGTCTTGCGCGCGAGACCCACGCCAACGCTTAAGTAGTGGTGACTTGATACGCATGGGCATTGGCGAAATGACCGGCGAGGCGCTGTTGCGTCAAAACGAACAGGGCTTTTACGCCGAACTGATCACCGACGAGCTCGGCAGTGTTGAATTGAACTGGCCTACCGCCTGGGTAGACTGGCGGGCGCCCCAAGAGGCGCTGGCTCGTAGTTCGCTAGACATCACTCTGCGCGACGGCGGTGTCATGCGACGCGTGGCTGCTTGGTGCGCTCGCGAGGCTGGCCTTTCAACCGAACAATGGGCTGGTCGTTCGGTGGCCCAGTTACGTTTGGGGCTGCTGGCGCGGGGCTGGCTAGCCAGTTCGCAGTTGCTAGCACTGTACCGCCAATGGTTGCTCGAGGGCGGCGAATTGCAAGCCACGCTGAGGTTGGCCGAACCCGCTCTGGGGTTGCCCATTTACACGGAAGAAACCAACGCATCCAGCCGCGTTGGTGCGACCGTATATTATAACGATGCGAGCGTGCCCGATGTGTTTCTGTTAAGCGATAGCAGCCTTTCGGCAACGCCACAACAACCGGTGTTTACGGCGCAACAGCCGCAAACGGCATCCGCCGAGGGCTGGTTGGTGCAGCCTGTCGCGGCAGCGGAGCAATGGCTTGGGCAAAAAGTCAGGGTTACGCTGCGCAACAACAATCGTGTAGCGGGCCGACTGGTGCGAGTAACCAACGATGAAATTGAGGTAGCTCGTCTGGTGGCCGGCGGCGAAGTGGCTTACCCCATGCAGCGTGTTGCGGTTGCTGGCCTCGAAGTATGGCGGCGTAACCGGCCGCTGAATTCAAACAATAATGATTGACGGAGAACCCGCAATGGCTCAGTTGACGGCAGTTCCAAGCAGTGCTGCGAGCGGTGGAGTTATGCCGCCATCTATTTTGGAGATGTTGACTGCACTGATTGCAGCACCCTCAATTTCCAGCTCCTCGGCGAAGTGGGATTCCAGTAATCGTGGTGTGATTGATTTGCTGGCGCAGTGGCTGGAGCCTATGGGTTTTGCTGTGGAAATTCTGCCGGTGCCGAACATGCCCGGGAAGTTCAATCTGATTGCTACCCTGGGCAGCGGTTCCGGGGGCCTTGTGCTAGCGGGGCACACCGACACGGTTCCTTACGACGAAAAACGTTGGCACAGCGATCCGTTCACACTGACCGAGCGGGATAACCGCTGGTATGGCCTTGGCACCTGCGACATGAAAGGGTTTTTTGCCCTTGCTATTGATGCCGCCAGGGAGTTTGTAGGTCAACCATTGCAGCAACCGCTGATCATTGTTGCGACCGCCGACGAGGAAAGCTCGATGAATGGCGCTCGCGCGCTGGCGGAGACGGGTAAGCCCAAGGCGCGTTATGCGGTGATTGGAGAGCCCACCAGCTTGCGCCCGATTCGTATGCACAAAGGCATCATGATGGAACGCTTGGTGTTCGAGGGGCAGGCAGGGCACTCCTCTAATCCTGACCTGGGCCGCAACGCGCTGGAAGGCATGCACCAGGCGATGGGCGAGCTGTTGGCTCTGCGCTCCCAGTGGCAACAGCAGTACCGCAATCCGAATTTTGACGTTCAGGTGCCAACCTTGAACCTTGGCTGCATACACGGTGGCGACAACCCCAATCGCATATGCGGTCGATGTGAGTTGCACTTTGACTTACGCCCGCTACCCGGTATGGATATGGGCGCTCTGCGCCAGGCCATTTTAGAAAAGATAGCGCCAGTGGCCAGTGGGCGCGGCCTGAAGCTCAAGTTTGAACCATTATTTGACGGCGTGCCGCCGTTTGAAACAGCAGCGGATGCCGCTCTGGTTGTAGCCTGCGAAAAACTCACTGGCCACACCGCAGGGTCGGTTGCCTTCGCCACAGAGGCGCCGTGGCTGCAGCGTTTGGGTTTGGAAACTCTGGTGATGGGCCCAGGCTCTATCGACCAGGCTCACCAGCCCGACGAGTTTCTGGCGCAATCACAGGTTGCACCGACCGTTAACATACTGCGTCAGCTTGTGAGGCAGTTTTGTTTGTAATATTCCTTTTGCCCGGAGATTTGAATTGAACGCCAACGGTTGGTTGCACGGCTTTCGCCATTCGTCGCCTTACATTAATGCCCACCGCGGCCGTACCGTGGTACTGACCCTGCCGGGCGATGCCATCAGCCAGGAAAATTTCATCAATATCGTTCACGATATTGCCTTGCTGAGCAGCTTGGGCGTGCGATTAGTCGTAGCGTTCGGTGCCCGCTCCCAGATACAACAACGGCTGCAAGACGCCGGCCTTGAATCCACCTTTGCCCGCGGCTTGCGGGTTACCACCGAACAGCAATTGCCGCTGGTGATGGAAGCCATAGGCGGTTTGCGGGCATACATAGAGAGCCAGTTGTCTATGGGACTGGTCAGTTCGCCCATGCACAATGCCCGCATAAGGGTGTGCAGTGGCAACTATGTCACCGCTAAACCGGTTGGCGTATTGGACGGCGTCGATTTTGGCTATACCGGAAAAGTTCGGCGCGTTGATGTTTCCGGCATCGAAAAGCTGCTGGACCAAGGCCAGATCGTGTTGTTACCACCCATGGGTTTCTCCCCTACCGGGGACGTATTTAACTTGTCTTATGAAGACGTTGGCAGTCAGGTGGCCGCCGCTTTAAAGGCTGAAAAGTTGATGATTTTTATCGACGACCCTGGTCTGTTGACAGCAGATGGCACGCTGGTGCGTGAATTGTCTGCGGCTCAGGCCGCTGAGCAGTTGAGTGCTGGCCAGGTAACAGGCCACGATGCAGAGCTGCTAAAAGCCGCTTGCGATGCCTGTGTTAAGGGTGTACGCCGCGCCCACATTATCAGCTATCTGGACGACGGTGCGCTGCTCAAGGAACTGTTTACCCGTGATGGTTCCGGTACGCTGGTCAGTGGTGACACTTACGAGCAGATCCGAGCTGCCAGGGTGGAGGACGTGGGCGGTATTACCAATTTGATTTATCCGCTGGAAGAGCAGGGCATTCTGGTGCGGCGCTCGCCGGAAATGCTGGAAACCGAAATTGGCCGTTTTGTGGTGGCCGAACGCGACGGCACCATTGTTGGCTGTGCCGCGCTGTACCCCTACGGCCAAGATGACGCCGGCGAGCTGTCGTGTTTTGCAGTGGACCCCAATTATCGCCGTGCAGGACGCGGCGATGAACTACTGTTGATGATTGAGCAGCAGGCTCGTGATCAGGGTTTGCAGCGCCTGTTTGTGCTGACCACGCAAACCGAGCACTGGTTTCGCGAGCGGGATTTCAAAGCGATGCCGGTGCAGTCACTGCCGGGTCCGAGACTGGCGGTTTACAACACCCAGCGAAACTCCAAAGTTTTTTGTAAAGTTCTTTGAGTAACGAGTTGATGGAATCTACAGAACGACGCAGTAGCCCCAGAAAACCCATAAAACTTGCGGCCCAACTGGATTTGGGGCGCGGTGAAAATTGGCCGTGCCAAATCGCCGATTTTTGTGCAGAGGGCTTGTTTATCCGCTATTCCCAAGCGGTTTCCCAGAAGCTTGACGCGGCTTTGGGTGACGCTGGCGGGCAGAGCCTGCTGGTGCGTTTTCGTGGCTCGGACAGTTCAGGGGTGCCTGGCCAGCGCCATCAGTTGCAGGTACAGGTGCGTCATCGCGTTGAAAATGCTGTGGGCGTGTGTTTTGTGCAGGCCAACGCGGTGGCCGTCAGTGCCATGTTGCAGCAGTGCAGTGGCGCACGCGTAGCAGGCTATTCGCATTTGCGTGCACCCAGCGAGCGGGTGCAATTTGTGCTGCACCAGTGCGCTAAAGCCGTGGTGCAGTTTATTGATCCTTTAATGCAGGAATGCCTGAATCAAACCGTTGCTGCGCTTCAGGCTCACGCCCGCGAGGCGGGTAACAACCAGCTGGCCAACGAATTGATGGACGCCTCTGGTCAATTGAATAGCCGCCAACGTCTGGTGTGGCAGCAAATGGCGAAAAGTCTGGAATCTCCGCTGAAGCCGGCACCCAAATTGGGTCCAGCTGGCTCGCTGGCGGTGGTCGATAAAAGTGAATTTGAAGACTGGCTCAGCCTGCGGGTGATGATAACCAGGGCGGACACGCTGTACCGGGGTTCGTTATTGCAGTTGAAGTTGCGTCTGGACAGCCTGAACGTTGCAAATGCGACTGGCCATACCAATCCGCTTGGTCCGTCATTGGTATGTGAATCATTTCGGGATGGGCTGGCACCCCTGCGAATGTCTCGTGAGGTCGAAAAAATTGCCTTCGGTGTGTTCGAACACACCGTTCTAAAGCAATTGGAACCGCTTTATGCTGAGCTAAATAACATATTAATTCGCCAAGATGTTTTGCCTGATCTGGATTTGACTAAATACCTGGCTGATGTCCAGCGTTGCGAATCAGCTTTTGAAGCGAGCAAGCCCGCCAGGCGACCTGCGCAGCAGGCTGCGCCCAGAACAGGACCTAACACGGAGCCGGTGGTAGAACCCCAGACAAAGCCACAGCCGTCGGCCCGATCCCGCCCGGCGCCAGAGCTCGGTTCTGGCGAGAAATCCGTTCAATTTCAGGAGCACGCTCAGCTCGCACGCCACGCGTTTAGCACGGTGCGCAACCTGCTAGATACCCTGGCGAGCAGTCGCGCTGCGAAAGGCCAGATGCGCGGCGATGAGTTCCCGATGCACGCTCCGCCCTTAAGCAATGCCCAGTTGCAGCAACAGTTGCAGCAGCTGCAGACCGTGGCTTTGCCCGCCAACGATAGTGTCGTCAGCTTGCGGGAGCGTGTGGTCAGCAAAGTGCGCGCAGACAGTCAGGGTAAACTTGATACCGAACAGCAGGGTGCGGTGGATGTGGTTGACCGTTTTTTTGAAAGCCTGCGCGAGAGCCCGAAACTGGGCGAATCCACTCATCGCCACCTGCGCCAACTGGAAGTTCCGGTGTTGAAAGTAGTGATGCGTGATCCGGACTTTTTTGAAGACCAGGAAAGTCCGGTTCGCGGCGTACTTAACCGTTTGGCCCAGCTTGGTAGCCGCGGCAGCAGGGTCAACCCGGTTATTCAACGCCGGGTGGAAGAATTAATTCAGTCTATTGTGATTGGCTTCGAGCACGACCTGGATGTTTTTGAGCGCGCAGCGGAAGAGCTGGAAGAGTTGATTGAACGTCAGAAAAGAGTGTATCAGCGCAATGTTGAGCGGGTTAGAGCGGCTGCTGAAGGCGCACAAAAAGTCGCCGAGTCGAAACAGGCGGTGGAAGACACTCTGCAGGCCCGACTGGCGGGTAAAACCGTGCCAAAAGCGCTTAATAGCCTGCTGGCCGGTGGTTGGCGTGATTTGCTGTCGCTAACCTGGGTCCGTCATGGGCCAGACAGCACGTTATGGCACGATTATCTGGGCGCAGTGGATTCTTTGGTGGAGTTTACTGAAGATCCGGGCAGCGAGATTAATCTGCCGGAGTTGCTGCGTACCATTCAGGATGGCTTATCCTCTATTTCAAGCAGTCACTTGCCGGCTGCCCGGATTCGTGACGAATTGCGTCAGTTTCTTGTGCGCGATCCAAAATCGGCGCCGGAGGTGCTGGCCACGCTGGAAGCGCCCGCAGCGCCGTCGCGTTTGCGGACCCTACCTGAGCAGGGACAACGTTGGCGCAAGCGTGTTCAAGAGCTGCACACCGGTGACTGGCTGCGTGATCAACACCCGTCAAACGAACCGTTTTACATTCGCCTGGTGTGGATTGCCCGTGATTTCCAGCGTCTGGTGTTTGTGAACCATCAGGGCATGCGGGTGGTAGAGCTGGAACTGGATACGCTGGCGGATAAAATGCGCCAAGGCCATATTGTGCCAGACCCACACTATCAGCGGCCCTTGGTGGACGAAGGCCTGGACCGTATGGTGCGCAAAGTGTATGACCAGCTGGCCAGCGCCGCCAGTCACGATGAGCTTACCGGCTTATTGGAGCAGCGCGAGTTTGAGCGCCGGTTGGATCAGCAATTGACCTGCTGGCAAGCGCCGCGAACCCTGTTGCGGCTGACCCTGCGAAACTTCAATAAGTTCAATGACGGTGCCGGCGAGCAAGCGGGTGACGCCTTACTGCAGCAGATTGCGGCTATTTTGTCTGCGTGCTGTGCTGAAGACACACCGATTGCGCGCCTGTTAGGCGCGCAATTTGCGCTGTTGCTGCCGGCAGAGAATGCCATGGCCCTGACCCGCCAGCTAAGCCGTCAGGTGTCGGCACTGCAACCCATGCTGCGAGAGAAACCGTTCGGTCTGGAGTTGGGTGCCGCTCTGGTGCCGCAGTTGGAAACACTGTTAAACCCCTTGCTCTGGCTGGAAGCCGCCGAGCAAACACTGCACGAAAGCGGCCGCAAGCGAGAGGCCGTTGGGGAGTATCGTCCGGGGCCTGCAGATAAGGCTCAGCAACAAAAAATTGTGGCGAAAGTGGCTGGCCTGCAGGACCAACAGGAGCATCTGTTGCTGCGGTGCCAGAAAATAATTCCTTTGCATTCCGAAACCCGCAGGCTGACCCAATACGATATTTTAACCGGCGTTTACGATGACGACGGCAATCTGATTGGCGGTAAAGATTTTATCCGTTTGGCTGAGCGCTACGACCAGATTCAGGCTCTGGACCGCTGGGTGGTGAGCACCATGCTTGACTGGCTGGAACACAACGCAAATGATTTGCAGCGGTTTGGGGGCATTGTCATCAATCTGTCTGGACATTCGCTGAATGACCCATCGCTGCTGGAGTTTATTTACGAGAAGCTGAGCGAGTGTGAAGCACCCATCGAGCGTTTGTGCTTTGAGATTACCGAAGCCTCGGCGGTACGCGATATGGTGGCGCTGGCGGGATTCGTGCGTGAAATGAAAGAGCTTGGGTGCTGTTTTTGCCTGGGTAATATGGGCAATGGCCCAGACTCTTTCCAAGCATTGCGGTCACTGCCGGTAGACATGCTGAAAATCGACAGCGCGCTGACGGCGAATCTTGCCAACAGCCAGAGCGATCAGACCATGTTACGTTCGATGGTGGAAATGGCGCATTATCTGGAGCGCGAGGTGATTGTAACCCAGGTAGAGTCCCGCGAGGTGCTGGCATTGCTCGTTCAGCTAGGTGTTGATTACGCTCAGGGTACAGCCATTGAAAAGCCCGGCATGCTCGACAGCCTGGTATAACCGCGGAAGCCAGAAGTTTATGTCGAAACGCCATCCTATTATTGCCGTTACCGGTTCATCCGGTGCCGGCACCAGCACCACCGGTCGAATTTTCCGCCGCATGTTCGACAGCGAGGAATTGAGCGTCGCCATGGTGGGTGGCGACAGCTTCCACCGTTACACTCGTGAGCAGATGGCGCGGCTGGCAGCCAAAGGACAGTTCGGTGCCCGCAATCACTTTGCTCTGGGTGCGAATCACATCGATCGCCTGGAGTCGCTGTTTTACGATTACAGCCTGACCGGTAACGGGCGCTACCGCCAGTACGTGCACGATGAAGACTTTGCGCTGGTGGCAGAGGGCAATAAACCCGGCAGCTTCACACCCTGGCAGGACCTGCCGCCAGAAACCAGTTTGCTGTTTTACGAGGGCTTACACGGTGGCGTGGTCAGCGATGCCTTTAACATCGCCCAATACGTCGACCTGTTGATTGGCGTAGTACCGATTGTAAATCTGGAATGGATCCAGAAAATTCATCGCGATACTCACAAACGCGGCTACAGTCAGGAAGCGGTGGTAGAGACCATTCTTAACCGCATGAACGACTACGTTCATGACATAGTGCCGCAGTTTTCCCATACCCACATCAACTTCCAGCGGGTGCCTCTGGTGGACACATCCAACCCGTTTGTGGTGCGCGATGTGCCCACCGAAGACGAAAGCATGCTGGTGATTCACTTCCGCGACGCCCGCGAGGTGGATTTCCCTTATCTGCTACAGGTGATTCCCAACAGCGTGTTGTCGCGCCACGATACCCTGGCAATCCCCGGTACAAAAATGAGCCTGGCCATAGAGCTGATTGTGCGGCCTATGGTGCAACGGCTGATGGCACAGAAAGCCTTCGCCTGACACTGTTCAAAGTGAACACGTCAGCTGGCCTGGTGCACCTCATGGCTGTGGCTAATGTCGACCCCGCCGTCGGCCAGCATGATTGACGCTGAGCAATATTTTTCGGCGGACAAAGCCACCGCCCGTGCTACCTGGTTGTCTTTAAGGTTGTTACCAGTCACCACGAAGTGCAGGTGAATTTTTGTGAACACCGCCGGCACTGTGTCGGCTCGTTCTGCGCTCAGTTCAGTGTGGCAGGCAGTGACGTCCTGACGGCTTTTTTTCAGAATGCTCATGACATCAAATGACGAACATCCGCCCAGCCCCATCAGTACCATTTCCATGGGTCGGGGGCCGCGATTCTGGCCCCCTAGGTCTGGCGGTCCGTCCAGCTGAACGCTGTGGCCGCTGGCGCTGGTCGCTTTGAAACTGGCTTCGCCGGTCCAGTCGATGGTTGCTTTCATCACAGGCTCTCCGCAGGTGTTATTGAGTGTTAATTTCGCCATGGGCGGCAATGGAAACGAATGCGCAAGATGCTAGCACAGAGCGGGTAAAGCGACAGCATCGGCGATAATTAACACAGAGTTAAGCTGCAGCCTGAACTTGACCGGGCTACAGGTTGTTGCGACCCGGAAGGTGCTAGCGTGCGTTAAAGATGAAAAATCTGTTAGAAAAGCGCTATGATCAGGTCGAGATATTCCAGTGTTAATTTTTACGGAGGTGCCGCGCAAGCCATGGCCACAATTTTGAAGCCTATTGATGATCGTACCAAACACCTGGATTATTTCCTGTCGCAATGCCATCGCCGTCGTTTTCCGGCGAAAAGCACCATCATTTACGCGGGTGATAAAAGCGACTCGCTGTTTTTCATCGTGAAGGGCTCGGTAACGGTCATTATTGAGGATGAAAACGGGCGCGAGATGATCATGGCCTACCTGAACGTCGGCGACTTTTTTGGCGAGATGGGGCTGTTCGACAACCTGGATTCCCGTAGCGCCTGGGTGAAGGCCAAAACCGAATGCGAAGTGGCGGAAATCAGTTACACAAAATTCCGCGAGATTGCCCAGCAGGACCCAAACGTTCTGTATTTCATCGGTGAGCAGGTGGCGTCGCGATTGCGCGAGACCACCCGCAAAGTGGGCGACCTGGCGTTTCTGGATGTGACCGGCCGGGTCGCTCGCACCCTGCTGGACTTGTGCAAACAACCAGACGCCATGACCCATCCGGATGGCATGCAGATCAAGATTACCCGGCAAGAGATAGGGCGCATTGTGGGCTGCTCCCGCGAAATGGTTGGCCGGGTATTAAAAACCCTGGAAGAGCAGGGCTTGGTGCGGGTAAAAGGCAAGACCATGGTGGTTCACGGTACTCGCTGAGTTGTTTCCCGGCTGTGGCTCTAACGTTGGCGAAACGGGCGGATCAGTCAGCCAGAGCCGCCGCTTTTATCTGCAGCCACACGGGCTTGCCAGGGGTGAGTTCAAGAGTGTGTACAGAACGGGTGGTCAAACGCGCCAAAATTGGCGTATTGCCGGCGAGCACCCGCACCAGCGACGTGCCAGGACTTATTTCTTCTGCAATTTCATCGATTCGGCCTTGAATCAAATTCTGGATGCTCTGGTCATGATTGGCGCTGAGCGCCAGGCTGACATCCCTTGCCAGTACCTGAACCCGTACATCGCTGCCTACCGAAATGCGCGGCTCGCTGGGAAGCCACAGTTGGCCGCCGTCAAATTCCGCAAGGCTAAGATGCCACCGGGTATCTTGAGTGGTAATGCGGGCCCGCAGGATGATGGCAGCGCCTTCTTCCAAACCAAAGGGCTGATCCGTGCGCGCCAGGGTCTGTTGTAGAGACCCACTGGCCGTTACCTGCCCCTGGTTCAGCATCACAACGTGATCGGCCAGCCTGGCGACCTCAGTCACCGAGTGGGACACGTACAAAATTGGAATAGCGAGGGTGTCACGCAGGCGTTCCAGGTAGGGCAGGATTTCCCGCTTGCTGGCCTGGTCCAGTGCCGACAATGGCTCGTCCATCAGCAGCAACTGGGGGCTGGTCAGCAGGGCGCGGGCGATAGCCACGCGTTGGCGTTCGCCGCCCGATAACTTTTGCGGCATACGCCTCAGCAGGTGCGCCAGCCCCAGCCATTCTACCGCTTGGTCAAACTGAATCCGGCGCTGGCTAACGGGCACCCGGCGGTAACCGTAGTTCAGGTTGCGCTCTACCGACAAATGCGGAAACAATGAGGTCTCCTGAAACACGTAAGCCAGCGGGCGCTGATGCACGGCGCGACGTCCATGGGCGTTGTGCCAGGTGTCACCGTTCACCACCAGTTCACCGTTGGCAGGTTGCAGCCCGGCGATGCAGCGTAACAAGGTAGTTTTGCCGCAGCCAGAGTGTCCGAACAGCGCGGTTAATCCGCTACCCGGTAAATTCAGATTCACATTCAGGGTAAAGTCACCAATGCGGCAGTGAAAGCGCACCAGAATATTTTTACTTGTGCTCATTTCATCATTCCCGAGTGCACGCGGCCATTCAGTGAATACAGCGCCACTAACACCACAAACGAGAACACCACCATACCGCCGGCGAGCCAGTGGGCCTGGGTGTATTCAATGGCTTCAACGTGGTCGTAGATGGCCACTGACAACACTTTGGTTTCCCCCGGGATATTGCCGCCAATCATCAGTATCACGCCAAATTCGCCAATAGTGTGGGCAAAGGTGAGCACGGCGGCGGTCAAAAATCCCGGGCGGGCAAGTGGCATCACCACGGTAAAGAATCGGTCTATGGGTGAAGCTCGTAACGTAGCGGCCACTTCCAGAAGCTGATTGTTGATACCGATAAAGGCGTTTTGCAGGGGTTGCACGGTAAACGGCAGTGAGTAAATTACCGACGCTACCACCAAACCCTCAAAAGTAAATGGCAGTAGCCCAAGGCCCAGCTGTTCGGTAAGTTGCCCTACAACGCCTTTAGGCCCCATCAGCAGCAATAAATAGAACCCCAGAACCGTAGGCGGCAGCACCAAAGGTAAGGCCACCACCGCAGCGATCGGCTGGCGTAGCCAGTGTTGGCTACGGGCCAGCCACCAGGCAATTGGCGTGCCCACCACCGTCAGTATCAAGGTGGTCATGGTCGCCAGTTTCAGAGTCAGCCACACTGGCTCCCAGTAAGTTGCCATCATCGTTACGGGCCTATGTTCGCGTCAGTCGGGAATGTCGTAACCGTAGTCTTTTATAATTTTTAACGCTTGCGGGCTGCGTAAAAATTCCAGCCATTGGCGCGCAACAGGCTTGTCTTTGCCGTGGTTCAGTAGCACCGTTTGTTGGTCGATGGGCGCGTACATCGGCTGCGGTACCACCCACAGAGTGCCATTACTGTTTTGCCAGGCGTTCACCTGAGACAGCGCCACAAAGCCTGCCTGGGCATTGCTGGTGGCCACAAACTGAAAGGTTTGTGCGATTGAGTCACCGCGCACCAGGCGCGGTTGCAGGGCGTCCCACAGGCTCATGTTTTCCAACACCTGCTGCGCGGCAAGGCCATAAGGCGCGGTTTTCGGATTGGCGATTGCCAGGCGTTTGAAGTCAGCGCCGGCCAGCCAGTTTTGGGGGTCGCTGAACACATCAGGTTCCGGGCTCCACAACGCTAATCTGCCGCGGGCGTAGGTAAAGCGGCTACCGGCAACCGCGCCGCCGGTGTTTTCCAGCATCTGCGGGCGCTCACTGTCTGCGGCCTGAAACACGTCAAAGGGCGCGCCGTTTTCTATCTGGGCGTAGAGCTTACCGGTGGAACCATAACTGGCGGCAACTGAATGACCGGTGGTTTCTTCAAACAAGGCAATAAGGTCGCGGGTGGTGTCGGTAAAGTTGGCGGCAACCGCAATGCGTAAGGGTTTGGCGCCAGCCAGGCTGGCAGTAAAGCACAGCAGCGCAATGGCAACGGCGCAAATCAGGCGACTAAAGGTAAACATGCAGTGAGTCTCTGTATTCTGGTGGATAAAACAAGCTGCGCATCGAGTCTGGCGCACGCGGGTTCCGGTGGTGCCGTTTTTTGCGTATGACAATTCGCGTATGACGGTTTGGCAAGAAATCAGCATGAGTAAGATTGGTGCATTAATATGATGCTATCAAGTTCATCAAAAAACAGGGTAATGGAATGAAATTAAAAAGACTTTTAATCGTCGCAAGCGCGTTTAGTTCGGCGCTTTTTTTAAGCGCCTGCGCCACTACGCCGGACGGCACCCAAGAGCGTGTTACAACGGATAGCTTGCTGCAGGGCGGCGAATGGGTTGTGGAGGATTTGGGAGGCAAAGGCATTATCGACAGCTCGTATATCAGTATCGTCTTCATGGATGAAAATCGGGTAGGGGGTAGCTCGTCCTGCAATCGTTACAGCGGAGAATACCAGCTTAGCGGATCCGGATTCACCGTTGGCGACAACATGGTATCTACCCGAATGGCCTGCCCACCCGCGTTGATGAATCAGGAAGACTATTTTCTGACGCTGCTTTTGAATGTAAACCAGGCGCGTTTTGGTGATCACGACGAGCTGTTGTTGAGCACTCCTTCGGGCGAAACCATTCGCGCTTTCCAGTCGTCACCCAAGCCATAGCCCTGATAAATGCGCTTGAGCTCGCCAGCCTTCGCGGCTTGAGCAGGAGAGTGCTTGACGAAACCGCGATAGCCGGCCAATCTTCCCGTGCTTTCGGTCTGAAATATTCATTGGTCAGAGGTATTCAAAATGATAAAAATCTACGAAACAAAAACCGCACCCAACCCACGGCGTGTGCGAATGTTTATGGCAGAAAAGGGCCTGTTGGATGTGGCTGAATTTGTACAAATTGATCTGCAAAAAGGCGAAAACCTGACGCCTGAATTTGCCGCCCGCAACCCGTTCAAAAAAGTGCCGGTGATGGAATTAGACGATGGCACTGCGGTGGCCGAAACCATGGCGATTTGTCGTTATTTTGAGGAAAGCTACCCTGATTCGCCTACATTATTGGGTGACACGGCGTTGGAAAAAACACGGATTGAACAGTGGTTGCGCTGGATAGATTTTTACTTTTTTATGCCCACGGGTATGTGCTTCCAGCACACCAGCGGGTATTTCAGTGATCGCATGAATCCGATTAAGGAATGGGGCGAGGACTGTGGCAAGGCGGTGGTGTCGTTCATGGCTTTTCTGGATGAGCATTTGGCAGGCAAAGACTACATCTGCTGCGATCGTTTTACGGCTGCGGATATCAACGCGTTTGCTACCGTTGCTTTTGCGCGGGTGGTGAATATCCGTATCGCGCCAGAGCACTCGAACCTGCAGGCCTGGTTTGACCGCATCAAGGCAAGGCCTTCGGCGAAAGTTTAAATTCGCTAGGAAACGGCTGGTATTGAGCTCGGGACGTCAGCTCCGGGCTCGACACTCATCACGCGGTTGCGACCGCTCTGCTTGGCCAGGTAGAGGGCGCTGTCGGCGGGCATGATGGTGGTGTCGATCTGCTCGCCGTTGCTATAGCAAGCGACTCCGAAACTAATGGTCTGCTCGATGCTGTGCCCGCCGACTGCCATAGGCGTCCCCCCTATAGCGCAGCGCAGCTTTTCTGCGACCGCCAGAGCGCTGCCCAGTTCGGTGTCTGGCAAAACCACAAGCAGCTCTTCCCCTCCCCAGCGGCATACGATGTCGCCGGCACGCACATGATCTTGCAGGCGGCTTGCAGTTTCGATCAGCACGCCGTCGCCCACATTATGGCCGTAGCTGTCGTTAACCCGTTTGAACTTGTCCAGGTCACCCAATACCAGGCTGAACGGATGCCCGTGGCGGGCGTAACGAGCAACCAGTTGCTCAAGTGACATGTGAATAGCGTGGCGGTTGAGCAGTCCGGTTAACTGATCGGTCGACGCCAGGCTTTTGAGCTGCTGCCGGGTTAGAAATTCGGAGCGCCGCAGTTGGCTGAGAGACCCGCTGACCACCATGCCCACAAAAATCATCACCAGCGGATCAAACAGAAACGGTATGAGCTGTTTTTCAACCTAGCTCAAGAATCCGTCATAAGCGGACTGCCACTGCGGGGGTATGGGCGTGCGGCGGAAGATCACGACAGGTCATCCTTGCGAACAGTGTTCACGGGCATGTATATATTTACGATAGTTAACTAAATACCTGCCGGTTACAGCCTCAAATATCCATTTTTGGCTGAACTGCGTCCGTTGAATACAGCGCGTTAGCGACCATTACGAAAAGGTCTATGCAAACAGTTCCTGCAGCTTGGCTCCCGGATCGGGGGCGCGCATGAAGGACTCGCCGATTAGAAAGCCATAAATGCCGCGGCCGGTCATGGTTTCTACGTCGGCGCGGGTCATAATGCCGCTTTCGGTGATGGTGAGTCGCTCGGGGCCAATGCGCCGATGCAGGTCAAAGGTGGTTTCCAGCGATACCTCAAAGCTGTGCAAGTCTCGATTGTTAATGCCTACCAGTGGAGTGCTAAGGGTGAGGGCGTCGTCCATTTCTTCGCTGTTGTGAACTTCTACCAGTACGTCGAGGCCTATTTCGTGGGCGATGCCTTCGAGTTCCTGCATCTGGCCTTTGGTCAGGCAGGCGGCAATCAGCAGTATGCAATCGGCGCCGATGCTGCGGGATTCATACACCTGGTAAGGCGATACCATAAAATCTTTGCGGATAACGGGCAGGCTGCAGGCGTTACGAGCGGCCACCATGTAATCTTCGTGGCCCTGGAAGAAGTCGTGGTCGGTGAGCACGGACAGGCAGGTGGCGCCGCCTTTTTCGTAGCTTTCGGCGATCTGCGCCGGCTCGAATGGGTCGCGCAGTACACCTTTGCTGGGCGACGCTTTTTTAATTTCGGCGATAACCGCTGGTTTTGAGGCTTCTATGCGCTGGCGCAGAGCCTTGGCAAAACCGCGGGTGCCGGGTTGGTCGCCGGCTCGTGCTTTTAGGTCAGCCAGGCTGGCGGTGCGCTGACGCTGTTCGATTTCCTGCCATTTCCTGTCGACGATTTTGCGCAGGATGGTGGGCGTTTTGTCGTTCTGTGCGTTCATTTTTTTGGGTTCCGTGTTTGTGCTGATCTACTATTCATTTTGCTCAAAAGCATTGGGAAAACGTCGCCAGTTCGGTCAGTTTACCGTTGGCCCGACCGGAGCCTATGGCGTCCAGGGCCAGTTGTACCCCTTCTTTGGCTGTGGGTGCTAGCCCGGCGATATAAATAGCGGCGCCGGCGTTCAGGGCGATCATGTCGCGGGCTTTTTCAGCGCTTTCGTCGTGGTCGCGGCTAAAGGCGGCTTTGATCAGGGCCAGAGATTCTTCGGCGGTGTTGACGGTCAAACCAGACAGGGTTTGGCTTTTTATGCCCAGGTCTTCCGGAGTTATTTCATATTCGATAATTTCGCCGTTTTTCAGCTCGGCCACGTGTGTGGTGCTGGCCAGGCTAATTTCGTCCAGGCCGTCTTTCGAAGCCACCACCATGATGTGTTCAGAGCCAAGTTTTTGCAGTACCTCGGCCATAGGGCGGCACAGAGTTTTGCTGAAAACACCCACCAACTGGCGTTTTACACCGGCGGGGTTGGTCATCGGGCCGAGGATGTTAAACAGGGTACGGCAGCCCAGTTCCTTGCGCGGGCCGACGGCGTGTTTCATGGCGCCGTGGTGGGCCGGGGCGAACATAAAACCAACCCCGACCTGCTCCACGCAGCGGGCGACCTGTTCTGGCGTCAGGCTCAAATTAATACCGGCCTGTTCGATCAGATCGGCGCTGCCACTTTTTGAGGACACCGCGCGGTTGCCGTGTTTGGCGACGAAGCCGCCGGCTGCAGCCACAACAAAGGCGGCCGCAGAAGAGACGTTGAACAGGTTGGCGCCGTCGCCGCCGGTGCCAACGATGTCGACCAACGGTTCGGCGTTGACGTTTACACCAGCCACCAGTTCGCGCATGACTTCTACCGCGCCGGTAATTTCATCCACGGTTTCGCTCTTCATGCGCAGGCCCATCAGCAGAGCACCAATCTGGGCGTTGGTGGCTTCGCCGTTCATGACGATGCGCATCACCTGTTTCATTTCGTCACGGGACATGTCGAGATTTTCAGCGACCCGGTTCAGTGCGTCTTTCATGTCCATTACATCAGCCTTTATGTTCTGTTCGCGGGTGTTCAGTTCGTAAAAAATTACGCAGCAGTTCGTGGCCCTGTTCGCTCATGATCGACTCAGGGTGAAACTGGACGCCTTCCACAGCCAGGGTTTTGTGGCGCACACCCATGATTTCTTCCACGCTGCCGTCGCTGTTGCGGGTCCAGGCGGTCACTTCCAGGCATTCCGGCAAGGTGGCCTGTTCAATCACCAAACTGTGGTAGCGGGTAGCCTGCAGCGGGTTGTTCAGGCCGCGGAATACGCCTTTGCTGTGATGGTAAACCGGGGACACTTTGCCGTGCATCACTCGGCCAGCCCGAATCACCTGGCCGCCGAACACCTGGCCGATAGCCTGGTGTCCCAGGCAAATGCCCAGTATCGGAATTTTACCGGCGAAATGGCGGATAACGTCCATAGAAATGCCGGCGTCGCTTGGGGTACAGGGGCCGGGGGAAATCACCAGCCGTTCCGGTTTCAGGGCTTCAATCTGCTCCACGGTGATTTCGTCGTTGCGATGTACCTGCACGTCGGCACCCAGCTCGGCCAGGTACTGCACCACGTTGTAGGTGAAAGAATCATAGTTGTCGATCATCAAAAGCATAATCTGTCCCTCGCCTTAGTGGTCAAAGTCGTTGTAGGTCATGGCGACGGCGCGGAAAATGGCGCGGCCTTTGTTCATGGTTTCTTTCCATTCCAGGCGTGGTACTGAATCCGCGACTATGCCGGCGCCGGCCTGTATGTGCAGGGTGTTGTCTTTGATCACCGCGGTGCGGATGGCGATGGCGGTGTCCATGTTGCCGTTGAACGACAAATAGCCCACGGCGCCGCCATACACGCCGCGTTTGACCGGCTCCAACTCGTCGATGATTTCCATGGCGCGGGTTTTTGGTGCGCCGCTTAAGGTGCCGGCGGGCAGGGTTGCTTTTAATACATCCAGGCAGCTGATGCCGTCTTTTACTTGGCCGGTGACGTTCGAGACGATGTGCATCACGTGGGAGTAGCGTTCAACCGCCATTTTTTCAGTTAGCCGCACGGTGCCGGTTTCCGATACCCGGCCCGCGTCGTTGCGGCCCAGATCAATCAGCATCAGGTGTTCGGCAATTTCTTTTGGGTCAGCCAGCAGTTCGGCTTCCAGGGCGCGGTCTTCAGCTTCGGTGGCGCCGCGTTTGCGGGTGCCAGCGATGGGCCGCACGGTCACTTCGCGATCTTCCATTCGCGCTAGAATTTCCGGTGATGAACCCACAATGTGGAAATCGTCCAGATCCAGAAAGTACATGTACGGAGAGGGGTTCAATACCCTGAGTGAGCGATACAGGTTCAGTGGCGGTGCTTCAAATGGAATCGACATGCGTTGGGAGATGACGGTTTGCATTACGTCGCCATCCAGAACGTAGTCCTTGATTATGCCCACCGCTGCTTCGAATTTTTCCTGACTGAAGCCGGACACAAATTCGCTTTCATCCACGGTTTTACCGCGCAGGTGATCCGGGGTTTTCGGCGCTTGCGCGGTGCTTTGGCGCAGCTGCTGTTCCAGTTGATCCAGGCGCGTCTGGGCCTGTTCAAAGGCGCCGTCGTCTGCCGGGCTTACGTGCACAATCAGGTGCAGTTTGCCGCGAAGGTTATCGAACACCACCAGTTCGTTGGACACCATTAGCAGAATATCGGGGGTGCCAATGCGGTCTGGCGGGCAGCTGTTGACCAGGCGTTTTTCAATGTAGCGAACGGTGTCGTAGCCGAAGTAGCCCACCAAGCCACCGTTGAAACGCGGCAGTTCAGCCAGATCAGGAGCGTGGAAACGTTGCTGATAGCTGGCGATAAAAGCCAGTGGATCTTCTACCTGGCTGCTTTCTATCAGTTCGCCATGGCGGCGGATTTCAATACGGTGATCGAAAACTTTCAATACTTCCTGGCTGGGCAAGCCGATGATGGAGTAACGGCCCCATTTTTCTCCTCCTTGAACGGATTCGAACAGGTAGGAATAGGGCCCACTAGCCAGTTTTAGGTAGGTGCTTAACGGGGTGTCCATATCCGCCAGTACTTCACGGTACACGGGGATGCGGTTGTAGCCGGCTTGTGCCAGCTTACGGAAATGTTCGGGGGTCATGATCGGGCTTCCTGAATACTGATCTGCGTTCGGGCTGGCGCATGGCGTTGTGCCGGCCGGGTGGTGGTTTCAAGCGGGCGGCCACCCTCCATCCGCCGGGCTGAGTATTCAGCCGTTGCGCCATCGCCACCAACGTGTTGCGCGGGTACTCGGTATACCTCGCGCTGCAATCAGACTCAGTCCCTGCACGGCAGGAATCTCCCAATGTGGTTTACAGATAATCGATAGCCTAAGAGGTTACAAAAGCTCGCTCAGGGAATCAACCACGGCATTGGCTCCCAGTGCCTGCACGGGGTTGCCAAAGTTGTAACCGTAAGTAACGGCCACGCACGGAACGCCCGCGGCTTTGGCGGCCTGCACATCGGCCGCTGAGTCACCGACCATTACCGTGGTGGCGGGCCCGCCGTTTAGTTTTTCCATGGCGTACAGCAGGGGTTCCGGGTCGGGCTTTTTGTTGGCCAGAGTGTCGCCCCCGACGATGAGCTTGAAATAACCGTCAAGTTTTAACTGTTTCAACAAGGGCGCCACAAACTGCTCGGGCTTGTTGGTGACGATTGCCATCGGGCAGCCCATTTGCTGCAGCCGGTTCAGGCACTCAATAACGCCTGGATACACCTTTGCGTGCTGGCCGTTGGCGTTTTCATAGTGCTGGAAGAACAGCGCCATAGCGTCTTCAAATACGGCTTCGTCTGCAGCGTTGGGTGGTTGCCAATCGGCTTTACCCGCCAAAGCACGCCGAATCAATATCGCGGCTCCGTGGCCCACCCACTGGCGCACCTGATCAATGCCGGCAGGGGGGCGGCCCAGCCGTTCCAGGGTTTGGTCAACGGCAGCGGCCAAGTCCAGCGCGCTATCAACCAGGGTACCATCCAGATCAAACAGGGCAGCGGTTGGCCAGCGTATGTTAAAAAGACCTTTCAGAATCATGGCAGGTTCCGTTCAAAGGCCCAGAGTTTTACTGGCGTGTTCAAGTTCGGCGCGCATGGCGTCAATGGTGGCCTTGTAATCATCGGTATTAAAAATGGCTGAACCGGCAACAAAGGTATCGGCACCCGCTTCAGCGATTTCGCGGATATTGTCAGTTTTTACGCCACCGTCTATTTCCAGTCGGATGTTGTAATTGCTGGCGTCTATACGCTTGCGCGCTTCGCGCAGTTTATCCAGGGTGCCGGGGATGAACTTCTGGCCGCCGAAACCAGGGTTTACCGACATCAGCAGAACCATATCGAGCTTGTCCATCACATAGTCCATGTACTGGAGCGACGTGGCAGGATTAAACACCAGCCCGGCTTTGCAGCCGCCATCGCGGATCAGTTGCAAAGAACGGTCAACGTGTTGGGACGCTTCCGGGTGGAAGGTTATATAACTGGCGCCGGCATCCATGAACTTGCGAATCAGGTCGTCTACCGGAGACACCATCAGGTGTACGTCAATGGGCGCGGTAACGCCGTGTTTGCGCAGTGCCTCGCAGACCATAGGGCCGATGGTCAGGTTGGGCACGTAATGGTTGTCCATAACATCAAAATGCACCACATCGGCACCGGCGGCCAATACGTTATCGACCTCTTCGCCCAGGCGGGCAAAATCGGCAGAAAGGATGGAGGGTGCGATCAGGTACGGATTCATGGTTCGCCTCTGGCTGTCGGCCGGAACGGTTCCGGCATTTCGGTATGGTTGGTGCTGCGTACGGCTGCGGCTGCTAGTCTATCAGCTCACAAGAGGTTTTCGCAGCGGGATAGCGCAATGGGTGGCAATGTAAGTGGTGAATAATCGGTTGTTGTTGTTTATTGGGTTATTGGTCATGTTGGCCACGCCGTTGGTTCAAGCGCAAGACGAGCCTGCCGATGCGGCTCAGGCCAGTGGTGATGCCGCCGTTGCCGATGAGGCAGTGGAACCAAATACGAACCCTGATAATAAAGCGGCGCAGCCAGCTGGCGCCCGGCCACAACGAGCCAGTGTGGTAACCGGCCAGGGCACCATGGCACTGTTGCAGCAGTGGCCGCAGTCTGCGGTGTGGTTAGAGGTCGATAGCGCCGACGACACGCCGAATTCTGTGCTGGCGCTGATTTTCACGCCGCTGGCAAAAGCCGCAACTATTGGCGTCGTGGTGTTGGCAGACGAAGGCCAGAACGCTGGCGAAGGATTTGTAACCGCCTTTGCCGGAAGCTTGGCTGAGCGGGGGTTGGCAGCTCTTACGCTAGGCCTGCGTGCGCCGACGGGTGGATTGAAACAGGTGATGGAGCGCGAACTGCCGCTACCTGAAGCATCGCCCGCTGAGCCAGCCGCAGATGTAGGCCAGGGGCCACAGGCGGTGGCGGCCCAAGTTGCCGGGGCGTCCTCAAACGCAAACCCAGACCCTATGCTGATTGAAGTAATGGCGGGCACCGAATTGCCTGAAGCGGAGCTGCAGTATCGCCGGGAAGTGGCTGCGCAGTTACAGGCGGCCGTTGGCTATCTGAAGCGCGAAGGCTACCAGAAAGTGGTGATTGTGGGCGTTGGCCGGGGCGCCAATTTTGCCACTGCGTTGCCCGAACTGGCCGACAGTGCGGGTCTGGTTTGGCTGTTGCCCAGGTTTTATCCGCGTGACCTTAACGTGTTGGCAGAACGTTTTATCGAAACCCCCCGTTTACGTGTATTAGATGTGCAGGCTGCGCGGGGTGACCGGTCGCAGAGCGCGATGCAGCGCACGACCGTTATGAACCAGGTTAAGGTTGCGCAGTACCAGCGCCAACGAGTAACGGTACAAGAGCCTGTGCAAGCGCGGCAAGGTGACGCTTTGGCCAGCCGCCTGGCTGCTTGGATAAAGGCGGACAGCAAGCCGGCTATGGATTAGCAGGTTGCCTGGCGCCAAGCGCAGTGGACAAACGAGCTACATCATTACCATTACCATCGCCATTACAACGGCTTATGGCGTTGTTTGATGAATTCCCAGGCTTGCTGATAGCGAAGCAAGCGCTCTTTTGCGGCCGCCAGTTCGTCGCGGGTCAGTTGTTGTTGGGCGAGTTTGTCCGGATGTATTGAAGACACTTTGCGGCGCCAAATACGCTTGGCCTCCTGTAAAGAATCGTGGCGGGTAATGCCCAGAATCTCGCAGGCGTCCTGGTAGCTTTTCGGTGCCGGCGGTAGGATCGCTGCTTGCGGCCACACCTGGGCGGCGTAATGGTCGAATATGTCATCGCTTACGCCTACCGGCAAGCCACTTTGCACTACGGCGTCTTCACAGCGGTAACGTCGCGCCTGTGATGGTCGGCCATGCAGTTGTGCGCTGTGGCACAGGCAAATGGCCAACATCACAGCTCGCCTTGCCAATAGGGGCGTCACCATTTTTAGCCACCAAGCCTTCAGCGGCCCAAGTTGACCGGTGGTTTTGCCTTGGGTGAACCAGCGAACGGCGCGTTTACGCTGGCGCCGATTCAGGCTTAGTGCGACCATCAGCGCTTCGGCGTAGTGAATATCAGCCTTACCAACTGTGCCTTCTGCCTTGGCAATATGGCCGAGGAAAAAGAACAGATAGCGCTGACTGAAAAACGGCAGCCGCTGTTGTTCAAGCAGTTCTTCAGCCTGATTCTGGCAGTGTGTCAGTCGCGGAAGGAGATAGCGCAGGGCGTTATCGAGCCGCCGTGATGCCGGGCGTCTTTTTACCATCGGGAATCTCGGGAATTGGGCGTGCGCAGCTGCCGGTCAAGCCAGCTAAGGCGTTCCGGTGTGCCTACATCCAGCCATTGACCGTCATGATAGACGCCTTTTACCCGATTTGCCCCGGCGGCTTGCTGTAACAATGGCCCGAGCTTGCCGGACTGGTCTGTTAATCCTGCAAACAGCCGGCGGTTAAGCAGGCTGACGCCGGTAAACGTCAGCCTGGGCAGGGTTTCATCACAGCTGATACGGCCATCGGGCTTTAGCGCAAAGTCCCCTTGCGGGTTGTGTGGGGGGTTGTCGGTGAGTATCAGCAACGCATCGGCATCGCAGGGCGGTTTCAACTCGCGTAAATCAAAATCGCACCAGATGTCGCCGTTAATCACCACGAACCAGTCATCGCCGTCGTCGGTCAGCATGGTCAGCGCGCGTACAATGCCGCCGGCGGTTTCCAGCGGTTCGCCTTCGCGGGAATAACTCAGTTTCACGCCAAAGGCGTCGCCCTTGCCCAGCGCCTTCGCAATCTGCTCGCCAAGCCAGGCCAAGTTGATAACAATGTCGTTAAAGCCGCTGAGTGCAAGGCGCTGCAGGTGGTAGTGAATCAGCGGTTGCCCGCCGGCTTGCAGCAGCGGTTTTGGTGTGTGCAGGGTCAGCGGACGCATGCGCTCGCCTTTGCCCGCGGCCAAAATCATAGCCTTCATGGCTGGTGCGCGCCGAGCACCGGGCCCAAGGTGGCTTCCACTGCCGGTACCACAGTGCTCAACAGCCAGTCATGGAAGGGGCGTAAAGCCGGTTGGCGGGCGCTCGCACTGCACAAGTATCCAAGGGTGCGGGGAATGTCATTGAGGTAATCCTGCTTGCCATCGCGCAGTGCCAAGCGGGCAAAAATACCCGCGGCTTTCAGGTGACGTTGCATGCCCATCAGTTCGAACCATTGGCGGAAGGTGACCGCATCAGCGCTGTGCAGTCTGGCGTTCAGGCTGCTCTGGCGATAGCTTTCCAGCCAGTTCTGAACACGCTCGTGAGGCCACTGTACGTAGCAGTCTTTCAGCAGCGACACCAGATCATAGGTGACAGGCCCCATGACCGCGTCCTGAAAATCGATGACGCCGGGGCGCTCGTCGTCGTCCGTTACCAGCAGATTGCGGGAGTGGTAGTCACGGTGCACTGGCACCTTTGGCTGAGCACTGGCACTTTCCCGTAACAGGGTAAATGTGCTGTTTAGCATGGCAAGATCGCTGTTGTTCAGCTCTAACCCTAGCTGTCGCTGTAGCAGCCAATCGCGGAACAGTGCCATTTCCCTATCCAGTAAATCGTTGCTATAAGCCGCCAGCGGATAGTCAGGGTTATCGGGTAGTTGCTGAATGCGCGCCAATTCCGCCAGTGCGTTGCCGTAAAGTTGGTCGGCGTTAACCGTGTTGAGCTGCCCCAGCAGCAGGCGATCACCAAAATCTTCCATAAGAAGAAGGCCCCGGTCCAGATCTTGCTGCACAATGGCGGGCACTTTAACGCCGTGACTGCGCCAATGTTGAGCTAAGATAACAAAAGGCTGACAGTCTTCGTGCTCGGGTGGTGCGTCCATCACGATAAACGCCTGACCGGCTTGCGCTCCTGGTGTTCTTTCCACCCCGCGCGCCTCTTGCCAATCAGCGCTGCGCCATACCCGAAAATAACGCCGGAAACTGGCATCGCCGGCTACAGGCGCCACGGCGGTGTTTGCAAAGCCGGGGAATTGACTGACCCAGCGGGTCAGCAGTTGCAGGCGGTGATCCATGGCGCGCGGGTTTCCTTAAAGGATGCAAAACCGGTACCCGCAGCTTGGGTGCGGGCTTCTGGAGCACTAAACTACGAAGATCCGCGGTTGGAGTAAAGCCTGCTGCAACGGCAACTGAAAGAAAGTTAAGCTCGCCCGGCGGGGGTTTCCGTTAACAAGCCGGGGGGCGCCGTGTAAACTGTTGAATCTCTCATCCACTGACCACAGGATAACGGCCACCGTGTTATTGCGTAATCACCCACGGAAGCATTCGCTTGGCCGCTTGCCGCGCTCGTTGGTCTGTCTGCTGAGCGGCGGACTCTTGGGTTGCGGCAGTTTGGCTACGGCAGCACAACCCGCGCCATCGGCGGCTGAAATCGACTGGCGACTGCGCGAGCAACTGCCTGCCAGCGCCCAAGCGCGCCTGCCGTCTTTTTGCGAGGGTGGTTATTTATCGGGCGGGAGCGCTGTTGAAGGCAACGATGCGATGATGTCGCAGCGAAGCGGTGCCGGGCAGCCACTGCAAGCCAGCGGCTTGACGGCGCGCTATGAAATCGACAATGAATTGTACTTGCAGGGCGACGTGCGGCTGCGTCAGGGAAGTTTTCAGGTGTCTGGCGCCGAGGCCCGATACCGCCAGGCAGAGGGCCGGGTGGCCATCACCGGTCCTTTGACGAGCCGCGGCCAAGGTTTTTTGCTGACCGGTGATTCCGCCAATTACAACGTCGAAAGCGGTCGCTTAGACATCAACACCGCAACTTTTTTGCTGCACGGGCCGGAGATGCGTGGCCAGGCAGAGAGCCTGTCCCGAGTCGGCGATAACGAAGTGCTTATCAGCCAAGGGCTGTTAACCACCTGCGGCCCGCAGCAGAACGACTGGGCCCTTGTAGCGCAAGAGATCCGTTTGGATCAGGCGAAAGGTTTTGGCACCGCTAAACATTTGCGACTGGAAGTATTAGACGTGCCGGTGTTTTATTGGCCCTGGGTTAGTTTTCCCATTGATGACCGTCGCAAGAGTGGTTTTTTGTACCCGGGATTTGGTACCTCCAACGCCGGCGGGGGTGGTTTTGTGGCGCTGCCTTATTACCTGAATCTGGCGCCCAACTACGATGCCACCATTACCCCCCAGTTCATTGGCGGCCGCGGTCTGTTTACCGAAGTGGAAGGCCGCTATTTGAGTAACTACGGCGAAACAGTACTTCAGCTGGGTTATATTGATAACGATACTTTTTTCCGCGACGAAAATCCGGGCGAAAATGGCCAGCGCTGGGCGCTGGGTGCCACCACCGAAGCGGCCTTGGGCCGAGGCTGGACGGGATACGGCGATTTTGCAGCGGTCAGCGATGACGATTACTTGAGTGACCTGAACCGCAGCCTTGATATCAGCCAGGCTACTCACCTTCAGCGCCGCGGCGGTGTTCGCTATCAGGATGCCAGTCAGTACTTCGATGCGTATCTGAACGATTACCAGACGGTGGCGAAACGCATCGCTGACGTGAACCGGCCTTACGCCCAGTTACCGGAAGTTTTGTATTCCGCCGTAGCCGATACTGGTACCCTTGAACTGGGCGTTGATAGCCAATATACGTATTTTCAGCGGGACAATGACAACCTGACAGGTCTGGATCGTGCGAACGGCCAACGCCTACGCCTGGTACCCGAGGTGGCTCTGCCCATGCGGGCATTCTGGGGCTATAGCCGGCCCTCTGTTAGCGTGGACTATACTCGCTACCAGCTAGAAGATTACACCCTGGGCAGCGGTAACCTTGACCGCACGGTGCCTGTGGCAGAGTGGGACAACGGCTTGTATTTTGATCGTCGAAGCAGCCTGTTCACCGTACCGTTTAACCAGACTCTGGAGCCGCGGTTGTATTACGCCTGGGCTGACGCTGACGCTGACCAGAATCGCATTCCTGATTTTGACACGGACTTGAAGTCCTTCCGTTTTGACCAGCTTTTTCAACGTAACCGCTTTACCGGTGGCGACCGGGTAGGCGATACCAATCAGTTAACGGTGGCATTGACCAGCCGTTTTAACGATCTGCTAACCGGTGCCGAACGTGCCCGTTTCAGTGTGGGTCAGATCCAGTATTTTGAAAGTCGTGACGTCAGTTTGTTTGGCGTGGGTGCGGAAGACCGTAGCCGGTCGCCGATGGCGGCGGAAGTAGTGCTGAACCCGCTGGATACTCTGGAAATTCGCAGTTCCCTGCTGTGGGATCCAGACGCTAACCAAACCGAGGAAGGCCGCAGTCAGTTAACCTTCCATTCTCCCGATTACCGCTATCTGGCCAGCGTGGGCCATACCTACAGCAAAGGCAATACCGCGGCGACCCAGCTGGAACAAGCCGATGTGGGCGTGGTGTTCCCGGTCAGCAACCGCCTGAGCCTGATCGGGCGCTGGGTGCACGACACTGATCTGGACCGTACCGTGGGGTCGCTGGCGGGAGTGGAATACAATAATTGTTGCTGGAGCCTGCAGGTGGTACACCAGAATTACTATACCGACGACCAAGAACTGGACAGCCGTATACTGTTCCAGATTCAGCTTAAAGGCCTGGGGGGCACCGGCGGCGCCTCTACCAGCGTTGCCGACGCCATTTATGGTTTTGATGAGCGCGAACGCCGTCGCTTTGGCGCGCCGTAACACAATTTTGGAGCTTTTAAACGCTATGCCACTGTTTAACAATGAGGTGACTATGAAGGCGACCTTTCGCCACTGTGTAACATCCCTGATGCTGGTGTTGGCATTGCTGCCGCTGGCGGCTCAGGCCGAGCGCCAGCTGCTGGACCAAGTAGTTGCGATTGTCGATGACGACGTGATTCTGGCCACCGAGCTGGACGCTCGCATCAACACCATTGTTACCCGGCTGCAAGCTCAGGAAACGACCTTGCCGCCGCGCAGTGTACTGCAGGAGCGGGTGCTGGATCAGCTGATTACCGAATCGGTACAGCTGCAGATGGCGGGCAAAATGGGCATGCGCATCAGCGATAACGAACTCAACGAAACCATGATCAGTATCGCCGGTCGCAATGGCATGAGCCTTGAGCAGTTCGAGCAGCAGTTGGTTAGCGAAGGCGTCAGTTACCGTGACGCCCGCGAGCAGATCCGCAATGAACTTCTTACCAGCCGGGTTCAGCAGCGTCAGGTGGGCAGCCGCATTCGGGTAACAGACCGCGAAGTGGAAAACTATCAGCAGGCGCAACAAGCCGGCGGTGGCAATACCGCCGAGTATCGCCTGTCTTACATCTTTATTGAAACCGAGGATCCCGGCAGCGATACGTCGGTAGAAGCTGCTCGTAGCAAAGCCGAGACACTGCGCCAGCAGATTGTGGAAGGTCGGGATTTTCGCGCGGTTGCGGTAGCAGAATCGGATGCCAGCAACGCCCTGGAGGGCGGCGATATGGGCTGGCGCGTTGAAAGCCAGTTGCCGTCTCTGGTCGCTCCAGTGGTGCCAGACCTGGTGGTGGGCCAGCCGTCCGAAGTATTGCAGAATAGCAGCGGTTTTCACTTGGTGATGGTGATGGAGCAGCGCGGTGGCGAACAGCAGAAATTGGTTCAGCAAAACCGGGTAAGGCATATTCTGGTGCAGCCGTCTGACGCGATCACCGAGGCCGAAGCCGAGGATAAGGTTCGCGATCTTTTTGAAAAATTGCAAAACGGCGCCGATTTTGCCGAACTGGCTAAGGCCGAGTCAGACGACACAGTGTCGGGTTCTGACGGTGGTAATCTGGGTTGGGTAAACCCCGGGCAGATGGTGCCAGAATTTGAACAGGCTATGCAAAATGCCACCGTGGGGCAGATTGAAGGCCCGGTGCGTTCGCAGTTCGGCTGGCATCTGTTGCAGGTGCAAGAGCGTCGGCAGAAAGACATGAGCGACGAATTCCGCGAATCTGAAACTCGCCAGACCCTATATCAGCGCAAGTTCGAAAATGAACTGCAGAATTGGCTGCGGGAAATTCGTGATGAGGCTTTTGTCGAGTTCAAGCCGGGCTATGCCGAAAACAGTGACACTGAGGCCTCCGCAAACATAGATGCCAGTGCATCATGAGTGAGGGGATTACCCTCGCCGTGACCGCTGGTGAACCTGCCGGCATTGGGCCTGAATTGTGCTTGCAGCTGGCAGGTCAAGAGCGGCAGGTAGGCATTGTTGTGGTAGCCAGCCAGCTATTGCTGGAAGCCCGTGCCCACTTGCTCGGGTTAAGCGTTCGGCTGCTAGCCTGGCAGCCCGGCATGGTAGCCACTAAGGCCGCCGGCGAGCTGTCAATCATGCACGTTAACGGCTGTAATAGTAACCAAGCTGGCCAGCTCGACACCGGCAACAGCCAGTACGTTCTGGATACCCTGACCTGCGCTGCCGAAGGCTGCCTGAACGGCAGTTTTGACGGCATGGTGACCGCGCCGGTGCATAAAGGCGTGATTAACGACGCCGGCATCGCTTTTAGTGGCCACACCGAGTTTCTGCAGGAATTGTGTGGTGTTGAACGGGTTGTGATGATGTTGGCCACTGAAGAATTGCGGGTGGCACTGGTGACCACCCACTTACCCCTTAAAGACGTGTCTGCAGCGATAACGCCCGAGCGCTTGAGCCAAGTGGTGCGGATTCTGAACGCCGATCTGAAAACGTTTTTCAATATTGCCCGGCCGCGCATTCTGGTGGCCGGTCTGAACCCCCACGCCGGCGAAGGCGGGTATTTGGGGCGCGAAGAAATCGAAGTGATTGAACCCACACTGGATCAGTTGCGCGCTGAGGGCATAGCTCTGACTGGCCCGCTGCCAGCAGACACCCTATTTACGCCGCACTGGCTTGATAACGCAGACGTCGCGCTGGCGATGTTTCACGATCAAGGCCTGCCAGTGCTGAAATTTCAGGGTTTTGGCCGCGCGGTAAATATTACCCTCGGCCTGCCCATTGTGCGCACCTCGGTGGACCATGGCACTGCGCTGGATTTGGCCGGTACCGGCAAAGCCGACGGCGGCAGCCTGTTAACAGCCATTCGCGTGGGTGAACAAATGGCCCGTGGTTTGCGCGCCAATCAGATGAAGAGAGAAATACCGTGAGTAGACAACCCGGCCATCAGGCCCGCAAGCGCTTTGGCCAGAACTTCCTGCACGACCCCGGCGTTATCGAGCGTATTGTCCGCTCTATTGCCCCCAAGCCCGACCAGTCTATTGTAGAAATTGGCCCCGGCTTGGGCGCCATCACCGAAGAAATTCTGGCGGTGAACCCGCGCCTGCAGGTGGTGGAGCTGGATCGCGATTTGATACCCATATTGCGCACCAAGTTCTTTAACTATCCAGAGTTTCGAATTCACCAAGCCGACGCGCTGAAGTTCGACTTTAAAGAACTGGCGGGCGAGCAGCCGCTGCGGATTATTGGCAACCTGCCCTATAACATTTCAACGCCGCTGATTTTTCACTTGCTGGCCCAGAGCGGCGTGGTTAAGGACATGCACTTCATGCTGCAAAAGGAAGTGGTGCAGCGTATGGCGGCGATTCCGGGCGACAACAATTATGGCCGTCTTGGCATCATGACCCAGTATTTCTGCAAAGTGCAGCCGCTGTTTGAGGTTGGGCCGGATGCCTTCCGCCCTGCGCCAAAAGTGGATTCGTTCATTGTCCGGCTGGTGCCCTATGCTACCTTACCGCACCCGGCTAAAGACCTGGGCACACTGCAGGCGGTGGTGCGCAGCGCGTTCAACGCCCGCCGTAAAACCCTGCGTAAGGCCCTGGGCGGTTTTGTTACCGCCGCCGAGCTCCAGCAGTTAGGGATCAATGATGGCCTGCGCCCGGAAAATCTAGGCTTGGCGGATTATGTCGCCATTGCTGACTATCTGGTGACACGTGCACCCGGTGCTGACATCGAGGCGCCCGGAGCTGGCAATGAGTGATCGTCTATGAGTGAGTATGCCGTTGGCGACATTCAAGGGTGTTACGACGCTTTGCAGCAGGTTTTAGACAAGGTTGGATTCTCGCCGTCGCGGGACCGCCTGTGGGTAGCGGGAGATTTAATCAACCGTGGTCCGCAGTCCCTGAAAACACTGCGCTATATTGCCAACCTGGGCACCAGCGCCGAGGTGGTTTTAGGCAATCACGACTTGCACCTGCTAGCCGTTGCTATGGCGGATCACAAGACAAAGCGTAAAGACACTCTCGACAGCATTCTTGCAGCGCCTGATCGCGATCAGCTGCTGAACTGGCTGCGCCAGCAGAAACTGTGCATGTATGATCCCAAGCGCGATCTGTTTATGGCCCACGCTGGATTGCCTCATATCTGGACGGTGGAGCAGGCCTGCATTCGCGCGCGCGAAGTGGAACAGGTGATCCGTGGCCCGCAAGCCGCCGAATATTTTGCCGGCATGTATGGCAATCAGCCGGCAGGCTGGCAACCTGGCCTGAGCGGCATGGACCGCTGGCGGGTGATCACCAATTACTTCACCCGCATGCGCTTTATCTCCGCCGATGGCGCTTTGGAATTGACGGCCAAAGAATCGGTGGACACCGCACCCGAGGGCTTTGCGCCCTGGTTTGATTATGCCCGCGACGACAACACCCGGGTGGTATTTGGCCATTGGGCCGCGCTGGAGGGTCACACCGGACACAAACGCTTTATCGGCCTGGATACCGGCTGTGTCTGGGGTGGAGCATTGACCATGATGAACCTGGATAGCGAGGAGATCACCTGCTGTGACTGCTAAGCATGCTGAATCGGGGCTGGCTGGCTACGCCGACGGGCAGGTTATAGCTCGTCCAGCGTTGATGATATGGGCTTTGGTAACCGGTGCCCTGCTGGCACTGACTGCAGTGATGGCGGGTGCCTTTGGCGCCCACGGCCTGCGCAATGTGGTTGATGCTCGCGGCTTGGAAGTATTTGAAATGGCGGCGACTTACCAGATGTACCACGCCCTGGGACTGGTTTTGGTAGCCGTACTGGCCGGCTTTGGCTTATCGCGCAAGCTGCTGACGGTGGCGGCGGCTTTTATGCTTGCCGGTGTGGTCTTGTTCAGCGGCAGCCTGTATGCGCTTGTGCTGGTTCAAGCCAAGGGTATTGGCCTTATTACGCCGATTGGCGGGGTGTGTTTCATGCTCGGCTGGCTGCTGCTTGTGGTGGCGGCACTGACATTTAAAACGGATTCAAAGCGGGTTGAATAAGGTACGAGCTATGAAGTTGACAGTGAACGGCGAGCCAATGGCGTTCCCAGCCGGCACCACCATTGGTGCCTTAATCGAACATCTGGGGCTGGTGGGTAAGCGCCTGGCCATTGAACTGAACGAAGATATAGTGCCCCGCAGCCAGCACGCAGACACGGCCTTGGCTGAGGGCGATCAGGTAGAAGTGGTACGCGCCATCGGTGGCGGCTGACCGCTAATAGCCAGACGCTTTGCGCAAAATCTCTCGCACAGGCTGCCAAAGCTTGGGTGCGCTGATCAGTATATCTTTGCCCCATAAGTCCGCGGGTTGATTTTCGGGCACCTCGCCGAAGTGTCCGGCGTGGGCACCAGCTTCTATTGCTATCAGCCTTGCGGCGGCAAAATCCCAGGGGCTGACATTTTCGTAGTACACATCCAACCGGCCGCAGGCTACCCAGCATATATCCAGAGCCGCAGAGCCAATTCGGCGTAAATCACGGCATTGGTGAATCATTGCATCCAACCGCTTTAGTAGCGGCTCCAGCGCGTCTTTTGTGTAAGGGAAACCGGTGGCAAACAATGCCTGGCGCAGCTCGCTGGCATTGCTGTGGCTGATCGCCTGGCCGTTTAGGGTTGCCCCTTCACCGCGGGTCGCGCGGAAGGTTTCCCCTTTGCCGTTCTGGCCGGCGAAGGGTGCGTGCACAACGCCTGCCTGCACTTGGCCGCGCTCGGCGTAGGCGATGGAAACGGCTACTTGTGGGTGGCCGTAGGCGTAGTTTACGGTGCCATCGATTGGGTCAATCACCCACAGCGGCGTATCGATGTGCTCGGCCTGAGCCAGGTCGGGCATGGTTTCTTCCGACAGAATGCGATGTTCCGGAAAACGCCTGCGGATGGCATCGGTAATGAACTCGTCCGCCATTATATCGGCGTGAGTCACAAGCTCAGTTTGCTGTTTGTAATCGGTACGCAGGGTGTTGTGATCGCGCTCGTGACGAATCAGCTCTCCGGCGTCAAGGGCCAGGGCTTGGGCAAAGTCAGTGATCTCGTGCAGGGAAAAAGAATCAGACATGGTGCCTCCTGGCCGTAAAGCGGTGTTCAGAGCCGGTGGGTGTCCAGCTCAGTGTGAATAATTTGCCGCCCCAGCATAATAATGCGGCCGCTATAACGTTCTTCGCCGGTGCTGGTGAAGTCAAACATGAAACGTCGCCATACCCGCAACTGTCCGCCGCTGTCGCGTTTTACCCATACGCCGCGCAGATACACAGCCTCATCCAGCAGCATTACATCCATGGTTTTGCAGTAGCGCTTGGCCGCAATCAGCACTCCATCTTTGATAGCCGTGGCCCGCCACCAGTACCAGGTGGCGAAGCCAAGAACAAACAGCCAAAACAGATTGAGCAGCGTCAATGCGAATTAGCTGGCTGGAGAGTGGTTGGGGTGATCGTGATTTTCTCCATTGTCATCCTCATGCTTGTCTTTGCTGGCGGCGTTGTGGTCCCGCGCCAGCAGCACGTAAAACGCCGGCAGTACAAACACAGTGAGCAGAGTACCAATGCCCAGCCCGGCCGTAATAGTGAGGCCGATCGCGAAGCGACTTTGAGCGCCCGGTCCGGATGCCAGCAGCAGCGGTACCATCGCGAAAATCAGCGCCAGTGACGTCATGATAATAGGCCGCAAACGAATAGACGCGGCTTCCACCACTGCATCCAGTTTGTTCAACCCTTTGCTTTTCTGCAGCTGGTTGGCGAATTCCACAATTAATATTCCGTTCTTGGACACCACGCCTATCAGGGTAATCAGACCTACCTGAGTGTAGATGTTCATGGTAGCAAAGCCCAACACAATAAACGCCATGGCTCCGGCTACCGACATGGGCACGGATATCAGAATGATCAGCGGATCGCGCCAGCTTTCAAACTGCGCCGCCAGCACCAGGTAAATCACCAATAGCGACAGGAAGAAGGTCACCATCAAAGCGCTTCCTTGTTTCGCTTGCTGACGGGTTTCGCCCTTGTAGTCAAAACCAAAGCTCTGGGGGAGAATGTCCGCCGACGTCTTTTCCATGAAATCCATAGCGGTGCCAGAGGCCACACCGGGCGAAACCACGCCTTCAAGAGTCAGCGAATTTTGTTGGTTGAACTGGGTACGGTTCGACGGTTCTACATCGCGGCTGAAAGACACCACGCTGGACAAGGGCACCAGTGCGCCGCTGTCGGCACGAATGTAGTAATCTTTCAGAGCTTGTTCGTCTGTGCGGAAGTTTTGATCCACCTGGGGAATAACCTGATAAGAGCGGCCTTCCATACTGAAGCGGTTAACGTAACCGCCGCCGAGCATACTGCTCAACTGCTGGCCTATGTCTTTCATTGACAGGCCCAGGTCTGACGCCCGATCACGATCCACATCGATGCGGGTAACCGGCTTGTCAAAGCTGATGGACTTGCGCAGGAACATGAAGTTGCCACTTTGCATAGCCGCGCCTACCAGTTCGTCGGCAACGCTGCTCAATTGCTCGTAACTGCCACCGGTGGTCACTACAAACTGAAATGGCAGGCCGCCGCCAGAACCGGGTAGGGACGGACGGGCGAATACTGCCGTTTGCAAACCGGTCACTTTGCTCAGTTCGGCGGTCATTTTAGGCTGCATCTCAAACTGGGTTATGTCGCGCTCTGTCGAGGGCTTCATTTTTAGTCCGCCAAACACCGCGTTTGGCGCAGTGAAGCCAAGAACCATGAAGTCTTCGTAGTAGCCGTCGACTGTCGATAACCGCTCCTGAACTTCTTTGCCATTTTCAAGCAGATAATCAAGGGTGGACGTTTGCGGGCCCAGACCCTGGTAGAACAGAATGCCCTGATCTTCGGTCGGCGCCAGTTCATTTTGGCTCATGGTGACCATGAAGTAGATTGAGCACAATATTGCCAAGGCAAAAAACACCACCACCGACTTGGTTTTCATCAGCGACACAAGGGCTATGGAATAGCCATTGGCGATACCCTGAAAGGTGCGCTCTACGATGCGTTCGAACTTGCCGGGATCGCCGTGGGGTTTAAGAACTTTGCCTGACAGCATGGGCGACAGGGTCAAGGCTACAATCCCGGAAATTACCACGGTGCCCGCCAGAGTAAAGGCGAACTCGGTGAACAGTGAACCCACAAGGCCCCCCATAAACCCGATGGGCGCATACACCGCAACCAGGGTTGTTGTCATGGCAATAATGGGCACGGCCATTTCACGGGCGCCATGGATGGCGGCATCGTATCGTGATTCGCCGTTCTCAATGTGCCGATGAATGTTTTCCACCATGATGATGGCGTCATCCACCACCAGGCCGATCGCCAGTACCATTGAAAGAAGCGTCAGCAGGTTCAACGAGAAGCCGAACAGCAGCATCACAAACGCACCGCCCACCAACGATAGTGGAACCGCAATAGAGGGAACTATAGATGCGCGCACAGAGCCCAGGCATAAAAACACGACGATCAAGACAATCACCAGTGCCTCGGCCAGGGTTTTAATCACTTCGCTGATGGAGTCCTCAATAAACTGTGAGCCATCATAGGCCACCCGAATCTCAAGGCCTGAGGGCATTTGGCTGCGAATACCTGGCAGTTCATCTTTTACCAGCTTGGCCACGGTTAGCGGGTTGGCGCCCGGAGCTAGCTCAATGGCGGTGAAGGTGGCCGGGATGCCTTTGTACATGACTAGCTGGTCGTAAGATTGTGCGCCCAGTTCAACCCGTGCAATGTCCTGCAAGCGGATCTGGGTGCCGTTTTTCTGTTTTACCACGAGCTGTTTGAAATCTTCAGGGTCGGCAATGTCGGTGTTACTGGTCAGCGCGATCTCAGTAAACGTACCTTTGGTGGTACCGACTGCGGCCTGGTAGTTATTCGCGCGCAACTGGTCAACAACTTCTACCGGCGTCATGTCCACAGCAGCGAGGCGTTCCGGGTCAAGCCATACCCGCACAGCAAATGTACGCCCGAGCAACTGAGCCTTACCTACGCCGCTAATCGCTTGTAACTGGGGCTGCACAACCCGGGTTAGATAGTCGGTAATTTGCGGTACGCTTAACTCGCCTTCGCTGTAAAACGCGATATACATCAATGCAGTGGAATCGCCGGTGCTGGAACTGATGACCGGGTCTTGGGCCTCGGTTGGCAGCACGTTCCGTTGGCTTGCCACTTTCGACTGAATTTCAGCAAGGGCCGCGTTAGCGTCGTAGTTTAGCTCCATGTGGGCTTCAATGGTTGAAGAGCCCTGGGCGCTGGTTGAAGTCAGATAGTCGATACCGCTGGATTCAGCGATGGCCTGTTGCAGTGGCGTGGTAATAAAGCCTTTAATCAGATCTGAGCTGGCGCCCGGATAAGCGGTGGAAATGGTAACCGTGGTGCTTTCCAGTTGCGGGTACTGGCGTATTTCCAGATCCATGGCCGCGCGAACACCCAGCAGCAAAATTAGCAGGCTTACGACGGTTGCCAGCACCGGGCGCTGAATGAATATGTCGGTGAAACGCATTATTCAAACGCCTCCTGTGAACCTTGACTGATGTTGCTTGCAGCTTTGCTGCTGTCATCCTGAATCTTCACGGCTTGGCCCGAGCGCAGTCGTAACAGGCCTTTGGAGACAACCGTTTCGCCCGCTTTGAGGCCTTCGAGAACCGCAACCCTATCGTCACGCGCATCGCCGGAGCGAACACTGCGACGTGTGACCACTTTTTGGCCTTGGTCATTGTCTTCTACGACAAAGGCGAAATCGCCATAAGTATTGTAGGAAATCGCGGTGCGTGGCACGGTCACTACGGTTATGTCATCAGGTTGACGCGTACTCACTGTGGCAAACATGCCCGGGCGCAATAGTTGGTTGCGGTTGGCAAGGGTAGCGCGAATACGCACGGTGCGGGTGTCAGCGTTCACCGACGTATTGATGGCGCTGACCGTGCCGGTGAATTCGGTGTTTGGCACCGCAGCGACCGTAGTCATGACAGAATAATCTACAGCTACGTCAGGCAAATTCTTTTCCGACAGGGTGTAATCAACGTAAATAGGATCAAGCATGTTGATTTCAACAATCGGTGTACCAGTGGCAATGTATTGGCCCTGATCCACCAGGCGGATACCCACGGTGCCGTCAAAAGGCGCACGAATCACTTTTTGACTGAGCTGGGCTTCGGCCTCGTTAACCCGCGCGTTGGCGGCATCGTAGTTGGCCTTGGCTTGATCATACTGCGACTGTGATACAGCGCGTTTCGGCAGCAGGTCAGCTATGCGTTTGAATTCCTGACGGGTAAGTTGGGCCTCGGCGCTGCGGGTGCGAAGAGCCGCTTCATCAATGGCGGCGTCCAGGCGAATCAGCACGTCGCCCTTGTTGACAAGGTCACCAGATTCAAAGTTGATCTGTTGGATAACTCCGGGCACTTCGTTGGCTACATCAATGCCATTCACCGCCACAATGCTGCCGACGGCTTTCACGGCAGGTGTCCACTGCTCAGTCTGCGATTGCACCACCGAGATTTCCGCCGGCGGCTGCGGTTGTGACATTTGTTCCTGCATCTGGCCAAATTGCCAGAATTTGTATCCAAAAATACCGCCAAGAACGACGCCGAGAAGAACGATAACAATAATGAAGCGAAAAGCAGTGCGCATGATGACAGACCTTGATAATTCAGATTACGCCCCGTATTCGCACAGGCATGGCCGCGGCGGGGAAATTAGGTTAAGCAAAGAAGCATAGCATCCTATAAAAGTCACTGAAACGTTCATCTGCTTTTATAGATAGTCTTCGCAGCCGATGATGTTTGCCAGGCATCCCCCGAAACCACGCTGAAACTGTGAGGAAGCTCTGTTGAAATTATGGCGTATCTGGCTTTGTACTGGCAGTTGGTGACAGAATTACGGTCGAAGTTACCATGGGGATCAGCGCATGCAATGGATTTTGGGAATTGCCTTGGCCGCGGGGCTGTTTGTTGTGTTGCGGCAATGGGGGACCTTGTCGCCAGAAAAGAAAAAAGCGGCCACCTGGAAAGCCATTCTTATCGGCGGTGGCGGCCTTTTGCTACTGATGGTGTTGACTGGGCGCATTCACGTTTTGACAGCCGCTGTTGCCGCCTTGCTGCCGTTGTTGAGAAAGCTGCCTGCGTTGTTGCGATACCTGCCCTTTATTCAGCGTACTTTTGATGGTCAAGCTAGTAATGGTCAGGCTGGCAATGGCCAAGCCAGCCGTAATCAGGACAGCACTGACGGTCAGGAGCGCCAGCGGACGGGCGCTAACGTGGCCGGGCAAGTCAGCGAACGTGAAGCCTGCGAGATTCTTGGCGTGGAACCGGGATGCCACCGCGATGACATCGTGATGGCCCATCGCCGGCTGATGCAAAAAATTCATCCGGATCGCGGCGGCAACGATTACCTGGCAGCGAAAGTTAACGAGGCAAAGAGTGTCCTGCTGCGTGGGGCCAAAATCTGAGCCTCAGGGTAGAATGTCAACCCGCACGCGAATCTCGCTGCTTCGATTTTCACTGCTATTAACTTGGTACACGATGCCGGATTTTTCACGGCTTTCGCTGCGGTCAACGCCACCCAGAGACACCCATTGCCCGGGTTGAACCTGGCGAATAGTCATTAGCGCTGCCGTGTCATAACCCGGCAGGGCGGCGGCATCTTGTTCAAACGACATAATACTGAGCTCTATATTCTGCGGTGAAATCACCCGCGGAGTCACCACAAAGCCGCTGCGGGTTTCCACCAGTTGCAATAATACGGCTGGATTTCGGCCGCCACGGGCCGCGAATGGCAAACTGCGAATTTGGCCGGCACTGACCTGAGCCGATTGCCCGTCTTGCACGATCAATGAGCGCTCGCGATTGCCGGATGATCTGATCGTTTTGCTCTGCGCACTTATCGTGACTGTATTGCTGTTAATGATGTTGCGATTACTTGACGCGTTATCTTGAGTCAGGTTGACACCGCCACCGCTGCGTTTACCGCCGATGTCCTCCCGAGACTGCACGCTGATGCGCAGCTGCGCCGTAGCAACATCCAGTTGCTGAATAATCTGACCGATTTCGTCCAGTAGGCGAGCCTCGCCGCGAGCTACAATTTTCTGCCCGACCACGGTGACATTCACTTCTTCGTAAAGATCGCGAATTTGCGCGGCCACATCCGCAGCCGGGCGTTGGTTCAGGTTGTAAGCCCGGCTTTGGCTTGTCGCAAAGGCATTGGCTGAAACCGAAAACAGGAGAAACGTAATAAACAGCACCATTACGTTTGGCGCTGTGAGTCGGGAAATACGGGGACAATTCATGGAGTACTCCGCGGTTTGGGCAGGTGCCTGCCATTGACACCGCCAGATAAAAACTTTGCATAAGCGGTTGCCAAGTTGAAAACAGGCCGGTTATAGTAGAAAGCATGAAGACTCAGCCAGCAATTTGCCAATTAAATGTTCAGCAAGCTTTCGGTATTGAACCGTCAGCGGCGGCATTGGCTGTTTCATTTTGGTGGCGCGACTATGGCTTTTATTTTAGCCAGACCCCGGGCCGCCCTTAGATCTTCATCATCGAACAACGAGGAAGGCAGCCCGGCAGATCACCCAGGCTGCCACCGGACTCAAAAACCCCGACTGGTAGCCCAGCCGGGGTTTTTTGATTTTGGAACAGGGAAACGGACAAATCGCCATGAATATGCCAGTAAGTGTTGTTGAGAATGCCGAAGAGAGTGCTGTAGAGAGCGTTATGGAGAGTGCAATAGGGAGTGCAATAGGGAGTGCAATAGGGAGTGCCGTAGAACAAGCGGTAAAAATTGCCCCAGCCCGTCGCCGCGAGGTGGCTTTGCCCACGCCTGATCAGTTGCGCGGGTATTTTCCGCTAGTGGCGAAGCTTGAGGCACAGGTTGAACACCAGCGCCACGCGATTCGTAATATCCTTAACGGGGCCGACGACCGCCTGCTGGTCGTGATCGGGCCATGTTCTATTCACGACGAAGTGGCCGCTCTGGAGTACGCGCAAAGGCTGAAACAGCTTGCGGCGGATGTTAGTGACCGTATGTTGATTGTGATGCGCGCCTACTTGGAAAAACCCCGCACCACAGTTGGCTGGAAAGGTTTGTTATACGATCCTGAACGTAGCGGGCAGGGCGATTTGAATCAGGGCTTGGTACGCTCGCGGCAATTGTTGCTGAATCTGGCGGCCACCGGCCTGCCGCTAGCCACTGAAGCGCTGAGCCCGTTTGCTATGGATTATCTGGGAGACCTGGTGAGTTGGACGGCTATTGGTGCGCGCACCACGGAGTCGCAGCTGCATCGCGAAATGGCCAGCGGCTTGCCAATGCCGGTGGGTTTTAAAAATGGCACTGACGGCGGCATCGCGGTGGCCACCAATGCCATGCAGTCCGCGGCCCACGGCCACCATCATCCGGGGCTGTCTGCCAGAGGCACGCCGGTCATGATTTCTACAGAGGGCAACGCTGACACCCATCTGGTGTTGCGTGGTGGTCGCGGTATCACCAATTACGACAGCCACAGCATCGCCCGCGCGACCCATGCGCTGCAGCAGGCAGGCCTGAATCCGGCGGTGATGGTGGACTGCAGCCACGATAACGCCTGCAAGCAACACGAGCGCCAGCAGGAGATAGCCCGCGATGTTGTCGCCCAACGGCGCGCCGGTAATCGCCAGATTTGTGGGCTAATGCTGGAAAGCTTTTTACAGCCGGGCCGCCAGAACGACGGCGCTGACCTTCAATACGGCTGCTCGATTACCGATCCGTGCCTGGGATGGGAGCAGACAAAGGCTCTGATCCGCTCACTGTAGACAGCAATAACTGACCGGCTAAAAGCAGCAGCACACCGCCCATTAGCCGGTCCAGCCAATGACCGAAACGGTTAAAACCTTTGCGTACCCTCGGCTGGCTAAAGAACACAGTCACCAGGCTGAACCATAAAAAAGTGGCCAGAGCCATGTACAGACCATAGCCGGCTTGTACAAAAACCGGTGTGCCGGGGCTGATAATCACCGAAAACAACGAGACAAAAAAGAGCGTGGCTTTGGGATTCAGAGCGTTTGTCAGGAAACCCAGGCGCAGCGCCGCCAGGCGGCTTTGGTGCGGTGCTTTTGCAGCCTCCACGTAAACTCCTCCGGCCTTGGCACGCAGGCACTGCACCGCGATCCATGTCAGATACAGAGCACCAATCACTTTCAAAAGGCTGAACAACAGCACCGATTGCTGAATAAGCAGCCCTATGCCCAATAGGGAATAAGCCACATGCACTAAAATTCCCGCGCCTATGCCTGCAGCTGTTAATAGCGAGTTTGCGCGGGTTTGGCACAGTGCCTGGCGTAGCATAACCGCAAAGTCGGGCCCGGGACTGGCGACCGCCAGAAAATGCACTAGAACGACGATCAGAAATTCTGGCCAGAACGTGTTCATGCCACGTGCTCCTTCTGTGGGTCTGTAAAGGGCCAATATTGTGAAACACAAAGCATTGATATGCCAAGCACAATCGACTGCTATAGTGAGTGTTCACGAGACGTTTATAAGGAGGCAGTTATGAAACAGCGAAAGGTTAAGGTGGCCATTATTGGTGCCGGCACTGCCGGTATGGTTGCCTACCAACGGGCACGTAAGCATAGCGATAGTGTGCTGTTGATTGAAGGTGACCGATACGGAACAACCTGCGCCCGGGTAGGATGTATGCCCAGCAAACTGTTGATCGCCGCCGCTGATGCGGCCCACGCAGCCCGCAGCGCCGGTCTTTTCGGAATTACCTGCCCCGCAGTTGCGGTTGATGGTAAGGCGGTGATGGCGCGGGTGCGATTGGAGCGGGATCGGTTCGTTGCATCGGTGGTGAAGTCTGCAGAAAGCTATCCTGAGCAAGATCGGTTGCACGGCAATGTGCGTTTTGCATCGCCGCACCGGTTAATGGTGGGCGACCATACCGAGGTGACGGCAGAGCGCATCGTCATCGCGACCGGCTCGCGCCCCAATATCCCCGGGTTTTTGAAAGAAGCCGGAGATCGCCTGGTGGTAAATGACGATCTGTTCGACTGGCATGATTTGCCGGCCTCGGTGGCTGTGTTTGGTCCCGGAGTGATTGGTCTGGAACTGGGCCAGGCGCTGGCTCGGCTGGGCGTGCGCATTCGCATGTTTGGGGTGGGTGGAAGCCTGGGGTCGTTGCAAGATCCGCAGTTGCGGGACTACGCGCTAAAAACCTTTAATCGCGAGTTCCCGCTGGACCCCGACGCCGATGTTACGGCGGTTGCGCGCAGTGCCGAAGGTGTTTCGATAAGCTTTAAAAACGCCGACAGTAAGGTCGTGACCGAGGAATTCGACTACCTGCTGGCAGCAACCGGTCGGCGCTCGAATATTGACGGGTTAGACATACAAAACGCCGATCTGCAACTGGATGACCAGGGCATACCGGTCTTCAACGGTTACACTCTGCGCTGTGGTGACAGCCATATATTCATTGCTGGCGATGTTAACAACGAAGCACCTTTGCTGCACGAAGCCGCTGATGAAGGCCGTATTGCTGGCGACAACGCCGGCCGTTACCCGGATGTTCGGGCAGGTTCGCGCAAAGTGCCGTTGGCGGTGGTGTTTACCGACCCACAGATCGCTTCGGTGGGGTTGACGATCCAGCAGGTGGATGAGCGTTGTCGCGGCCATTACGCGGTGGGTGAAGTCAGCTTCGAAAATCAGGGCCGCAGCCGGGTGATTGGTAAAAATCGCGGGCTGCTTAGGGTGTACGGCGAACACGGTAGCGGTTTGTTTATGGGCGCCGAAATGTTTGGCCCTGCCGCCGAGCACATTGCCCATCTGCTGGCCTGGTCTGCTCAGCGCCGAATGACGGTGACTGAAATGCTCGAAATGCCGTTCTATCACCCGGTGATTGAAGAAGGTCTGCGCAGTGCCTTACAGGACCTGAGCCGTAAACTCAGTATGGGCCCTGCTGCTGACAGCAACTGCATGGACTGCGGTCCGGGCGTATGACATTTGGCAGGTCTAGATTAACGTTTGTTATGGAGCTTGGGTGCCACACGGTCTTGAAATTAACCTGAGGCGGGCCCAAGTCTGACCCTATCGCGGCGATCAACTCGTTAAACTTCCGCTTTATCGCGCGCGGCGCCACACTGGTGTTAATGTTATTGAACGTCAAGGAGACGAACATGAGTAAAAACTTTCTTGGTTTGGATACTGCGAAAACGCAAAAGCTGGCTGATTCGCTAAACGATTTGCTGTCTAACTATCAAATTTTTTACATGAACGTGCGGGGATATCACTGGAACATCAAGGGCGATAACTTCTTTGAGCTGCACGTTAAATTTGAAGAACAGTACAACGCGTTGTTGATGAAGGTTGACGAAATTGCCGAGCGTGTTTTGACTCTGGGCCATCGCCCCGCCCACGCTTATAGCACCTATATGGAGCGGTCTGATATCCCCGAGCGTAAAGACGTGTCTAACGGCAAAGACGCTGTGCAGAACATAGCAGAAAGCTTTGTAAAATTGATCGGCAAGCAGCGTGAACTGCTGAGTTTGGCCAACGACGCCGACGATGAAGGCACCGCGTCGCTGATGAGTGATTACATTGCCGAGCAGGAAAAAACCCTGTGGATGTACCGCAGCTACCTGGGCCAGTAAGTCCCGGTTAATGCCAAAAATGGCGGCCACATGGCCGCCATTTTTTTATCTGCTACTTTCATTTGTTAGTAAGAGGAACTCATGCCAAACCACCCTGGAAAGATCACAATCAGCGCCAGCACAAACACCTGCAAGAGGATGAAAGGCAGCACCCCCTTGTAGATATCAATCGTTCGCACCTCCGGCGGTGCAACCCCCTTAAGGTAAAACAAAGCGAACCCGAAGGGCGGCGTCAAAAAGCTGGTTTGCAGGTTCATAGCGATAAGAATGGCAAACCAAAGCATGTTGATGCCCAGGGCTTCGGCCACGGGCGCCAGAATAGGCACGATGATGAAGGAAATTTCGACAAAATCGATGAAGAAGCCCAGCACCATAATCACCAGCATGGCGAGGATAATAAAGCCCCATTTCTCGCCCGGCAGTTGCAACATCCATTCTTCCAGCAGGTAATCGCCACCGCTGTAGCTGAACACCATCGAAAAGGCCGTCGCACCGATCAGGATGGCGAACACCATGGCCGTTACTTTCACTGTATCTTTTGAGGCATTCCAAACCATCTGAAATGAGAACTGGCCATAGATAAGGGCCAGCAAAATGGCACCCACGCCACCAAGGGCCGAGGATTCTGTCGGCGTCGCAATCCCGGTAAAGATTGAACCAAGCACAATGACAATCAGCGCCAGCGGCGGAATGATGGCCAGCAGTGCATTCATGACTTCCTTTTTACGGGAAATGCTCTTGTCTTCAGGCATGGCCGGAGCCGTTTCGGGTTTGAAGCGGGTCACGATCAGTATATAAACGATATAGAGCCCGATAAGAACCACACCGGGCCCAACGGCCGCCCGGAACAGATCGCCAACAGGAAGCCCAAGCACGTCGCCCAGAATAATCAGAATGATGGACGGAGGAACAATCTGGCCCAGCGTACCTGCCGCACAAATGGTGCCGGTTGCCAGTCGCTTGTCGTACTGGTGGGCAAGCATCACGGGCAGCGATATCAGGCCCATGGCAACCACACTTGCGCCTACGACACCGGTGGAGGCCGCAAGCAGTGCGCCAACCAGAATGGTAGAAATAGCCAGGCCGCCGGGCAGACCACCAAATAGCCGGCCCATGGAGGTTAGCAACTGTTCAGCCAAACGCGTGCGCTGCAGGATAACACCCATAAAGATAAACAGCGGAACGGCCATCAGAACCGTATTCTGCATAACGCTCATGATGCGATAAGGCATGAAAGCGAACAGGTCCATACCTTCCGACAACACACCAAAAAACAAAGCCACACCGCCAAACGTGAAGGCGACCGGGAAGCCCACCATTAGCATCACCAGGGCCACGACGAACATTATCATGCCGATCATGCGAGTCCCCCTCCGCTGTGCTCACCTTCGTACTCTTTGTCGCCGTACATAACCCGCAGGGCGTAAGTTGCCATATTAAGGCCGGCGATGCCGATAAAGAACGCAGAAACCGGTATTGCGGATTTGATCAACCAACGGTGAGGCAGGCCGCCAGGATCGCCGCTGCCTTCGCCCATGCTGTAGGAGCTTAGAGTAAAATCGTAGCCATAAATGCCGATCAAATAGGCGAATGGCACCACAAATAGCAGAGCGCCTGTCAGGTTTACCCATGCCTTGGTTTTGTTGCTCCATTTCGTATAAAGCACGTCTACCCGAACGTGGCCGTCTGCGCGCAACGCATAGGGAATGCCGAACAGGAAAACCACGGAGTAAAGGTGCCACTCCATTTCTTGCATACCGATGGATACCTGATTAAACGCGTAGCGGGCAGCAACGTCGTAAAAAACGTTGCCCACCATCAGTATCATGGCGACACAGGCGACCCAGCCGCAAAAATTAGAGAGGCGCGCAAGGCCCTCGTCCAGCTTTATAATCCACTGCATTCACAATCCTCCGCCAGGGCGCTGGCGATTCTGCTATAGCTAAAAACAACAAAACCGGGATCGCTCACAGAACGAACCCGGCTCAATTACCGCCTGTATCTTACTCTACTGTGCTCATTGTGTTCAGGTATGCCTGCTCAGAAATTTCGGTATAAGCGCGGCTTTGTGCGAGATAGTCTTCCTGGGATTTTATAATCCTGGCCGCTTGTTCGTTGCTTTCAGAAGCTTCTTTTAAAAGCTTTTTGTTGGCATTGTACATAGCCTGGAAAATGTCTTGGGGGAACTGCTTGATCTGCACGTTCGGGAAGTCTTTCTTGATGCTGGCCCAAGCTTTCGCATTTTCGTGCTGTGAGAGTACCAGCATGTCGTAGGAGGCTGTGCGCATAGCAACACGCATGATTTCCTGCAAATCGGCAGGCAACTTTTCCCATACCTGCTTGTTCACCAGAAACTGAAGCTCGGTGGCAGGCTCGTGCCAACCGGTGTAGTAATAGTCCGCGATCTGCTGGAAGCCAAGGCGGAGATCCAGAGCCGGACCCACCCACTCAACCGCGTCAATAGTGTTGCGTTCCAAGGACGTGTATAGCTCGCCTGGCGCAATGTTAGTCGGGTTCACGCCCACTTCAGCAAAGACTTCGCCGGCGAAGCCCGGAATGCGCATTTTCAGGCCCTGAAGGTCTTCCAGCGACTTGATTTCTTTGCGGAACCAGCCGCCCATCTGAACGCCAGTGTTGCCGCCGGGGAACGATAGCATGTTGTGTGGCGCATACACTTCCTGCATCAGCTCCATGCCGCCGCCGTGATAAAACCAGGCGTACTGTTCAATGGCGTTCATACCGAAAGGCATGCTGGTGAAGAACAGGGTCTCTGGAACCTTACCTTTCCAATAGTAGGAAGCGGAGTGGCCCATGTCGTATTGGCCGGCCTTGACCATATCAAACACGCCCAGAGGTGCCTTGTGCTTGTTAGCAGAATCGATGCGGATTTTCAGGCGACCGTTAGACATTTCCTCGACAGATTTGGCGAAGTTTTTGGTGGTGTCCCCAAAAATCGGAAAGTTCGGGCCCCAAGTTTCTGCCAGCTTCAGGGTAAATGTTTCCTGAGCCAGTGCGTGTGTAGAGGCGAAAGTCGCTGCCACCGCGAGTATTGCCGCGGAAAAAATGGAACGAATCATCATTTTTTTTGCTTCCTTTTATAATTGTTTTTCGCTGAGTCTGCGTTCTGTTACAAACGCGATAAAACTAGCTCACATTATCAGTTATTTTTAATCGGTGGAACGAAAAATATAAAGCATTAGATATAGGTCGTAGGTGCTGTAACGGCCCGAGCATTGTTTGCGCGGGTGCGCCACGCCCTGAACCGTCGCAAGGCGGGTTTTTCAACGCTGTAATGGATCAGGCAGGCGAAAAGCAGAACGATGCCAAGAGCAAGGCAGACACTGAGCCAGCCGGTGCGAGCAGAATGGCATCCGCGGCTGGGGGGCGGCCATAGCGATGAATGCGGTAGATCAGCATGCCGTCAGGAATCTGCTTCCACCGAACCAACCATCATGGGCATTGCGCTCCAGGGTCATGAAAATCACAAATCCGCTGAGTATGAAGAACAGGTGCACACCGTATCGGCCAAATGACAAACCGTGATTAAGCCAGGGCCAAAGCGCAAAGCCGTGGGCATACATTTCGTGGTAATAGGGCAGGTAATGGAACAGCACCACGCCCAAGGCTGCAAGGCCGCGCAGGGCGTCCAGGCTGCCTAATCTGGAACCGGAAGAGGAGTTGGGCATGGGCTGTCTCGTCACGGATTTGGCTCACAGTAGCCTGCTTTGCGTTGCGGCAATACGGCTCAGCTATACGGTTACCTTGTCCGCGCTATACGATGTGTTCATCATTCAGAACAACCGTCGGGTTCAACGCAGGCAGCCGCAGGGAGATTGGTCATGGCAGTAGAGCTGGGGATTATTGAGGGCTTTTATGGCCCACTGTGGAGTTGGAAGCAGCGCCGGCAACTGGTGCAGAGGCTGGCGCCCCACGGTTACGGTTTTTATCTTTATGCGCCCAAGGCCGATGCGTTTTTAAGACGGCGCTGGCAGGAACCGCACCCGCCGCAGTTTGCCGCAGAAATGGCCGCGTTCGCCCACTTCTGTAAAACCGCCGGGGTGCGTTTCGGTGTGGGCCTGAGCCCGTTTGAACTGTTTGACAACTTTGACGAAGCCGGCCGGCAGGCGCTGGCGCGCAAGCTGGCGTTTTTTGATCAGCTGGGGCTGGATGAACTGGCGATCCTGTTTGACGACATGCACCGTAGCGGGCCGCACACGGCGCAGGCGCAGGCAGACATTGTGCACTGGGTTGCCGAACACTCCACGGTTCGGCGTATCAGTGTGTGCCCGACCTACTACTCGGATGACCCGGTGTTGGATAGGGTGTTTGGCCCTCGCCCGGTGGACTATCTAAAGACTCTGGGGCAGGCGCTGGATCCCTCCATACAGATATTCTGGACCGGCGAGGAAGTGTGTTCGCGGGAGATTTCACCCGGCCACTTGCAAAGAGTGGGTGATCTTCTGGGGCGAAAGCCGCTGTTGTGGGACAACTACCCGGTTAATGATGGCGATCGTATGTCTCGCCACTTGCACCTGCGTGGATTTACGGGCCGCCCGGCGTCTAACGCTGCGTACATCGCCGGCCACGCCATTAATCCGGCGCTACAGCCAACGTTGACCTGCATTCCGGCCATTACCCTGGCGCAGAGTTATCAATTCGGGCCGAATTACGAATACGGTAAGGCGTTTTATCGCGCCGCGCAGGAAGTTCTTGGGGCCGAGTTAGCGGATTGCCTGCAAGCAGACTTGTTGGTGTTGCAAGACGCCGGTCTGGAGCGCCTGTCCGCCGAACGGAAGCAGGCTTTGGCGCATACCTATGACGGCTTTGACCACCCTGCGGCCGACGAAATACTGCACTGGCTGGCCGGCGACTACGCGGTTACCAACGAGGTCGTGGCGACCCAGTAGTCTCTTAAGGGCAGGGCGGTTGCTCTGCCTGGCTGAAGCGTTCGCGCATGGCACGGTTGCTGCGCTCGTCGTTTTTGTAGGTGTCTGGCAAGGGCTGCAGAAAATACAGAAAATCACCTTTGGTACGGTGTTCAGACAGCTCCGGCATGGCTTCATCTTCGGGCCAGAAAACCGGGCTTACCACCGTAATTTCCAACTCTGGCGCGCGCTTGTGCAGCAGCGCTACCGTGCCCTGACGCTGTTCGCTGTGGAAATTGCCGTTTACGTGCAGTATCTGATGGCCAGGGTAATTCCGGCGAGCCTGCAAAATGCGTTCGGCCATGGTGTTGTCGCGCAATAATTGTGCTTTGTAGCTGTTGTCCAGGCGCTGCTTCATAGCATCGCCGCCGCCGTTATGACTCGCGCCAATGGCATCATCAAAGCGTTGCCGGTAGGCCGGGGTGTCCAAAAACGGTTGTTGAGCAATGGTTTGGCGCTGTGCCTGAGATAAATCGTCAATAATGTGCGGCCCTTCGCGGCCCACACAACGCACGATATCGCCCGGTGCATTGGCCGCAATCACGGGTAATTGATGGCTAAGGGCGAATTCGACCAGCGGCCGGTAAGACGCGCGATAATTGTCCCAGGCGCCAGTGTCTTCAATCATTTCGCTTTCGCCGCTGCTGCCCGCCAGATACTGGTTCAGCGCATCCTGCTGATTAGTTTCAAATTGCTCCATGCTCAGTATCTGTTGAGGTTGCTGCTGAAACAGCGCCAGCTGCAGCTGGGCTTGAAACAGATGACTGGCGTGATGGCCGTGATATTCGCCAACGACCACCACATCGGCGTTGGCTAAACGCTTTGCCAGCTGCTCTACGGTTAACGTGTTCAAGATGTCAGACTGCGGGTCAACTATATGCGCCTGATACTGGTTTTGAGGTGCTTTCAAGGTGTTGTGCGAGGCCGGGGAGGTCGCGCAGCCGGCTGTTATTGCCAACACTAAGGCGCCAGTCAGGTAACGAATGTTGTAAAGGATTATGGACATAAGCGCGAAGTTCCGTTGCGGTAAGCACACTACTAATAAGTTTTCCGAACACGCTCTGGCTGTATAGCGAGTATAATGCTTGGCGAAGCCCTTCGTACAGGCAAGTTGTTTATGTCCCGCAGCCATTTGTTTTCCCTGCGCCCAGGCCACGCGATCCGCGAAGCCTGCGTGCAGGAGCCTTACAGTTCCCGGCGTTTTGCAAAAGATGTGATGGCCGGTATTACCGTAGGAATTATTGCTATTCCGCTGGCCATGGCACTGGCTATTGCCAGCGGTGTGGCTCCCCAATACGGTTTGTACACGGCCATTATTGCCGGTGTGGTGATTGCGCTCACGGGCGGCAGCCGCTACAGCATTTCCGGCCCTACCGCCGCTTTTGTAGTGATTCTTTATCCCATTGCCCAAGAATACGGGTTAGGCGGTTTGCTTCTAGCCACGGTGATGTCCGGGATGTTGCTGCTGGTTATGGCGGTCATGCGCCTGGGGCGCTTTATTGAGTACATACCGGAGCCGGTGACCCTGGGATTTACCGGAGGCATTGCGGTGGTTATCGCCACTCTGCAGGTGAAAGACCTGTTCGGTTTGCCGATTACGGCCATGCCCGAGCATTACTGGGGAAAGCTGGCTGCTCTGGTTCAAGCTGCACCCTCGCTGGATGCCATGAGTACTCTGGTGGCCGGGGTCACATTGGCTATCATGCTGCTGTGGCCGCGGCTGAAAACACCGGTACCACCGCACTTACCTGCCGTAATTGTTGGTAGTTTGTTGGCGCTGTGGCTAAACAGCCAGGGTGCCTCCATTGATACCATCGGCTCGCGTTTCAGTTATTTACTACCCGATGGAACCAGTGGCAGTGGCATTCCTCCATTTTTGCCCGAGTTTACCTTGCCCTGGCAGCAGGCCGGTGCCGATGGCAGCCCATTGGTGGTGTCCTGGAACCTGATTCAGGCTCTGATTCCGGCAGCGTTTGCCATTGCCATGCTGGGCGCGATTGAATCCTTACTGTGTGCGGTGGTCCTGGACGGCATGACCGGTAAGCGCCACAGCGCCAACAGTGAACTGCTCGGACAGGGTCTGGGCAACATAATCGCACCCTTCTTTGGTGGTATTACAGCCACCGCGGCACTTGCCCGCTCGGCCGCCAACTATCGCGCTGGCGCTGAATCGCCGGTGTCTGCGATTGTGCACTCGCTGGTGGTGGTGCTGGCGCTGGTAGCGCTGGCAGGGGTGCTGTCTTACATGCCAATGCCGGCGATGGCGGCGTTGCTGCTGATAGTGGCGTGGAATATGAGCGAAGCGCCAAAAGCCGTGCACTTGCTTAAAACAGCGCCCCGCGGTGACCTTCTGGTGTTCCTGACCTGCTTTAGCCTGACGGTGGCGCTGGATATGGTGATTGCCATTACCACCGGCGTACTGCTGGCAGCGGTGTTGTTCATGCGTGAAATGGCGCAGATGACACGGGTGACCGACATATCCACCAACCAGCGGGTGACGCAGGCTAACTTGCCCCCCGGCTGGCAGGTGTTCAAGATCAACGGGCCGCTGTTCTTTGCCGCCGCCGAGCGCATCTTTGGCGAGCTGGCGGAACTGTCCAAAAACGCCCGTGGTTTTATACTGTATATGGACGGTGTGACCTTGCTGGACGCGGGTGGACTGTCTGCATTGAATAAGCTCCTGGCCGCCTGCGAGCGCGATGGCACCCGTATCATTATTGCCGATTTGCAGTACCAGCCGCTGCGAGCTCTGGCTCGTGCAGGGGTGGCGCCTGTAAACGGTGTTAGCCGCTTTACACCCACACTGGCTGATGCCCTGGTGCAAGCCAGCGAGCACTGATCGCTGTTAACATCACCTACTACAAAATCGGGCTCTAACAAATAGAGCTCTGATAAACCGTGCTTTGATAAACAGAGCCCCAGCTAACAGTAAAAAAGGTTTTGCATGCTGCCATTCCGAATTGTGGATCGCGTTAAGTTCGTTGTTGAGCGCCAGTTGGTGAAAGGTGCGGGTTTCCAGCTATTGGTGGTTGCCGCCTTTATTGCGCTGATTTCGATTGCTGGCGGACTTGCAGTATTGGCGGTCGGGCAAAAATTTGACAGTGTGGGCGCGGCCGTTTGGTGGGCGTTTTTGCGCCTGACAGATCCTGGCTATCTGGGTGACGACATAGGCGCTTGGCAGCGTTTTGTCTCTACCCTGCTTACCGTCAGCGGTTATGTGGTGTTTATGGGCACCCTGGTTGCCATTCTCACCCGCTGGCTGATTGCCAAAATGGAAGAGTTAGAGCGAGGCCTGACGCCGGTCACGCTGAAAAGTCACATTGTGGTACTGGGCTGGACCCGGCACACGCTGCCACTGCTGACGGAATTGCTGAGTGCATCAGGCCGTATGCGCCGGTTTCTGGAGCAACACGATGCCGGCCGGCTCAATCTGGTCGTGCTCTCAGAGCATGCCAGTGCGGAGCAGGTGCACGAATTACGTATGGAGCCCGGTATCGGCCGTCGCGCGCGCCAGATCATTTTGCGCAGCGGCTCACCCATTCAGCCCGACGCCCTGCATAGGGTTGCGTGTCTGGACGCCGCCGCAGTCATTGTGCCCAGCGGCCACACAGGCGCCGGCAGCCTGCTAACGCCGGATGTGGAAACCGTCAAAGCGCTGCTGTCGATTGCCGCTCAGGCACGCCAATACAACGCGCCACTGCCTTATGTCGTGGCCGAGATTCAAGACCTGCGAAAATTGCCGGTGATCGAACGAGCCTATCCCGGCGCGGTAGAAGTGGTGGCCGGCGATGCCACCATCAGCCGTTTGATGGCGCAGAATATCTTGCATCCGGGCCTGTCGGAAATTTATAACGAACTGCTCACCGCTGGCGACGGCAACGAGCTGTATGTGCGCGGTGGCGAAACCATGGTTGGCATGACCCTGGCTGAGGTTTCTGCGCAGCGGCCGTTGGCGATTGTGCTGGGCCTGCTGAAGCGCGAGGGTGAACAGTGGAAAGTCTGGTTGATGGCGCCAACAGACAGCGTAATTGACAAAGAAGACCGAGTGATCATGATGGCGCGTTTTTACGCCGAAACCGATCCCAACCCCAAGCTGCCGTCGTTACCCGTGGTTCAGCGTGGTAGCCCACGGATAGTGACCGCCGCGCCGGTGCAGAAACTCCAGAGAATACTGGTGTTGGGCTGGAATCGACGGGTGCCCAGCCTGCTGGCGGAGTTGTCGAGTTACCACTATCGGCCGTTTCAGGTGGATGTGATTTCGGTTGTCGGCGCTGCTGAACGCGACCAGCTGACCCGGCGCCATCTGGGAAAAAAGGTAGACATGGAAGTTCAGCACATCGAAGCCGATTACATGGTTGAGGCCGAGCTGCGCCAATTGCAGCCAGCGGCCTACGACACAGTGATGCTGCTGAGCAGCGATCGCCTGGCATCCGGTGAAGAAGCCGACGCCCGCACCATGGTGGGTTATTTACAACTGGAAGATATACTGGCAGGTCAATCACGGCGTCCGCAGTTGATCATGGAACTGAGCGATCCAGACAACAGCCATTTGCTGTACAACCACGGCAGCGAAATGCTCATCAGCCCGATGATACTCAGCCATGTTCTAGCTCAGGTTGCCCTTAGGCGAGAGTTGCGAGTGGTGTTGGATGAGCTCTTCACAATGGATGGTGCGGAAATTCAGTTTCGGGACCCAGGCGATTACGCGCTTCCGGCCAGCGTTAATTTTCAGTTGCTGGAACGAACGTTGGCCAAAGAGGGTGAAATAGCGCTTGGTATCTATCGGGACCAGCCAGACGCCAAGGGTCGGCATCTGATGCTAAACCCGCCTCGGCGGGATTATCTCGATGTTAAGCCTGGGGACCGGTTAGTGATTTTATGTTTAACAGGCCAAGTATCTGATTAGTGCCTCCCGTCATTACCGGGGCCGTCTACACCTTATTAAGCAAACGAATAGACCAATCTGGTCGGAAATACTCGGGCTGTCAGCTGTGGATTTGTAAACGTTGGGTATCCGGTTTTAATGTTTTTAGCCATTCACAAAAAAAATGCTGAATATAGATTATATAAATTTCAGTTATGCGGTGAGAGGCATTAGAGTAGTCGTCAATGTCCAGGGAGAATTGGATTTAAATTCGACGCCCTTGAAAAAACTGACGTACAAAGGAATGAACCATGCCCTACTCAAAAGACGTTGATACCCTAACCACCCTGTTGAAACAGAATCCTACCTGGAACGCCATCAAGCCTGAGCACGCGGCCCGCATGCGCGCCCAGAACAAATTTCAGACTGGCTTGGATATCGCCAAGTACACCGCCAAGATTATGCGCGAAGACATGGCGAACTACGATAACGATACCTCTCAGTACACCCAGTCTCTGGGGTGCTGGCACGGGTTTATCGGCCAGCAGAAGATGATTTCCATTAAGAAACACTTCGGCGACACCTCACGCCGCTACCTGTACCTGTCCGGTTGGATGGTTGCCGCCCTGCGTTCAGAGTTCGGCCCTCTGCCAGATCAGTCCATGCACGAGAAAACCGCCGTGTCCGGCCTGATTGGCGAGTTGTACACGTTTCTGCGCCAAGCTGATTCCTGGGAACTGAACCATCTGTTCCGTGATCTGGAAGAAGCTCAGAACGCCGGCGACGACGCCAAGGCCGAGCAGCTGATAAGCCAGATTGATAACCATCAGACCCACATTGTGCCGATCATTGCCGACATCGACGCCGGTTTTGGTAACGCAGAAGCCACTTACCTGCTGGCCAAGCAGATGATTGAAGCCGGTGCCTGCTGTATCCAGATTGAAAACCAGGTGTCTGACGAGAAGCAGTGCGGCCACCAGGACGGCAAAGTAACCGTTCCCCACGCCGACTTTCTGGCCAAGATCAACGCTGTGCGTTTGGCCTTCCTGGAACTGGGTGTAGACGACGGCGTGATTGTTGCCCGTACTGACTCCTTGGGTGCTGGCCTGACTCAGAAAATTGCCGTAACCGACGAGCCGGGTGACCTGGGCGACCAGTACAACAGCTTCATCGACGGTGACGTTATTGCTAAAGCCGAAGACATCAACAACGGCGACGTGGTGATCAAGCAGAACGGTCAGCTGGTCAAGCCCAAGCGTCTGGCATCTGGATTGTTCCAGTTCAAGGCCGGTAGCGGTGAAGACCGGGTTATTCTGGATTGCATCACCAGCCTGCAGAACGGCGCTGACATGCTGTGGATCGAAACCGAGAAGCCCCACGTTGGCCAAATCGCAGCGATGGTTAACCGCATCAAGGAAGTAGTTCCTAACGCCAAGCTGGTGTACAACAACAGCCCGTCGTTCAACTGGACTCTGAGCTTCCGTCAACAGGTGTTCGATTCCTGGAAAAAAGAAGGCAAAGACGTATCGGCCTACGAGCGTGCTGCGCTGATGGGTGAAGAATACGACAGCACCGACCTGGGCAAGCTGGCCGATCAGTGGACGGCGGACTTCCAGCGCGATGCTGCCCGTGAAGCCGGTGTGTTTCACCACCTGATCACGCTGCCGACTTACCACACGGCGGCCCTGTCGACCGATAATCTGGCCAAAGGCTATTTCGGTGCCGAAGGCATGCTGGCTTATGTCAAAGGTGTTCAGCGTAAAGAAATTCGCCAGGGTATCGCCACTGTTAAGCACCAGGACATGGCCGGTTCCAACATTGGTGACGACCACAAGGAATTCTTCGCCGGCGACGCCGCGCTGAAAGCCGGTGGTAAAGACAACACCATGAACCAGTTTGGCTAATAGGCTAATCTGACGCGGCACGGATGCCGCAACTCCCCCTTCCGGGATTTAAAAACCCGCACGCTGGTTCGCCAGGTGCGGGTTTTTTTGTGGCGCCGGCTCAAGGTTGAGGCCTTGGTCTATGCTAATAGAAACAACGTGTTCAGGCAGGAGCAGGGCGATTGAATCTGGATCAAGGCATTGTGTTTGCGGTATTGGGTATTACGCTGGCGCTGTTTGTCTGGAATCGACTGCGGTTTGATGTGGTGTCGATGCTGGCGTTGCTGGCGATGGCGTTCACCGGTCTGGTGCCCGCTGATGAACTGTTCAGTGGTTTCGGACACCCGGCGGTAATTACCGTGGCGGCTGTATTGGTGATCAGCCAAGGGCTGGTAAACGGCGGCGTGGTGGATGCGATTGCCCGATTGTTGGGGCGTATCGGCCATCGGCCCACCCTGCAGGTGCTTACGCTCACCTCGGTGGTTGCGCTTTGCTCCGGTTTTATCAACAACGTTGGCGCCTTGGCTCTGTTGATGCCGGTCGCCATCTGGATGTCCCGTGACGCCGGGCGCTCGCCCTCCATGCTGCTGATGCCGCTGGCGTTTGGCTCCTTGCTGGGGGGTACCGTCACCCTGATTGGCACACCACCGAACATTATTATTTCTTCCTATCGTCCCGAAGGCGCCTTTGGCCTGTTCGATTTTGCCCCGGTGGGTCTGGCGGTCACCGTGGCCGGTATTGCGTTTATCACCCTGGTGGGCTGGCGTCTGACACCGCGGCGCGATGACGGCGACGGCGGTAAAAAGCTGTTCAGCGTGGGGGATTATGTTACCGAACTGCGAGTGCCGGAAGGCTCCGCCAGCGCTGGCGTCACCTTGCACTCACTGTTGACCGAATCCGGTGAGAGCGATGATCTTGCGGTGTTGGCCTTGATCCGTGACGGCGCACGCAAGATCACTCCCTCGACCTTTACTGTAATGCGCGAAGGCGATTTGTTGTTAATTGAGGCCAATACCGAAAGTTTGCAGGCTTTTCTAGACAATACCGGTCTTGAGTTAGCCACCGGTGCGCTTTTGGCGCCGCAGCGCCAGCTAGACAACGAGACAACGAACGCGGACGGGCTACCTGAAGATTCCAGCGATGAGCCCAGCGCCGACGAAGAGGATGCCAAGGCGCCGATTAGTCTGGATGAAGGCGACTTGCAATTGATGGAAGTGGTGGTTTCGCCAGGCTCAACCTTACTTGGACTGTCTGCTAACCGTTTGGGTTTGCGCGAACGCTATTTGCTGAACGTGGTGGCGGTGGCTCGCCGTGGCCAGCGTATTCAGAGCCGGTTGGGGGATATCCGCTTCCAGGCCGGCGACATTCTGCTGGTGCAGGGTACCCAGGATGGCCTCACAGAAACTCTGATTACTCTGGGTTGCCTGCCGTTGGCAGAGCGCGGGCTGCGGCTTGGGTCGTCACGCAAGGTAGCGCTGGCGGCCGCCGTATTTGGTGCCAGTATTGCGGCGGTGGTCAGCGGGCTGCTGAGCGCACCGGTAGCGCTGGTGGCAGGCGCGGTGGCGATGGTGTTGGTGGGATTGTTGTCCGCGGAAGAGGCCTATAGGTCTATCGATTGGTCGATCATTGTCTTACTGGCAGCGATGATTCCGGTCGGCCAGGCGCTGGAAACCAGCGGCGGCGCCCAGTTACTAGCGAATCAGATGCTGGCACTGGGCGGCGACTTTTCGCTGGCCGCGGTGCTGGCCATGTTGTTGGTAGTCACTCTGCTGCTGTCGAATGTGATCAATAATGCCGCGGCCGCGATTGTGGTGGCACCGGTCGCATTGAACCTGGCGACGTCGCTAAACGTGCCCACCGACGCGGTGTTGATGGCGGTTGCCGTAGGCGCCTCATCCGCCTTCATGACGCCTATTGGCCATCAGTCCAATGCGCTGGTGATGGAGCCCGGCGGTTATCAGTTTGGTGACTACTGGCGCTTGGGATTACCGTTATCGATCATCGTTACGGTGGTAGCTGTGCCAATGATTATGCTGGTGTGGGCGTGATCTTGAGTATTGGGCATCCAGTGTCCCATATGGCCAATTCAGGGATCCATTGTTTGGCGTTAAGAGCTCTTATGTCGTCAAAGTAGCTACATAGTGCCTGAGCTTTACACATTATATTTTTGTAGAGCCTTGATTTAGAAATCGAATACTTAAAATGCGGTATTTAAACCTGGCGAGTTGTACCAGTAATGTTACAACCTGCTATTTTTTCGGGGCGGTGAAAAGCGACGAATAAAAATTAAAAATCACGTTTTTCAGTGGCTTGCTTGAGGGCTGGAATTTTTTGGCACAATTATCGCTAGGTTGTTCTCTGTGAGTCTATACGGACACTTGCACAGTGATTGCAGGCTGGAATGGGCTCTCTAGCAGCTAACAACAACGAAGGGATGACATCATGAATACGAAAAAAAATATGCTGGCAATTGCTGTTGCTTTGAGCCTTGGCTTGTCAGGTGCCGCGTGGGCTGACCAGCAAGGTGGCGATGGTGATCCGAACACCAACGCCGCCGGTGGCTCCACGTCCAACAACGACACCTCCGGCAACGCCAACTCTGGCAATGACAGCTCCACGAACAACTCTGATAATTCGGATAGTAGCAGCAACGACTCCGGCAACAACCAGGCCGATAACAGCAGTAACGATTCCGGCAACAACCAGGCGGATAACAGCAGCAACGACTCTGGCAACAGCCAAGCGGATAACAGCAGCAACGATTCCAGCACCAACCAGGCCGATAACAGCAGCAACGACTCTGGCAACAGCCAAGCGGATAACAGCAGCAACGATTCCAGCACCAACCAGGCGGATAGTAGCAACAACGATTCCGGCAACAACCAGGCCGATAACAGCAGCAACGACTCCGGCAACAACCAGGCCGATAACAGCAGCAACGACTCTGGCAACAGCCAAGCGGATAACAGCAGCAACGACTCTGGCAACAGCCAAGCGGATAACAGCAGCAACGATTCCAGCACCAACCAGGCGGATAGTAGCAGCAACGACTCCGGCAACAACCAGGCCGATAACAGCACCAACGACTCGAACAAAGATCAGTCGGACAGCAGCACCAACGATTCGTATAACGATCAGTCGGACAACAGCATTGCCGGCTCCTACAACGATTCGTCTGACAGCAGCAGCAACATGCTGAGCATGTCGGTCGACATGTTCCTCAACAGCGCCGAACTCAATGGCAGCGTCAGTGACGTGTCAGTGAACTACGGCGACGCCACTGCTCGCAGATCTTCCACCGATGTGCGGACCAGCAATAGCATTGGCGACGGTTCTGCGAACTTCACCGGTGTGGGCGCGTTTGCCCAGAACGTCGGTGTGGGCAGTGTTACCCAGGCTAACGTCAGTGTGATGTCTAACCTGACCGCAGGCGGCAACTAGGCGCAGGTGCGGGCTGCCAGTTTCTGGTAGCCCGCCCAGGCCCGGGAGGCATGGGATGGAAAACAGCCTTTACCAAGTTAAACGCTGCTTTATAGCGGGTTGTATCACTCGCGTGCTGGGGTTAGCTCTGTTAACAAGCACAGCGACCGCCTTGGCTGATACCGCCAACAGCGATGAAACCTGGCTGCAGCAGTCTGCGCTGTCTGCGCAACAACTGAACGAGGCCAGCGGTCGCCAAGGCATACCACTGCAATGGCAAATGAACACCAGTAACCAGAATGGCAATGTCAGCGATAACGTGCTGGCTGGACAAGTGATGACGGGTAACAACCTGATCAGCGGTGGCGCCTTCCAAAATATGAGCGGCGTGGCCACGGTTATTCAGAACTCGGGCAACCAGGTGGTTATTCAGGGCACAACTCAGGTCAACGTTCTTATTAACCGATAACAGGAGACAGGCGATGGCCGGTGGTACAGGTATTACCGCGATCTTGGCGACCCTACTACTGGTTATCAGCCCTGCGACCAGTGGCGGCAGTGTCATTATTCCGGGGTTTTCCGGAAGCTTTGAGGTGGCCGTTGAGAGTTTTCAGGCCCGCCGTTTCAGCTCGGTATTCCGCCAGCAGTACGACTTCAGTTGTGGTTCTGCAGCAATCGCATCGTTACTGACGTTTCATTATCAGTTCGAGGTGTCAGAGGAAGATGTCTTCAGCGGCATGTTCGCCGTAGCCGACCCAGAGAAAGTGCAGCGTGAAGGTTTTTCTATGTTGGATATGAAGCGTTATTTGGCGCTTGAGGGCTATCGGGCGGACGGTTTTCGCCTGCCATTGGATGGATTGCGCAAGGAGGTTCGGTTACCGGTGATTGCCTTGGTCACGCTGGATGGTTATCGGCATTTTGTGATCATCAAAGGTATTTCGCCCAGCGAAGTGCTGGTGGGTGATCCGGCGCGTGGTATGAAAGTGTATCCGCGGTCAGAGTTTGAACAATACTGGGATGGCACGGCGTTTGTGATACGCAGCCATCTGCAACAGGGACGCATTTCGTTTATTGCCGATGGATCCTGGCCTTCGGTCGCAACGGCGCCTTTGAGCCAGGTTCAAGACGCACCGCCACTGGGGCACACGTTGCCTTATTGGCCATCGATGTCGGAGTGGTGAACCTATGACCTTGAACCTACGAATATTGAGACCGGCCGCAATTCGACTGGCCTTGGTAATGGTTCCCGTTTTGTCGGTTGCACAGGCCCAAGCCGCAGATTGGAGCCCGGTGCTGAGTGATGCTGAGCTGGCGCAGAAGCGCGGCGGGTTTTTTCTCAACCGTTTTGAAATTGCCATTGGCCTGGAGCAAAGAGTGTCGGTGAATGGCGACCTGCAAGTCATTAATAGCTGGCGCATACCCAATATCAGCGACGTGGGCAGTTACGCCCAAGCCCTCAAAAATCTGCCCGTACTGCGCGACGTCAGCAGCGCTGGCGACGGCGCACGGGTAACCAGCGGTGTACTCGATAACGGAAGTTGGATGACGCTGATCCAGAATAATGTGGACGGCGCGGTTATCCAGAATATGCAGCAACTGAATATTGAACTGAACAACCTGGGGCAAACTTGGCGTCTGCCCCCCAACTTTCAGGATTCCATGCTGTCGCTACCGAGGCGTTAAGACTGCGGCGCCTTACAAGCTTAGAGGCAGTTTCAGGGTAATTTCGCTGTTAGGCGCATTATCCGTGACACCTACGTTCACGGAAAGGCTTAATGTTGTGCTATTCGACAACCGGTGGGCCAGGCCGAACGATAGTGACCCCACATGAATCCGATCGAAGTTGGCATCAAAAAGGCTGTTATCCTGCTCAAAACTGGTTTTACTGATTACTGAATGATCGTACCCCAGGCTGAACGAGGTACGCTCGTTAAACGCGAAGCCCATGCCAAATCCGAAACGTACAATGTCGCCCGGGTCGATAGTACCACCGTTGATCTGGCCCTCATCTTCTTCCATTGTCCATACGTAGCTCAGGTTGCCAAAAAGCACGGCGGGATCGCTCGGGTATATAAAGGAAAAGCCGGGTTCAAATGACCAGAATCCGGAACCGGTCGGACGCTCGTTCAGAGTCACTCCAATGGGCACGCCATCTTCGGTGAACAGTGTGGTCTTTTTAACATCATAGGGCCCTTCGCCCGTGGGCGCACGTACCCGGAATACGCCGATCACATAAGGCCAGCCCTCCAGCCCGTCATTCAGCTGATAGCGTGTGGATAGCTCCACGTCGCCCAAGCCGTTACCGGATGACTCACGCAGATTGTCCACGGGCGTGCCCTTAAATACATCGCGCTCGCGCAAGTCTTCACTGATGCTCAGATAGGGCACCCGAACCGCGGCCTCCAGGCGGCTGGTAAAGCCGTACTTCAACGACACGGCGCCCACAAAAGTATCCCGCTGCACTTCGGATATGTTGATTAGCCCGATCAACAATGCGGGTATAACCGTGTAGCCCTCGATTGCCACCAGGGTAGAGCTGCTGTGGGAGTAAGACAGCGATGGTTCAATAGTGAAGCGCTTGGGCCGGGTGACAATGCCGCGGTCCGCGGTGATAGACGCAATGCTGGTGGCCTGGTCCACCGGGGGCGGATTGATGTTACCGGTATTTTCCTGGGCGTACGCCGGTGTTATGGCCAGAGTAGCGGTTAATAGACATAGCCTGGGGGATGTCCACAGTGGTGAATGCAAAAGGTGTGTCATACACAATCTCCTTCAGAGTCTTCATCTAGGTGTAAAGTTGTATGTTTATGCTTTTCCAATAGGCGATAGAACGAAACGCGGGAAATCGCCAGCATGCGGGCTGCAGCGCTGACGTTATGTTGTGCCAGGTTCAGGCTGCATGACAGTGCGTGACGTTCGGCTTCGTTGCGAAACGCAGAGAGTGTCAGTTGTGAAGGGTTGCCGGGAGTTGGCAGCGCCGCCTGTAAGCCCAGGCTGCGGGGGCTGATGGTGGCGCTGTCGCTGAGCAGCCCGGCTCGGCGCAAACGATTTTGCAGTTCGCGCAGATTACCGGGCCAGGTATGGTGTGCAAGCGCCGAGATGGCGGCGGTGCTGAGTTTTTTCGGGGTGTTGTTTTGGTCTAAAAGTAACAGGGCGAGGGTAATAATGTCGTCGGGGCGTTGGCGAAGTGCCGGCATATTAATAATCAAGCTGCCCAGACGATAGAACACATCGCTCCGGAACTCGCCCTGGCGAACCAGCTCGCCAAGGTCTGAAGAACTGGTTGCCAGAATCCGTACGTCCACGATGAACGATGCCTTGCCTCCAATGCGCTCAAGCCGGCCTTCCTGCAAAAAGGGCAGCAACGCCGATTGCTGTTTCATACTGAGCTCATCAATACCGGCTAGTAACACTGTGCCCCGGTGCGCCAGTTCCAAACGCCCCGGATGGGCTTTCAAAGCGTGGGTGAAGGCGCCTTGTTCGTAGCCGAACAGCTCGCTTTGGGTCAAGGATTCAGGCAGCGCGGCGCAGTTAACAACCACATGTGGGCCATAAGTACGGTTGCTGTTTTTCTGGATAAAGTGAGCGGCGGCTTCTTTACCGCTGCCGCTTTCGCCGGTGATCAACACCGGCTCGTCAACCGCAGCGAAACGCCGCAGTAAGGAGCGGGTGTCACAGATAGCGGGCGACGAACCGGTCAGCACAACATCGTTGAAATCCGGCCCGCGCCGGTTACTGTCGTAACCGTCTGTGGTTTGGATTTGCAGCTCCGCCATGCCCCACAAATGCCCCAACATCGCTGTGAAACGGCCCATATCCAACGGTGCCGAGTGGTAGTCAGAGCAGTAGCGGGCAATGAACCGCTGGGTATCGGAACCCGGAGATGGATAGATGTCGACAATGGCAACCCAATAGCGCAGCCCCAGAAACTCAATCCAGCGACAAAAGTTACCGACATCGCTGACATTGAACCGGCGCAGATCTGCTACGCCAGCACGTGTGCCTGCACAGGACGGCGGCGCCAATGGCATATCGTCACTGGCGTTGATGGCGTACACCTGATACTCAGACCCAAATTCTGGTATGTCTGGTACGTGGGTTGATAGCCATATAAGTGTTCGGCATGGCGGCATGAAAAACCTCCATTTCGTCACAACATAAGCCACACATCACGAACATTGGGTGTTGCGCACAAAAATCCTATCCGTAGATGGCTGCAAACAACATTTAAAGCATAAGGTGTGCCAGAGAACCTGCGAAGCGGGTTATCAAACAGTTAGCAGAATCATCTATTGCGTGAAAAAATCGATATGTAAAATTCGTTGACACTTAGGCTGTCGAGGGCGGTTCAAAACCGTCCGGCGCGGATGCTTCCCGCTCCATGATGTGGCTTGCCAGGGCTACGCCGGTTTCGCTCATGGTCAGGTAAGCTTCGTTGGCGCCGGCTTCACGTATTTGGTGAGCTTCGTCCTGGAACATGGTGTGGGCCACAATGTAGCCGGTGAAACCCATGCGCCGCAGCATGCGGGCGGCAATCAGTTTGCCTTCAATGTCGGCCATGGCGAGGATCACTGAATGCACCTGGGGCATATGCAGATTGCTCCAAAAGGTGGTGTCTTCGGCATCGGCAAACACCACATTGCGCCCCGCCACGCTGTGCTGGGTAATTTTGTTGGGGTCAGAATCCAGTCCGACCAGGGTCGGTTCGGTTTCGATCAGCCAGTCGTAAGCGGCGGTACCGGTACGCCCCATACCCATGATGAGAACCTTGGCGTCAGACAGCGCCAGGGGCTGTTCGTCAGGGTGATGTTTATTGGTTTCGTAGCATTCCAGGCGGCTGGCAAAGCGCTCGTAAAGGCCGTGAGCGATGCGGTTCAGGGGCGCTGAAATGACAAACGACAGCGCCACGCTGATGGCCAACGGCACCATCCACTGGGGCAGGGCAATGCTGGCCACAATCAGGCCGAATTCGCTGTAGTTTGTCAGCGCCAGCGACGTTAGAAAACTGCTGCGCGCGCGCAGGCGGAACAGAATCATCAGGAAGAAAAACAGTATTCCTTTCAACGGTAGAATCAGGCTGGCAGCCAATGCAAACATCAATGAATGGGCGTCTGGCAGCCCGCCAATGCCGATTTGCAGGAAAAACCCCACCAGGAATATCTCTTTCACACTCCACAGAGATTTGGCCAGCTCCTGACTGCGTGGGTGATTGGCCAGCACCGCACCAAACAGCAAAGCACCAAGCTCGGAGCTCAAGCCCAAGGCTTCAAAGCCCAAGCCGCCCAATACCAGTGCTAAAAGCATGCCCAACAGCACCAGTAGTTCATCGTGGCCGCTGGCATCCAACAGGCGGAACAGCAATGGTCGCAATAGCGGCAGGCCGAACACAATCAAGGCCCATTCCGACGGCGTTTTCCCCGCAGCCAGGCTCATTACGACCAGCGCAATCAAGTCTTGCATCACCAGAATACCGATGGCTACGCGGCCATGGAAGGCGCGCAACTCGCGCTTACTTTCCAGCACTTTAGCGACCAGAATAGTGGATGAAAACGACAGCGCCGCCGCCAGCATGAAGGCAACGTACCAGGTAATATCCAAAATTAGATACAGCCCGGGAGTGAACACAAAGCAGGTTATGCCAAAGTGCAGCAGGCTACCGCCAATAACCTCGGGGCTGATGATGGTCTTGAATTTCAGCTTCAAGCCCACCGTAAACAGCATCAGTAACACGCCCAGGTGCGCAATGTGGCCTAATACTTCGGTGGGCTCGGCAGAGATATTGGAACCCGGGAACGCCGTTAGTGCGCTGAGTGTGAAACCGGCCGCCAGATAACCCACCAGGGGTGGTAAATGAACCACCTTGACCAGCAGGCCAAGACCAAACGCAAAGGAAATCCATACAGCTTCAGGCATGAGAGGTTCTTTCAGGGAAAACGGATTATAGTCGGCGTAAGGCTACCTTGTTTTTCCCAATCGTTGAAGCCGATAACAACGGAGCCTCTTGCCTGTTTGTGTTACTCGGCTTTTGAAGCATGGGATTTGGCAAACTCCAGGAACAGACGGGCTGACTCTTCCGGCGCTTCAATCATGGGCGCGTGACCAACACCGTCCAATACCTCCAGTTGTGCACCCGGGATGATGTCCACAAAGACTTCGCCGTTACGGTAGTTAATCACACGGTCTTCCTTGCCCCAGACGACCAGGACCGGGGCTTCGATGCGGCTGACCATACTGCGGAAACCCGTCTCGAAGCCAGCGCCCCGGATGGCGGCAAAAATCACTTCATTCACTGTCTGATTGGCAAGAGCCTGGTCTTCCATAACCCCAAGAATGGGCCAGGGAATAAACGGCTTTTTCTCAAGAGCGAAATCCATCAGACGCTCAAAATCTCCAGGTTTTGAGGGGATAAGTGGGTTGTCACCAGCTGCGACCAAATCAAACAGTTCGCTCTCGTAGTCAAGGATACCGGCCGGGTCGAACAGTACGGCAGTTTTGATCTGTTCCGGATAAGTGGCGGCATATAAGGCCGTAATGGCGCCGCCCATGGAGTTGCCCATCATGTGCATCTTGGCAATGTCCAGAGCCTGAAGAATACGGGCAAGGTGTGCCACTTGCTGGTCCAGCCGATAACCGAGATCCAGCGGTTTGCTGCTTTCGCCGTGGCCCGGAAGGTCTATGGCATAAACGTTAAATTTATCTGTGAGCTCCCGGGCCATGCGGGTCCAGTTGTCTTTGTTGGCACCAAAACCATGAACCATCACGATGGTCTCGCCGTTGTTCATTTCTGCGTTTCGCAGGTACGCAATGTTCAGTTCGCCCAGAGTAATGCTGGCAGCCTCAAGTCCGGCGGTGGAACGCTCATAGTCGATAGCCTTCTGATATATGTCATTGCGGGAGCATGCGCTTAAAAGCACAACGGATAAGAGCAAGAAAAAGGTAATATTAGGTGACTTTTGCAGCATTTGAGCAGTTCCAGGCTGTTTGTGTAACGGGGCAGGCGCGTGAGTTTACATTACCCCATAAAAAAGCCCGGTCAACGACCGGGCTTTTGCTCAGGGTGTCGTATTACGCCTGCTCGCGGGCTATGGCTCGATACGCGATGTCTTTGCGATAAAACGCACCGTCCCAGTTTATCTTTCCAGCAAGTCTGTAAGCCCGTTGTTGGGCTTCGGTCACAGTATTGCCCAGTGCGGTTGCGCAGAGCACCCGGCCACCGCTGGTGACCACCTGGTTGCCATTCAGCTTTGTGCCGGCGTGGAAAGCTTTTTCGCCCTCGGTTTCGGTTTCCGACAGGCCAGAGATGGCATCCCCTTTGCTGTAGCTGCCGGGATAACCACCTGCCGCTAGAACAATACCCACGGCGGCCCGGGGGTCCCAATCGGAGCTGCACTGGTCCAGTTTGCCGTCAATCGCGGCCTGACACAGAGCCACTAGATCCGACTGCATGCGCAGCATGATGGGCTGGGTTTCCGGATCGCCAAAGCGGCAGTTGAATTCGATCACCCTGGGAGCACCAACAGAGTCGATCATCAGGCCGGCGTACAGGAAACCTTTGTAGGGGTGGCCTTCGGCTTTCATGCCGCGCACGGTCGGGTAGATAACCTCATCCATAATGCGCTGGTGCACCTCGGGGGTTACCACCGGCGCCGGGGAATAAGCACCCATGCCACCTGTGTTGGGGCCGATATCGCCATCGCCCACGCGTTTGTGGTCTTGCGAGGTCGCCATGGCCAGCACGTTATCGCCGTCGACCATGACGATGAAGCTGGCTTCTTCGCCGTCCAGAAACTCTTCAACAACCACGCGGCTGCCGGCGTCGCCAAAAGCGTTGCCCGCTAGCATATCGCGGATGGCGTTTTCCGCTTCGGCCAGGGTCATGGCCACAATCACGCCTTTACCTGCAGCCAGGCCGTCAGCTTTGACCACAATAGGCGCGCCTTGCTGGCGCACGTAGGCCAATGCTTCATCCACGTCGGTAAAGTTGCCGTAGGAACCCGTGGGGATTTTATGGCGCGCCAGAAAGTCTTTGGTAAAAGCTTTTGAGCCTTCTAGTTGCGCGGCGCCGGCGCTGGGGCCAAACACCCTCAGGCCACGCTCTTCAAACAGATCCACAACACCGGCAACCAACGGCGCCTCGGGCCCGACGATGGTCAGGCTGACGTTGTTGCTGGCGGCAAAGTCAGCCAAACCGTCCAAATCCATCACATCAATGGCGACGTTTTCCACACCGGCTTCAGTGGCGGTGCCGGCGTTACCGGGCGCTACGAAAACGGTGTCGGCCAGTTCCGACTGCGCGGCTTTCCACGCCAGGGCGTGTTCGCGCCCGCCATTACCAATAATCAGAATATTCATGATGCGGTCCCTACGGGTTAATGGCGGAAATGGCGCATGCCAGTGAACACCATAGCAATGCCGTGCTCGTTAGCGGCGTCGATCACTTCCTGATCACGCATGGAACCACCGGGTTGGATCACCGCGGTAATACCGGCGGCGGCGGCGGCATCAATACCGTCGCGGAACGGGAAGAAGGCGTCAGAAGACATGACCGAGCCTTTTACTTCCAGGCCTTCATCGGCGGCTTTAATGCCGGCAATCCTGGCGCTGTACACGCGGCTCATCTGGCCTGCGCCCACGCCGATGGTGCGGCCCGCTCTAGCGTAAACAATGGCGTTGGATTTGACGTATTTGGCCACTTCCCAGGCAAACAGCAAATCGTTCAGTTCTTCTTCGCTGGGCTGGCGTTGGGTGACCACTTTTACATCAGCCATGGCGACCATGCCCAGGTCACGTTCTTGCACCAGCAAGCCGCCGGTCACGCGTTTGTAATCCAAAGCCGGGGCGCGCTCACCGTCAAATTCGCCGCAGGCCAGCAAACGCACGTTTTTCTTGGCGGCTATCAGTTCTACTGCTTCGGCGCTGATGCTGGGGGCGATGATCACTTCCACAAACTGGCGCTCAATAATGGCTTTGGCGGTCGCTGCGTCCAGCTCGCGGTTGAAGGCAATGATGCCGCCAAACGCCGAGGTGGGGTCTGTTGCATAGGCCAGCTCGTAAGCTTGCAGAATGTCGGCACCAATGGCTACACCGCAGGGATTGGCGTGCTTGACGATCACGCAAGCCGGGTCGGCGAAAGGTTTTACACACTCGAGCGCGGCGTCGGTGTCGGCCACGTTGTTGTACGACAACGCCTTACCTTGCAGCTGGGTGGCGGTGGCCACACAGGCTTCTTTCGGGTTGCGCTCGGCGTAGAACGCGGCGCGCTGGTGCGGGTTTTCGCCGTAGCGCATGTCCTGCACTTTCACAAACTGGGCGTTGAAGGTGCGCGGGAAATCCGGGTTGTCGTTATCGGCGGTGCGCCCGCCCAGATAGTTGGCAATAGCGCCGTCGTAGCCCGCGGTGTGCTCAAAGGCTTTTACGGCCAGATCGAAACGGGTAGCAAAGGTCAGTTCGCCATCGTTACTTTCCAGTTCTTTCAATACCCGGTTGTAATCGCGGGTATTCACTACTATGGCCACATCGTTGTGATTCTTGGCTGCCGCGCGAACCATGGTGGGGCCGCCAATGTCGATGTTTTCAATGGCGGTCGCCAAGTCGCAATCCGGATTGGCTATGGTGTCTTCAAACGGATAGAGATTCACCACCACCATGTCGATGGGGTCTATGCCGTGTTCGGCCATGACGGCGTCGTCGGTGCCACGGCGGCCCAAAACGCCACCGTGAATTTTCGGGTGCAGGGTTTTTACCCGGCCATCCATTATCTCCGGAAAACCGGTGTAGTCAGACACCTCGGTGACCGCGACGTTGTTTTTCTTAAGCAGACGAAAGGTGCCGCCGGTGGACAGCAACTCTATGCCGCGCTCGCTGAGCGCGCGACCAAATTCAACAATGCCGGTTTTGTCACTGACACTGATCAGCGCGCGACGAACGGGAGTATTTGCCTGATTTGCCATGGGTCACTTTCTTCCGGATCGGATGTCGGGTTTAAAGCAGATCGTATTGCTTGAGCTTCTTGCGCAGGGTGCCGCGGTTCAGGCCCAGCATGGTGGACGCTTTGGTCTGGTTGTTGCGGGTGTACTTCATCACCTGTTCCAGTAACGGAGCTTCTACTTCTGATAGCACCAATTGATAAACCTCGGTTACCGGAGCGCCATCAAGCTGGGTGAAGTAGTTGGTCAGTGCAATTTCTACGCTGTCACGCAGGGTGACTGGGTTGCCGCTGGTGCCAACCGTTTGCAGTTGGTGAATGTCATCATTGGCGGATGCGTTCAGGGTGTCGTTTGCCAAAGTTTCAGCTTTCATGCTGCGAATACCTCTTCATTTCGTAAGCTTGCGAAATACTGTTGAATGCTGTTGTGCTGCTCCAACGCGTCGTTTATGGCATTGAAGCGTTGCCGGAAGCGTTTGTCTTGGTCGTGGCTTTGCAAATACCAGCCCACATGTTTGCGGGCAATGCGCACACCCATGGTTTCTCCATAAAAATCGTGCAGTGCCAGCAGGTGCTCGCTCAATATCGTTTCCACTTCATCCAGTGGCGGCGGTTTCATGTGTTCGCCTGTTTCCAGAAAATGCAGGATTTCCCGAAAAATCCAAGGCTGGCCCTGAGCCGCGCGGCCAATCAGCAGGCCATCAGCCCCGGTGTATTGAAGCACGTCGCGCGCTTTTTCCGGGCTGGTGATGTCGCCATTGGCGAATACCGGAATACCAACGTCGGACTTCACCCGGGCAATGGTGTCGTACTCGGCATTGCCCGTGTATTTGTCGGTGCGAGTGCGGCCATGTATGGCCAGCGCCTGAATACCGGCTTCTTCTGCCATGCGCGCAATAATCGGCGCGTTGCGGTGATCCTCATCCCAACCGGTGCGCATTTTTAGGGTCACCGGTATGTCTACGGCGGCTACTACCGCCTTCAGAATCTGCAGCACCAGAGCTTCGTCTTTCATCAGTGCAGAGCCGGCCGCTTTATTACAGACTTTTTTGGCCGGACAACCCATATTGATGTCGATGATCTGGGCGCCAGACGCAGCGTTCATACGCGCCGCCTGCGCCAGCATCTCTGGATCGCCGCCGGCAATCTGCACCGAGCGGGGCTCAGGCTCACCTTGATGATTCAGGCGGCTGCGAGATTTCCGGGTGTGCCACATTTTGCTATCAGCAATCACCATTTCCGAAACGGCCAGCCCTGCGCCCATACGCCGGCACAACAGCCGAAAAGGCCGGTCTGTCACACCGGCCATGGGCGCAACAATCAGCGGATTGGGCAAGGTATACGGCCCGATTTTTGCCGTTGGCAGCATGATCTGAATCCGTGTTACGGAAGTTAACGCAAGGCCTGAATATCGGTGAATTGTTCAATAATTGAACGGCCGAATTCCGGAGGGCGCTAATGATACCGCTGGTGCGGCCGCGATTGAAGAGGCAAGGCCGTGAAAAAATTGATTATTTTTCGTGCTTTTTGATTGACTTTTGTGTGCTTGTCGAAAGCCTGCAAGTCGAGTTCGGCCAGCGAGCTTGCGCTGGCTTACTCGGCCTGTGAGCGGAAGTCGATGTTGTAGCTGACCGCCGTTTGTCCCGGGTCTTGAATAGCGATGGCGATGCGTATTGGCGTCTGCGGCGGCATTTCCCGCAACTGTGCGCCCTGGTCCGCCAGGTAGTCTGCAGGGCTGAATACACGCTGTGTAACCTCTTGCCCGTTCAAGTCTGCGAAGGTGAGAACAATGGCCGGAAACGGCTGTGCGAAGGCGGCACGGTTGATAATCACTGCGTCTACCACCAGTTCGCTGCGGTTGGCAGGGTTGGTTTTTACCACCAGTTTGCGGCTGTCTATGGCGCTCATGTCTATCAGCGGTGGCAGCGTGCAACCGGCAAGTTCGCAGCCTTTTTCGTAAAAAGGACGCAGCTGGGGAATTTTGGAAAATTTGTCAAATTGAACCCAAGCCAACTGTGAGGCGATCACCCCGAGAATGGCCAGAACAATCAGTGACCAGGCCAACGCCCGAATTTTTCCGCTGTGATTGGACTGAACCGGAATGGGTTCCTGGCGAAGATTGCTGTAAAGCGTATGCTGCGGTCGGGCGCCGCTCTCGGCGTAAATCTGATGCTCGGACGGCAACGGCCGGCTGTCGCTGGGTTGCGCGAGGCCTTGTGTTTCAAGATTTTGAGCTTCAGCAAGTGGTTCATTCTTGGGTGGTGTTGATTCGGCGGGTGGGGCTGAGCGCCTTGGGCTGTTGTGGCGACTGGCTTCATCCAGAATGGCGTGGGCCCAGCTTTCATCCGAATCCGGGTTTATATCGCTGCTGCTGTCGCGGTCATCGCTATAAACACTGTGGTCCATGGAGCGAAAGCTGTCGCTGAGCTCGTCTTCGGCAAACGTCATGTCGGCTTTAATGTAAGCGCCGTGGGCTGCATCTTCTTCCGGGTTGTCCGCAAACACCAGATCGGCGTCCGGGTCCGGGTTGATAACCGGCTCCGGGGGTGTTGTGATGACAGGTTTTCGCTCTTTGATGCGATTCTCTAAGGCATTGAAAATCTTCATACAGCTGCCGCAGCGCACTCGCCCCTTGGCAGCCTCCAGTTGCTCCCCGGTTACCCGGAAACGCGTCTGGCAGTGGGAGCACTGAGTTTGAAGGTTGCTGGAAGCCATTCTAAATCCCTGAATACAAAGAAACTGAATGCACGGTCGTCTAAATCTTTGGCCTTACCGCTTGATCAATCGTGGCGTCGCCCTGTGAGCCGTATCCATTCACCCTGCTGTTCTGGTTCATCCATAATAAACCAGGGTTCGTAAGCCACCATCACATCGCGGGCCTGATGATTGAGAATGCCAGACAGCACAATGTCGCCGCCCGGGCGGGTTTTCGCTGCCAGGTGTGGCGCCAGTCCGATCAGTGGCTGAGCCAGAATATTGGCGAGCGTAATGTCGGCCAAGGCGTCGGGTTCGTCTTTCGGCAGATACAAAGACAGCCTGCTTTCGTCTACGTCGTTGCGGCGGGCGTTTTCACGGCTGGCTTCCAGCGCCTGTGGGTCGGTGTCGACTCCCATTACATGGTCAGCACCTAGCAACAGTGCAGCCAGGCCTAAAATGCCGGAGCCACAGCCATAATCGATCACTTGTTTGCCCTTTACATCCGCGCCGTCTAGCCACTGTAGGCACAGAGCCGTCGTGTCGTGGGTGCCGGTACCAAACGCCAGGCCTGGGTCCAGCAGCAAATTGGCTGCGCCCGGGTCAGGCGCGTCGTGCCAGCTGGGTACTATCCACAAACGTTCGCCAAAGCGCAGGGGGTGGAAATCGTCCATCCAGGCCCGCGCCCAGTCTTTATCTTCAACCAGCGTTACGTCTATGTCCGCCAGGCTCTGCTGGGTTTGCTGGTGCCAGGCGTCGCGGATGTTGGAACACAACTCGGTAATATCGTAACTGGACTGAAACAGTCCGGTTACGGTGGTTTGGCTCCACAAAGGTGTGGTGCCATGGTCCGGCTCGTACAGAGGCTGGTCAGCGGCGTCTTCCATCGACACCGCATCGGCACCCATTTCCATCAGCACATCTTCGAGCTGATCGGCGCTGTCTGGGTCAGCCGAAATCTTTAATTGTATCCAGGGCATGGTGCTTCCCGCATTGTCGACGCAGGACTCAGTCCCGAATCAGTTTTTCAAGGTAATGTATGGTGAAGTCTACCTGTTTAAAGCCGCCATCGCGCACCAATCTGCGGTGCAGCGGCTGATTGGTTTTAATGCCTTCAACCACCATCTCGTCGAGGGCGTTTTTCATGCGCCGGCGCGCTATTTCGCGGTCGTCACCCCAAGTGATCAGTTTGGCGATCAGCGAATCGTAGTAGGGCGGCACGGTGTAACCACTGTAAAGGTGCGAATCCACCCGTACACCGTTACCGCCGGGCGCATGAAAATGCTTCACTTTACCGGGGCTAGGCACAAAAGTTTGGGGGTCTTCTGCGTTGATCCGGCACTCGATGGCGTGCCCGGTAATCTTGATGTCGTCCTGCGTGTACTGCAACGGCAGGCCGCTGGCGATACGCAGCTGTTCGCGCACGATATCCACGCCGGTCACCATTTCCGATACCGGGTGTTCAACCTGCACCCGGGTGTTCATCTCGATGAAGTAGAAACCACCGTCCTGATACAGAAATTCGAAGGTGCCGGCACCCACATAGCCAATTTCCTTACAGGCATCAACACAGGCTTTCAGGGTTCTTTCCCGGGCTTCGGGGTCAATACCTGGCGCCGGCGCTTCTTCCAGCACTTTCTGGTGACGGCGCTGAAACGAGCAGTCGCGGTCGCCCAAATGAATACAGTTGCCATGCATGTCGGCCAATATCTGTATTTCAACGTGACGCGGGCGTTCAAGGAATTTTTCAAGATACACGGTCGGGTCGCCAAACACGCTGCGCGCTTCGGTCTGGGTAATCTGTACGGCCTTAAGCAATGCCGCTTCCGAATGCACCACCTGCATGCCGCGACCACCGCCGCCCGATGCGGCTTTAATAATCACCGGGTAGCCGATTTTTTTAGCGACTCTAAGAGTCAGGTCGTCGTCGTCGGTTAGCGCGCCGTTAGAACCTGGAACCGTTGGTACGCCTGCACTGATCATGGCGTTGATGGCCGACACTTTGTTGCCCATCAGCCGAATGGTCTCGGCTCTGGGGCCGATAAAGCGGAACCCGCTTTTTTCGACCTGCTCGGCAAAGTCGGCGTTTTCCGCCAAAAAGCCGTAACCGGGGTGGATGCCCACTGAGTCGGTTACTTCCGCTGCGCTGATGATGGCAGGGATGTTCAAATAGCTGTCGGTCGGGCTGTTGGGGCCGATACAGACGGTTTCATCGGCTAAGCGCACGTGCATCAGGTCGCGGTCGACCTTGGAGTGCACGGCTACGGTTTTGATACCTAATTCTTTACAGGCGCGCAAAATCCGCAGGGCGATTTCACCGCGGTTTGCGATCAATACTTTTTCTAACATAGCCATGGCTCACAATCACCGGGTTCAGGAAATGACGATCAGAGGCTGGTCAAACTCCACCGGCTGGCCGTTTTCGACCAGTATTTCGGTGATGGTGCCACTTTTGTCAGCTTCAATCTGGTTCATCATCTTCATCGCTTCCACGATACAGATAACATCACCGGCTTTGATGGATTGGCCCACGGCGATGAATTCCGGCGCGGTAGGCGATGGCGCACTGTAGTAAGTGCCCACCATAGGTGAATTAATGGTATGGCCCTTGGGCGCTGCAGGCTTGCTTTCATGGCCAACCGGGCCCGGTGCTTCCGGTGCTGGTGCGTACATAGGCGCGGCATGCTGTGGTGCCATGTGACTAACGTAATGCGTGCCGGCTGGCTGCTCACGGCGGCGCGAGATACGCACGGAATCATCGCCCTCGTGAATTTCCAGTTCTTCGACGTCGGATTCGTCAAGCAGTTCGATCAATTTCTTGATTTTGCGAATATCCATGATTTGTTCAGCCTCTTTTGTAAGGTCTAGTTAATGCGTTTGTTTGAGTGCGGCCTGAAGCGCCAGGTCATAGCCCTGGCTGCCGAGGCCGCAGATAACGCCTTTGGCGATATCTGAGAAATAGGAGTGGTGCCGAAAGGCTTCCCGCTGGTGCACATTGGACAGATGCACCTCAATGAACGGTATGGCAACCGCCAACAGCGCGTCACGCAATGCGACGCTGGTGTGGGTAAAAGCCGCCGGATTAAATAGAATATAGTCCACACCTTCTACCCTGGCGGCGTGAATGCGTTCAATCAATTCATATTCGGCGTTTGATTGCAGGTGGAGCAGATGATGGCCCGCGGCTGCAGCGCTGCTCTGTAGCCGCTGATTAATGTCTGCGAGAGTTTCGTGGCCATATACCTCAGGTTCGCGGGTGCCTAGCATGTTCAAATTTGGCCCGTGAAGCACGAGAATACTTGCCATAAAAACGAATACCTTTGTTTTACAGAATTGCCAAACTTAGCGACACAATGCGCCCATGGTGCGCACTTATGCTGCTCATATCAATACTTTTTGATAAATTTGGATGGTGATCAGGAGCCTTAATGTGACCTAATGCAGGCCCAGCCGTTCTGATACCGCCGATTATTGTCAGACAGCTCTGTAACAGCGTCCATAAGACGTTGGTTCCATATAGAGCAACCTATTGGCGGATTTGGCGTACGCTTACTACAATAATCAACGTTATCGCGACTATTATAAGGCAGGTTCGCCATTTGTGAGCGTCGCACGCAACGCCAAACGCCCGGAGCAGTTCATTTATGACCAAGGCACGCGCCCGGATGAGTCTGCAGTCAGCCCGCATGGATCGCCAGCGAGGCAGTTTTTCGCTGCGCACTTTGCTGCTGCTGTTCACTGGGGTGTTGTTGGTAGCGTTGCTGTTGGCCAGCGTGGGCGCTAGCTACGGTTATTTCCGCGAGTACGTCAGCAGCCAGCTGGCTGGCCACGCCCAAGATGGCGCTACCGCCGTTGGTCTGTCCCTATCAAACGCCATTGACGGCCGCGACCCCGTTGCATCGAACTCGCTAATTGATGCCGTATTCGACAGCGGGCGTTACTTATCTGTTGAGTATCTTGATCATTCGGGCGCTGTGGTGGCTGGGCGCCGTATCAGCCTTAGTAAGGTTGACGCACCTGCCTGGTTTGTTCATTTCGCAGACTTGCCGACACCGGTCGCCACGGCCCAAGTGGTGCGGGGCTGGCAGCGCTTGGGTCTGGTTAATGTGGTCAGTCATCCCGGTCGGGCGTATCAGGACCTTTGGCGCATCGCAGCGGCGCTGGTTTTGAGTGCCGCCGTTATCAGCAGTATTGGTCTGCTATGTCTGTGGTTGTTACTGCGGCAGACTCTGCGGCCGTTGCATGCACTGGAGCGCCAGGCTGACGCTATTGGTCGGCGTGAATTCCGCCAACGCATTCGGGTGGCAGGCGCCCGTGAGTTACGCCAGGTCACCGTGGCCATGAACACCATGACCGATCAGCTGGAAAAGCTGTTTTATGGGCAGGCACGGCTGATCCAGCAGCTGCGCAAGCTTAACAATGAAGATCCGGTGACCGGCCTCGCCAGCCGCACCGCTTTTGACCAGCGCCTGAAAGTAGAGGTGCTGTCTGAAGAGCGATCGGCGCCGGGCGTGCTGCTGATTTTTCAGTTGTCGCAGTTTGCCAAGTTCAATGTGTCGCTGGGGCGCCAGGAGGGTGACCGGCTTTTGGCCCGCCTGGCCAAAATCATCGAACACTTTACTCGCCAGCACGCCGATGCCTTCGCGGGCCGGCGCATGGGCGCCTCGTTCGTGCTGTATTTGCCCGGTGTCAGCTCTGACGATGCCTTACCTTGGTGTCAGTCACTGCTGGCGGATATTGATGACGCCTACAGTGCCATTGCCAGGCCCTTGGCTGTAGCTGTGCACGGGGGGTTGGCGCCGACCGTTCAAGGCGGCGGCGTGCTGGAGTTGCTGATTGCAGCCGACAACGCCCTGCGCCAGGCTCAGTCGCAGAGCGAGTCTGGCTGTCGCCTGCTGGTTCCCGGTGACGGCACGCAGCTAGGCGCTGAGGCCTGGCGCTTAACGTTGCAGGAAGCTCTGGCGCAGAAGCGTTTCGCACTGTGGCTTCAGCCCGTGATAAATTGTGCAGGGCCGGTTCATGGTGAGCCGCTTTACCATCAGGTATTTTCGCGCATTAATACCGCCGATGGCGCGCTAAAGGCCGCGCTGTTCGTGCCTATGGCGGAGCATCTCGGGCTGATTGCGGCTATTGACCGCCAACTGGTGCACAGCGTTCTGGAGCATCTGCGGCAGCGTCCGCAGATGCCGCTGGCTGTTTCTTTGGGCAACGCCTCAGTTACAGACCCACAGTTTCAGCAGGACCTGCTGGTAGAATTAAAAGCAGCAGGAGCGGTGGTCCGTAACCTGTGGGTGGGCATTTCGGAATTGGCCATTCATCGCCACCGCGAGGAAGCTACCCGGCTCGTGCAGTCGCTGAACGACTTGCAGGTGCCGGTGGTAGTTGATCGTTTTGGCGTCGGCGGAGTGCCGTTTAGCTATTTGAAAAATCTGCGACTGGCAGCTCTGCGCATTGACAACAGCTTCACCCACGGCATTAACGAACATGGCGATAACCGCTTCTTTTTGAAGTCGGTTGTTGATATTGCCCACAGTAGCGGTGTGAAAGTGTTTGCCAGCGGCGTGGAAACCGTTGAGGAATTCAAAGTACTGTGTGATTTGGGCATTGATGGTGCAATGGGCTACCATCTAGGGCGTCCATTCACCGCAGAAAACCACCAATTGATAGGGGAATAATACGCTTATGCCAGGCAAAATCAGGCAGTATTTCAAGGACAAAAAAGGCGATGCCCGGGACTCCTTCGGTGGTGGAATGGTGGGTAAGTTGCTGCTTATCATTGTGGTGGTTTACTTGCTGATTGCCATGATCGTGGGTATGTACTGGAGCAGCGAGCCCGACAGTTTTTCGGTGCGTGAACACACCCGCGCAACCGCCAACGCCATGCAGCGTGAACCGGTAACCGGCTTTGCCACTACCGCGACCATGATCCGCATTGCGGAAACCCTGCTGGATAAACCCGGCGGTTACATTACCAACGACATTTTCCCTCCGGGCCTTTGGCTGGACAACGTGCCCAACTGGGAATTCGGTGTGCTGGTGCAGGTACGTGATCTGGCCCGAGCCATGCGTCAAGACATCAGTCGCGCCCAGAGCCAGTCTTCGGAAGACGCGGACCTGATTATTGCCGAGCCCCAGTTGCACTTTGATAGCGATAGCTGGGCGATTCCCTCAACCGAATCTGAATACCGTCGCGGGATCACCGCTTTGAAGCGCTATTTGGATCGGCTGTCGAGCCCTGATCGGGCCGATGCGCAGTTCTATACACGTGCCGATAGCTTGAACAGTTGGTTGGCCGACCTGGAAACCCGTTTGGGCAGCTTGTCCCGCACCCTGGGTGAGAGTGTGGGTAAAGCCTCCATCTCTGAGACGGTAGCGGATTCGGAAGGCCAGGATCCGCTGGATGAACGGACCGACGGCGCTGATGTAAAAACCGACTGGACCAAAATAGACGATGTGTTTTACGAGGCTCGCGGCAGTTCCTGGGCGCTACTGCACATATTCCGTGCCATTGAAGTGGATTTCCGCAAGGTATTGCAGGACAAGAACGCTACGGCCAGCGTTAAGCAGATCATCATTGAGCTTGAGGGAGCGCAGGGCGACATGTGGAGCCCGGTGATTCTCAACGGCAGTGGCTTTGGCATAATGGCAAACCATTCGCTGACCATGGCGGCCTATTTGTCGCGGGCCAACGCGGCGATCAGTGACATGCGGGCGTTACTGTCGCGGGGCTAGTAATTGTCTCCCGCTGATGTGCAGGCAACAAAAAACCGGGCTTGATGCCCGGTTTTTTGTGAACGGTATAAAGCGATACGCTTTTAGCCGCCGTAAGCTTTGATGGCGTCAACAATGGCTTTTTTCGCAGCCGCTGCGTTGTCCCAGCCTTGGATTTTCACCCATTTTCCGGCTTCCAGCGCTTTGTAGTTTTCAAAGAAGTGATGAATCTGGTTGCGCAGCAGTTCTGGCAAGTCCGTCACGTCTTGTACGTGGGCGTAAGCCGTGGTCAGTTTGTCGTGGGGCACTGCGACCAGCTTGGCGTCGCCGCCGGCTTCGTCTTCCATGTTGAGTACGCCTACCGGGCGACAGCGAATCACACAGCCCGCCTGAACCGGGTAGGGGGTAATGACCAATACGTCCAGGGCATCACCGTCGTCGGCCAGAGTGTGGGGAATAAAACCGTAGTTGGCCGGGTAGAACATGGGTGTAGCCATAAAACGGTCTACCAGCAAGGCGCCCATGTCTTTGTCCAGTTCGTACTTCACCGGTGAGCTATTGGCCGGGATTTCAATGGCGACATAGATATCGTCGGGTGCATTTTTGCCGGCAGGGATGTTATCGAAGTGCATCGGATGGTCCTTCCTGGGTAGGGTTAAAAAGTGAGCGCTATTGTACGAAACTGCGCCGCTCTGTGAAACTAAACGTTGGTCTGGCATGGCAGCCGGCCTTGGCTGCCATGCCAGTCGAGTGGGTCAGCCGCGCTTGAGAGTCTGTACGCCGGTTTTTGTACCCAGCAGCAGCAGATCGGCGGGGCGGCGGGCAAACAGGCCGTTGGTGACTACACCTACAATCTGGTTCAGGCGTTCTTCCACCTGAATCGGGCGCGACAGGTCCAGGTTATAGACGTCAATAATGATGTTGCCGTTGTCGGTGGTGAAATCATCGCGGTACACCGGATCGCCGCCAAGTTTCACGATTTCCCGGCCGACGTGGCTGCGGGCCATAGGCAACACTTCCAGTGGCAGTGGGAATTCACCCAGAATATCCACTTTTTTGGACTCGTCGGCAATGCAGATAAACGTCTGCGCCACTTCCGCCACAATTTTTTCCCGCGTGAGCGCGCCGCCGCCGCCTTTGATCAGTTCCAGTTGTTCGTTGACTTCGTCTGCGCCGTCTACGTAAAACTCCAGATCTGCGGTGCTGTTCAGCTCATAAACGGGAATGCCGTGGCTTTTCAGGCGTTCAGCGGTGGCTTCGGAGCTGGCTACGGCGCCGTCAAAATCGTTGCGAATGGCCGCCAGCAAATCAATAAAGCAGTTGGCAGTGCTGCCGGTGCCCACACCAATGATGCTGCTGCTGTTCAGGCGGGGGCTGATGTAGTCGATAGCGGCTTTGGCGACCGCTTGCTTCAGTTCGTCCTGGTTCATGGTTGAGCCCGTTGCGGAAAATGAATGGGATGCTTGCAGTATACAGCGTCTGGACGGGCTGCTTATAGACGGTTGCGGGTAAAACTTTCTACACTACGGGCTCTTTCGGTGGTGCCCTACGCCAAATCTCTTTCGAATCACGCCTAATTCATTCTTAAATTACATTGCGGAATCGACATGTCCCAACGCTATATCAAGAAAATACTGAATGCCCGCGTTTACGATGTTGCTAATAAAACGCCGCTGACCGAGGCCGTTAGCCTGTCGCGGCGCTTCGGCAACAACATTTTTTTGAAGCGTGAAGATTTGCAACCGGTATTCTCGTTCAAGATTCGCGGGGCCTACAACAAGCTGGTGCAGCTGTCGGAGGAGCAGAAGGCCAAGGGGATAATCTGTGCGTCTGCCGGTAATCACGCCCAGGGTGTGGCCTTGTCGGCAAAAAAACTGGGCATCAAGGCCGTCATCGTAATGCCTCAGACGACGCCAGAGATCAAAGTGAAGTCTGTGCGTGGGCACGGTGCCAAGGTTGTGCTCAGAGGCGACGCTTTCGACGAAGCCGCGGCCCACGCCCACGAGCTGATTGAAAAGCATGGTTACACTTACATTCCTCCCTACGATGACCCAGACGTGATCGCCGGTCAGGGCACGGTCGCCATGGAGTTGTTGTTGCAATTCAGCAAGCCCATCCACGCGGTGTTTATCTGTGTAGGCGGTGGTGGGCTGATTGCTGGTATGGCCGCCTACATAAAATATCTGCGCCCGGAAATAAAAGTGATAGGTGTAGAGCCGGAAGACTCAAACTGCTTGCAGGCAGCCATGAAAGCCGGCGAGCGGGTGATATTGGACGAAGTTGGGATATTTGCTGACGGCGTGGCGGTCAAACAGATTGGTGCCTACCCGTGGGAAATCTGCAAAGATCACGTAGACGAAGTGATTACCGTATCCACCGATGAAATCTGCGCCGCGATAAAAGACATTTTTGAAGACACCCGTTCCATTGCCGAACCCGCCGGGGCGCTCGGTGTGGCCGGTATTAAAAAATACATAGAGCGGGAAAAAATCGAAGACGAAAATCTGATCGCGACCCTCAGCGGCGCCAATATGAACTTTGACCGTCTGCGTTATATTTCGGAGCGCACCGAAATCGGCGAGAAGCGCGAAGCCATCCTGGCGGTGACCATTCCGGAGAAGCCCGGCGCGTTCAAAACCTTTATCAACGCTCTGCACAAGCGCAGCATCACCGAGTTCAATTACCGTTACGCGGATAGCAAGCAAGCCACGATATTTGTTGGCATTCAGATTCAGGCCGGTGGCCTGGGCCGAGACGAACTGGTGCGGGAACTGCGCGAAACCGGTTATTTGGTACTGGACCTGACAGACAGCGACTTGGCCAAGCAGCACATTCGCCACATGGTGGGGGGGCACGCTCCGGGTATCAGCAATGAAAAAGTGTTTCAGTTCGAGTTCCCCGAGCGTCCCGGTGCCCTGCTGAAGTTTTTGATGTCGCTTGGCACGCGTTGGAATATTTCGATGTTTCATTACCGCAATCACGGTGCGGCGTACAGCCGCGTGCTGTTAGGCGCTGAAGTGGACGATGACGAAGTGAGGGACTTTGAGAAAATGCTTGAGAAGGTCGGTTTCCGCTATGAAAACATGACCAATAACGAAGCCTACCAGCTGTTTCTTGGAGCAGGAAACGGCAACAGCCACTCTAGCTGATGGCGTCGCGGGCGCTGAGTGCCTGCTTGGACCTTTGAGTGACTGAAAGTTAATCTGTCAAAAATTGTAAAATGGCGGGGGAATGATAATCTTCCGTCATTCTACTAACGGCGGCATCAGCCCTCCGTTTCCTGTATGAGTTACCATCGCAGTTCCGGAGTTAAGAAATGGGCCGCAAGCCAGATATGATCCGCACCATCGCACTGATATTCGCTGCTGGCCTTATTATTACCGGATTCACCTCGCTGCAAGCGTCTGAACAGAGCCCCCGAGCGGCGGAGCCTTGGTATCAGACCACTACCCGATAACAGCCACGCTCGGTAACCACCGAGTGCAAAGGCACATCCCAAGGCTCAATCGGTAAGCTATCCACCCGCTGAAAATCATGAGCCAGGCCAATCAGCTTGGGTGCGAGTCTTGGCCGAGTGCGGCTGAAGGCAAATGTCCGGTCGTAAAACCCCCCGCCCATGCCCAGCCTTCCTCCGCGCTCGTCAAACCCTACCAGCGGAAACAATATTGCGTCCATCGCCCAGGCTGGCCGTTTCAGGCCGGCGCTAAACGCAGGTTCCGCGATGCCAAAACGATTGGGGCGCAGGCGGGTGTGCGACGTGTAAGGGCTGAATACCAGCTTCCCGGGGATTAGCGGATGCAATACCGGTAAGTAAACGCGTATGCCGCGGCGGCGCGCAGCCTGCATATAGGGCAGCGGGCTGATTTCACCGTCGTTTGGCAAGTAAATGGCAATGTGGCGGGCGCGATAAAGGTCAGGGTTGGCTAACAGGTGCTTGGCCAGTTGCTGCGATGCGTGTCTTTGCTGCAACGGAGACAGGGCGTTGCGTTGTTGGCGCAAGTGTCTACGCAACTGATTGCGGGAAGTATCCAAGTGTGCAGAAGACGATAAAAAAGAGGGGTGGGCGATGCTGTCGCTCAAAATAAAGCTTCCCGGGCTGCCGTTATCGGATGTAGGCCCTTGAACCCGAAGTTCAAGGTCGGTGGCCGCTGTGACATATTAGGCTTTCCCCCGCAGGGGACATGCACACAATGCCCTAAAGTGGCCACCTGGGTAAAGCGCATCGGCTCGAGGACGTACCCGACGAGCGTACAGCCCAGGAAGGTGATTCCATTATAGGGTCAAGATGGGGGCTTATTGCAAGTGCTCTTGGTTATTCCGTTAAAAATCGTCGCTTGTTACTGTTTTATATGATTTTCTTGTTACTTTAGGGCGACGTTTAGCTTGTCGTCCATGGCCTTTAGCAAGGTGCTGCTGCCTTCTGACATGGTGTCGCGCTCCAGCATTTCGTTGGTGATATTCAGCGCCGCCATCACCGCAATTCGCTCGGTTCCAAACACCTTACCGCTGTTACGGATCTCCCGCATTTTACGGTCCAGATGTCGTGCCGATCGCAACAAGGCTTCCTGTTCCTCCTCGGAGCAGGTAACCAGGTATTCCTTGTCGAGAATTCTCACCTCAACAGTCGATTTGGTGGACATTAATGCTGCTCCAGTGCCCGCAGGCGGCCTATCATGGCTTCAAGTTTGGTTTTTGCGAGGTCATTCTTGTGAGCCAGCTGGGCACGCTCGCGAATCCAGTTTTCCTGGCGGTTTTTCAGTGCCTGGTTTTCCAGTTCAAGCTTGCCGTAGCGCTCAAGAAGCTGATCCAGCTTGTCCGCCAACACCTTTACTTCGGGCTGTTCCATGGGGCGCCTGATCTCGATGAGTGATAATAATCAACAACTATAAGTGTGCGCGGGATACCGGTCAATTTACAGCTCTGTTATCCCCTTTTGAGTAAAGGTTTCAGGCGTCATCCAGTACTTGCCAACCAGGCCGTCGACCGCGGCGCCAAGCGCTCAGCGCCGGCACTAAGCCAATCACCAGCGCTGCAACCGGCACCGCTGCCAGCAGAACCCACTCGACCTGATTCAGTGGGCGCAGTGTGAGCAAGACGCCGTAGTTGGCTTGCAACCAAGGGCTGACAGTGGCTATACCGGCAGCGCCCAGCGCCAACGCTAAAACGCAGGCCAGCAGCGCGATTGCCAATGATTCCAGCAGATACAGGCTGGCAATCAAACCCGCAGAGGCGCCGGTTGCGCGAAGTATGGCGATTTCGGCTGATCGCTGGGCCTGCAACGTTAGCAACACCGTGGCCAGGCTAATCAGACATACCACAACCACAAAGCCGGTGATGCCCAGCAGCGCTTTTTCAAACTGGCCCAACAGGCGCCAGAGCTCGCTTAGGGCGACACCGGGCAGTATGGCGGTTAGCGGCTCTTTGCCATAGGTGTTGATGTCGCGCTGGATACGAAAGGTCAGTACTTTGCGTTCTACGCCGGCAAACGCGGCGGTAATGTTGGACGGGGTAAAATTGCGTTGTTTGGCCTGCTCCAGGGTTAAGGTGCGCCCGGGAATGCCAACGCCAGACTCCCATCCCACATGCATGGCTTCCATGCTGTCCAGGCTGATATAAACCGCTTGGTCTACCGGCGTGCCTGTGGCATCAAGCACGCCGCTTACGGTAAACGGTGTGCTGTTGTGGCGGGCGAAGCTGACGCTACCACCGCCGTGACCCATAATGAGTTGGTCGCCAACGTTATGATTGAAAGCCCGGGCTACATCGGCGCCCAATACCACCTCAAACAGATCGTTAAACCACTGGCCGCGTTGCAGTGCCAGCGGCTGGCTGCGGCCATAGCGAAAGTGCTCGAACATGGCGCCGGTGGTTGCCACTACGCGGTGGCCGTTGTAGCTGTCACCCAGGGAAATGGGGATCAGCCAGCTTAAGCGTTCGTCATCTTTCAGGTCTTGATAACTTTGCCAGCTCAGGTTGTTCGTCGCATCGCCAATGTGAAACACGCTGTATAACAAAAGGTTCAACTGACCGCTGCGGGCGCCGATGATCAGATCTGTATTGCTGATGGTGTTGGTGAACGACTGGCGAATTTCGCTGCGCACATACTGGATGCCCAGCAGCAGGCTCACGCTGAGCGTGAGCGTGAGGGTAACCAGCAACAGTATCCGCCGGCGGTGCCAAAGGCTGGATTTTGTGAGTGTCAGAGCAAGGTGGGCTGTCATGCGGGTGGTCATGAGGATAGCCATGAGGGCTGCTCCAGTTCAATCTGGTGGTGAAAATGGTGTGCCAGGGCGGAGTCGTGGCTGACAAATACCACCGAGGTTTTATTCTGCTGTGCCATCTCTAGCAGCAACTGCATAAAGCGGTCCCGATTGTTGCTGTCCAGCGCCGAGGTGGGCTCGTCAGCCAGAATCAGCTCCGGTGCGCCCATCAACGCGCGGGCGGCCGCAACCCGCTGTTGCTGACCAATGCTCAGCTGCGCGGGTTTTCGGCTATGCAATTCCTGAGGAATGGATAACTCTGTCAGTAGTGTTATTGCCCGCGTGTGAATAGCTGCCTGGGTGTCTGAATGACTGGCGCCTGAGCCGATGCGATCACGTCGAGCGCGGGATAGCTGGCAGGGCAGGGTGACATTAGCCAGCGCGGTCAAATAGGGCACCAGATTGAATTGCTGAAAAATCACGCCGATATGGTCGGCGCGAAAACGGTCTCGTGCCGAGGGTGCGAGGCTTCCTATAGATTTCCCCAGCAGGCGGATTTCGCCGCTGTCTGCGGTGTTTAGCCCTGACAGAAGGCCTAGCAACGTGCTTTTGCCGCTGCCGCTAGCCCCACGCAAAAACAGGTGATCGCCGGCGTTCAGAGTAATGTCCGGAAAAGTCAGGGCAGGCTGGCGCGACTGCCAGCGAAAGCTTAGCTCGTGGGTTTGTAGAGAAGGTAGAGAGGGCAGGGAAAGCGGATTGCCTGCGCTGTCAGAGTCTGGGGTGATCATGTCGGCTGTCGTTTTGGTCATGGTGATTGGTTCTGGCGGGTGTATGATAACGCTTTTCACTCCACGGTTTGGCAGGGTTAAACGAATACATGGTGAATAAGTTGCATAGAGTGAGTCGTGTTCGGCACTGTTTTGCGTTGCCCTTGGGGTTGCTGCTGATGGTGTTTTTACCTTTGGCGCACGCGGAGCTACCGGAGATTGATTGGTTGGATTTGATGCCGGCGGAAGATCTGGCATTGCTAGAGAGCATGCCGGAAATTGTGCACGATGGCGAAGGCCCGCCCTTGCTTCCAGACGAAATTATGACCGGGCGCGTGGTAACGGCCATGGCCAACACCCGGGGCCGTATTCCGGGTTTCGTTGTGCCGCTGAAGACGACAGAGGATATGCGCATTCTGGAGTTTTTCCTGGTGCCTTATTTTGGTGCCTGTATTCATGTGCCACCGCCGCCGCCCAATCAGCTTATCCATATGAAGTACAAAAAAGGCTTCAAGCTGACTGCGCTCTACGACCCGGTCTGGGTTGAGGGTACGATTTTGATTGACCGTACCGAGAATGTGATCGGGACTTCGTCTTATTCCATGGCGGTGGAGTCGGTTTATCCTTATGAGCCCTGAGAGCTGGCTCGTATTTTAATCTCAGATCAAGCTGCTTGAAATTGCCGTTTTGTATCTCTAGAGCCTGAGCTGATCGTTGGGTGCGCTTAGCTTTGTGCTGCCTTGGCCGCTATTGGTGACCCATTCCACGTTTAAATCCTGTATTTCCGGAAATTGGCCCATCAGTGGGGTTGCGAATCCGCCGCTGAAATCTGCGCCCGCGCAATCGAGTACCTGGCTGACTTCAATGTTGGCGTGTTCGTTGTTTGCCTCGTTGTGTGATTCTTCGTGGTCGTGGTGATCTTGTTCAGCTGCTTTTGCGCTGAAATCCATGCTGGCGGATTTCACGGTGCAGTTGCCAGCGTCGGGCGTGACCATTGCCTGGGTTGTTAGCCACTGGCGGGCGTTTTCCAGAGTCTTTTTTTGTTGTTGAGTACGGGGTTGATACTCGAATCCCAGCAGGTTGTGGGCAGGGCTGGTGAGGATCAGGTCAATGCTGTTGTTTTCCACCGCCATCTGCAGCTGGGCATGGCCGTGTTGGTGGGGTTGCTGTTCATTGGCGGTGCTGGTGGTGGCCAGTGCGCACAAACATAGGCTAATGGCGACATTAAGAGAGTTAATGGATTTCAGTGGGGTGCGGGGTGTCATGAGTGGCTCCTATAAAGTTATGTTATAACATATTTAACCGGGCGCGATGAAAAAGCAATAGCAAGTGTAACGAAAGAACAGAAAGTGCCATGCAGGCGCTGCAATGCTAGGATAACGGCAATCTTTATTATTCATCTATCAGGGTTTTTTCATGTCTTTATCCGATGCTTCCGCTGCTCCAAATATCGAGATTTCTGCGGAATTCGAGCGCTGGGCCAATGTGTTTTTGGCACACAAAGCGTTTAGCCACCCGTCTGAGTTACACGGCGTGCTCTGTGGTCGTTTCGCCGCCGGTGGGCGTATGCAAGAAGATGAGTGTGCCGCTGTGGTGTGCGAACATATCGGCCTGGCTTCGACAGCACTGGAAGAGTCGCCGGAGCTTAGGGTGTTCGCCGCGGGAATTTACCAACAGGCCCTGGCGCAGCTGAGCAGTATGGATATGAGCTTTCAGCCCCTGCTGCCAGATGATGATTATGCGCTTGACCAAAGGTTGGAATCGTTAATTTCGTGGGTGCGCGGCTTCCTGGCGGGCATGGCACTGGCGGCGGGTGAGTCACTTGGCGAGGCGCCGGAAGAAATCCGCGAGTTGATGGAAGATATGGTCGCGATCAGCCAGCTGTCTGACGAAGAAGACGCGAGCGAAGAAAACGATCAGCAGCTGGTAGAAATTACCGAATATGTCAGGTTGGGTGCGCTGGCCGTGTTTACCGAGTTTAACGAGCCGGAGCAACCGGCCAAGACGCCCCCTACTCTTCATTAGGACTCATTAAGATTCATTAAAGCTGGTTGGAGACTGTATGACGTCGATGTTACCTGTAAAGGAATTTGCTGAACGCCGCCGCAAGCTGATGGACCACATGGCGCCGGATAGCATTGCCATTCTGCCTTCGGCGCCAGAACGCGTGCGCAATCGCGACGTTTTGCACCCGTTTCGCCAAGACAGCGACTTTCATTATTTAACCGGCTTTGGTGAGCCTGAGTCGGTGCTGGTGTTGATTCCCGGGCGCGCTCATGGTGAATCGGTGTTGTTCTGCAAAGAGCGCGACCCGTTGAAAGAACAGTGGGACGGCTTTTTAGTGGGCCAGGAAGGTGCCGTTGAGCGTTACGGCGTGGACGACGCTTTCCCGATTGGTGACATCGACGACATCCTGCCGGGCTTGATTGAGGGCCGCAGCCGCATTTATTACCCGCTGGGAAAAGACCGTGGTTTTGACACACGTGTGATGGACTGGGTAAAAGTGATTCGCAGCAAAGTGCGCACCGGTGCCCGTCCTCCCGGTGAATTTGCGGCCGTGGAGCATCTTTTGCACGATTTGCGCCTTTATAAAAGCGCGAATGAAATCAAAGTGATGGCCAAGGCCGGCGAAATCTCAGCCCAGGCCCACTGCAACGCCATGAAACTCGCCCGCGAGGGGCTGAATGAATACCACCTCGAAGCCGAACTGATTCATACGTTTCGCCAGCACGGCACCCGCGAGACGGCGTATCCATCTATTGTGGGTGGCGGCGTGAACGGCTGTATTCTGCATTACATCGAAAACAGCGAGCCCCTGAACAACGGTGATCTGGTATTGATCGATGCCGGCTGTGAACTGGAATGCTATGCCTCTGATATTACCCGCACGTTTCCGGTGAGCGGCCATTTCAGCGAGCCGCAAAAAGCGCTTTACGAGGTGGTGTTGAATGCCCAGTACGCTGCGATTGATGCCGTGCGCCCCGGCAATCACTGGAATCAGCCCCACGAAGCGGCTTTGAATGTGCTTACCCAGGGCCTGATTGATCTGGGCCTGATTGCGGGGCCTGTTGATGACGCCATTGCCAATGAAACCTTCAAGCCGTTTTTCATGCATCGCACCGGCCATTGGTTAGGGTTGGACGTGCACGATGTGGGTGATTACAAGGTGGGTGATGCCTGGCGTCAGTTAGAGCCGGGCATGGTCATGACGGTGGAACCCGGGCTGTACGTGTCACCGAATAACACCGACGTGGATGAGCGCTGGCGCGGAATTGGTATTCGCATTGAAGACGATGTGGTGGTCACCAAAGACGGCTGCCGCGTGCTGACCAACGGCGTGCCAAAAACAATTGACGAAATTGAAGCATTGATGGCGGGCTGAGCGTGGCGGTAAACGATACGGATACCGATGTCCTGATTGCCGGCGGAGGTCTGGCCGGAGCGACCTTGGCTTTGGCGCTGGCACGCATGGTGCCGCAACTGCGTGTCACCGTGGCAGAGACTTTCCCCCTAGCCAGCAATGCTGAGCCAAGCAGCTACCAGCCCAGCTACGATGCACGGTCCACCGCCTTGGCCTGGGGTTCGAGGCTGATTTATGAGCAGCTTGGTTTGTGGCCTGCATTGGCCCAGCACGCCGCCCCGATACGTCACATTCACGTATCGGATCGCGGTCATTTTGGCGCTGCTCGTCTGCACGCCGCAGAATACCGCCAGGATGCCTTGGGCTACGTCGTGGATAACCGCTGGATGGGCTTGTGTTTGGTGCGTGAGCTGTTAAAAACGCAGGTGCAATGGTTGGCGCCGGCGGAAGTGACTGACATGACTTGCCACGGTGACAATGTGGGCGTGACGGTAACCACCGCAGGCGAGGCCAGGGAGCTGAGCGCGCGCTGCCTGGTGGTGGCTGACGGCGGCCGCTCCGATTTGCGTGAGCGCTTGGGATTTCAGATTCGGCACCAGCCCTACGGCCAGAATGCGTTGATTGCTAACGTAACCACCGCCGACAGTCATCAGTTTGCTGCCTACGAGCGCTTCACCGACAGCGGCCCCATGGCGTTGCTGCCCCATGGCTCGCCGACGCGCGCGAGCCATCAGTCAGCGCTGGTGTGGACCTTGTCGGATTCAGAGCTGGAAGAGGTGTTGGCCATGCCCGACGCCGACAAATGCACGCGCTTACAGCAACGCTTTGGATGGCGTCTGGGGCGCTTTAACCGCATTGGCGAATGCCATCACTACCCGCTGGCGCTAACGCTGGTAGACAACCCGGTGCGCCCGGGCGTTGCATTGGTGGGCAATGCTGCTCACAGTTTGCACCCGGTGGCGGGCCAAGGTTTTAATCTGGCCTTGCGCGGATTGATGACGTTGGTCGAGCAATTCCGCCTGGCCAGTGAGCAAGGCAGCAACCCCGGCGAACTTGCGGTATTGCAGCGTTACCAGCAATTACACCAGAGCGACCGCGTGCAAACCGCTGGTTTTTCCGACTCCCTGATTCAAATTTTTGGCTCGCCACTGCCACCGCTCGCGGCGGCCAGAGATGCCGGTTTAATGGGTTTAGACTTGCTGCCCGCGGCAAAACGCTGGTTTGCAGGCAACGCCATGGGTCTTGGCGGTCGCACAGCCCGCATTCAGCGCCCTGGTTCTCACAACAGCAAGGCGCTGAGCCATGACTGAAGAGCACAGCTCACAAACGCCCGCCGTGGCGGACATTATGATTGTTGGTGGCGGTATGGTGGGGTCGGCCCTGGCTTTGGGGTTGGCGCAACAGGGTTGGCACGTTGTTCTGGTTGAGGCCAGCCCCCTGGCGAGTTTGCAGACCGCTGCGGAGCCGGCGACCGGTGTTGATGATTTCGAGCCCCGTGTGAGCGCCATCTCCATGGCCAGCCAGCGGTTGCTGGAAGGGCTTGGTGCTTGGGCAGAAGTGGCCGCGGGCCGCCACTGCCCTTACCAGGTGATGACCGTGTGGGACGCTGAAGGCACGGGCCGTATCGAATTCGATGCCGCAGAGATGCGCGCCGAAGCGCTGGGCGCGATTGTCGAAAACCGCCATATTGTGCGGGCCCTGTTTAATGCTCTGGAGGCCAGCCCGGCGACCATTATCAGTGGCGCCAAAGTTGCTGGCTGGCTGGCGAACAGGCCGAATGGAGAGGGTGGAGAGGGTGGAGAGGGTGGAGATGCTCCCGGTATTCGCCTGGAAGATGGCCAACAGCTGCGGGCGCGATTGGTGGTAGCGGCAGATGGGGCGCAATCACAGTTGCGTCAGTTAGTAGGTTTACCTACCCGCGAATGGGATTATGATCAACAGGCCATTGTGGCCACGGTGCGCAGCAAGCAGCTGCACCATTATACCGCGCGGCAAAGTTTCTCCTGCACTGGCCCGCTGGCATTGCTGCCGTTGCAGGCTGACAACGGCAACGAACATTTCTGTTCGATTGTGTGGTCTCAAGACACGCTGGAAGCCCGGCGCCTGATGGCGCTGGATGACGCCGCTTTCAACGCTGAACTGGCGCGTGCCATAGAACTGCCGGCGGATTCGATTGAAGCGATTTCCCGTCGCTTTGCGTTTCCTCTGCGCCAGCGCCACGCCATGGATTACACAGCGCCAGGCTTTGCGCTTGTGGGCGACGCCGCGCACAGTATTCATCCGCTGGCGGGCCAGGGTGCCAATCTGGGTTATGGCGACGTGGCGGTATTGCTGGAGGAATTAAAGCGTGCCCGCAAGCTGGACTTGAACCCCGGCGATGCTCTGGTGCTTGGGCGCTACCAGCGCCGCCGAAAATCGGAAAATTTGGCCATGATGGCAGCCATGGAAGGTTTGAAGCAGCTGTTTGGCCGCGACGAACTGCCGTTACGGTGGCTGCGTAATCAGGGTATGAATTGGCTTAACCAGTTGGCGCCCCTGAAAAACCGGCTGGCCGCTGAAGCCATGGGGCTAAAGGACTAAACCTTTTACACAGAGAATAATCCATGGCCGGAAGCAGCCTATTTGCACTGATTGATGACATTGCTACCATTCTTGACGACATATCGTTGATGACCAAGGCTGCCACCAAAAAGACCGCCGGCGTGCTGGGGGATGATTTGGCGCTGAACGCGCAACAGGTTGCCGGCGTAAAACCCTCGCGGGAATTGCCGGTGGTGTGGGCGGTGGCGAAAGGGTCGCTGCTGAACAAGGCGATTCTGGTGCCTGCGGCGGTGGCCATCAGCTTTTTTGTGCCTTGGTTGGTAACCCCCTTGCTGATGCTCGGCGGTGCGTTTCTGTGTTACGAGGGCGCGGAAAAACTGGTGCACCGGTTTTTGCACAAAGCCGAACACGACCAGCATAAAAAAGACCTGAAAGAAGCTCTGAAAAATCCGCAAGCCGACCTGAAACAAGTGGAAAAAGACAAAATAAAGGGCGCCATCCGCACCGACTTTATTCTGTCAGCAGAAATCATCGCTATTACCCTTGGCACAGTGACTCAACAGCCCATCGGCATGCAGTTCGCTGTGCTGTCAGTGGTGGCGTTTATGATTACCGTGGGTGTTTACGGTCTGGTGGCGGGTATTGTAAAACTGGACGATGGCGGCCTGTACCTGACGAAAAAAGACAGCGCCCTGGCGCAAAAACTGGGCCACGGTATTTTGTGGTTTGCGCCCTATATGATGAAAACCCTGTCGGTACTCGGCACCATTGCCATGTTTCTGGTGGGAGGTGGCATACTTACCCATGGTTTTTCCGCCATCGGCCACGGCATTGAGAGCTTTGCTGAAGGCCTGGGAGAGATGGCCAGCGCAGTATTGCCGATACTGGCCAACGGCCTATTCGGTTTGGTCGCAGGATTGCTGCTGGTGGCGGTACTAACGCCATTGCTGAAAAAATTTAAAAACCGGAAACTCAGCAAAGCTGAGGGTTAGGCACGCTTACACGCACCCGTCAAACAACCGGCTGACCAGCACCGGTACGGCGGTTTCTACCCGCAGTATGCGTTGGCCCAGATGTACAGCCTGGCACCCTGCCTGCTGCAGTTTATCCACTTCGTAATCGGTGAAGCCGCCTTCGGGGCCAATGCAAAGGGCCGCCGGGCCTGGCAGGTGCAGAGGGCAAGGCTGTGCACTGCCGGGATGTGCCACCAGTGCTTGTTTGCCGGCCAGAAGCGCCGGTAACTCGTCTTCCACAAAGGGCTTGAACAGTTTGCGAATGTGCACTTTTGGCATCAATGTGTCGCGAGCTTGCTCCAGCCCCAACACCAAGTTGTCATGCAATGCCGGCTCTTGCAGCCATGGGGTTTGCCAAAAGCTCTTTTCCACTTTGTAGCTGTTCATCAGCCACAGTTCTTTTACGCCCAGAGTAGCGCAGGTTTGTAGAGTGCGACGGAACATTTTTGGCCGCGGCATGGCCAACATCAGTGTAAGCGGCAGAGGTGTTGGCGGGGCTTGGTCAAGGCTGATGTGAAGTTCGGCGTAGTGCTCGGTCAGGCTGGTAACCCGGCCCACGCCGATATTGCCGTTCACTTGGCCCACCGGCACGCTATCGCCCACGGCGATTTTACGAATGCGGCGTAAATGCTCCAGGCGGCGGTCGCTCAAGCGCACAGTATCTGCAGAGATGAAATCTGCGGTGAACAGCAGGGCCAGATTCATTCGCTGCCGAGCTCTTTTTCCTCGCTGGTACCCACAACTTTGCGTTTCATCAGCCGGCCGAACAGGATGCCGACCTCAAACAGAATCCACATGGGCAGCGCCAGCAAAGTTTGCGAGATAATGTCCGGTGGGGTCAGTAGCATACCTATCACAAAGCAACCTACCACCACATAAGGACGTTTCGCAGCTAAGTCATCCGGCGTGGTGATGCCGGTAATAATCAGCAGAATGGTGGCAATTGGAATCTCGAACGCCACGCCAAAGGCGAAGAACATTTTCAACACAAAATTCAGGTAGCTGGTGATGTCTGGCAGTTCCACAATGCTCTCAGGGCCAACCGAGGTAAAGAAGCCGAAAACCAGTGGAAACACCACGTAGTAGGCAAACGCAGCGCCCAGATAGAACAGCAATACTGACGAAAAAAGCAGTGGAAAGGCTATTTTTTTCTCATGGGCGTAAAGGCCCGGGGCAATAAAGCTCCAAAGCTGGTACAGAATGACCGGGATGGCGGCAAACACTGCCAGCACCAGAGCCAACTTCAGAGGGGCAAAAAACGGAGAGGTAACATCGGTGGCAATCATGCTCTGGCCGATCGGCAGCAGGCTGCGGATAGGTTCAGACAACCAAAGGTAAAGTTCGTTGGCAAACGGGTAAATAAAGGCGAAACACACCACCACCGCCAGTACCATTTTCAGCAGGCGGTTACGCAATTCCAGTAGATGTTCAATCAGCGGCATTTCAGGCTGGTCGGGCACGTGGTTACCTGCCCCGGTCTGTTCTGTCATGAACGCGTATCCGAAGCATCCCCAGAGCTGGGGGAAGGTTTTTTAAGATCAACCGGGCTTTCTGGCGCCGCATTTGACGCTGTATCGGGAGTTCCATCTAACGCCTTTTCCGGCGAGCTGTCGGCGGGTTTTGCGATGGTAGGTGTTCCATCTTCGTCCCACAGTTCGGACAGCGCGGACGTTACGTTGCGGTTGGCCTGATCCAGCTGGTTCTGCGCCGGTTTGACCATGTTTTCGTATTTCTTAGCTTCATTCAGGGCATCACGGACGGTTTTTTGAACATCCTCCAGGCCCACATCGCCAGCCTTGCGCAGTTCTTGGCGAAGTTCTTCGGCCTTTAGCTCACGGTCAAGCTCTGAGGTAAATTGGCCCATCATACGACGCGCAGACCCTATCCAGCGCCCGGCAGCGCGCGCAGCCGAGGGCAAGCGCTCAGGCCCCAGCACCAGCAGAGCAATAACGCCGCAGATCAGTAGCTCAAGAAAGCCGATATCAAACATTTAGCGAACTCTCCATCGCACTCTCCATCGCACTTTCAACCGAACTCTCCAGAGAATTCTTAAGAGAACTCTCAGCTTTGGGTTTTGTCCCGGGTTTTGTCGTCCGCAGCGGACTGCTGAAACTGTGCGCTGTCTTTCTCCTCCAGATTATCCGGATTGGAGGTGTCGGTTTTACCATCGTCATCGGTCATGGACTTTTTAAAACCACGAATGGCGCCGCCAAGATCGGTACCGATATTGCGCAGTTTTTTAGTTCCGAACAGCAAAATAACAATGCCGAGTACGATAAGAAGTTGCCAAATACTGATGCCCATGGTGAATCCTCGTTCAAATGTTGGCAGTGGCCACTATTATACGCCACTGGTGGCACTGTAAAAAACCTCTTGTGAGGTAGATACCCCTATTCCTGGCGCGACGCTTTTTCTTCCAGGCCCGACAGGTCGAATCGCCGTGCCAGTTCGTTAATGACATCATCAGGCCCAACATTCAGACGCGACAACATTACCAGAGTGTGGAACCACAAGTCTGCGGTTTCGGCAATCAGCTCGTCGGTGTTTCCGCTGTGCTCGGCGTCTTTGGCGGCTAGCAGGGTTTCAGTGCATTCCTCACCAACTTTTTCCAATATTTTGTTCAGCCCTTTGGCGTGTAAGCTGGCCACATAAGAGCTTTCAGGATCGGCGTTCTTGCGGGCTTCCAGCACCTGCGCCAGTTGTTGCAATACGTCACTCATCTTTCGGCTCCTGGGCACTTTGTGCTGTGTTGTAAATGGTGCTTGGGTCTTTCAGTACCGGCTCTACGCTTTGCCATTGGCCGTGTTGCAGTGATTGGTAAAAGCAACTGCGCCTACCCGTGTGACAGGCAATGCCGCCTTTTTGTTCGACCTTCAGCAAAATTACGTCGGCGTCGCAGTCCAGGCGGATGTCCCTTATCACCTGCTGATGGCCCGAACTTTCGCCCTTGCGCCAGAGTTTACCGCGGGACCGTGACCAATACACGGCCTGGCCTTCGGTAACGGTAAGCTGCAGCGATTCGGCGTTCATCCAGGCCATCATCAGTATGTCGCCGTTGTCGGCATCCTGAGCGATGGCGGGTACCAGACCGTCTGTCGTCCAGCGGATAGCGTCAAGCCAGGCGGGCTGGCATTCAGTGGCAGGTGTTTGCTTCATGGGTTCAGTCCTGAAAGCGGGTTAACGGCTGCCGCGCAATACCAGCGCGCCAGCGGCAATAAACAGTATCCAGCTCCACACCGGCAAGCCGCTGAGCCATTGTTGGCTGGGTGGATGGCTGGCCGTAACCGCAGCTGCGGCTAGTAACGCCGCTATAAAGCCCCGGCGCCAACGCCGTTCGCTGCGCAACTGCTGTTCTTTCAATAGCGCCAGAGTATCGCGATTTTGCTGTTCGGTGGGGCCCGCGCCTCGTAGCTGCAATAACGCATCGTGAATCAGCTGCGGCATTTCCGGAGACTGTTCCAGCCAGGCCGGAAAATGAGTTTGCAGGGTTTTCAAAAAGCCAGATGGCCCAATCCGCTTGCGCATCCATTGTTCCAGGTACGGTTGCGCGGTGCTCCACAGGTCCAGATCCGGATAAAGCTGGCGGCCAAGACCCTCCACATTCAGCAGAGTTTTTTGCAGCAGCACCAGCTGAGGCTGCACTTCCATATTGAAGCGGCGGGCGGTCTGAAACAGGCGCAGCAGAAAGTGGCCAAAGGAAATTTCTTTCAGTGGGCGTTCGAAAATCGGTTCGCACACGGTGCGAATAGCCGATTCAAATTCGTTCACCCGGGTTTCCGGTGGCACCCATCCGCTTTGAATGTGCAACTGCGCCACCTGGCGGTAATCGCGGCGAAAAAACGCCAACAGGTTGCGGGCCAGATAGCTTTGATCGTCTGGGGACAGGGTGCCGACAATGCCAAAATCAATGGCGATGTACTGGGGGTCGGCAGGGTTGGAGATATCCACAAAAATGTTGCCGGGGTGCATGTCCGCGTGAAAAAAACTGTCGCGGAACACTTGGGTGAAAAAGATTTCCACGCCTTTTTCGGCCAGCACTTTCATATTCACGCCGGCGGCGTTCAGCGTAGCAACATCCGCAATGGGCACGCCGTGAATACGCTCCATGACCAGTACCTGCTTGCGGGTGAAGTCCCAGTCGATAAAGGGAATGTAGATCAACGGTGAGTTGTCGAAATTACGCCGCAGCTGACTGGCGTTGGCGGCTTCACGCTGCAGGTCAAGTTCGTCGTGAATGGTGGCGTCGTAGTCAGCCACCACTTCCAACGGATGCAGACGTTTGCCTTCTACCCAGTATTTTTCAAGCAGGCCGGCCATCAGGTACATCAGGCTGAGGTCTTGACGGATGGTTTTTTCAATGCCCGGACGCAGCACTTTCACCACCACTTGCTGGCCGTTTTTCAGCGTGGCTGCATGCACCTGAGCCACCGACGCAGACGCCATGGGATCTGCGCTGAATTCGGCAAACAGCTCGGTGACCGGGGCGCCCAGCGCGCGCTCTATAATTTCACGGGCGCTATCACTTGGAAACGGTGGGACTTTGTCTTGCAAGGTTTTCAGCGAGTCGGCCATGTCGTCTGGCAGCAAGTCGCGCCGGGTAGACAGTATCTGGCCGAATTTGACAAACACCGGCCCCAGCTCTTCCAGGGCGATGCGCAAACGGTCACCGCGGTCGAGCTTGGGTTGCGGGAAGAGATGCCAGGGGGCCAGTATGAAAATGACTTTCAGCACTGGCGGCAGCTCGGTCAGGGGCAGAAAAATATCCAGTCGGTAGCGGCAGAATACCCAAACTATCCGAAACAGGCGTTGCAGACGGCTCACGAATTCTCCTGCTTTTCAGACGGCTTAGGTGGTTCAGGTGGTTCAGGCGGTTCAGCCGGGTGAGAGGAATGAGAAGCCGGCTGGCTCTGAGGCAGGAACCCCACGCGGGCGGCCAGGCGCTCAACCCGAAGGCTCAGGGCATCTATATCCTGAAAGCTGGCCTCAAGCTCGCGGCGGCCGGGTAAGGCGCCGGTTTCTTCGTGCAGGTACTCTTCCAGATTGCTGGCCATGCTGTGTCGTGCATCACGGCTCCACTTCACGCTGTTGCGCAAGCGTTTGGCCAGAAAATGCGCGGGCACATCGCCCAGGTGGCGGGCCATGGCCGCTTCCCAATCTGGACTTAATTGTTCAATAGCACGCTGAAACTGATGCGCCAAAGCGGTGTCGCCGCTGATGCTCAAACGGCCGTCTTGAATGGCGCCTGTGTCGCCGCTGGCCATGGCGTAAAATGCCATAGCCGGCCCACCAATCACCAGCCCCGGCTTAGTGGCCGGCTGGCTGCCCACCAACACCCCTTTGGCGCCTTGGGTCAGGGTAAGTGTTAATGCGACGGGCACAGTCAGGTTAAACTGCACCGGGGCTGTCAGCGCTGCCAACAACGCCTTGCGGCCGGCCGGGTCAAACTCCAGGGCTTGGTTCAGCGCCGTTTCAACAATGGCGCTGGCTGCGCTGAGCAGGGTAGGGCCAGGGAACATCAGGGTTTGATTCCCACGTGTAGGGCCACAATGCCACCGGTCATATTGTGGTATTTGCAGTTGGCGAAGCCGGCGGTTTCCATCATCGCTTTGAGAGTGTCTTGATCTGGATGCATACGGATGGATTCCGCCAGGTATTTGTAGCTCTCGCTGTCGCCGGCAATCAACTTGCCCATAAACGGCAAAGCGGTGAATGAGTATGTGTCATAGGCTTTGCTTAGGAGCGGGTTGGTGGGTTTGGAAAATTCCAGCACCATCAGTTTGCCGCCGGGTTTTAGTACCCGAGCCATGTCCCTCAGGGCCTGGTCTTTGTCGGTCACGTTGCGCAGGCCAAAGGCGATGGATACGGCGTTGAAGCTGTTGTCCGGAAATGGCAAATGTTCAGCATCGGCCTGCACGTATTCAATGTTGCCAACGTAGCCGCGGTCTGCCAGACGGCTGCGACCGACTTTCAACATGGAGGCGTTGATGTCAGCCAGCACCACTTTGCCACTGGGCCCGACCAAATCTGAAAATTTCATGGTCAGGTCGCCGGTACCGCCTGCGATGTCCAGTACCTGGTGCCCCGGGCGCACGCCGGAGAGCTCAATGGTGAAGCGTTTCCAAAGACGATGAACACCCATCGACATCAAATCGTTCATGAGGTCGTATTTGCTGGCCACGCTGTGAAAAACCTCGGCTACCTGGCCGGCCTTCTGGCTTTTTGGTACATTGCGAAAACCAAAATGGGTAACGTCATCTTGTGGCTTATCCGGTGTCGCGGTGCTGGCTGGCGTTTGCTGATCGCTCATGGAACTGTCCTGTCAGAATCTGAATCCCGTATTCTAACGCCTGCGGGGTTGGCTACAAGTTTAATACCGCCTTACACTATAAAACCTGTCATTTCGCGAGAGAAAACTGATTTATGTCCGTTATTGATATTCACCGCACTCACACCATGGACAAACAGCACGCCCGCGAAGCAGCTGAGACCCTGGCCGCCGACCTGTCCAGCCGTTTTGATGTGAATTACGCGTGGGACGGCGATGTTATGAAGTTCAAGCGCAGCGGAGTGCAAGGCCAGCTCACGATTAATCACGGCGACTTGCACGTCTACTTGGAGCTGGGACTGCTGTTGCGGCCTATGAAGGGCCGGATTGCACAGGAAATCGAATCCCAGTTAGATCAGATTATTCGCGTTTGAAGAAGTAAAGAGGCTCGCATTAAAGCGAGGCGGGCAGTTCAAAGGGCTGCGATTGACCGGCCAAGATGTTGTCCATAATGTGCTGTTCACGCCGCACTAGCCGGTCAATCAGCTTGCCGACGTCATCCATACACCGGAACGCGCTGTAGCCGCGGTGCAGAAAACTGTGCAAATCCTGCAGGTTGGCCATCTCCGCCGGTCCGCGGCCCATCGACAGTAGCCAGCCCAGTGTTCGGTTGCGCACGTAGCGGTCGAGGCGATGGCCCACATCGGCGATCAGTTCAATCTGGCGCAGTCGCTGGGGTTGGTCATTGGCGTAACGGTAGGCCAGGCAGTAGTCTTTTACTGCCAACGCCTCGGCATTTATTTGATGGCTATGCAGCGCGCTTGCCAGATTATGGTCCAATTGCTGGGTCAGCAGGTTGAGCTCTACCAGTCTGGCCAGGGTTCGTAACTGGTGGTCTGGCAGCCACTTCACCATTTTTGGAAAAACCCGATCGATATTGTCGTCGCGGTGGCTCATTCCGACGGGCGCGTACAAATCCGTCAGCAAAAACTCCAGCCCCTGGTGATAACCCGGGTTCTGGTATAAATCTTGGTGAGTCTGTTTTAGCCGAGCAGCCTGCCAGCTCGCCACCTGAGCGCTTTGCTGTTGCAGCGGATGATGGCGGTGGCCCTGACGAAAGTCATGATAGGCCAGTAGCCAATGCTGCAACTGACGGGCGTTATCGCTGTGAACGGCGGTTTCAACCAGGCGCTGGCGATACATGAAAAGGCTCCGGCTAAGCGGTTGAATCGGGGGTGGCATTGTAACCGAGTAGCCTGAACTGTGCTGAAGTGACATCAATAGCTATTGAGGGTGTCAGGCGTCAGCAGTCGCAATCTGCGCTAACTCCGGTATCCATTTTTTGTCGTCCAGAATGATAAAGTGACTGGGCGCCTTGGTTTCCACAATCTTCAAGTTTTCGCCACCCTTGCGGGCACTGGCCAGCATGGCGTTGCGGTCAAGCACCCGGTCAGTGGCTGGAATCAGCACAATCCCGCGTGTGATGTGCTGGTAAACGCTGGTGTCGGTGCGCTCCATCCAGGCCAGAAGATTGTCGATATTGCGCACAATGGTCAGGTGATCTTTGGTGGCGTGGAACAGTTTGCTGAGCAGTTTTTTCTTGCGCCGGTTCATTTTGCCAAAAAATGTCTGGTTGTAAGCCGAATTGGGAGTGCTGTTCAACAGGCGGACAATCCATGGCCACATACTGGGGCTGAGCGGCTCCAGTAACGCCAGCATCAGCGGGTGAACGCGGCCCTGGGGCAGTACCGGGGCCTCCAGTACGAGTTCTATATCGCGGTAAAGCTCCGGCCATTGGCGGATAGCTTCCAGTGCCACTGCAGCACCGCGGGAGTGGCCGTGAATGCGCACATTGCTGCTGCCGATAAGGTTGCGCATGGCCTGGTTGAGTATGCATGCATCGTATTCGATGGTGCCGGCCAGATGCTTGATGTCCACCGCCCAGTCGGGCGTTTGCGGCACAACGCCGCTAACGGGCACGTGGTAATTGCTGCAGGTAATCAGGATCAGTTCGGTGGTGGGGGCGTTATAGGCTTGGGTAAAATAGCAGTGGTTTTCCATAAAACCGTGTATACACACCACTGTGTTCTCGGCCGGGCCACTGTGATTGCGCACAGAAATCGCACCTTCGCCGATAGAAAATACTTGGCCCGAAAACATCTCGGCGTAAGCGTTTTCGATAGGTTTGATCAGTTTTCGAATATGGCTTGCCTGCATAATCTCTCCTGATCGTTATAGCGAGCGCCCACATTGACAGCACGGTGGCTTGGCTCTGTGCTTATTATAAGCCTGCTGGTAAAGCCGTGCGCAACACTTTTACCCTGCGCCGGGTATAAGCAGGCTCTGGAGGCGCCGCTGGATGTCTGGCACAATATCGCCTTATTCTCATCCCCAGGATTCGCCGAGATTACCGCAACTTAGCTCATCCTATACAAAAGGCAGCGGATTTTGAGCCAGCAAGCTTTGCATTTGATGTTGCCTGCCGACGCGGGCTGGCTGGCTGCCGAACGGCCGGAAAACCCGCTGGTTACCACCGTATTGCTTCGTGTTCAGGGGCTGACAGCTGCTCGTCTGCGAGAATTCCTGCATGTTTACTGGGGTGCCTGGGAGCGTTTTCACTTTCGCCCGGAACCTTATGCTGGCTATTGGCGCTGGCAGGAAAGTGCCGATTTTGATGTGCGTCAGCATCTGGATATTGTGCTGGACCGTTTTACGGCACCCCAGCAGCAGCCTTGGATAAACACCGTAGTTAGCCAGCCGCTGCCCATTTACCGGCCATTATGGAAATTCTGGTTGGCGCCCAACGCCGTTGGTGGTGGGTTGTTGCTCATGCGGATACACCATTGTTACGCCGATAGCGCCTCGTTGGCGCAACTGCTGGAACAATTGTTCACCGCGTCGCCGCAGCAACACCCGGTACTTTACGGCGCAGCGCACCCGGCAGACCTTGAACGCTGGCTGCAGTGCGCTAAAAATTGGCTGAGTGAGCGTGTTTTTGGTGCCGAGGGCCCTTCGCCCGAAAACGACGCGGTACAGACGGCTGCTGCTGGGCAGCTGCCGGTCACTTTTAGCTCAAGCGCTGCCACGGCGCTTGAGCTAGCGGGCCAGTTAGGCAGTTACTTGGCCCAGCCAGACGACAGTCCCAGCAACCTGAGCAGGCCATTAACCGGCCAGCGCCAGTGCTGTTGGTCTGCGGCGATTCCCGATGCGCGTTTACAAGCGGCGGCCCAGACGCTGCGCGTTAGCAGCCGCGACGTGTTGGCGGCCTGTATAACGGCGGCTTTGCAGGCGCAGCTCGGGCTGAGCCCGCAGGCGCTGGAACAGGCCCAGATTAACCTGTTGCTACCCGTGGATGTTCGTTCCCAACTGCCCGCCAGTTTAAGGCCAGCGCTGTCTGAGCCGGGTAATGGCAGTGGCAGTGAACGGTTGTTGCTGCCAATAGACGGCGACAGTTTTGTGGAACGGGTGTATCGCATAAAACAGGAGGCTCGCCGCCTTCGCGACAGCCTGCAGCCGTTGTTAACCTGGGGCCTGACCGCCTGCAGCGGTTTTTTGCCTGAAATGATAAAACAGACGCCACTATGGCCTTTTTCCGCTCGCCCCAGTGCAGCACTCGCCAGCTTCGACGGTGCCGGAGTGGTTCGCTATTTGGCGGGTTGTCGGATTGACGAACTGGTGGCCTGGAGCCCGCAAATTGCCGATGCGGGAGTCAGCGTGACCGCTTGCCGCTACGCCGGTCAGCTGCGACTGACAGTGGTTGCCGACCATTCTGCCAACCTGGATGTGCAGCGCTTTCAGAGCGATTGTATGGTGGCTTTGAATCAAGCGCTTGTCGGCCATTTGGATAATTGAGCTCCCATAACGCCGCGCATTGTCAAAAAACCTGCTGAGTGTCTACAGTATTAGGATCGGCGCCCCAGGATCTCACATCCTCAAGTGTGCGGCAGAGACCATAAATGCTTCAAGGAGATGCCATGAGCAACGAACGGGTAGAAAGCGACAGCCTTGGTGAAGTCCGGGTGCCGGCAAGTGCACTTTGGGGTGCACAAACCCAACGCGCCATCGAGAACTTCCCGGTTAGCGGGCAACCCATGCCGCCGGCGTTTATTGCCGCCGTGGTGCAGATAAAAAAAGCCGCGGCAGAAGCCAATGCCAGCCTGGCTTTGCTCAATGGCCCGATTCGCGACGCCATTGTGCTGGCCTGTGACCAGCTGTTGGCCGGTGATTATTATGATCAGTTTCCGGTAGATCGCTACCAGACCGGCTCTGGCACCAGCACCAACATGAACGTTAACGAGGTGATCGCGGCACTGGCCCAGCTCAGTGGTGTGGTAGTTCATCCCAACGACCACGTGAATATGAGCCAGAGCTCTAACGATGTCATCCCGTCGGCCATCCATATCAGCGCAGTGATAGCGATTCATCAGAACCTGGTGCCGGCGCTGACCCATTTACAAGGCGTTCTGTACGAACGCGAAGCCATGTATGGCGAGCAGGTAAAAACCGGCAGAACCCACCTGATGGACGCGATGCCGGTAACCTTGGGCCAGGAACTGCGTACTTGGCGCGAGCAGTTGAAAGCGACGCAGGCACGCATCGAATGTGCAGCAGATGAACTCCTGGCGTTGCCTCAGGGCGGCACGGCTGTAGGCACCGGTATTAACGCCGTCAGCGAATTTGCGCCTGAGTTTACCCGTTGTCTGAAAGCCAATACCGGTTTTGGCTTCACGCCACTAACCCATAAGTTTGTGGCACAGAGCGCAGTGGATGCGCCGGTGGCGCTGTCGGCGCAGCTGCGTGGGCTTGGCATTGTGCTGACAAAAATCGCCAACGATTTGCGCTGGATGAACAGCGGCCCCATTCACGGGCTGTCAGAAATCAGCCTTCCGGTGCTTCAGCCTGGCAGCAGCATTATGCCAGGCAAAGTGAACCCGGTGATCCCCGAATCTGTGGCTATGGTAGGTGCCCAGATTATGGGACTTGATGCCTCTATCGCTTACGCCGGGCAATCTGGTAATTTCCAGCTCAACGTGATGTTACCGTTGGTAGGTGCCAATCTGCTGGAGATGATTGGCCTGTTAAGCAATGCCAGCAGTCTGCTGGGTGACAAAGCGCTAAAAGGCTTTACCGTCAATGCAGAGCATCTAAACGCAGGTGTTGGCCGTAATCCCGTGCTGGTGACGGCGTTAAACCCCGAAATTGGTTACAACCTGGCGTCTGAAATTGCTAAAGAAGCCTACGCCAGTGGCCGCCCGGTCATTGATGTGGCTGAAGAACGCAGTGGTCTCAGCCGCGAGCGGCTTGAGCAACTTATGGACCCGTTAAAACTGACCCGCGGCGGGCTGGCAGGATAGCGAGTGTCCATTATGGCTAATTCGTGAACCTACTGAGATTCTGAGAGTCCGAAGAACCAGACGGGGTACTCGAGGCGGAACACTCCAGACGGGGCACTCCAGACGAGATAAGAGTGGTCCGCGTGATCAGATTGAACGAACAATAGTTACACAAACAAGCGTATTTGCGGAGGTAGTAATGACAACATCCTGTAGCGTCCCCGGCATGACCGTGCCGCGCAGCCGGTTTCCGGATCCAGAGCAGGATCTTCCTGCAGACCAGGACAGCGGGCAGATAGTGCTTGCGGGTGGCTGTTTTTGGTGCGTGGAGGCGGTAATTATTGCCATGAACGGTGTGCACTCGGTTGAATCCGGCTACGCTGGCGGATCTGCTGACAGCGCTAATTATCAGGCTGTGTGCACCGGTACGACTGGCCACGCCGAAGTGATTAAGATTGAATACGACCCGGCCCAGGTGTCGTTGGGCAGCTTGCTGAAAATATTCTTTTCGGTAGCTCACGACCCCACCCAGCGTAACCGCCAGGGTAACGATATTGGCACTCAGTATCGCTCGGCGATTTTTTATCAGTCGGCGCAGCAGCGTCAGGTCGCGCAAGCTTACATTGAACAGTTGAACCAGGCGGGCGTGTTCCATTCCGCTGTGGTGACTGAACTGGAGCCTCTGGAAACCTTCTACGTTGCAGAAGCAGATCACCAGGATTTCGCCGCTCGCAACCCGGGTCAGCCCTACATCATGGCGGTTGCTGCACCTAAAGTGCAGAAACTGGTTGATCAATATAGCGATCGGTTAAAGCCGGGCGTAACGTCTAGATCTACCGATGACCACTCGAATAAAGCGTAAGGAGCACTATTTTGGCCGAATCTGCAGCAGGATACGATTTGACGCCGCTAACAGCGGAACAGATTGAAGAGCAAGCCGTTGACTTGAGCGCCGACGAGCGCCGAATATTGTTAGACCATGGTACCGAGCCTCCGTTTTGCGGCACGCTGCTGGACAACAAAAAGCAGGGTGTTTACGAATGCCGGTTGTGTGACTTGCCGCTGTTTAGCTCTAACTCCAAGTTTGATTCGGGTACCGGTTGGCCCAGCTTTTTTCAGCCATTCGATCCGCAACACATTCATTATATTGAAGATGACACACTGGGTATGCGTCGTACAGAAGTGCGCTGCCCGCGCTGTGACAGCCATCTGGGTCACGTTTTTCCCGACGGCCCGGCGCCCACCGGTCAGCGTTACTGCCTGAACTCGGTGGCCCTTGTGTTCAAGGAAAACGCCGGCGATTAACCGGTGGCGGGTATCATGGTGGTTAACAGGAAGCCGGTGTACGCCACGTAGACCAGCAAGAGAATACCACCGTCTAACCGACTGATGATGCGGCTGCGGCCGGCAAAGCCAAAGCCCATCAGCAGTAGCCCAACGGTCAGCGCCAGCATCAGTGACCAGTCGCGATAGAGGACCTCGGGGTCCACCTGTAATGGGTTGATGGTCGCGGCAAGGCCAACCACGGCTAAGGTGTTGAAAATACCCGAACCCAGAATGTTGCCCAAAATCAGATCGTGCTCATTTTTACGCACTGCGGCCAAGGCTGAAGCCAGCTCCGGCAGAGACGTGCCAACGGCGACAACGGTAAGGCCAATAACAAGATCGCTGATGCCTAGGCTTTGGGCAACATAAACCGCGCCCCACACCAGCATGCGGGAACTGGCGACCAGCAGCACCAAACCCGCAATCAGCCAGAAAACTGCGTTTCTCAGCGGCATAGGGTGGGCCAGCGTGCTTTCCTCTATGCCAGCTTCAATAGAGTCATCTTTATTGCGCAGACCCTGGAATATGAACCAGCCCATCACCGCTGCGAAAACCGTCAGCAAAACCCAACCGTCGGTGCGCGACAGTTCGCCGTCAATTAGCTGATAACCGGCGATCAGGGTAAGGCCGACAAGCAGGGGCAGTTCCTTGCGGATAATTTGCGAATGTACGGTAATGGGCGCAATGATGGCTGTTAAGCCAACAATCAGCGCTATGTTGGTAATGTTGGAGCCGTAGGCGTTGCCCAGGGCCAGGCCGGAGTTGCCTTCCATCGCGGCTATAGCAGAAACAGCCAGCTCGGGGGCGGATGTGCCAAAGCCGATAATCACCATGCCGATCAGCAAAGTGGGCATGCCCCAATGCTCAGCGGCGGCTGCGGCCCCGTCGACAAACTTGTCGGCGCTCCACACTAGAAGAATCAAGCCGGCAATGATTGCGCCTACCGCCAATAACATACGTGCTACCTCTTTACCAAATCGGGGGGTGTGAGACTAAAGTTGCGGAGATATTGTCTGGCAAAGGCGGGAAAATCAATTACAACGGAGACAGAATCCCGGGGCCACGCGAGTCTTCACATGACGCGCAACCGTTGCCAATTACAATTTAATAGTGCGCCGAAAGCCGGGATAATCGTCACATCGAATTCAGGAAACAGTTGCCAGCATTATTATCTCCATCTGGCTGGTTTCCGACAGGCTCTTTTGCTGATCGTGAAAGGGCATACAAGCTCAATACTCGCTAGGGTGAAAAACCAATGGCCGTAAGACAGGCAGACGTAGTGCTGGTCGGTGGGGGCGTGATGAGCGCTACCCTCGGCATGATACTGAAGCAGCTAGACCCAGCCATGGACATCGTTCTGGTGGAGCGTCTGGACCATATTGCCCACGAAAGCACCGATGGCTGGAACAACGCAGGTACCGGTCACGCCGGCTACTGCGAGCTGAACTACACCCCCGAAACCGACGAGGGCGATGTGACCATCGACCGGGCTTTGCAGATAAACGCCCAGTTCGAAGTAACGCTGCAGTTCTGGTCATACCTGGTGGAGCAGGGCATATTGCCCGATCCGAAAAAATTCATAAACCGTACCCCGCACCAAAGCTTTGTCTGGGGCGAAAAAGACGTCGCCTTTCTTAAACGCCGCTTCGAACGCCTGAGTGCGCACCACCTGTTTCGTGAAATGGAATACAGCGAGTCGCCCGAAGACCTGGCCGAGTGGATGCCGCTGATCGTTAAACACCGCGACCCCATGCAGCGCGTTGCTGCTACCCGGATAAAGCACGGCGCCGATGTGGATTTTGGTTCCCTGACCCGCAGCATCGTAAAGCACCTGGAAAGCCAACCCGGTTTCGAGCTAATGCTGAACAGCCCGGTGCACTATATTGACCAACGCGATAATGGGCGCTGGAAAATAAGGGTAAAAAATCAGGAAACCGGTGAGCAGACCAAGCTGGAAGCCGGCTTTGTGTTCCTGGGTGCGGGCGGCGGCGCTCTGCCCCTGTTGCAGAAATCAGGGATTGATGAAGCCGAAGGTTACGGCGGTTTTCCGGTGAGCGGCCAGTGGTTGGTGTGTGACCGGCCGGAAGTGGTGCAGCAGCATCATTCCAAGGTTTACGGTAAAGCGCCGATTGGTGCGCCGCCCATGTCGGTGCCACACCTGGATACCCGCATAATTAACGGCGAGCCGGCCCTGTTGTTTGGACCCTTTGCCGGCTTTACCACCCGCTTCCTGAAGCAGGGTTCGGTGTTTGACCTGATCAGCTCGGTGCGCTCGTCGAACTTGCGCCCCATGTTGTCGGTGAGCAAGTCCAACATGGACCTGACCCGCTATCTGATTGGCGAAGTGTTTCAGTCCCACAGCGACCGGGTAGACGCACTGCGGAATTTCTTCCCGGATGCGCGCGAGGGCGACTGGCGCCTGCAGGACGCAGGCCAACGGGTGCAGATCATCAAAAAAGCCAAAGACGGCGGCGGCAAGCTGGAGTTTGGTACCGAAATAGTCGCTGCCAAAGACGGCACGCTGGCCGCGCTGCTGGGAGCCTCGCCTGGCGCCTCAACAGCAGCAAGCGCCATGCTCGACGTGTTGCAGCGCTGCTTCCCCGAGAAAATGAAAACCCCGGAGTGGCAGGCGCGGATGAAAGTTTTGGTACCATCGTACGGCCAGTCTCTGGTAGAAAACGAAGCGCTGCTGTTAAAAGTGCGTGAGCGCACGCTCACCACCCTCAAGCTCAAACCGTGACGCGGAATCCTGACGGGGCAAGCGCATAAAAAAACCGGAGCCTGGTGAACTAGCTCCGGTTTTTGTTTTACGCTGCCGGCAATAATGGTGCCGTCAAAAATAGACGGGGCATCAGATCTTCTGCTGGCGCCCTTTCGCCGCGACTAGCATAGCGTGCATCAGTTCCTCAGCGTCGAACTTGGTTAGCGCGGTGTCAGCGCCGACCTGTTCGGCATAACTCAGGCTCATTTCGCTGTTCAGTGAGGTATGCAGAATAATGTATGGCTGGTGCAGTTGGCTGTTGTCGCGCACCTTGAACGTCAGTTCATAGCCGTCCAGGCCCGGCATTTCGATGTCACTCACCAGAATATTCACCGGTTTGCCGTGGGCGCTGCTATCCAGCAGGTACTCGAACGCGGCCGTGCCGTTTTCGGTTACCTGATAGCCAATATTCTTGCGGTCCAGCACATCGCACAGCTGTTTGCGCGCCACCCGTGAATCATCCACCAGCAGAATCGACATGTTGCGCAGGGTTTCTATCTCCATATCATTCAGCAGCACGTCCTGACTGTTCAAAGACTCCGGGTATACCCGAGCCAGCAGCAATTCCAGATCCAGCAGTTGCACCAGAGCGCCATCAAGGGTCAGCAAACCGGTAATAAACGCGTTTTTACCCAGGGCCTGGGGCGGCGGTAACACCTTTTTCCAATCGGCTTCAACGATGCGTTGCACGCTGCGCACCATAAAACCGATTTCCTGACGCTGCACGTCGGTCACAATAATGGAGGCTTCGGCGCGCTCTTCCGCGCTTAGCGCCGGGTAACCGATAGCCGCGGCCATATCAATTACCGGCACCGCCGCATTACGGAAGGTGGCCGTGCCAACAATGGCGTGATGGCTATGGGGCAGGCGACTAAGACGCCTGAACGGCATAATTTCGCGAATTTTCAGCGTGCCCAGGCCAAACTGCTGCTGATCTGTCAGTTGAAACAGCAGCAGTTTTTGCAGCTGCTTGGGTTGGCTACTCATAAGCGCACCTGTCAAAAAACGAAATGAACACCCAGTATTACGGGTAGAGCAACACAGCATAACCGATGATGGTAAAAAGACAGCGTCACTGACACAATTTATGCGAGTACTTATTTGGCATGTTATCTTCTGATTTTGAAGTATGGCCCATTTGCTGTGCCGAACCGCAAATGTCAAAGGAATGAACGATGCGACCCGTCCCAATATCCATTACTGCTATGGTGGTGTTACTTGGCTTGTCTGGCGCGGCAAAAGCCGATTATTACCGCTGGACCGACGCCAACGGCGTTACCCACTTCACCGACAAGCCCAAAACTCCCGGCAGCCAGGCGATCGATTTTCGCAGGCCCACCGTGATTCCTATCGCTGACAATAACCGGCGCCGTAGCGACCGTTTGCAGGGCCTTCAGCCTGAAGCTCAGCAGAGTTCCGTTCGCCCTGTGTCTGATGATAAGACTCAAAAAAGCGCGCAATCCAATGTAGACCAGCTTGCCCGGAGAAAAACCTGTGACAATTATGCAGACCGCATCGACAACATAGAAAGCCGATTGCGCGCCGGTGGCTATTCAGCGTCTAGGGGGAACCGGCTGAGGCGCGACAGGCGGGAGTTGGCCAGCAAGCGCGTCTGGGAGTGCCTGCGGCGCTAACGCCCTGCTACCGCGATACTCCTTAGCGCTGATAACCCCGCCGCGCGCCCCCTTAAATGAGGTTAATAGATGAGCCACGTCAACACCCCTGTCAGGTCAGTCAAGCCTGACCAAAGCGGCCAGTTCGCTTTAATGACCCAGCGCCGTTTCGCGCCATTTTTCTGGACCCAATTCCTGGGTGCGGCCAACGACAACCTGTTCAAGTTTGCCTTCACGGTGCTGGTCACCTACCAGGTGCAGCTGCAATGGTTACCCGCAGACAAGGCAGGGCTGGTGATTGGTGCGTTGTTTATTCTGCCGTTTCTGCTGTTCTCGGCCACCAGTGGCCAGCTTGCAGACAAGCTTGATCGCCGCACCATGATAACCGCACTGAAATGGACTGAACTGGCGATAATGGCGCTGGCGGCCTGGGGCTTTTTCAGCCAGAACATGCCGCTGTTGCTGGCCTGTGTGTTCTTTATGGGAACTCAGTCAGCGGTGTTCGGCCCGGTAAAGTTTGCCTACCTGCCGCAGCATCTGCACGAGCGCGAGCTCACCGGGGGCAATGGCATGATCGAAATGGGCACTTTTGTGGCGATCTTGCTGGGTAACGTAGCCGGCGGTTTGCTGATTACTCTGCCCGAGGTAGGGGCTCCAGTGGTAGGGGTAACCTGCATAGTTCTGGCTCTGTTTGGGCGGCTGGCCGCACAGTTTATCCCGGCATCACCGGCTCTGGATCCGGCCCTGAAGATGAACTGGAACCCGCTCACGGAAACCTGGCGTAACCTGAAGTTGGCCCATCAGCAGCCGGTGGTGTTTCGCTCGATACTGGGTATCAGTTGGATGTGGTTTTTTGGCGCAGCCTTTTTGAGCCTGTTTCCCGCTTTTGCCAAAGACGTATTGCACGGCGATGAGCAAGTGGCCTCGCTGTTGCTGGTGGTTTTTTCCATCGGCATTGCGACCGGTTCGCTGCTGTGTGAGGTGCTAAGTCGGCGCCATGTAGAAATTGGTCTGGTGCCGTTGGGCGCCATTGGCATGACGGTGTTTTCGGTGGATCTGTACTTCGCCACCCGTGGACTGCCTTCGGCTGGCAGCCTGGGGCTGAGTGAGTTTCTGGGTACAGCCATTCACTGGCGTGTTCTGTTTGACCTGGCGCTGCTCAGCCTGTTTGCGGGCCTGTACAGCGTGCCCATGTACGCGTTGATTCAAATGCGCAGCCAGCCAACGCACAGGGCGCGCATTATTGCGGCCAACAACATTCTGAACGCCTTGTTTATGATCATCAGCTCTCTGGCAGCCGGGCTATTGCTGGGCGCGGGCTTCAGTATTCCGCAGATTTTTCTGTTTGTGGGTCTGGCCAACGCGGTGGTGGCCTTCTACATCTTTATGCTGGTGCCAGAGTACTTGTTGCGTTTCGTCGCCTGGGTAGCGTCGCGTCTGGTATACCGATTCAAGGTTCAGGGCGACCAGTACCTTCCTACTGAGGGCGCCGCGCTACTGGTGTGCAATCACGTCAGTTTTGTTGATGCGGTGCTGCTTATGGCGGCTAGCCCGCGGCCAATTCGTTTCATTATGGATCACCGAATATTCAAGGTACCGGTGCTGGGCTGGTTGTTCAGGATGGCCAAAGCCATCCCCATCGCCCCGCGAAAAGACGACCCGGAAGCCTACGAGGCCGCTTTCGTCGCGGCATCGAAGGTGCTGCAGGACGGCGGAATTCTGGCTATTTTCCCCGAAGGCGCGATCACCCGTGACGGCCAGTTACAGCCATTCAAAGGCGGCGTAATGAAAGTGCTGGAAGGTGCGGATAAAGACGGCCTGGTTATTCCGGTCATTCCCATGGCGCTGACAAATCTGTGGGGGTCGTTCTTTAGCCGGGTGGAAGAAGTACGCGGCGAACGCGTAGCCATGGTGCGGCCGTTTCGTCGCGGAACCTTCAGCCGGGTAGGTTTGAATGTAGGTGCGCCACTGGCGCCGGCGATGGTCTCGCCCGAGGTGTTGCAGGGCGAGGTAGCCGTTCTGCTGGGCAGCTAGCCAGTTGCTTAGGCCCGCTGCCGGCACTAATTTCTGACGTATCCAAAAAACATAGGCAGAAAAAAGCCCCGACTAGCTGGGCTTTAACGTTTTTTGAGTTCCGGTGTAACCCCGGGATGTCAGAGGTTGATGGCGACGCCGTCGACTTAACTTAGTTCTCGCACAGTTTTGGCCACCTTTAATAATATCCAGATTATGTCATCCCGGCAACGAGCTGCGCGCTGACCTGTCCGACAGGTTCAGCACGTCACTGAAATGACATGAAGTGTTCACTGTTCTGTCATGCCCGCGCTTTAGATTGATTCAACACTATCCAATGCGTGGAGAAGTACAGATGTTCAAGAACCTATACCGATGCCTATCTCTGGTCTTGTTGTCGCTTGCTCTGACAGCACCTGCGGCGATCCATGCGGAGACCATCAAACTGGCCGTAACCGATCTGGTAGGGTTGGAGGAATTACAGCGAGAATTTGGTGCATTCAGGGATACCCTGTCTGCAGCATCGGGCTACGACATTGAGTTCCTGCCGGTGACCAATCGCACAGCGGCGGTCGAAGCTTTGCGATTCAAACAGGTCGACTTTGTCCTCACGGGCCCAGCGGAATACGTGGTTATGCAGAACCGTGCAAACGCGAAAGTAGTGGTCGGTTTTTCTCGCCCTGACTATTTTGCGTTGATTGTCACTTTGGCAGAAAGCGGTTTCACCTCGGTTACTGACCTTGTTGGAGAGCAGGTCGCTATGGGCAGCGTGGGTTCCACCTCCCGCCATCTTGGGCCCATACAGGTACTGGCAGATGGCGGCATCTCGCCAATGGATGATCTGGACATCGTGCACACAAAAGTGCCGATTCTTTGGGAATCATTGAAAAGTGGAGATGTAGCAGCCGTTGGCATGAACCACACCGAGTTCCGCAGACTTCGTCAGCAGGAGATGGAGAAGAGCGGCTTACAGCCCGGTGCCTTTCGGGTCATCGCTCGTGGGCGAGATCTTCCGAATGATCTCTTGATGGCAGGCAGCCACGTAGATCAGAAAGTCATCGACCGCATGCGCGATGCCTTTGTGAACAGCTCGGATGAGTTGATCAATGCCATCGTCAATGGCGGTGGCACAGACGTCGACAAATACACCGGTATGCGGTTTGTCAACAACATCAAAGACAGTGACTACAACTACGTCCGGTCAATGTACACCACCATAGGTTATCCCGAATACTCCGATTTTATTGGCGACTAAGAACGCCTCTTCGGACGGGACATAACTTGTCTCGTCCGAGCTCAAGGACAACCCTCAATGACAAATATTGCATCATCTCTGTTACGACAGACGCTTGTCAGTGAACAATCAACCGCGAGCTCGCTGCAAGTGCACGGGCTGACCAAACGGTTTCATGGTTCTACGACACCGGTGTTCAAAAATGTCTGCTTCAATATTTATAAAGGCCAGTCTGTGGCGCTTATTGGTGCAAACGGTGCCGGGAAAAGCACATTGCTGCGCTGTTGCGTGCGGTTAATTGAGCCGGACGAAGGCAATATTGTGCTTTCTGGCGAAGCTTTATCCAACAAAAAAGGACGTGAGCTCAAGAAAGCCCGTAATCGAGTCGGGTTCGTGTTTCAGAAGCATTGTTTGGTGCCCCGCTTGTCGGCGTTAACCAATGTACTTCATGGTAATTTTGCTCATCATTCGGGGCCCAGAAATTGGTCCCAAAGCTGGGCCCGACAGATAGACAGGGACCGTGCACTTCATTATCTGGACCAGGTTGGCCTGGCGGACCTTTGGGATAAGCGTTGCGACCAGCTATCTGGAGGTCAGTCACAGCGAGTTGCTATCGCCCGTGCGTTAATGCAGGAGCCGAGCATTCTGTTTGCGGATGAGCCTACCGCAAGCCTGGACCCGAAATCCGGTCAGGTCGTTATGGAGCTATTCGCAAAGCTGTCCAAGGCGCAGAACCTGACTCTGTTTTTTGTTTCACATCATGTCGAACATGCCCTGCACTATGCCGATCGTATTATCGGCTTGCGGAACTCAGAGCTACAGCTTGATTCCGCAAGCGGAACGGAAAATACCGCTAGTTTAAGAGGCTTTTATGCCTGAAATACGCTTTTCTAATGAGTGTAAACCGTCTGTTACTCCACGGTTTCAGCGTCCGAGTTGGCTAAGTACCGCCTTGTTTGCGCTGTTTCTCGGCTTTTTTCTGTGGTCACTGGCTGGTGCCGGCATGTCCATCAGCGACCTGATACGCGGTTTGCCCAATATGGGAACGATTGCCGGCGAAATGTTTCCCCCAGCAACAGACCGTGCCGGCCCGATTATGGCGGCCATTCTGGTTACCTTTCAGATGGCTTTGGTAGGTACCGTGATCGGCGTCATCCTGAGCATACCCATGGCGTTATTGGCGGGCAGAAACACATCGCCCCATCCTTTGGTCCGACATGTGACCCGTTCCATCATCAGTTTTCTTCGAACTGTGCCAGACCTGGCCTGGGCGTTGTTTTTCGTAGTCTCTGTTGGCCTCGGCCCTTTTGCTGGAACGCTCACCATTATTGTCGACACCATTGGCTTTTGCGGTCGTTTCTTCGCCGAAGCCATGGAGGAAGTCGACCCTGGCCCTTCGGAAGCCCTCGATTCGATCGGTACCAGTCCGCTTGATCGCATTGCTGTTGTCCAGATTCCCGGAGCGTTGCCCAGCATGATCAATACCAGCCTGTTTTCGCTCGAGAAGGCGGTGCGTTCCTCCGTAGTGCTGGGCCTGGTTGGCGCGGGTGGTATTGGCGCTGAACTGGCGGTGTCAATGGAGATGTTCCGCTACGACCAGGCCGCTTACATCATATTGATGATCTTCATTCTGGTATACGCAGTAGAGCATCTGTCTTCCCGGTTACGGGAAGGCCTGATGCGCCAGAGTCAGTAGACGCTTTTTTTTGGAGTCACCCAATGCAAAACCTCATGAACAACCTGGAAAACATGACCTCACAGATCAGTACGCTGATTGAGAATGTTAACGTTCTTACCAGTGATGGCTGGCTGGAAAACAGCTGTGTAGAAGTGTGTGGTGGAAAAATCCGTGCCGTTGGCGCTGACGTGGACCGTTCCGCCAGCGTATTGCTGAACGGACATGGCGGCTATCTGCTGCCCGGCATCATAGACCTGCATGGCGACGCCTTTGAACGTCACATAACACCCCGAGCCGGCACCGTTTTTCCGCTCGAACTTGCCCTGGCCGCCAATGACGCCAGTCTCATTTCCAACGGTATAACCACCTTCTACTACAGCATCACCGATGGCTTTGAGCCCGGGGCCCGTAGCCGCGACACAGTGCGGCGCCTGCTTCTTGCCTTAGAACACCTGAAACCCAGATTCAGCTGCCAGTCACGGGTGCACATTCGTCATGAAAAGGTAAACACCGAGCTGCATGACGAACTCATGGGCTGGATTGCCGAGGGTCGTATCCACATGCTTTCCATGAACGACCACTTGCCCGAACTGGATAATCCAACCTCTACTGAACGTTATCTCGCCGGCTTCCGGCGCCGTGTGACAATGGATGAGGCTGAAACCAGGCTGTTTTTAAACAGCCTGCAGGACAGAAGAAACCTCGGTGAAGAACAGACTTATGAATTGGCGCAACAGGCGCGTAAGGCTGGCATCAGTTTGTCTTCCCATGACGACCAATGTGTTGATGACGTTGAACATAACCGGACGCTGGGCACGACAATTGCGGAGTTCCCCATGAACGCCGAAACAGCAAAAGCCAGCCTGGCCGCCGGTGCTGCAGTGCTTATGGGTGCGCCCAACCTGGTTCGTGGCGGTTCTCATGTTGGAGCCATCAGCGTCAGGGCTGCCATTGAACAGAATCTGGTGAGCATTTTGTGCAGTGACTACCATTACCCCAGTTTGTTCTGCGCACCGTTTGTCGCAGCAGAGCAGGGGCTGATGCCGCTCGCACAAGCCTGGAAGTTGGTCAGCGAGAACCCGGCAAAAGCAGTGGGGCTAGGCGCAAGTAAGGGGCGTATAGCACCCGGATTTGACGCCGATCTTTTGCTGTTAAGCGAACTTGATGGCTCGCCGCTGTCACTGCAGGCCACAGTTGTAGGTGGGAAGTCGGTTTTCCAACGGTCTGGTTGCTTCAATTAAGTAACAAACAGCGCATTCGCCGGAGGGTTATTCAAAACCAGAACAGATCTATTTTTCTAAACCTACAAAACACAGGCAGAAAAAAGCCCCGACTAGCGGGGCTTTAACGTTTTGTGAGTTCCGGTTTACTCCCGATAAGTCAGACGTGGGTGAAGACGATGCTGCACTTAATACTTGAACCCGATTTCAAAGTTTAATAAATCTGTAACTGGCGGCGGTTAGTGTCGAATGCATGTTCTAATTTTGATTTAGAGAGTAGTCATTGTGCGTCAGATATTAATTGCCTGACTGCCGAGTATGTTGGCAGGACAGTCTGGCCTGGTATGTGATGACCAAGATTCTCACCGACCCCTTCCACGACATTAAGATTTACCGGAAGGCGCCTTCCTACATCCTCAAGGGCAGAATGTAAGACAACATGGAATACTGGTGCGAAGACACGTCACTTCGCAATGAAATGTAGATTTTCGAGGCAGATCCATGACTGAACTGAGCGACCTCACTCACATCAAGGTGATCCACGAACAGCAGAGTCTGCGTGATGGAAAACAGCGGCGTATGTTGCGACGCCAGTTACCTGAGCTGATTGAGCTGGAGCGTATCCTCGCTGAGTCACCGGCGCAGTTTTCCGCGCAGGTAAGCGCAAGCATTCCAGTGGGCTCGCTTGAGCTGCCAATTTACCGTGTCGATGTGGGCGATGCACCGGCGGACCGGCCAGCGCTGTTGCTGCTGGGCGGCGTGCACGGGCTGGAGCGCATCGGCACCCAGGTGGTTCTGGCATGGCTGAGCAACCTGGCCAACCGGCTGCGCTGGGACGAACATCTGTCTGAACTGCTGCAGCAAGTGCGTCTGGTGGTTGTGCCCATACTCAACCCCGGCGGTATGTTTCTGAATCGGCGCAGCAATCCTGCTGGCGTCGATCTTATGCGCAATGCTCCCATTTCTGCCCAGAGCCAGAGCACCTTTCTAGTGGGTGGGCAGCGCATATCTCCGATGCTTCCATGGTACAGAGGCAAGCCCGGTCAAGGGATGGAACCGGAAAATTTGGCCTTGCAGAGCATCATCGAAGAGGTATTGGCGGGACGGCCATTCAGCCTTTCGCTCGATTGTCACTCGGGCTTTGGCTGGCGAGATCAAATCTGGTTTCCCTACGCATACCGCCGCCGTCCAATGCGCAATATCTCGTCCATTATGGCGCTGAAGCTGCTTTGGGAGCAGGCCTACCCTCATCACGACTATCAGTTCGAGCCGCAATCAGAGCACTATGTCACCCATGGCGACCTGTGGGACTACTTTTACAAACGTCATAATCGCGAGGCCAGCGCTCCCTGGCTGCCACTAACCCTTGAAATGGGCTCTTGGCGCTGGGTGCGTAAGCGCCCCCGGCAGCTGTTTAGCCGGCAAGGACTATTCAACCCCCTGGCGACTCATCGCCATCAACGTGTCTTGCGCAGCCATATGATATTGTTAGATTTTCTTCTCGATGCCAGCGCCAATTACGGTAACTGGCTACCCACCAAGTCCGAAGGCGAGTGGCTGCGGGCGGCGGCCAGAATGCACTGGTATAGCAAGGGCGAGAACCTGTAATGGACTGGTTGTTACTTCGAGGGCTGGGAAGGGAGAGCGCTCACTGGGGCGACTGGCTGGAGCAGCTTCGACGGGCCCGTCTCCAGGACAGCTTCCATACCCTGGATCTGCCCGGCACCGGGCTTCACCGGCATTTGCCCTCGCCTACCTGCATTGCCGGGGTACGCCAGTTCGCCGAGCGGGCGACTCGCCATTTGCCGCGCCCGCTAGGGCTGATCGGACTGTCGCTCGGAGGCATGGTGGCACTGGATTGGGCGCTCCATCGGCCTGAAGACTGCGCGAACCTGGTGCTGGTTTCTTCCAGTTCTGGGCTTAGCTCTCCCTGGCGGCGACTGCGCCCAGCTCAATGGATGCCCGTAATGCGCATGCTGACCCAGGCCGACAGCGATGCGCGGGAACAGGCGATTCTGGCCCTTACGAGCAACCGGCCTGTTAGCAGCGTGGTTGCTCAGAACTGGCAGGCGATTCAGCGTGATCGTCCGGTGCGGCGGCTCGATGTGATTCGCCAACTGTACGCCGCCTCCCGCTACAAGCCGCCACATCGAGTGCCGCGGATGCCGACTCTCGTGCTGGCCAGTGATGGCGATCGGCTGACGGATTGGCGTTGCAGTAGGGATCTGGCTGAGTCGCTTGAGTGCCGGCTGGAAGTGCATCCCAACGCAGGCCATGACCTGCCATTGGACGATCCCCAGTGGCTGATCGCGCAGCTAGATACCTACTTTCCGATCAATCACCGGTTCCAGGCCGGTACCGACTGAGCTGTCATCAATTCGTCGTAAACTCTTCATCTGGGTGCAATACCACTGCCTTACATTCTAATGGAACCGGCTTGCTTCAGATTAGTGGCCGCAACGAATCAGCCATCCAAAGGGATCAGGTCATGCCAAATGAGTCCAGAGTCTCCAGCAGCGGCCGCAATCTTACCTCCAGCGTGGCAACAAAACCGGCCCAGATCGTCGCTGCCCAGCGGCTAAGGCATGAGGTGTTCACCAGCGAATACGGTGCCGATCTGGAAACGGGTACCGGTATCGACCAGGACCGCTTTGACCCCTGGTGCGAACATTTCGTGGTAATCGACGAAAGCGGCGAGGTGGTGGCAACCACGCGTCTGCTGCATGGTGAGGTAGCGACCAAGATCGGCGGTTTCTATTCGGAAGACGAATTCGACTTGGAGCGTTTGAAACGCAATCCCGGCTTGTTCGCTGAACTGGGCCGGACGTGCATTCGCAGCGATTGCCGTTCGGGAGCGGCCCTGAGCATGCTTTGGTCCACTGTGGCACAGTATCTGGCCCAGGAACGAATAGACTATCTGCTGGGCTGCGCCAGTATCAGTATGCTGGACGGCGGTTACAAGGCCTGGCGCATCACCCAGCAGTTGCAGCGGGATCACATGGCCGCGGACGATTTCCGGGTCACACCTAAACGCATTCTGCCCCACCCAGCTAGCCAGCCCCTGAAGACTGCCAAAGTCGAGATTCCTCCGCTGATCCGCACTTATATGCGCCTGGGTGCGGAGGTATGTGGCGAGCCCTGCTGGGACCCCGCTTTCCGATGTGCAGACCTGTTGGTACTGCTCGATGTGGATAAACTTGCAGCCCGTTACGCACGCCGCTACAAACTTGAGGCGCGAACCGCTTGATACAGATGGTACGCATTGCTGAGCACGTTCGATTTTATACTCGCATGAGCGCGTTTGTGGGGTTTTTACTGCTCAGCATGGTGACCCTGGTGCTATTGCGCGCCTTTGAACTGTGCACTTGGAGACGAATCGACCGGGCCCCCTTCGTGCGGCGTTATTTCGTGGTTCTGTGCTGGCTGCTGGGCATGCGCGTCCAAACTCACGGTTGTGCGTTAGAGAACTCGGCATTGCGTGTTTCTAATCACGTTTCCTGGACTGATATTCCCATTTTGGGCGCGCGCCTTCCGTTACGGTTTCTTGCCAAGCGTGAGGTGGCGTCCTGGCCACTGATTGGCTGGATTGCACGCCATGCCGGAACCCTTTTTTTTCAACGTGGCGCAGGGGATGCGGCTGCAGTCCGACAAGCGCTTGCCATGGCCCTGGAACATGGAGATTCCGTGCTGTTATTCCCTGAGGGGACGACCAGCTCCGGGGAAAGCGTCAAAACGTTTCACCCACGCCTGCTCGGAGCCGCGATCGCGGCCGAACGCCCGGTACAGGCAATGACCATTGCCTACCACCGAGACGGGCAGATTGACCGCCTGGTTCCCTTCATCGGCGACGATGATTTTGTCGTCCATCTCTGCCGCCTGCTGAGGAAGCCTGCAGTACGGGTGGACATCATGTTCCATCCACCCCTGACCGTTTCCAGCAGTGACAGCTCCAGCGAGCTGGCCCGGACGCTCCACCATCAGGTCACTCAGGGGCTGGAAGCTCTGCGCATTAAACGGGACACGTCAGCTTTCTAACACTATTGAGATCAATGGTGCGCATCTGCGAGAGAGGCTTGTGGGTAACCGCCTAGCGAAAGTGTCGTTTCGTTACCCACAAGTGAGCGTGGATGCCAATGGATCAATATGGATGTGACAGGCATAAAAAAAGCCCCGTTTCCGGGGCTTTAGGGCGTTTCAGTGGATCCCGCTGGACCCCTTGAAACTCTTGGTTGGTGGAGACGGCGTCCACCAAATAACTTGGGCAAGAAGCTGATTTAAAAGTTAAATTAGTTTACAGATTTTCTGGTTACCCGCACTATTACCCACAGTCTGCGAACGTCTTACTTGATTCCCGCGACCTAGTTCGACCTGGTGACAAGTTTCTTCGTTAAGGAACTTTTGATTAGGGCATCATCGTACATAGCTATTTGGACTTTACTTTCACCCGTTCCGCATCACGGTTGCCGGATTAAGGAGCAAGTTGGTTCAAAATTCAAGATTAGCATCGGGGGCGTTGGGAGTATCAAGAATGCTTATCCTACCAGCCGGTTTTTTTGTGCCCTGTGAGCTGAAATTGGTTTAAAAGATTGCTAGTCGGTCCAATTACAGGAAAAATCAAGCCAAATGCACTATGATCTGGGCTAGCCTATGATGATTTCTGGTTAGTGAGCAAGAGAATCAGTGGTTACATAACTTTAGTGAACGAAGGAGCATTGCTCAACATGGAGCGAGTACCCTTTCTTAAACCAAGGATGGCCGGGAGTCGTTTCGACGATCATGCGATTCCTCTGGATATGCTGAAGGAGTTCGCGGTATTGGAGGAAATGATTGTCGAGGTTGCGAAGTGGCACTATCTTAACGATCATCCGAAACGCGAACGCTCACCGAGAGGATTTACAAAAGGTATCTCCGTCAAGCTGACTGCTGTTGACGAGGGCAGCGCTATGCCAGATATGTCGCTTTTCGTCGATCAGCGTCAACTAATTGCACCAGCAAATCAGAATTATTTTGAGCGTGCCCGAGACAGCATCGTCGACGCAATAGAAGCGGCAGCGCAACATACTGAAATAAAAAAACATCTTCCAGAATTTCTTCTAGGTTACTTTGATAAGCTCGGACGAGGTCTGCGTCAGGATGAATTTATCGATTTTGCTCCAGAGGCAGTTGGACGAGGTGCGAGGTTGAATCAGACCACGCGAAGAGCATTGAGATTGGCTTCAACTCAGCTGCAAGAACTTACTGAGGAGGTAAGTCTTAGGGGAGTGATTCCTGAAGCTGATCAAGCCAAGCTTACCTTTGAAATAGAGACCATCGGCGGACAGAGAGTTTCAGGTCCCATCCCAATGCAGCATTTCGACACCATTGTTAAAGCTTTCAATGGGTATCGAGATGGGCTTCGAGTAAGCATTCAAGGAATTGGCCTCTATAATCGAAACGGTCAATTGAAGAGTATGGAAGAAGTTGAGCATGTCACGTTGTTAGACGAACGTGATGTGGGCGCGCGAATCGATGAGCTGCGTTTGCTTAAGAGTGGCTGGCTGGATGGCAAATTAGGTAAAGCTCTTGATTCTGACCAGTTGAACTGGCTAGAAAGTCGGCTAGATTCCTATCTGAGTGACCCGCTACCCTCTCCCTATCTATACCCGACCGCTGAAGGTGGTGTGCAGCTAGAATGGAGCATCTGCCGTTATGAAATAACCCTGGATATTAACCTGGCCGCTAAGTCAGGCCACCTTCATGCTTTGTATATGCCAACCGAGGAAGAAACTGAATTACAAGTGAACCTTTCAGAAGATAATGGTTGGGAAAACGTTACCGGTCTGCTTGAACAATTTAACGGAGAGTCATTGTGAAGGTAGACACGCCGCTGCTGAGACAAGTCCACCCAAGCTTTATCCAAAATGGCAGAGTTTCTTCGCAGGCTTTTAGACCTACTCCAAAGGACGATAAAAAGTTGTCGGTATACGACGGCCATCTAATCGCAGCCTTAGACGCTTATGAGCATTACACCACGACTCTAAAACAATCATCAGTCGGAGTGATGGCGGTGACTTGTCAAGAGTGCGCGCAGCTTGAGCTTGAAACAAAGGACGATCCCTTAGAAAACTTCCCTGAACATGCGGTTATAGACTTCAGCCCTTATGGCACAAGCGCAACTGAAAAAAAGGCCAAAATCCTGAGAAGAAGGGCAGAGGAGCGCGATTGGTTCTTTAGCAATACCGGTACCTGATTTCACGAGATTTCAAACCTATATCACCTTTGTGAGCTAAGGCACTAACAGTGCCTCCCTCCCAATTCACAGAGGTAATTTCCATGTCCGAGCAATGCCCCAACTGCCTGTCCCGTCGGATTGGCAAGAACAACTATGGTAAGAAAGCCGCCGGCGTCATCGGTGCTTCGGCGGGCACCTATGGCGGTTACGTAGCTGCGATTGCAGGAGCGAGAACGGGTGCTGCAGTGGGAGCACTGACAGGCCCCGTCGGTGGTATCGGTGGCGCCGTCATAGGTGCTTTGCTAGGTGGCGCAACCGGCGCCTCTGCTGGCGTGGTTCTGGGCGATGTCCTGGATGAACGCGTGCTCGAAAACCATCGATGCCTTGAGTGCGGCTATTCCTTCAGCACTAATTCCGACTCCCGCGAAGACGCCCTTTAATTCCCCTCGCAAACTCCAAAGGAGAACAATCATGGCTCATCTCATCGAGCAAATGGCCTATGTTGGCCAAGCCCCTTGGCATGGCCTGGGGAATGAACTGACTTCAAACCAGCCCCTGGAGGTCTGGGCGAGGCAGGCCGGACTGGACTGGCAGATCGAGGAAAGCCCCGTTCGCTACGTCACCAATGCCGGTGGCACCCTCGGGGAGATTCTGTCCTATCCGGACTCCAAGGTGCTTTACCGCTCGGATACCAAGGCTCCGTTATCGGTTGTCGGTAACCGCTTCAAAGTGGTGCAGCCTGAGGAAATCCTAGAGTTCTACCGGGACCTGACCGAGGTGTCCGGTTTTGAGCTGGAAACCGCTGGTTTACTGAAAGGTGGCCGTAAAATGTGGGCACTCGCCCGTACCGGTCAGTCGGGATTGCTCAAAGGTAACGACCAGACTAATGCCTATGTGCTACTGGCAACTTCTTGTGACGGGACCTTGGCGACGACTGCGCAGTTCACCAGCATCCGCGTGTTGTGCAACAACACCCTCGCCGTTGCCCTGAAGGGTTCCGCGGCCAACGCAGTCAAGGTGAAGCACAACACAGCCTTCGATGCGAACCTGGTGAAGAAGCAGCTGGGCATATCCGTTTCCGCCTGGGACGACTTTATGTACCGCCTCAAGATTCTGAGTGAGCGTAAGGTGAAAGCCACTGAGGCCCGCAACTACTTCTTGAAAGTATTTACGGAGGACGTGAAGGAGGGCGTTGGTAAAACTAATGAGCGCTCCATGGCCAAAGCCCTGGGGCTGTATGAAGGCGATGGCATGGGCGCCACGCTGGCTTCATCCGAAGGTACTGCCTACGGTTTGGTGAATGCTGTGACTGAATTCATCGATCACCAACGCCGGGCCAAAACCGTTGACCACCGGCTGGATTCCGCCTGGTTCGGAACCGGCGCGGCCATCAAGAACCGAGCGTTGGAACAGGCCATGTCTCTCGTGGCTTAACCACTTCCCGTAAATTAAAACCCTCATAAAACCCACCGGAGCCTGTTGCTCTGGTGGGTTTTTTTATGTCTGGAGGAAACACCATGGGCATGAATGCAAAGGCAATCGAGAAACAGCGACCGGCTTTGCGGCTGGTCTCCACTAAGGGCCTCAGTCGGGATGAATGGCTGAAGGTACGTAAGCAAGGCATTGGCAGTAGTGATGCCGCTGCAGCGGTTGGCATAAGTCCCTATCAATCTCAGCTCGAACTTTGGATGGTCAAAACTGAGCGGGACGCTGGTCTACCGAAACCGGATTCCGACGACCCCAGCTCACCGGTCTACTGGGGCCATATCCTGGAACCCATCGTAGCTGAGCAGTACAGCCAACAGACGGGCCGGAAGGTGCGCCGAGTAAATGCAGTGTTGCAACACCCAGATCCGGACAAGCATTGGATGTTGGCGAACCTCGACTACTCCGTGGTAGCCGATGACGACGTGCAGATCCTGGAGTGCAAAACGGCAGGGGAGTTCGGATCACGCCTATGGAAAGAGGGCGTTCCGGACTACATCCAATGCCAGGTTCAGCACCAACTGGCCGTCACCGGCAAACAGGCGGCGGACGTGTGCGTTCTGCTTTGTGGTCAGGAGTTGAAGATCTACCGCATTGAACGGAATGAGGAGCTCATCGAGGCGCTATACGTGCTGGAACGCCAATTCTGGGATTTCGTGGAGACAGATACCCCACCACCAGTCGATGGAACCGATTCTGCTGAACGTGCCTTGCGCCATCTGTACCCAGTGGACAGAGGGGAGACCCTGGACTTCAGCCAAAGCAAGGAGCTGTCCGATGCGTTCGACGAGCTACTGGCCATCCGCACGGAAATGGAAAGCCTCAAATCCACAGAATCCCACCTGAAACAGCGAATCGAAAGCCAGATGGGCGAAGCCTCAAAGGCAACCTTCCCCAGTGGCAGCGTGAGCTGGAAACGGAGCAAGGATTCCGTCGGGCTCAATGTGAAGCAGCTACTGACGGATCAGCCAGACCTACTAGATCAGTACCCACTCACCAAGCCGGGAAGCCGGCGATTCCTTATTCGAGCATAAATACCCCATTTGGCCACGCGGGCGTGGCAATCGCCCCGTGGTCCTTTTTCCAGGAGATGCATCATGATTAAAGGTTTAGCCATCACGCCCCCGGTATTAGGGCGTATCAGCATTGGTCGGGTTGTTGAGAAAAACGGCATCCGGCTGCCACAGAAAGACAACCAGTTCACCATCACCTCCCAAATCCAGGAGAAGGGTGGGTGGATTCTACACCCCCTCGACGAAGAGCTCAGAAAGGATGCCCCAAACGGCAAACTGCGAACCATTCCGGTACGCATGCTCTTCAACGAAGCGGATCTCAACCTGCGGGCGGAATACACCATGTTCGACCGTAAAAGCGGACGGCCCTTGTGTGTAGGTAACGGCGACACATGCAAGCGCTTGACGCAATCCGGAGTGCAGTCTTTGCCATGCCCGGGGCCGACGCTGTGTGAGTTCGGTAAGGGTGGTCTGTGCAAGCCCTATGGTCGTCTGAACGTGAAGGTCGGTGATGACGATGATCTTGGCACCTTCATCTTTCGCACAACCGGCTACAACAGTATCCGGACCCTTGCGGCCAGGCTGAGCTACTACCAGGCAGTCTCTGGTGGTCTGCTGGCTTACATGCCGTTGGAATTGAAGCTCCGGGGCAAAAGCACGACGCAGAGCCATCGGACGCCGATCTACTATGTGGATCTGGTAATCAGGGAAGGGTTGTCGCTGCAGGAAGCGGTGGTTGAGGCAAGGGAAAAGGCCAGGCAGGTGAAGGAGGCGGGCGTTGACCAGGCTGCTCTGGATGCGGCGGCTGCTAAGGGATTTGGTAATGCGCTGTTCGAGTATGACGAAGATGAGGCAAGTCAGTTGATTGAAGAGTTTTACCCCGCTACTTCAGTGGAAGGCTCGCTGGATAATGCCTCTGTTGTGTCAAAACTGCGGAAAGACCGCAATTCTGTAAAGTCGGCTTCAAGCTAGATGTTGACGAGTGGTCCGCGCGGGCCACTCGTCAGAATGCCATGGTGGTTGTTTTTTATCCTTCTCAAACTGATGATTAGTCAGTTGCTTACACAAATTATGCTTTTGCATGGGACCAGCGATTCAACATTTTCAGCAGGGTGTTTTTGTTCACTGGTTTGGCAAGATAATCGTCCATCCCGGCGCCAATGAACTTTTCTCGATCACCGGGCATGGCGTTTGCGGTGAGTGCGATGATTGGTTTGGAGTTCATCCGTCCTGACTGCCGTATTGCTTGCGTAGCCTTTAACCCATCCATTTCCGGCATAAAGATATCCATCAGTATCACGTCATAGTCGAACGCGTTGGCCGCAGTCACCGCTTCAAGTCCATTTCCGACTATATCGACGACGTAGCCTGTATCCTCAAGCATGGCTCTGAATACCATTTGATTAGCAGGAGAGTCCTCGGCAATCAGAACCCGAACTGGCCTATCCGTAAAATTTAACGGAGTTGCCTCTTCAAACATCGAGATAGCTTCATCTTTATCGTTGTTCGCGCTGGCTAAAAAAGGTATCTCAAACTCGAAAGTCGCGCCTTTTCCCAGCTCGCCCTGAGCCCATATTTTGCCGCCCATGAGTTCAACGAGGCGCTTGCAGATTGCAAGCCCCAGGCCCGTCCCTTCATGTTTTCGTGATGCGGTTGAGTCAAGCTGACTAAAAGGTTGAAACAAGGATTTAGCCTGTGCGTCAGTAAATCCTATCCCGGTGTCTACAACCCGAAAGCAGAACCACATTTCATCGTTTAAATTTTTTGTTTTTTCGACGGAGACGGTAACTAAGCCTTGATCAGAGAACTTCAAACTATTCGAAATCAGGTTCAGAAGGATCTGTTGGAGGCGCCCCGCATCTCCGATAACCATTACGTCAGCAGTGTCATCAACATCTTCGATAAGCGAAATTTCTTTTTGGTCTGCTCTGTTGGCGCAAAGGGTTATTGCCTTTCGGGTAATACAGGCGAGATTAAAGGTGTTGGATTCGAGCTCTAGCTTGTTGGACTCCATTTTTGAGAGATCCAATAGTTCGTTCAAAAGGTTAAGAAGGTGTTCTGCAGATTCGTAAGTAACATCAATGAAGTTCTGGTCAGTCTTTTCAAGCCGCCCGCTCATTTGAACCAAGTTCAATAAACCGAGAATGGCATTAAGTGGCGTGCGCAATTCGTGACTGACGGTCGCCAAAAATGCCGTTTTGGCTTCGTTCGCGGTTTCAGCCTTTTTCTTGGCGTTTGCGAGTTCGTGCTCCTTGTTTTTCAATTCAGAAACATCAGAATAGGCGACAACTGTCCCACCTGAGGGAATGCGGGACTCTTGCGCCCGCAGACAACGCCCATCTGCGATGTGGATCTCGATTCCTTCGGGGGTTGGATTCAAGTGGTGGGACATTCGCTTGGCGAAAAAAGCCTCACGGGTCGACGCTTTAATGTCAGGAAAGAGGTAATGACCGCTGGCAATCCCGTCTCGAAGAAGCTCTTCAAATGAGAGTCCCAAAGGCACAGGTATGTTTTCGCTGGCAAAAAATTCCCTGTATTTTCTGTTACAGCGGATGAGGCGGTCGTTGGAGTCAAATACAGAGAGCCCATCAGGAAGCGATTCGATGGCATCTTTAAAACGGGCATTACTTTGAGAGAGGTCGTTTTTTGCGTTATCGACGGCCTGCTGGTACCGAAATGGTAAGCGTAACAGCAGGTAAAGCAGGGTCGAGATAAGTAGCGCCGCCGAGACAATCAATCCCCAGATGTAGCCGGGTAGATCATGAAATGAAGGCGCTGGAGGTATAGCAACACCCACCTCCCAGCTACCCTCCGGTAGCGCGACAGATGCAGTTAGGTGTTCGCCTTCGAATAGATCACTTGGGCCTACAAAGACTCGGCCATCACTGCCAAGCCCATTGTATCCGCGAATCGCAACAGGCGCTTTATCTGACAGGTAATCTAACTCAGAGATTCTAAGTAGGTTGTCCAGATCAACGAGCACTGTCGCGAACCCCCAGAATATGTCTGAGCCGCCGCCCGGTTCGGATTCAGTATGTGGCAAAAATATCGGCAACCGACCAATCAACGCGGTGCCCCCCTGAATCAGCTCATGTGGGCCGGCCACCCAGAGCTTGCGGCTTTTGATCGCAAGCTCGGCTGCCTCTTTGCGTTTCGGGTCTGCGAGGAGTTGGTGGCCAAGTGCCGGGCTATTCGTCTCCTCTGGCCAAATGTACGTGACGATGGCATCAGGGGCGAGTTGAACGCTGCGAATACCAGGAATGCTGCTTCCGAGGTCCTGCGCGAAGGATAGAAACGCTTGTCGATCAATGTTTTTCGGGCCGGCCCGGACGAAGCCAGAAAGACCGTGGGTAAGATGAAGTCGAGCGTTCAACTCGGTTTCCATGCGGCCACGCAGATTATAAAGTGCGCTGGAGATTGAGGCTCGATCTTGAAGATAATCGCTCTCCAAAGATTGCACATATTGGCTGGACATTAGCATAATCAAACCAGCGAAAAGGCTCGCAGCGATACCCAGCGACACGGACTGCCGGGAAAGTCGACTTCCGATACCCTGCATAAAAGCACCGAAGCGCTGCCTTTCGATTACCTTCGGGAAATAATTCCTCGCTCTCCTGGATGCAATTGCTTCATCCACTGCCTCCGCCAGTGTTCGAAGCAGCTCCTGGTTTTTTTCACTAAACAGACGTGGCTTATGGTCGATGACGCAAAGTGCACCCAAAGGGTAGCCCTCCGGGGAATGGATTGGATGTCCGGCGTAGAACCGCAACCCGAATTCGCCGGTAACCAGAGGATTGTTGCAAAAACGCTGGTCTTCCAGAGCATTCTCTATTATCAGCGGAGTGTCAGCTGCTACCGCGTGCGCGCAGAATGATTCAGCACGAGGTGTTTCCTGCTGGCTTATGCCGTCCCTTGATTTGAACCACTGTCTCTCGGCGTCAATCAGCGATATCAGAGCGACTGGCGTATCGAACAGCTCCCGGGCTATAGCCACTATTCTGTCAAATCGCTCTTCCGGCAACGAGTCGAGTAGGGAAAGCCGTTGAAGGGCTTCTAGTCTCTTCGCTTCATTATGGGGAATTTCCGCTTCGATCATTCAGTTACTTCCTCTTCCACGGATTCAAATGCCGTTGGCCCGTTTGGTCTTTGATCATCAAGGGAGCCGGGCTGCTGTTTTTAAGCGAATCCGCTCTCGGTTGCCAGAGTGCTTGCAAGTTCAGTGCCGATTTGAAAATGTCATTTTTGTTCCGGAGAATTATCGCTCCGGTCACCACTCCGGAACAGGGCGTTTTGCAGTATGTGTTGCAAAATGCATCGCATATTGCCTGGGCGGCGCTATTTCAGTTCGCAAAAAACAACTAACTATTTAGATTGAGACAAAATCCGAGAACATGGAGTGAAATATGCATGATGATATCCACACGTTTAAGGAAGGCTGCAGGTATGTTCAGAAAAACATTGGTTTTTGCCGCAATGGTGATTGGCGGTCTATTAATTTTTGTACCAAAGGGCTTATCTCAACATGGGGGCGAGGATGTACTCTCGCTCGGCGTCGTTCCGCAGCAAGCCAGTGAAAGACTCGCCCGACAATGGATACCGTTGGCTAATTATCTCTCTGAGAAGACTGGCCTTAAGATAGAGTTTTCAACGGCACCGGACATTCCAGAGTTCGAAAAACGCCTTGCCGCAGGGGAATACGACGTCGCCTATATGAATCCCTATCACTTTACGGTTTATAACGAAGACCCAGGGTACACTGCGGTAGTCCGTCAGCGGGATCATTTTCTTCGGGGTATCATCGTTGTTCCTGCCACGTTAGAAGTAGAATCTCTGGCAGGGCTAACGGGGTTGGATCTCGCCTTTCCGGCGCCGAACGCGTTTGCTGCGACACTGATAACGCGAGCTTTTCTTAATAATATCGCTCCCGGATACACAGCCACGTTTGTCAGGTCCCATGATTCCGTTTATCGCGCTGTGGCGAACGGAATTTTTGCCGGGGGAGGTGGGATTCTCAGAACGTTTAACGAAATAGATCCTGAGATCCGTTCAAAGCTCGAAATTCTCTGGATTTCTCCGGGATATATAGGGCATGCCGTAGCGGCCCATCCGACAGTTCCGGATAAAACCCGCTTAAGTCTCCAAAACGCATTGATCGAAGTTGGCGACTCTGAAAAGGGCCAGAAGATCCTTGAAGAGCTGGGCATCAAAGGGTTCCAAGTAGCTTACGATGCGGACTGGAATGAGGTAAGGGCACTGGGCCTTGATCAATGAATGCTCGTAATATGGCGTTTCAGAGAAGTTGATAGCGGCCGGAGGCTTCAGGATGTCTTTTAAGTGGAAAACGATTCTCGGCATTGCGGTTATTGAGCTGCTTTTCCTCTCCATCCTTATATGCCAGGCCTCTCGTTATATCGAAAACCAGGGCGAGGCGGCTATTGAAAAACGGGCGAAAGATACTGTTTTTCTGGCTGACACTGTCATTCAGGATGCCCTTATTTCCCTTGACCTGGCGACCCTCGAGGAACAAGTGCAGCAATTAGGCCGGCTTGATGGTGTTAAATACGCAAGTCTTGAGCGATACGGGAAGACCCTTGCGGCGACTGATTCAAGTCTCACTTCAGGCATCTCCGACAACCCTGATACCAGTGTGGCAAAGGCGGTTGATGGCGTTTTCGACATTCATCATGAAATACGGGTAGCGGATAAAACCCTCGGCCTACTCAGAATCGGCTTTTCTGTTGAAGAACTCCACGCCCTGACTCAACAAGCGCAAGGCCACCTGTTGGCCATCGCATTTTTTGAACTTTTACTCGTGGGTCTCTGCTCATGGATTTTGGCGTATTATCTCACCAAGCGGCTGCTATTATTGCGAAATGCCAGTCAAACGCTTCGATCGGGATTCGTAAGTGAACCCATTGCCGAGAAAGGAAATGATGAGGTTACAGACACTATTCGTGCTTTTAATCTCATGTCAGCGACACTTTTGGCGCGCGAACGCGCGCTGAAGCAAGCCAACAGAGAACTTTTGGAATCCAATAACAAGTTGGTTGCACAAGGCGAAGAGATGCGGTCCATGTTCGACGCCGCCCCCGATGGTATCGCAATCCTCGATAATGAAAAGCGCGTCGTTTTTGCAAATCAGAACCTGAAGAGCCTTTTTGAAATCGATGAATCATTCCTATTGGGTCGGCCGATAGCTGATTTTTTGGGCTCTGAAACTAATAGGCAGCTTATTGACAGGGAAGGGGTTCAGAAAGGCGTCAAGGCCAGCTTCGTCACAGGTTCGGAGAGAACCGTTTTTTTTGAAATGAATATGTCCTTAATTCATATGGAAAACGGTGAGCAATTTGTTCTGATCGTCCGGGACAAGACCCAGGAGCATGAATTGGCGCATGCAGTGTTGGTCAGTGAACAGCTTAAATCCAATCTCGTTGATTCAAGTCTTGATGCGCTCATAACCATAAATAGTAAGGGTAAAATTACAGATTTCAGTAAATCTGCTGAGTCTCTTTTCGGTTGGCGAAAATCGGAGATCCTGGGGCAGTCCATGGAGGATCACTTCGTCCCAGAGCAGATGAGACCAGCCCACGCAAGGGGAATGGCACATTTCCTTGCAACGGGTGAGGGGCCTTTGATTGGCAAGCGTGTTGAAACGACTGCCCAACAAAAATCCGGGCGTTTTTTTCCCGTTGAGCTGGCACTGACTGCGATCTGGATTGACGGTGAGCCGTTTGTGATGGCAGCCATCCGCGATATCACTGAGCGAAAAGAACGGGAACAAGAATTGATGGCCGCGAAAATACAAGCCGAAGAGGCATCGACCGCTAAATCACGTTTCCTTTCCTATATGAGCCACGAAATTCGCTCGCCGATGAACGCAGTACTCGGCGCACTGGAACTGATCCATGAACAAGGCAAGCTGGGGGAGTCCGAACGGCGCTACCTGGAACTTGCCCGTCAGTCCGGGGATTCGTTGCTTGGCGTCATTAATGAAATTCTTGATCTTTCCAAAATTGAGTCCGGTCGCATTGAGTTCAAACGGGTTGGTTTTTCGCCGGCAGAACTCATTAAAAGTGTCGCAGACTCGGTTCTCACAAATAGTAAGAAAAGAGGCGTCGATATAAACGTGGAGTTCAGCCGATCGATACCTTCAGTAATCATTGCTGACAGAATTCACCTCAAACAGGTTTTGATCATTCTTCTGGATAATGCCCGGAAATTCACAGAGCAGGGTGAGGTGAATTTATTTGCCTCAACGGTGTGTCTCGCTGGAGGCGACCAACAAGAACGACTTCGCATCGAGGTGTGTGACACGGGTCCGGGTATTCCCTCCGACCTCTTGGAAAGCATTTTTCTGGAGTTCGAGCAGGTGGATGCAGCCAGGGATTCGGGTTTCGGTGGGACCGGTCTTGGGCTTGCCATCGCGAAAAAACTCGTTAATGGGATGGGTGGCACTATTTGGGCTGACAGTGAGGTTGGTGTTGGGTCAACTTTTACCTTTGAGATTCCCTTCTCGGACAAAGACGTGACTTCGGCGGAGAGGTGTGCCCAAGGAGCTGAGGAAAACGCGACTGGACCGATTGGGGACGAGGTATCGGAAAGGAGAAACGATATTTGCGGGCAGTTAATACTGTTAGTTGACGATGTGGAGGCGAATCTGACGATCGGGGCGGAGCTTCTCAAAAGCCGTGGATACCGGGTTGACCTCGCCCATGATGGTTTGGAAGCAGTGGAGCGTGCTCGTGAAACTGACTATGCATTGATCCTTATGGATATAAGGATGCCCCGAATGAATGGCTTGGAAGCCACTGAGAAAATCCGCCACTCAGGTGGAATTAATTCGCGCACCCCAATTCTTGCATTGACCGCCAATGCGGAGACGTCAGAAATGAAACGCTGCTCCGAAGCAGGTATGAATGGCTTCGTGAGCAAACCCTTTAGTATTGATGTTCTCAACGACGCCATTATGCGTTGCCTGAATGAGAATGAGCAGAAGGAAGCAGGTATGCAAAAGCCAACCAGAAACAGTGACGAAGAGCGGGAAGTAATGTCCATGAATGTGTTAAACCAGCTAGTTAAAGACACATCGCTGGAAAGCTTACCGATGATGATTTCGGTGTTCATTAATGAGATAAAAAAACGGATTGAAGGCATCAATCGAGCGGTCGAGTCCAATGACGAGGCCGAAATCCGTGAGCAGGCCCATGCCCTCAAGAGCTGTTCTGGAACTTTTGGCGGGTTGCGCCTCCAGGCTGCGGCGAGCGAACTCGAAGATTTGGCGAGTGAGTCATCAGCTTGCTCATATCCTGCTCTTGTTACGGATGTTAGAAACGTAGCAGATGAAACGGTGCTGGAATATGCTGGCTACCGTGAGAAATTAGATATGTCTTCGCAGATAGCAAATCGAACCGTTTGAGAAAGGAAGTGGCTATGCCAAGGGAAAACCGTCCGAGTGTGCTTCTTATTGAAGACAGCCCTTCCAATGCAATGGTTTACCAGAGCTATCTTCAGAGCGATTACGAGGTTCGCATCGCCCATACCGGCGCTGAAGCCCTGGAACACCTTAGTCGGTATGCATTTGACATTGTGATCACAGATGTTCGGTTACCAGACATGAGTGGTCTCAGCATACTTGATAAAGTTCATGAAGAGAGCCCGTCGCTTCCTGTTGTTGTGATCACCGCCCACGGCTCGGTTGATATGGTTGTGGATGCAATGCAGCGGGGCGCCAGTGACTTCATTTCCAAGCCGTTTGATAAAGCCCGGTTAGCCGTCACTCTGGGGAATATACTCAAAAAGCACAAACTCGAAGAGACAGTACAACAATACGAAAAGGTTTATCGGCGGGAACAGTTCCATCGCATGATCGGTGCGTCTTTACCCATGCAAAATGTGTATCGGATTGTCGAGAGCGCTGCCAGAAGTAACGCCTCGGTGTTTATTACCGGGGAGAGTGGAACAGGGAAGGAGCTTTGCTCCGAGGCACTTCACTCGGAGAGCCCGCGAGCGGGTGAGCAATTCGTTGCACTGAACTGCGCGGCCATACCCCGCGAGTTAATCGAAAGTGAAATATTTGGTCATGTAAAAGGTGCCTTTACTGGCGCATCGGCAGCTCGTGACGGCGCGGCTTTAAGGGCAAGCGGCGGCACGCTTTTTCTCGACGAAATTGGTGAAATGCCTCTGGATTTGCAGAGCAAGCTTTTACGCCTGATTCAATCCGGAACCTTTACCCCTGTCGGAAGCAGCAAGGAACTCAAGGTTGATATCCGGTTTATTTGCGCGACCAACCGTGACCCCCTCAGGGAAGTACGGGAAGGGCGTTTCCGGGAGGATCTGTACTATCGATTGCATGTTATACCCATTCATATGCCGGCCCTCCGAGAGCGCGGTGGCGATATTCTGTTACTTGCCCGCTCGCTATTGACGTTGTATGCGAGCGACGAAGGAAAGGGTTTCACTGGCTTCAGTAAAGACGTCGAATCGTTTCTGACGCAATATGACTGGCCCGGCAACGTAAGAGAGTTGAGCAATGTGATTCGAAACGTGGTGGTGCTGAATGACGATACAGTCGTCGAGATGTCAATGCTGCCGAATCTGGTACGCTCCCAGGGGCTTGGGCGCGGCACGGTCTCTGCCGGAAGTTCGAGTGTGCCCTCAAGTGCGACGCTGGAGTCATCCTCTTTTTCTGCGAGCGAGACTCCGGCTCGCTCGCAGCCCAAGTTATCCTCTACGACCGGTGCGATACTTCCGCTTTGGCTGGAGGAGAAGCGTGTTATTGAAGCGGCCATTGCGAAATGCGATGGCAACGTGCCCAGAGCTGCCGCATTTCTGGAAATAAGTGCGTCCACGATTTACCGAAAAAAACAGCAATGGGAGAAAGAGCAGGCGGCGCGAGAATCAATCTGATTTGCAATTTGCAAAAATGGTTTTTATTTTGCAAGCAAGTTCCATAACGTATTGAATAAATTTAAAAATTACTTGGCATGTTAACTGCAAATCCTTCGTTATAAACATCGCTAACGGAGACTGCCATGCCCACCCGAAATATACTCGGCGAACAGAAAACCGCCGAGTACCCCTCTGAACGCCATAATTTACTGATTGTCGACGATGATCTTGCTGTGCGAATGGTTTCTCGTCTGGCCCTGACAAAAGCCGGATTTTTTGTAACAGAGGCATCCGACGGTCATACCGCCCTTAGCTGGTTAGAATCACACAAGTTCGACGCTATTCTCCTGGACGCCAGAATGCCAGGTATGGACGGCTTTGCGACCTGTGAAAAGATGCGCGAGCACCTGGGCGATGATTCGGTACCCATCATAATTGTGACTGGGCAGAATGACGATGAGTCCATCGATGCTGCTTTTGAGAGCGGAGCAACGGACTTCGCACCCAAGCCTCTGAACTGGCGAATCATAATTCAGCGGTTGAACGCACTGATACGCGCCAGGGCTATCAAAAAACACCTCAATAACCGAAGCCATCAAATATCTTCGATGTTGAAAACGTCCGCTGAAGCGATGTTGCTACTCGACTATGACGGCGTCATACAGGGAACTCACCTGATCGAGAGGTTACCGAGGGAGTTCAGCGAAAAAATTATTGTCGGGCGAAATTTTCTTGAATGTCTCCCGGATGAATTCTTGCAGGTAGTCGATACGTCATTGCGTGCCGCCCGGAAAATTGAGGGCTGCGAAAATTTTGTTTTTTACCACCAGCACGAGGGGGCGCCCCATACCATTCAGGGGCGTTTTGTTGCGGCTGCTGAGGGCGAGCTGTTGTGCCTACTGCAGGATCAGAGTGAATCTTTTCTCAGTCAGCGCCAGTTATTCGAGCTGACCTACACCGATCCGGAAACTGGTATCGCCAACGAAAAGCAATTGATGTCCGAACTGGCCCAACGATTAAGAGATGGATTGAAGCAAAATACCCATACCATGGTTTTGCGTTACTCAGCCTTTGACCTGAGCGGTCTTGAACCACGAATTGGTCGACCTGGTATAGTCAGATTGGTCCAGACATTCGTCGAACGCATAGCGCTGGGGCTTGAAAGCTACCTGCTAACACTGAATGAAGATGACAGGCCGACCTCTTTCATCGCCCGTCTCTCAGAGTCCGACTTTGTAGTTTTGCTTTCTGGCATCCGTGACTGCGAATTTGCCGAGGAGCTGGCGACGGTATTGCTCCGTCGCCTTGCAACCAGTGTCGATGTCGACGGTTACACATGCTCTATTGATTGGGCGGTGGGTATCGCGGACACCTTGGAAGCTGCGGCCACTTCTGACGGAATTATGAGCGCTACCGCCTATGCGATTCAGTCCAACGGCTTGCCGATCAATGGATATCAGGTATACCGATACAGTGCCGAGCTAAAAGAGAGGGCGCTCAGGGATATCGAAATAGAGCGACTACTTCGTCAGGATATTGCAGAGGGCCGTCTCGAAGTGCATTACCAGCCAAAGTTCGATCTCTCTCGGCTTGCCTTAATTGGTATGGAAGCGTTGATTCGTTGGACCAGTTCCGAGCTGGGAGTGGTATCGCCAGCGACGTTCATTCCAATAGCCGAGAAATCGGGCCTTATCATTTCACTCAGCCATTTGCTCGTGGAAAAGGTGTTTGATCAAATTGTGGTTTGGCGTGATCAGGGGCGAGCCCCTCTCCCGGTTTCTATAAACATTTCCGGAATACATCTGAATACTCGAACAATCGTTGAGGAGTTGAGGGCCTGTATGCAACTCCGGCGGATTCCTCCGGAGTTGGTGGAACTGGAGGTGACAGAGAGCGTCATGGTTGATGGTACTGGTAAGGCGCTGAAAAACCTGAATGACCTCAGAAGCATGGGAGTTCGCATTGCCATTGATGATTTCGGCACTGGCTACTCATCACTGAGCTATTTAAGAACTCTGCCATGTGATTGCCTGAAAATAGATCGCAGTTTTGTTCAATGCATTACCTCCGACCCAACGGCAGCAGCAATTGCACGGGCGATAATTACGATTGGCCAGGAGGTGAATTTGCACGTCATCGCAGAGGGTGTGGAAACAGAAGAGCAACTGGAAAAACTTGCCCAACTGGGGTGTAACTCTGTTCAGGGTTATTTTACGGGACGGCCTGTTTCCAATGACGATTTTTCACCTTTCTTTGAGGGGGCTTGTTTAGGAACGTAATGGAACAGCATTAGACGTAAGCATGTTTGTGTCAAAAGCGGTCTCTTTAAAGCGTAAGGTCGCATCACGAAGATTAAATCTCAGGCACAGCCCGTTCATTGCGGCCTGTGTTTTTTTTATCAACCGGCCTCTATCGCTTAGTTTTATAAATAGGTGCCTCGTCCGCAAAACCATTCGCATTCTGCATAGCAAAACCCATCTATTGAGATCTGTCATTAGCCTGATTTCTCTCTTTAAATTAAGTTAAATCTATGAATTTATGAGATAAAAAAAACATGGCACGACCGGTGCACTAATTAAAGTGTGTAACAAAGATCACATACAAACAAAAGCGCTGTTCACAATCGAGGTAGAAAAAATGAAAAATATTCAAGTTAGCAAGCTGGGCGCCAAACAAGGTGGATTTGTTCTGACTACCGAGTTGGTTTTGCTCTCTACAGTACTTGTTGTCGGCCTTGTCGCAGGTATGGTCACGATGCGTGATGCACTGACTGCCGAGATGGAAGACGTTGCCGAGGCAATTGGTCACCTTGACCAGACTTACGCCTTTAATGGCATTGTAAATGGCGAAAAGACGGCCGCTGTTGAAGGCTCCGTTTTCGGTGATTCTACTGACACCAACGCCGGGGATGATACCGAGTTCACTTTCGTGGCTGCGACACCGCTTGAAGGTGGGGTAACGATTGCGAGCGTGGGCTCATCATCATCCGCAGCCGTTGGCACAGTCGTGACGCCCTGATTGGATAGGCCCGGTGGCCGCGTTTGATAACAACCGCGGCCACCGTATTTTTTTAGCCGGGGGTGAAGAATGAACAAAAAACTCACAGGAAGCACAACAGCCGCTATCAGTATGTTTCTGATTTCCGGAGTTTTTGCGAGTGTTCTGGGGGTCCGTCAGGTTGAGCGTGTCTCCACCCATGAAGTTCTGGGAATTTCGGGAGACTGGACCGCAGGTGTCAGCATCGAGCCTGCAATGATCCAGAAAGTACGAGTGGATAAACAAATTGTTGGTGTAAAAGACCCCTCTTATCTGGTTGGAAAACGGCTGACAAGCGACAAGAAACACGGTGAAATTTTCCGCACCAATGAACTCGCTTCCCCTCCAAAATCCTGGTTGGCACAGCAGATACCTGACGGCAAAGTTCTATACACGATGAAGCCGCAGCCGGGTGCCATTCCTCATAGTCAGCTCAGAAATGGCGACTTTTTTGATGTACTTGCCACAGGTGCCAGCGGTGTGCGAACCCTCGCCAGGGACGTTCGCTTGGTCGGCGTGATGGGAGGAAGCAGCAACTCTTCCGCCCCGGCCGGAGGCCTCTTGGGCGCTGTGGGCAAATATCAGGCAACATCGGCCGTTTCTATGGTTGTGGCCATCGCTCCAGAATACGTTTATTCACTTGCCAGTATTCAGCCAAGCGATTCGGTGTCCATTGTGCTTCATGGTTCGCGTCAATCGGACTCCGATTCGCGCATCAGAATCGATCCTATCCCGACCCATCGCAATATCGAGATCTTGGCAGGGCTCAACAAGCGTTCAGTCGCTGTTCCCATGACTCAGTAAGCCGCTTGCTGAGAGAGCCTTTTGCGACTGCCATGCAGTCGCTTTTTTATTGGCAGAATGCGAATTGGTATTTGCAAATTGCAAAAACTTTTTTTCCGATTTTTCAACTTACTGATACTTATAGACTTAAAATTATTCCCTTTGTGGCACGGCTTTCGCTAAACGCTAGTAGGTAACTATAAAAAACGAGGGCTGCTCCATGAAGACCGTTGTAAGTACATCAGTGTTAGCTGCGATTTTGTCTGGCTGCGCCACCCATATCACGCCTGTCATAGAGAGTGGTCATGAGGGCGTGGATGAGGCACAGGCCAGAGGCTTGGCGGACCATTATTTTGTTGCCAGTGATTTAGAGCCGTCAGCGTTACATGGTCTAACCCGGCAGCAGCGGCATCAATCGATCAGGCAGGGTTGCTCACTCGATTTCTACACTATTACTGAATCCTTACCCCAAAATCTCCGTTGGGAATTGCGTGAAAGCGTTCTGGCTTCAGGTCATTTTGGCACATATCGCCGATTCGTCAGTGACTCGACGTTCAATCAGGGAAGCTATGAAATACCGGGCCATCTAGCAGCGGATCTGGCCTGGTTTGCAGAAGAGTTCGAACGCACCGCTCTGATGCCCCTCCTTTTAATTATTGGCCATACCAATTCAGATGGCGGCGTCCGATTTAACCAGTCTTTGTCAGAGAAACGCGCTGCCGCCGTTTACACATTCTTGATCGAAAGGGGGGTGCCCGCTAACCGGATTCAACGGTTTGGCGTCGGCGAGACAAGCCCGCTGTCTGTCGTTAAGGCCTCCGGGGCAAGTTCAATGAACCGACGCGTTGAGCTGGTCACGTTTATCCCTGTAAGCAAGAAAAACAACTCAGTTGACTCATCTTGTAACCCGCCCCGATACGCTCCGTCTAGGTACGTGGTGGAACCGAATGCTAGAACGGAGGAGCGGTCATGATGTTTTGGCGTTTGCTAATGGTCACTGGCTGGCTTATTTCCGCCGGCGGGTTGGCTGAAGCCAATCTGGACTACATCGAAGACTTAAACGGAAAGCAGACTGAAAAACAGAGCGAACTGGTTCAGTGGACGCACTCGCGATTGGTCTTCAATAAGGACATCAAAAGGGTCGCAGTTGGACAGAACTCGATTATTGAAGTGGACGTTCTGGGCGGCCGTGAGCTGTTGATGCTTGCCAAAAATGTCGGGCGGACCACTTTGATGGTCTGGTATGAGGATGGGACAAGCCAGACGCTTTTGTTCGGTGTCAGTCAAGACATGTCGGTATTGAAAGACGCCCTTTACGATATTCACGATCAAATTAGGCTGGAGGTTGCGCCAGACCGACCAGCACTTGTCCTGAGGGGCAAAGTTCCGAATATTCAATTCAAACTCGCCGCAGACGCCGCCGCTCGAAACTATCTGAACGCAGAGCGCCCCAAAAGCAGCGGTCAGGCCATGAACTCTCCCCAGTCGCCACTCGACTTCCTGGCGTCAGCTCAACAAACAGTCACTGATGCGTTTCGCCTTAACGGAAACAGTGGTTTCTCACAGACCAGTGTCGCGGTTATCAATCTGATACAGGTTGAAACCTTGCCTCAGAGCCTGGAGAAAAAAGTAGCCGCTGCCGTTGCTCCCATGGGTGGAAGAGACGTCCGGATACGCCGTGTTATTCGTGGGGATATCCCTGATGACGCAGCGGATACATTTATCCTTGAAGGAGAGGTGCAGGATCAGGTCACGCTTACGCGAATTCTTCAGTTAGCGTCTCGATTGCTCGGCAACGGGGACGCAGATGAAAGTTCCAGTGTGGTGCCTATTACTAATGAATCCGGCGGGTTTCTTGCAGGAAAGAACCCCAGCCGGAATTCTAATGCGGGCGCTGGAGGTAATTTGTCGTCAGGTGGGTCCGCCATCAACCAGAATGGCATCCAGTCAAACGTCGCACGCTCAAAACTTCTCTCACTCAGTGGTGGTCGTGTGTTGTCAGTGATCGAAGTAAGAGATCTTCCGCAAATTCGCGTGTCGGTTGAAATTCATGAGATCAACAGAACCCGAATGAGGCAGTGGCGACCGGATCTGTCCCTGATAACTCAGGGATACACCGACCAGGGTCTGTTTTCATTGGGCGGCATATCGGCAATGCCACCTTCCGCATCAACGGTTGAGAACGCCCTCCAGGTTCTTGGAGGCACCCTTACAAATAACCTTCAGATTGGAGGAGATGATCTGGCGTTTGATCTTTTATTCTCTCTCATGGAGCGCGAAGGCATTTCCCGAACATTATCGCGTCCGACCCTGATGGTGCTTGCTGGTGAGTCAGCTGCTTTCACTGTCGGCGGTGAAGTTCCGGTTCCGACTGCATTTGCGCCCACGGGCCTGAAGAGCGGTGATGAAATTGGCACCAATGCACCAGGAGTCTTCAGCGGCACGTCTTTCAAAGCCTTTGGCATCAATCTCAGTGTGCGGGCTATGGTCGACGAGGCAGATAATATTACGCTCGACCTGAATCCCACTATTTCCATGCCTGATACAACGTTGACTCAGGAAATTGCGAACAGCACCGGCGCCTCTCTGAACTCTGCGGCATTCAACACCCGAAGTATCAATACAAGTGCCCGGTTAAAAGATGGGCAGCCGCTGGTGCTCGGCGGACTGGTGTATCAGACCCAGTCCGGGCAGAACGATTTCACACCTGGCGTCAGAGATATTCCCTTAATTGGAAAGCTTGTTGAAGCCATTTCGGAGGACGAGCAGAGCCGGGAGATTGTGATTGTAGTGACGCCTAACATTGTGCGGACACCTGATGAGCGAGTTCATCTCTGGGCCTTTCCGTCGACCACAGATATGGCAAGCAACCTTCTTTTATTGGCTCACAGAAAAGAGAAAAAGGCCCCATGAAAAAATACAGCGCTATTTTATTGTGCATTCTTCTGCTCCAGGGCTGCGCTGCTCAGCAGTCATTTGTGGGTGAGATTGAAGATCCCGAAGGGGAGGTGAACAGGCTGATTGAACTGGAACTGGCCTATATCCAGTCTGGCAATTACTGTCATCGCGACCCTCAATCAGCGTTAAACGAATGTGACGGTGTTACTCGGCGTCTGACGCAGTTGTTCACTCGCTTTCCAGACTTTGAGCGGCTTCAGCTTGCACTCGCAATTTCCAACCACGGCCGTAAGAAAAACCGGGAGGCGCAGTACTATGTTGACCGGCTTCTGGCCCAGGACCGACCAAGGCCGGAGGCGGCAATACTCGGTGCCCGGTTGGCCATGGAGGAGGGTAATACACGGCGTGCTGAGACCTTGCTCCAGGCGCAACGGCGACTGAACCCAATGCATGCGGGACTCCAGGAAACCTTGGCCGCTGTATTCTATTTGAACCATCAGCCTGAAAAGGGCTTCGCGGCACTTGCATCGGCTGAGCAACTTGGCGCGCCTGACTGGCGAGTGGCATACCATCGTGGGTTGCTTTACGAGCTCTCGAACAACGCGGCGGCTGCCTGCGAGCAGTATGCAAAATCCTTCACCATTAATCCGATATTTGCGCTGCCGGAGGGGCGAATACTGGGTTTGACCGATAACCCCACCTGCCTGAATCTTGCAAGATTTATCGGGGGTGCCTGATATGGAGCAGCGTACACACGATAGGGGGTTAATGTTGGCAAAGGTCCGCCAGCATATCCACAAACGACTAATTACCTCCCTGGATTCTGACCCTCTGGATATAGAGAACAACACGGACGTTGGAAAGCGTATTCAGGTGCTGATGAATATGGTGTCTGCCCAGGTTGGGCTGGAGCTGTCTTCTGAAGAACGCAGCTTTTTGTCCAACGGTGTTATGAGCGAGGTTTCCGGAATGGGTCCTTTGCAGCCGTTGATGGAAGATCCGACAATCACAGACATTTTGGTCAACGGCCCGTCGAATATCTGGGTCGACCGTGGGGGAAGCCTGCAGCGCTCGAGCGTTCACTTTGATGACGAACCGCATCTTCGCCGGTTCGTTGATCGGTTCGTTGGCGGTCATGGTAAGCATCTTGACGCCACCAACCCCGCGGTGGACGCGCGCCTTCCAGATGGCAGCCGTTTGCATGCAGTCATTCCGCCGTTAAGTCCTAGTGGAACCGTAGTTAGCATTCGTCGATTCCGGCAGTCCCATGCGAGCCTGGTCAACCTGATAGGCAGCGGAATGCTTTCGGAACCAATGGCCGAAACGCTGAAACTTGCCGTTCGAACCGGCATTAACATTGTCTTCGCTGGAGGTGCTGGCACTGGCAAGACCACCTTGCTCAATGCGGTGTCGGAATTCATTCCCGAAGGCGAACGGATAGTTACCATCGAGGATTCTGCGGAGCTGGCATTGCGTCATAACCATGTCATTTCGCTTGAGAGCCGGCAGGAGAACAGTGAGGGTAAAGGCAAGCATGATCTTCGTGCGCTTTTACGTCATGCGCTTAGGATGCGGGCAGACCGTATCATCGTCGGTGAAGTCCGGGGTGAGGAGGTATTCGATATGCTTCAGGCTATGAATATCGGTCACGATGGCAGTCTTACAACAGTTCATGCCAACAATCCTGTGCAGGCACTGAAGCGCATTGAAACACTGGCGATGTTCTCGGATATCCAGGTTCCAAGGCAGGCTATCAGAGACATGATCGATTCAGCTATTGGGCTCATTGTCCACCTTGGACGGCACCCATCCGGCGCAAGAAGAGTACTGGGTATTGCGGAGTTAGTCCCTGGGGAAGACGGCAGGCAATTAAGGGAACTATTTCGGTTCCAGTCAGAAAACGGAAAGAAGGACCAATTTCTCTGTCTTTTGAGGCCCATATTCGCACTTAAGGCTTATGAACAGGGAGTCAAGGTGCCGGATACGCTTGATGCTCTGTGGGAGATGCTCGGGTGACGCCAATGTTTGAGTGGATCGGTATTGTGCTCGCCGTTGTGGTGTTATTGGGTTCGGCTGCTCGCTTTATCCCTCTTATCCTCGGGCGTCAAATGCCAGAGCCAGCAGATGCGATTCAGAATCTGCATGAAAAACAAGCCTTGCCACTAACAAGATATCTGCAGATTCTCGGTGTGCGTCTTGAGCCAATTGTTTTCGCAGCAGGCCTATGCCTGATCGCGGTTACCATCAGCTTGCTGTTTCTCACGATGTTCGAAGAAGAGGTTGGGTTTAGTATTGCGGCAGGCGCAACATTTTTCCCATTGGCGCTCTATGTGCTCAAGGATTTGATCGCCTGGCGAGCTCAGGAATTTGAGCAGGACCTGGTCGATTCCCTTGATTTGGCCGCATCCCTGTCAGCCAGTGGCGTCACAGCGGTGAATGCGATTGAGGCAGCTGCAAAGGGTTCTACACCAGCCGTCAGAACCGAATTACTAAACTTGGTTGTCCGACTTAAATTGGGAGACTCAATCGAAGGCGCGACAGCCCGTATGCTTGATCGATACCGTTCAGAGGGAGTCCGGCTTTTTGTGAACCTTCTTCGGTCGCGTTGGCACGGGGGTGCTGACTTCGACGCTTTGCTTCGGGCGCTGGCGAGAGTTCTGCGTGACAGAAGATCTTTTCTGATCCAGTCAAGGGGTCAACTTTCTGGTGCTAAATACGCCGTCTTTTTTGCAGTGATTTTCCCTTACTTGCTGATCCCCTTTTTCCAGAGTCAAGAGCCGGAGTGGCTTGCACCGATAACAACTCACCCCGCGGGGCCAGTAATACTTTATATGGCGATTCTTTTGCAGGTGGTCGGCCTTTTATGGACACGTGCCATTTTGAGGAGTAAGTCATGGTGAACTCCCATCTGATGGATCTCTTTCTTGCAATTGTTTGTGTGCTTTCGTTGTGCGGTGTTTACGTTTTAAGCCGATCGACGTTACGTCCTGAATTTGTTGTGGATGACGACAAACCGAAAATCCACCGCTTCTATCCTGGAAAGCTCATGCGCCAGGCCGGATTAGTGCCGACGGATTTCGTATGGGTTTATTGGCCGGCAAAGTTTTTACTGTTAATCGCCTCGGCGCTGGTCTTTACAGAGCTAACAATTGATTTGCCAGGGTGGGCGTGGGGGGCAAGCTTGGTATTCACATTCTTCTCAGTTGACCTTTTCCTTTTGCAAAGACGAAAAATGCGCAGGCTTCGGATACAGGCAAATCTCAGCTTTTTCGTTGATCTCGTTAATGCCTACCTGAGTTCAGGCGTTTCGCTTTTTCGAGCGGTTCAACAAGCAGGCGAGCATGGATTTGAGAATAGGCATCCTCTTGCCGTCGAGTTGCGGCTTATTGCAATGGAGATTCAGTCTGGTGAAGCCTTTCACACAGCTCTTGGGCGGCTTCATGAGCGCACGGGTATACGCCAGCTACAAGGGCTGGCGGCTTCCTTCGAGGTGGGGCATGCGGCGGGCGCTGTGATGTCTGAAAATCTCTCCAGACAGGCCGAGGCGTTCCGCGAGCAGCAAGAGGAAATGAATCGAAAACTTATTAGCCAAAAAAGCATTTCCTTGTTGTTTGCGCTAATGATGGTCGGGCTGCCGATGTTCGGAGTTATTGTGGCGTTTCCTGCTGCTGTCAAACTTTCGGAAATCTTTCAACTGCTGGATTACCTGATCTAGCTCTGATGAGGAATCAGTATCGTGCGACATCTACCAAGCTATAGAGAAGTACATCTGCAGAAGCAGGGCGGGTTTGTCATCACACTAGAACTGATCATTATTATATCTATTCTAGGGTTTGGCACCCTGGTGGGTATTGTCATGATTCGGGATGCACTGGTGAAGCATTACGTCGCAAAACAAGCCTCAGAGACTCTGGTGGCTGATTCTGCAGGGAGGGTGCTTGGTGAGGCGATTGATTTCGATGAACACGATGCACCGCGGATTTTTTTGGTGGACCGAACTCTAGAAACCCCGTATCGAACCCTCATTGGTGTAAGGGATGATCGCTTCACCTCGCGGGAAGCGATTTATTACAGCGGAAGCAACTGTACCGGCATTCCCTGCATCAAAACTATCAGTGATGAAACCACCAGTAGCAGAGGCACCGATTTCCTCTCGGGCACTGGTAATGTCAGTTATTTAAATGCCTTGCAAAGCGGCCCCAATTACGCCGTGGGCCGGGGAGGACAGGGATTGCCGGGGATTCTTTTCCGTGAATCAGCGCTGATGTGCCCTGTATTGCCGAGCCAGCTCAACTCCCGGTGGATGTCCCAGAAAGTCGTTTCGGGTGAGCCGTGTGAAAGTGTGCAGCTTGAAGACGAGACCCGAACGCGTCCCTTTACGGGCTGCTTGATTGATGTACCGCTGACTCAGTGTGATTGTCCTGATTCAACCGAAGATCAGGGAGACATTCTGTCGCTTTACGCGGTGCCGATTGAGACACTTCTGGATTCTACCATCGTGACTATTAATACCGCGTTGTTGCTCACTGGTCTGCAACTTCCGTCCGTAAATATAGGCAAAATTTGTTGTCCGGCGGGGAACGATCTGGAAGAGGGCAACCTAGTGAATGGCGTTGTGTTTCTCGTACTGGACAGGCTGGTTTCGGAACTGAATCTTGCGGCATTTCCTTTGATCCAGCAGACAATTAGCACCATTCTTGCGCCGCTTGAGGGCGACCTATCTTGCTCCAGCCCGATAATTCTGAAATCAGCGGATTCCGTTCCGAACCCGAATGATCCGAACTCAAACGTTCTTGGGAATTTCACCACGCCTTTCTGGGTAAACCTTCCGGGCGCAGAATCCGGTGTGTGGTATTCAGTGCCCCCAACAGCAGGTGAGGGTCTGTGAGCCTGGCCACATAGTAAATTAAATGAGCCAATCGAAACGCACTGCAAAATGCGACTCAAATTGGGGTTTCTACCTAGAATTAACGCATAAAATACTTAAGAAATTGAAATTATTAGTTTATTTAATTGGCATGGTTCTGGCATCGCTTTGATATAAGTTTTATATCTAGTACGGAGTCGGGCCATGAAATACCAGATGTGTTTAGTTTCTAACGATCGGAGCCTCATCAAATGCCTGTCTCAGGCCCTACAGCCACTCGGTATTGAGATTGGTGAGGTTTCCCCCAGTCATCTCTGGGAAGTTCAATCCAACTGCCCTGTGGGCGTAACCGTAGTAGACCTGGAATCCTTCGATGGTCTTTCAGCGGTAGGGTGGCGTGATATGAGGAAGTCTCTGGAACACACTTTGTGCGTTCCTCTTCTATCAAAATCTAACGATAACGTGATTCGTCAATGGTTTGGCACCGATGCCAAGTGCCTCACAAAGCCGATCACGAGCGCCCAAATGCGATGGCTGGTTCTTCAATGTATTTCTCGTCAGAAAGGTGCCACGCTGAAAATGAGCGACAGCAGGCGAATGGGAAGACATGCTGCTTTGGGGCTTGATTCTTTGTCTACCTTACAGTCTATTCTCAAACACAGAAATCCTGAGAAAGCTGAGAATCAGGATCGTGTAGCGGAACTCATCGCACAAATCGCAAAGCGGTGCCAAATCGATACCTCAGTCTGCGAAGCGGTAGTCGGGTGCGCAAGAGTCTATGATATCGGCGCACTGATTGAGAGGGTTGGACCCAGCGCTAAGCGGCGACCGAATTCCCCGGCAAGGCGCGCGTTTCACTCTGCTGCACTAGTCAAACTGGCCGGTGGCTCGACCAAAATGGTTCAGCTTTTACGCAATCTTGACGAGAACTGGGACGGATCTGGTGTTCCTGCGAATAAAAAGGGAACCGAAATTCCGATAGGCTCGCGGATGCTGCGAATCGCTATTGACTTCATTCGCCTCCAACATTGCAGTGAGAAACAACTGTATCTGAATTTTAACGAGAGCCTCGCCTTGCTTAGGGATTCCGCCGGAACACTCTACGACCCTGGGTTAATAACACGGTTTCTTGAACACGCAATGAATTCTGTTGAAGGTGCCCAGGAAAGCACAATCTGGATTTGCGGTGCCAGGCACCTGCTTCCCGGAATGAGACTTTCGGAGAATCTATACGGCCAGGAGGGTTTAATGCTGCTTTCCAAAGGGAACGTCCTTAATGAGCGTTTGGTGACGCGACTGTTGAATTATGAAGAGCGCTTCTATGGGAAAGACGAGCTATTCGCGGCAGTCTTCTCAGGAGAGGTGACTATTAAGCAAGCCGCTTACTGAGAAACGGTAGGTTCTGGCTTGTCTTTGAAGCTATGGAATGCCGCCGTTCGCCATGATGCAGCGGTCCAGATGGTGGTTAAGGGGCGGTCCGAGGATTATGCCATTAACGAGGCTGAGCAACTTATGCCGAACGGATCGAAGCTGAAATATCCGGGCAAGTGGTCTCAGACGAGTCCGAGTTTTTCGATGTCGGGCTTTTGTTTTATTTTGCGAATCCCGAATAGGCCGGCGATGTTGGAACTGGAACCGAATACCGCCGCTCCCGAAATAGATCACTTGCCTGATTCTTTAGCTGCTCCCTAAACCACGGCCATAAAACTCCACTGACGTCTATTTCGGGCACCCCATGCAGTTGGTTAGCCATCTCCAGAAACCAACATTTCGAAGGCAAACGATCTGGGCAATTTATCGATTGGGAGATTTCACTCAACACCGACATGCTGGTCGCTTCGGAGTCTCCTTCGATTCTTTTGAGATACACCTCCGGTGTATCTCGCATGTGAAGGTGGTGTCTCCACATTTCAGCCCAGTCATCTCGAGGGATAAAGTCCGGGCCGTTGTGAAACGATTGGGTTACTAAGAGCAGGCAACGAAAGCGTGGCACAGCAATTCGATCGTCGTCAGTGGCCTGGTCAACCTCAAAAAATCGGATACAGCCTAAGATATGCTGTGCGAACCGTTGGCTGGTTAACCGGCTGAATGCATTTTCCATATGATCAACTCGGGGCTTTAAACAATTCACAAACGATCGCTCCCCGGGCAGAGTCAGGACCAGCCAATAGGCTGTGTTTCCAGCGGAAGCGACCCGACTCAGAAACTGTTTTGCCTGATCCTGCCAGCGCTCGGATTTCCAATGCCGGCAGATTGGACAGTGCCGGTGTCTACAAGGCAGCGCCCGAGAGTTTGTTACCAGTCTACGACACGGATAAGTCTTCATGCAGTCGCCACATTCATTGATTATACGTCCCTGGTGTTCTGTGTCATCCATGCTCATGAAGTAGTCAGCGATCTGGTAAGCCTTGGGCCTGATAAATGAAACCGCGTCCATTTGTGGGGAGTCAATCTGGATGTAGCCATATGGCTTTGTCATTGGGTCACCTGTTGATTAGCTCTGGTATTGGCAGAGCGGTTGTGTGGTGAGTGGAGTAGGGCCAGTTAATGCGGTCAGGGGCAGTTGGGATTTGAGGGTAATATCTCGGCCAACTTAGAATCCTGAACTAACCCAAGGCGGAATCCTGGGTGTGAATCAGCGAACGCAGGTTGGACGAATAGTTTTTGGAAAAGGCACTCAAAAGCTGTTCTGCCGAGCGTCCCATTCTGTTTGGCCGGACCGCCGTTTGGGGTTTATGAGCGTCTATAAACAACTATTGGGTGTACGGCGTTATTTGATGAAGGACTGAATCAATCTGTTTGTCAGGAGTGGGGCGACCTTCTTCGCCAAACTCTCGGGACTAGATGATCAACCGATCGCAGTCTTTGAATTCAATCTGATCGGTATATGCCAGTTTGCCCATCCCATACAAGACTGAAAGGTTCTTGGCTCTGGCGGACTTCCTCAAGCTGCGCGATAGCTTCGAAAGTCGCCTGGCCATCCAATTCTGAGAACAGGCTGCGTATCAAACCAAATGGTTGAACTCGGTTAAATTCACGCATTTCGTGTGTCATCATCAGGAATCTTCGCCTATCCAGGATTTTTTCTCGGTGTTTCATTGAATACCCTGAGTAGCCAACGATTTTGCCCCGTAGTTCGTCAGGTTCGCCACTGAGCCGCTCGATATGGACTTTGGGTTCGTAATACACCTGAAGCGCTTGTTGCCACTCCTTTGCCCATTTAGCCGTAGAGACGTAATTGTTGCCTGCAAACATGGAAGGCTTTACCAGCAGCAGGCAGTGGAAGTGGGGGTGAACGGATTCGCTATCGATCTGGCTTTCGGTCACCTCAAAAAATCTAACGCCACCGAGGACATTGTCTTTCCAGAACCTGCGACTACTAAGTCGCTGAAACGCCCTGGTCATTCTGTCTGCAGTGGGGCGAAGGTCATCTACGTTACAGTCGCGAATGGTGAGAGTTAGGTATACCCACTTGCTGTGAAGAAGATGCGGATTTTGGTCCAAGAGCTGATGAGTTTTGCTGCAGTACTTACGTGCTTTTTGACGCTGGCATAGAGGGCAATGGGGGTGTTTGCAATAAAGTGCATCGAGAAACATGTCATTGCTTGAAGTTCGATAGGTTCGAACGTATTTTGCACAATTTATTATCCGGTGGCCGTCCGTTTGCCTGTTGCCGTCTGATAGGAAATGGCCGGCAGCTTCCTGCGCTATCAATTTGAGTACGCGAAGGTCATCGAGGGGGTTGCTTTTGCGCTGTAAAAGGCTCATTGGAGGTCTCCTCAAAGGGTCAACTGCTTAGCTTGGATTTATTTGTTGTGAATGCAGGCACAGGCCGGTTTCAGAACCTATTTGCCGATGAACGACTTGGAATTTAAGGTGTCAGGTGAGCTATTCAGGGTGATGTATGATGTAGAGAAGTTGTCTATTAATAGATAAAGAGAAGGGGTCATGGCGCTGCGGACCTGAAAACCTGAGTTGCTTTTCGTTTGTCTCCGGCCCTCATGGGTTCTGGCAACTCCTCCCCAATGGAGCCGGAATGCTCCTTTCAATCATCCTCGCAACCTTGCTTTGCCACGAATTTCGTTCCGGGTAGTTTGCTTGTGGCGAAGTTGTGAGCGGATAACCCGAACCGCTTGCTGGCGAGCTTTGCAAAGTAACTGAGGTCGTAGAAAAGCTCGTCGTATCGTTCCCCCCTGTTGACCCGATAGATAATTTTTCTGGGTGTGCTTATAAGCCCGTCAGCAAGATGTTCGTCTCGTCCCACTGCACTGGCCCATGCGCTGCTGATCAGGCCATAGAGGCTTCCCGAGTGGGCGTTGAATTTCCCCAGTCGGCGGAAAGCATCGTTATGGAAAAAGAGCGCGCAGTGATACTGAGGGTCGCCGCTGTGGTCGAATTCCCTAGTCCAAACGAAATGGACCGTGGTCGGGTGGAATTTCTTCTGGTCTCGTTCTAAATCAGCTTGGGACCCTGTAATTTTTGCTTGCAGTGTGGCAATGAAATCATCGAAAACAGGACGCCAATCTGGCTGACTCTTCCAGTCGAATTGGAAAGGAAGTCTGAGGTCGACCCTGACGGCGATTATGCTTTCGTGGCCCTTGAGTGCTTCTTTGATCGTTTTATCAATCTGCTGAAGGTAATTGTGAATGAATGGGCCTTGTTGCCAGATGAGAGGCATTCCGCTGTAGTAATAGCCATTATAAATCCAGAGGTTTGGGTCGGAAGAGTGTCTGTGGAGATACGGTGTGTCGGTCATGATTATGTCCTTGCTCGCTAATCACCGGGCACAGCAATGCGTGGATAACCGCACTATGAATAGGCGGCTTCACTGTAGGTGCGTGATCTGGTGACTGAACTGGCTTTGAGATGAAGAGGGGAGGTGTGGTGACAAAAAATGCCGTTAAAAACCCATGTCTGTTTGCCGGTCAGCTAAGCAACCGAATTTCGGTTCATGGGGTGGTCTTGGATATCGCGGTTTTCAATTCTTTCTGTAATCCACCCGTGGACCTCGGCTTGAACCCATCCCACGGAACGGCCGCCAAGCGGTATGGGTTCGGGGAAAGTACCTGCGCTAACGTATTTGTAAATCGTCGAGCGGGCTAGGCCGGTTTTTTCGATGACGTCTTTTAGTCTGAGAATGCGCATGGTCTGACCTCCTGGGCTGTTGTGTGCAGAACATCAGGTGGGGGTGTAAGGAATGATAGATTTGAACGGACTGTGACGGATGCCAGAGGCTGTTCATCGCTGATGATTAAGCATGAACGAGGTTAGTCGTTTTTTCTCGCCTTAACGCGATAAAGAGCGGGATGGTGGAGGGGCGGGGTAGCAAGACCTAATTTTCCCAGTTCCCTGGAACTGAAGATGTGTGGGCCTTCTATCTCTTCTGCAACTGGCTTGCCTTGATTTCGATCTAACCGCACTTTCCAAGAGCGGTGAGTAGGAGAATTGCCTTTTGTCATATCAAACACCTCGATGGCAAGGCAAGCATCCCTTGCGTCGCGAAATTTCGGTGGGAGTATCTGGTAGGCCTCATTCTCCAAGCTGGTGGCTGGGATGGAGCAGGCTGACAGAAGCTCTTTGGCTCCAAAAGCGACCGAAAAAATGTTTGAAGCAACTAACTGGCAAAATTCCAATATAGCCTCTTCTAGCTCATCATCCGCTGGAGATGGCTCAGGAAAGCAGAGTTTTTGAACATCGGTGGCCAGTTGCTTGGTTACCGCTCCAGATGTTGATTTGGTCAGTTCGTTCCAGTTTTCGGTCAAGCTCTTGGAGGCCAGTTCATATATCGACCAGTGAAGAAACTTCCAGCTGTCGGGAGTTGGTGCTCGTTGGAGGTATTTAGCGAGCTTGGGCCAGAGCTGCGGTAACTGATGCCTTAAGCGATCCGCAATGTTAAGACTCTCATCGTTTGCCCAGGGCCAAGGGACAGCTTGGCGACAAAACACCGTACTACCAGATTTAATATCATCTCCGTAACTCGGATGCCGCAGGTTCAGAAGGTGTGTGCTGTTAAAGCGACCGATGAACTTCGGGTTATTTCCACCTGGGGTAGAGCACCGAATGTATTGGTATTGGGTTAGTAGACGAATCTGATTTTTCACTTGCCGAACAGTCAATCCGGATCGCTTCGACAGTTCGCCGAAACCAGTCTTTCTGACGGCACCCCCGTGATCCGCCTGCTCAAGCAGGGCGATCAGCAGAATTCGCTGAGGAATCGTAAGTTGGTGCGGGCGACTTTCAAGTCGATCCTGTCCCCATCGCAACAACTGTGTGACCAGTGCGGAATGGCTATGTTGCCGGAGATTTTCTTCAACCTTGGGGGCAATATTCTGAGCTGATATCCGATATTGAATCCAAGGTAGCTCTCCCTGGGTCGACCGGATCACCTCCAATATCCCCTTATCCTGAAGCTCCCGCACAACCTCATAAAACTTCACTTTTGGCAGGCCAATATACCGAGAGAAGTTCCTTGTGGACGGCATTCGAGGTGAGCAATCACCATAGAGTCGAACAAAACCCAGGAGAAAGAATTTCCCGAAAGGCGAACTATCTATGTTAGACAAAGGGGCTAGCATGTGGTCGTTTCATGTTTTATTGTAGGTACAATATAGCGTACTCGTGATACATCACGTGTGTCCAACATGAACACGTAACGATTGTCACATGCACTATGCGTGAACTCCAGCTAGATTATTCATCTTGTAGTTAATGGCGATAAAGGTAGCTTGCATATGGCTGTAAATGTGAATGAGTGGGTTGATGGTCTTAAGAGGGAGGAGTTGTTGATCTTTTCGCTGAAGTATTTGAAACGCACGGAGCACTACTTTGCGCTTTCTCAGTTACACCAAAAGCCAAAACCGGACTCGACGGTACTGGTCGATACAGTCAATCGGTTGAAGGCGACCGCAGAAGGGAAGTTAATAGTAAAAGCACTACAGGATGCGGTCAGGCAGGAAAGGGCGAGGAGGCTGCGTGAAAGTAAAGGGAAGGCCATCAAGCGCCTTTCGCTGAACAAAAAGGCTTGCTCAAAGCTTGCGCAGCTTTCCAGGCAGACGGAGCGGACACAGTCGTCAGTCGTAGAGGGCTTGATCCTGGAGGAGATCGAGTTTCAAAAGGTTGAGAGCTTATACCTGAAGGACCAACGGAAAAAGCTGAAAGAGCTGACGGAAAAGCAAGAGGAGGCAGAGAAGAACTTGGGCGCCCGAGAGAGGGATCTTCAAGCCCGATTGACGGAGGTTTCGACAATGGAGGAAGAGTTGTCGGTCAAGCTAGGGCATCTCGAGGTCGTTAAGAAGTTGGTCGATAAAGTCAAAGATCTTGATGTGGACGGTGTTCGCATTGCGCTTCGGTTTGAGTCTGGGGGCTCTGTTTTACCGGATGTCGATGTTGAAGCCGGCAACGCCGAACAGTCAGATGTGGAATCATTACGTCTGTTGTGTTCGCAGGCTTTAGAAGGTCTGCGCAGGGATGAGGGTGCAAGTCAGGAGCAAGAAGAGTGCTGATCTGGAGTGCTCTTACTTACTGAGTGGTGCGAAGTTTCTCTAAGTACGTCGCCCAAGTCTGCATCATTTGTCGGCGATCTTCGATGAACTCGGTTCTGTTGTAAGCACGTCCGTGCATATCTGCAACGCGATGGCCTAACTGCATTTCAATCAGATGAACGGGGTACTTGAGCTCCTCCTGCAGCAGTGTCCTGGCCGCAGCTCTGAAACCGTGAGCGGTCATCTTCCCTCCGTATCCCATTCGATCCAATGCGGCTTTGATTGCCACGTTACTCATGGGGCGTTTTGCATCTCGGGCATTTGGGAATACATATCTACTGCGGTGCATTGTGACCGGTTCTACTTCTCTCAATATGAGAATTGCCTGCTCGGCTAGAGGCACTATCAAGGGGGCGCCATTCTTTGTGGTGGGAAGTTCCCACTGAGCCTTGTTGAAATCGATCTGCTCCCAAAGCATCTGTCTGGTATCGCCAGGGCGAGTGAACACCAGCGGAGAGAGCCTAAGGGCTGCTGACGTTGCAAAATGGCCATGGTAGGCATGGATATCTTTCAGCAGCTGCGAAACTTCTTCAGGGCGAACAAGGGCGGGCTGGTGTTTCACTTGCGTCTTGGGTAGGTAGCCGGTGAGATCTCGGGTTACGTCTGAGTCGACTCTTGATGTTGCAACCGCATACCGAAAGACCAGGCTGATGAGGGTCTTGACCCTGTGTGCAGTTTCGATATTGCCCTTTTTGATAATCCCATCCAGCACTTGCAGGATATCAGTCGGCTGAATTGAGCGAATTGGGCGCCTCGCGAGCATAGGAAAGGTATAGATTTCCAACCTTCTCCAATTCCGCACTGCATGCGCCTCTGTCACTTCAACGCAGTGCTTCTGCTGGTACCAATCCTCACAGAGTGTGCGGAAGGTATTCTCGCCGTCGGATACTCTCTGTGTAGATTCTCGCTGCTTGAGCGCGCTGGGGTCGATTTTCTGTTGGAGTAACTCCCTGGCTTTGTCGCGTGCTTGGCGCGCAGCCGCAAGTGAGATTTGTGGGTAACTTCCTAGCGACAGCGTCTTTTCGTTACCCGCAAAGCGATACCGCAACCACCAGTATTTGGACTCGCCCTTAATGACCAGTGTGAGGCCTCCGCCATCCGCCAGCTTCCGTATCTTCCCGGAACCTATGGCATTTTTTACTTCTTTGGCAGAGAGTTTATTGAGCTGGTGGGCCATGGATATCCAGTTTGTGGGTAACGAGGTCGGAAGAACCGGCCGTTACCCACAATGTTACCCACAAGTTTGCGTGGATGCCAGTGGACTCCAATGAATCTTGCAGGCATAAAAAAGCCCCGTTTCCGGGGCTTTAGGGCGTTTCAGTGGATCTCGCTGGACCCCTTGAAACTCTTGGTTGGTGGAGACGGCGGGAATTGAACCCGTTTCCTTTATCTACTTAAAGCCCACATAAAACCACAATTACCACAAAAGCATAGACTTACGTTTTTTCATCACCACACAAAAACACTTTGTTGCTTAGTTTGGTAGACACTTCGTTGACACTTTCGGTAATCTCTTCCATTTATTCATGGAGGAACGTTTATGTCTTTCTGGAGAATGTTTTTAGCGGTATTTCTCGCCAATATCGCTGCATGGCTATTCGCTTCTGTTGTTGGCCTTGTTTACTGGTTTTTTCTTCTCGACGTCGTTAATGATTTGTTATCTCAGTCTCTTAACGAACTGCAGGGCAGTTTTCCTTCTCAGGTCATTTCTAACAACACACCTATTATTGTTCCTCAGGTATCTATTAAACCGCCTAAACCGGAGCCTAGATCTTCTTATTCTGCTACTGCCATCCAGACTAATAGGGAGATGTGCCATTACTGGACAAGTCAGGCCAGTTCAAACCCAACAGAACAGTTTAAGGCTTACCGCGATAATGCTTGCATGCGTTACCGAAATAGCATGAAGCCTTGATCCAACCTGAAGCCGTCACCACTCACGTTGACGGCATCCCTCTTTTTAATCACTCCCTTTTGGTTCTCCAGCTTTTCGCAATTCGATTAGCTATCTGGAGACCTATCCGATTTTCAGGTTGTTCTCTTTTCTCGCCATTTCAATTTCCGGGCTAATTTGTCCCGCTTCTGGAATCGTTTTCCCCGTCATTATCCAGTAGGCATATTGAGGGAATACCTGATTTATTGCTTCCAGGTAGTCTTCGTTTATTTTCTGCTTTTTTCCTCTGATGTTTCCCCATTTGTACCGGTCTATTCCGGTCAGGTCTTCCATGCCTTTTGAGGTGATTTTCAGGGTTTCGAAAAGCTCTATTACTCTGTCTATTATCATAGTTTTTTTAAATTAGTACATTTTACTCATTGGCGTATAGTGAGTATAAGTTACTCAGTAAGTGCATATCTACAACTGAGTGTTTATTCGTAACAGTGTAACAGAGTGCAGAAAAGTGGACGAACAAAAGCAGGTTTTCATGGGATCTATACCGGTTATGACTCAGGAGCGTTTTTCTCAGCTCTCCGGACTGACAGAGGGTCAGGTTCGGGGAATGATCGAAAAGGGCCACCTTCCGTCAATAAAAATTGGTAAGCCACGCTTAGTTAATGTCGCCGCTCTTTCACGTGAAGCTCTCGAAAAGGATGAATTCTGATGAAAATTACTCGTGACGATATTAAGCAAAAATTAGTTCATCTTCATACCCTTGCTTACCGCGCTGGCCTTTATGGCCTCCTTCAGACCAAGTCTTTTTATTCCGTTGACGGTGATTTATTTCGTTGCACTGTTTATCACTGGGACCAAGTAAATTCTGCGCCCATTTGTGACTTCATTATTTCTTTGGATTTTTACGACGAATTTGGTCTTGATGCTCTTTCCAATGAGTCCGCTCTTTTCCGCCTTGACTCATTGTCAGCCTACATTTCCGGCGTTATTGAAGTTGGTCAGCCCGTTATCGGTTCCGTCAATCTTGACCAGTTGGAGGCCGCGTAATGTCCCGTATACCTCCACGTCAACTTAATGTCCAGGACAAGGATCGCCGTTTTTATGTGGCGGCTCCATCTTCTGTTTACCTCAAACTCCAGCACGAGGCCATTACCCGTGGAACGGATCTTTGGACGCTTGGCGGTGCTGTTCTGACGGATTGGCTTTCTGCCGGTTGCCCTGATCTTCGTCTTTCTGATTCAGGTGAAACTGAAAATTCCCTTTCGCCCCCCTCGTCATCGTCACCGCTCGCCGGCCTCACAGGGGGTGCGGAATGATCAGTGCAAGGCTGCGCAGCACGCGTAGCGCCTGGCCTTGCACTGATCAGGCCGTGCCTCATGTTGCCGGTAAAAGAGCGGAGACGGTGTCGAGGGGGGCGAACCCCCCTTTGATTCCGAGCTGTGAGCAGTGGAGGCAAGCGGAGCGCGGCAGGCAACAGGGATCGTCACCCGTAAGGGCTGCAACCGTAGTTGCAGGGAGCATAGCGACTAGAGCCTGCCCGGGACGGGTTGCGCTTAATATCACGGATACTGAAAGCCTCATGCTTCAGCGATTACTGGAGCGTCAATTAACGGCAATTTCCCAGAGCGTTGCCTTCTGGAAACGAGAAATTGCTTTTGGACAGGAACCTACCTTCAGCATTGCCTTACGTGAACAAGAAGCAGTCTTAATAAAGCGTCTTTATTTCGGCCTTTTCGATATTAACAAGTCAAACCCAAAGCTCGTAAAAACCAACGCCTATAAAACGGCAAAAAACGCGGAGTAATACCATGCAATTTGAAATGACGGCCACAGTATTTAGCTGCAACAAAGTGACTGTTGAGGGCAAAACATACTGCTCCATATTTACTGGACAGCATCCAGTAGGGGATAACGCGGCAAATACCCTGGGACTTGAGATTACAAAAATAGCTTCTGACCCATCTGTATTTGATCAGCTGAGTTCTGAAGGTTTCAAAAGTGGCCAGTCTCTCAAACTCATTGCCATGCTTAAAAAGGCAGCTAATGGCAAAAGCCAGCCGCACATTATTGGCATTGTGCCTGGTCAACGGAACCAGCAACAGCCAGATCTGGCTAAGAAGTCAGCCTAATGATTTACATTCATCCAAATTTTATCATTATGACTTTAGCTTTCGTTTTGATGTCTGCTGGTTTTTATCTTTGGATCAATAATGACTGACGCCCAATTAACCGTTGAGGCTTTAAACAACCTCAACAACATGCAATTCGCGCTCGGGTGCATTCTAACGTTTGCACTCGGCTGGATAGCAGGTCACCAACGATGAACGAATCGGACCTGTTGCAATACTTCGGCTATTTTGTCGTTGCCTGGGCGAGTGGATACGCCATAAGCCTAAAAATACTAACCTTCAAAAAATTTGCAGATGAGGTTTCATCATGAAACAAGCTTTTAAAATGGTTAAAAAGAATGGCGTTTTGGTATGTGTTGTCAGTGGTCTTACCGCTCTGTCAACGTCTGCAGCCGCTGAGCTTCCGGCAGCTGCTTCAGCTGCTGTGACGGAGATCGGTACCACGTTTACCGATTTGGAGACCGTTATGTGGCCCATTATCAGCTCTGTGGTAGTCGGCTTCATCGCGGTCAAACTGTTCAAGAAGTTCGCCAACAAAGCCAGCTAAAACCGGTTTTTTCGGTACACGTCCGGCCGCCTTCGGGCGGCTTTTTTGGTTTTATATATGAAACGTTTCGTTACTTGTTTTCTCTCGCTTTTGATTTTGCTCACGGCTTCCGAATCGTTTGCCTGGACTATTGATTACAATATTCAAGAGAGGTTTGCTCCTCAAAATGCATATTGCAGTAGGTGGATTTCAAAACAGGAAGCCATTGATAATGTTAATGCAGATTGTGAAAGTGGTGATCTAGGTTGGTATTCCCGCGATCCTGATTATGCGTGTCGTGCGATCGTTACGAGTGATATTGATAGTTGCAACGCCCATTCAGCTGTGTCCGCAGAATACGAGCTTGTTTCTTATTGCGAATATCCGAATGTTGTTAACCCCGCAACTAACGAATGTGAGCCTCCTCCCTGCGAATCTCCTAATTATGTTGATGTTGTGTCTGGTGAATGTCTCGCGCCTCGCTCTGTCTGTTTTACGTCTATTCACACCGAAGAAAACGAGTGCACTTATATCGGCGGTGAAGATCCTGACGATCCTGATTTACCGGAAGGTTGCACACGTAATTACAATACGGGTGATTTGATTTGTGTTGGTGACGATACTCCTGCCGGTGAAGAAGCTAATTGTTATAGTGTAAACGGCGAGCGTTTTTGTCCATCTCCTGAAGCGGTATGTGGAAATAAAAACGGTACTTTTTCCTGCATTGAACCACAGGAAAAAGGGTGCGGCTCTTTTAATGGTGAGAATGTTTGTGTTGATCCCACTGGTCATGTTGTACCAGAAACATCTCCCGATCATCCTGATAACGGCGGTAATCTGGATGGCGATGATACTAATGATTTGACCGATTCTCGCCCTCCTGATCAGGGTGGCGATCCTTCTAATCAGCCGGATTCCGGTACAACGACTGATGGTGGCGCATCCGAAAAGCAACAAAAGCTTGGTAATAAAGAGCTTTCCGAAATAAACAAAGGCATTGGCGGTTTATCTTCTGACATTAAAAATCTTCCTGGGCAATTAACAGAAACAAATGATAAAACCGTTGGCGATTACTTTAACGATGTAGTGGAATTTGGCGATGCTGCTATTTTTGGCACAGGCGTTGACGCTTTAATTGACGGTATTGATGGTAATCCTATGGAGGGTACCGGAGCGGCCAGTGGTGTTGATGGTTTAGGTGAAGGTGTTTTGGGTTTTCTCCCTTCTGGTTCTTGCTCTACATTTTCGTTTTCCGTCGGTCTCGCCAGTTTTCAAATTACGTGCGAATCTTCAAAACGCATTCGCGATATTCTTGGGTTTCTTCTTTACGCTTATACCATGATGTTCATGTTGAACATCGTGACTGATCCGGTTCCAGCGGGGAAAAGATAATGGCTATTCAACTGTTAGGCATCCCATTTTTAGCCGGCATTTTTGGCTCCGTCATTTTAGGCCTTATAAGTTTTCTAGCACAGTTCATGACCAAACGAATTGCCATTGCTATAGCGGGTATTGCGGCTGTTGTAACGGTAACCGGTGCCTTCGTTGGTGCTATATCTGCTTTAGTCGCTACTATCCAGTTTTCTTTTCCAGATTATGAATATGCTTTCTTGTTTTTGCCTTCTAATTTTCAGGCCTGTTTTGGCGCTATTGTTGCAGCCAAGGTTCTGCGCTGGGCTTATGACTGGAATATAAAAATTATTCAATGGAAGTTGTTCTAATGGCCGTTTACTTCGTTACCGGAAAGCTTGGCAGCGGTAAAACGTTGGCGTCTGTCGGCAAGATCCGCGACGCTCTTATAGAAGGCCGTCCAGTTGCAACGAATCTGGAATTGCGCCTTAACAAGTTGATTGGCCCAAACGCTAAAAAAACTGTTGTCTATCGTTTGCCTGATAAGCCCACTGTTCGCGATATGATCGCTATCGGCTCAGGTAATCTCACTTACGACGAATCAAAAAACGGCGTTATAGTTCTCGATGAGTGCGGCACCTGGTTCAATTCACGCGATTGGCAAGATAGGGACCGCCGGCCTTTAATAGACTGGCTTCTTCATGCTCGTAAGCTCGGATGGGATATTATTTTTATCATCCAGGATGTCAGCATGATCGATAAACAAGCACGTAAAAGCGTTGGCGAGTTTGTTGTTTATTGTCGTCGTTTGGACCGTTTGAAATATCCGCTTGCGGATAAGCTTTGTAAGTTCGTAACCAACAGAGAAATTCCGAAACCTCAGGTTCATATGGGTATTGTCAAATACGGCGATTTGCCCAATAGCTTGAAAGTCGATACCTGGTGGTATCGCGGCATAGATCTCTATCCTGCATATGACACAAAACAGATGTTCACGGATGACTATGCTCACGGCATCTATCAAATGTTGCCTCCTTACTACACACACGGCAGATACGCTTGCAAAAAAACATGGCGGTTCTTTATGCGATTGACAAAGATCTACTTAAAACGATTCTCCAAAGTCGCTGCTCTTATTGGCGGTCTTCTTGCTGGCGTAGCTCTGGCGTCTGTTATGCAGCCTGAACCCGAGGTTTTTCAGTCTACTGCCGTAGATCCTCTCTCTGAGGATTTTTCTGATGTACCTGGTACAACTCCACCGGGTGTCGTTCCCTCTAATCGCGATAAGCCGCTAACCCTGTCTGAGAAGTTCGCCGGCTTTGTTATTTCCGGTATTGCTGAAGATAAAAACGGAGAAATAATTTTTGCTGAGATTGCGTCAAAAGAGGAACGATACAACATAGAAAATCTCCGAGCTGCTGGCCATATCGTCCGGCTCGTCAATCGCTGTCAGATTCTCATCATGAACGATGACAGGACGGACACTGTCAGGCTTCACACCAGCTATTGCCCGCCAGAGCATCCTCCCGTTGATCTTCCAAGGATGACACCCCAGGAGCGTTACCAGTGGCGACTTGATCAGGTTCGCGCTACTGAACGTTTGCAGAACAATTATTAAGAATTCGCGGTCGTTTCGGCGCGTGACCCAGGGTGACTGCGCAGCGGGCGCACTGGGTTATGCGGCGCAACGCTCCCAGACGTCCCTGTAACACGTCTTATAGATAACATCGTTAATCGTCATACAGCCACAGAGAACCACAGTTATGCCTACCCATGATTTTGAACGTCTTGATGTTTTAACCGGTGAAGTCGGTAAGGGTGATCTTTTTATTGGTCCAGGTGGTCAACAGGTTAATCTTTCCAGTGTTAACGTTCTTTGGAGCGGTGTGGACACGGTTCGTCAGCTTTTTCAGGGTCGTCTGAAGCCTGAATTGCTCGCCGAAATTGCCCATTCTTATGATTCCGGCCATGACGCCACTTTCACAGTTAATAACACGCTTTTTCGGGTTATGTCTGGCCGTCGCGGTGGCTTCCGTTACATTTTACAAAATCGTGAATTTGGCCTGACTATCTTGATTCAGAATTTTTATGCAGAAGCTGACAGCCAAGGTACACACGTTAAAATTGAAACGTCTCCCCGTTGGCTTTACGAGCGTACCAGTGACCAGATCCATCATGAATTGATGTTCTGGGGTCGTCAGTTTCTTACCGGTATGGAACCGTCCGGTGTTGCTATCCACCTGGCCGTCGATTTCCAAGGTTGGGAGCCTCCAACCCATTTTGCGCAATCCTTTGTAACACGCGCAAAAACGGTCAGCGTTCACAACGGTGTAAGCTCTATAGAATGGGAAACAGGGTCAACCGTGAACGGTCGTGGTGAGACCTACACGTTCGGTAAAGCCAATAGTTTGCAGACTTGCCTTTATAACAAATCTAAAGAAATTGACGTGTCTGATAAACGTGCATTTATGGAGGGTATTTGGGACTGTGCCGTCAGTGAAGAGTCATTCCCTGACACTTGCTATGACCGTGAGAAACCTGTTTGGCGTCTTGAAATTCGGCTTCATCATCGAATTGTAAACGAGATTTGGCAAGGGTCTGACATTAAGCCGATTGTCGATTTTGCCGGTGCTGTTCCTCACCTCACGGGCCTTTGGCGTTATGCCTTACAGCGCAACAGGTTTGAGGTAAAACGCGACTGGAATCATCCTGTATGGACTAAGCTACGTGATGACGTTTCGTTTGGTTGGGATGCTCCAAGCCTGGCCTACAAACGTGCAAAAAAGCAGCCTGGTTGCGGCAATGAGAAAAATGTTTCTCTCGCATTCGGAAATTTGATGAGCATTTACGCCCGCAACCACTTTAACCCTCGTCAAGCTTGGGACTGTCTGAAAACATCTGGACTCTGGGAAGATCTGACCAGTTATTACCGCAATCGAGGCATTGGCAAGAACGAGCTTTTTAAACTCATAGAGGATGGACTCATACGCCGTCGATTGCTTACTAAGGTGGCTTCATGATCAAGAAGCTTTCAACGGGTCGTTGGCAAGTCGATATTCAACCCGGTGGCCGTGGATCTCGTCGCATACGGAAAAGCTTTGACACTAAGCTGGAGGCGCGCCGTTTTGAATCGTTGGTGTTAGCTCACAATGCCCAGGGTAACGACTGGAACCCTTCTGCTCGGGACAAGCGCACGATCAGTCAGTTGGTTAATCTTTGGTACGATGCCAAGGGCGTCCACCTGAAGGATGGCTACAGGCGCAAACGTTCGTTGCTGGCTATTGCTTTTATTCTTAACGATCCGGCGGCATGTTCCCTCAAGCCTGGGCATTTTCTTCAGTATCGAGCGTTAAAGGTTTCAGCCGGCATAGCTCCAAAAACTCTCAATAATCACCTTGGATACCTTAATGCCGTCTACAACGAACTGTACCGGCTTCGCGAAATTTCCTACAGTAACCCTATCGAGTCTGTTTCATCCGTTCGTGTCGATGAAATAGAGTTGTCTTGGCTCACGTCTGATCAGATTCAGCATTTGCTTCACACGATCGCTAATTTTACCGTCAATCCTCACGTTCTTTTACTGACACGCCTTTGTCTTTCAACTGGGGCCAGGTGGGGTGAGGCTGAGCGCTTAACAGTTCGTCACCTACGCAATTCTAGCGTTACCTTCGTCAACACAAAATCTGGCAAGGCTCGCACAGTGCCTCTTTCGCCTGGTCTTTTTCAGGATTTGACGGATCACTTGACGAGTTGCGTTCATTTTTCTGGCTCTCTGAGTGCCTTTCGACGATGCCTTGATCAGTCTGGTATCCAGTTGCCTAAGGGTCAGTGCTCTCATGTTCTGCGTCATACCTTTGCAAGCCACTTTGCAATGAATGGTGGCCACCTTCTGACCCTGCAGAAGATCCTTGGCCACTCTACTATTAACATGACCATGCGCTATGCTCACCTTTCCCCTGATCATCTTGTTGACGCTGTCAGGCTTAATCCGTTTTCTGACGTTGACAATCCGTTGACACATCCATAAAAAATTTAACTCCAGAAACGAAAAAAGCCCCTAAAATTAGGGGCTTAATTCGGTTTGGTTGGTGGAGACGGCGGGAATTGAACCCGCGTCCGCCAGCACTGTGCCTTAGGATCTACATGCTTGTGTCCCTCTACTGATTTAACCTCAGACTACCCGAAGGCCAGGGCGTAGGAGGCGAGTTCTTTAGATCTTAGTCGTTAGCCAGTGAACTCTGGATAACGAAGCATCCCGTAAGCGATGACGTCCTGAAATGTAGCTCTGAGCTACGGGCGACTCAGTCAGGACGACTAGCAGCTTACGCTGCTAGTGAGTAGTTTTCGTCGTTTGCGACTATTAAAGTGCAGCTTTGGATTAACGAGATTGGCTGCCATCTCGACATGCACCCAAGGGTTCGCCACCAGCGTCGAAGCCATGTCGTCCCCTTACCGACAGTATATGTGGGTGCTCCTGCTAACTTCAAGGGCTGTGTACCAGAGAATTTAAGCCGGTTGCTTGCGTTTGCGCCGGAGGGGCTTGGCTTGTGCCTTTGCAGCGGGTGTTTTTGCGGGCGGTTCCAGCTTGATACCGGCCGCTGCGGCTAGCTCATAAAAGCTGTCGTGGAAGTAGCCCATGATGGCGTTGGGGCAGGCCTGTATGCCCTTGTCTACGGTAATACCGAACTGCACGCTACCGGCGTAGCTGAATATGCTCATGCTCATGCTCATGCTCATGCTCATGCCGATGCCAATGCTGCCACTTTGGGGTACCCAGAACATGGGTTGGCGTAGTTTGCTGCCGGCCAGGTAGATCGCTTCCCGTGGGCCGGGCACGTTGGTCAGTACGGCCGAGGCCTTGTTGCTGAGCATTGCGAGGCCCGGCGTTCCAGAATGTCCGGGCCGCGACCAAACAGGTCCAGCAGGCTGTAGGTTACCTGAGCCTGGTACGACCGTTTGAGCTCGTCCATATTATTTTGAATCTGCTGAAAGCGTGCCTTTGGGGTGTCAATTTCTATGGGCAGGCTAACCAGCATCAAGCCAAACTGATTGCCCAGCACGGAAATAGGCTGGTCCAGTGGTCGCAGATTAAAAGGCACGGCTACGCGGATTCCGCACTCGGGAATTGCCTCTTTGCTTTCCAGCAGGTGGCGGCGAATGGCGCCGGTCGCAGCGCACAGCAGCGTATCGTTTATGGTACCGCCCATGGCTTTGGCACAGCGCTTGACGTCATTCAGGTTCAGGGCTTCGGCCCAGGCGACCTGTTTGCGACCGCACAGGGGTTGGCGCAGGCCGGTTTTTGGATCAAAGGGCATCAAGCCCAGCTTCAGCAAGTCGAGGGTGATATCACCGGCGGTGCCAATCAGGCGCAAAGCGTAGCCGGGTTCTGATCGCAGTGACTGGAACAGAATGCCCGCTTGCTGGCCAGCTACCTGGGCGCTGCTGACAGCCTTGTGCATCCAGCGGTTCAGGGGCTTTAACACGGCTTTTTAGGCCTGGCTGGCCGCGGTTTTGGCAAGCCAGGCTGCGGTGTTGAGTCGGTGAGTGAAAGCAGTACCCGCACCAGGGATATGCCATCAGCAATGCAGTGATGAATGCGCATGATCACTGCGCAGCCGCCCTGGTAGTTGTCGACGTAATCGATTTGCCACAGCGGCCGGCGAAAATCTATGGTGCTGCTGTTCAGATCACTCACCAGAGCCTGAAGTTCGGCTTTGTCGGCGTTGCCGGGCAGGGCGCGGCGGTGCACGTGGTTATCCAGGTTAAACAGCGCGTCATCTTGCCAGTATGCTTTGCCGCTTTTTTCCACAACACGCTGGCGAAAGCGACGAAATTTCAGAAAACGCTCGTTCAGCACCCGCTTCAGGTCGGCGATGGCAATGGGCGTGTCAAAGATCAGCACCGATGAAATCATTATCGGGTTTTCCGGCGTGTCCATGCGCAGCCAGGAAAGGTCGACACCTGACATGGGGGTTTGCGTAATCTTGCTCATGAGCCTTCCTTCTAGGCCAGGGGCCGGCGTTATTTAGAGCGCCATCTCAGATATTAGCCTCGCGCAGCACCCGTTGTTTCTGGCGGTTCCAATCCCGTTCTTTTTCGGTGGCGCGCTTGTCGAACAGCTTTTTGCCTTTTACCAGCGCGATCTCGCATTTCACTTTGTTCTTTTTCCAGTAAAGCGCCAGTGGTATGCAGGTATGGCCTTCTTGCCCGACCGAATCCACAATTTTAGCGATTTCCTTGGCGTGCAATAGCAGTTTTCGAGTTCGAGTGGGATCTGCAATTACGTGGGTAGACGCAGTGGTCAGCGGCGTAATATGGGTCCCCAATAGCCAGGCTTCGCCGTCTTTCAGCAGCACGTAAGAGTCAGTTAGCTGTGTTTTGCCTGCGCGCATGGACTTCACTTCCCAGCCCAGCAGGGAAAGACCGGCCTCAAAGCGGTCCTCGATGTGGTATTCGTGTTTGGCTTTTTTGTTCAGCGCGATGGTACTGCTTGGAGTACCAGGTTTTTTCTTGCTCATGAATCCCTTATCCGACGTCGCACGAATGTACCGGGCTGGCGATTGCTGGTCCGGCAAAGCGGTTATTGTAGCTCAGGAGTGCCAGACCGGTCACGAATTCACCCGCCTGCTGGCAACAGGTCGTGCGCCACAACCGGTATCGGCTACAATAAGCGATCATTTTTGACTGGATTGTTCATGCCACCGCATCTTCAGACACAGATGGGATCGTTTACGCGCAAGTCCACGTTTTTCTGGGCGGCGACGGGCGCTACTGTGGGATTGGCCAACTTTTGGCAATTTCCCTATCTGGCCAGTCGCCACGGCGGCGGGCTTTTTATCCTGCTTTACTTGGCCTGCCTGTTGTTAATCACTCTACCACTGGCTATTACCGAAACGTCGTTTGGCCGCTATAGCCGTCATGGAATGGTTCGGGCGATGGACAACTTCGTGCTCACTGCCAAGCGCTCCCGCAATTGGGTATGGCTGGCTTATTTGAGTGTTCTGGCGGCATTTTTGGTGTTGTCTTACACTGCTGTATTTGGCGCTATTGCGCTTGCCTGGGTGTTTTTTGGCGCCAGTGGGGACTTTACCGGTAATACGGCCGCCCATGCGGCAGGCATGTTGTCACGCCTGGTTTCTGACCCGCAACGATACCCGGTGTTCATGGCCTGGCACGTTTTCTTTCTGTTGCTGGTGGCCGGTGTATCTATGCGCGGGGTGGTTCGCGGCCTGGAGCGGGCGTTTTGCCTGCTTGTGCCGGCCACTCTGATTTTGCTGGTAGGGTTTGTCGGATTTGCGGTTTATTTCGGTGAAGCGGGTGCCGCTATAGAACGTATGCTGGCGCTACATCCTCAAGATGTCACCATGGGCAGCGTAAGAGCCGCGCTGTTTCATGCCTTTTTTACCCTTGGTTTGGGTGTGGGTGTGTGGGCCATTTTCGGTGCTTATAGCTCTCCACATACGCGTTTGAAACGCTCAGTTCTGGCCGTGGTTTTGCTGGATACGCTGGTTGCCGTGTTGGCTGGCCTGGCGCTATTTGCGGTGGTAGTGGATGTCGATGGCAATCAAGCCAACAGGGGTTTTGGCCTTTTGTTTGTAGCCCTTCCTGCGGCGCTGGGTCAGCTGCCTGCCAGTCAGGTGGTTATTGCCCTGTTATTTTTGATGCTGGTGATGGTGATTTGGGCAAGTGCGCTGGCGCTGATGGAGCCGGTGATTGGCTGGCTGCGGGAGTGCACGGATCTGTCGCGGGGCAAAGCGACCTTGCTGGTTCTGGTTTCCTGTTGGCTGTTGGGCCTGCTGTCGCTGTACTCACTGAATATATGGAGCAGTTATCGGCCCGCAGGCGCAACCCTGTTTCGCTGGTTGGAATTGATCTCTGGTGGCGTTTTTATACCGGTTGTTGGGGTGATGGTGTCGTTGTTTGCTGGCTGGTGCCTTACCCGCCGTTTATTGCAAAAAATTCTGGGCAACACGCCCGGTTGGTTGTTTGATGGCTGGTACCGGGTGATGCGTTGGGTGTTGCCGCTGGTGGTTTTGTACATTGGCCTGCAATACACGGTGTTTTCGCTAAGCCAGTGGTGCGATGGCGATAGTCGTACTTTCTGGTGCGAAGGCAATGCCCAGGCAGAAGTGGCTCCGGCCCCGCAAAGGCTTCCAGAAGCACGTTTATCCTCGAGTTAGAACCAGGATCACTCTTTTATTAGATAGGACCGTTTTACCCAATGGCTCATCAGATTGATAAAACCGCGTTAGTGTGGCATTCCGCCGAGCGCATGTTTCACCTGGTTAACGACGTAGCCCGTTATCCGGAATTTCTGCCGTGGTGCCGCAGCGCCAGTGTGCAGCAGCAAGATGAGCAGCATGTTACTGCTTCGATGGAAATTGCCAAAGGCGGTTTGAGCCATGTTCTTACGACGCGCAACCAGCTTTTGATGCCCGAAGCCATCGAGATGCAGTTGGTGGACGGGCCTTTTAGCAATCTTAGCGGGCGCTGGCACTTCAAGCCGCTACAAGACAATGCCTGCAAGGTGATTCTGACTCTGGAGTTTGAATTTTCCGGATCTTTGGCGCGGATGACCTTTGGGCCTATTTTCAATCAGGCGGCAAATACAATGGTAGACGCATTTTGCCGGCGGGCAGATGTCGTTTATGGAAAAAGCTCGTGAGCATTCGGGTAGAAGTGGCTTACGCGTTGCCTGAACGGCAGGAAATTGTAACGGTGGATGTTCCTGAGGGCGCCAGCATGTTGGACGCAGTCAAAGCGTCGTCTATCTGTGAGCGGTTCCCTGGGCTGGATCCTGACAACACTGACATGGGTATTTTTGGTAAGGCAGTAAAACAACCAGGTCAGCATAAGGTACAGGTGGGCGACCGCATAGAGCTGTACCGCCCGCTAATGATTGACCCCAAGCAAGCGCGATTGAACAGAGCTAAAAAGCAGTAGGCGCTTATAGCGCGAGCGAAGCCTTAGTAGGCGGGCGTCTCTTCCAGTAATTGTGCTTCGTAGTGGGAGAATTGGTCATCATCGTAATACACGATAATGCGCTGTTCTTTGACCTCTCCGCCTGCACGCTGGAACGTGTAAACGTAATATTCCCTGGATGTGTCTACCGGATTGAGCATCAGCGGTGTGCCCATCACCGCGTGAAGCTGGCTGCGGGGCATGCCTTCCGTCAGCGCGCTCAGCTCTTTATTGGTGACAATATTGCCTTGTTGGACGTTGATTTTGTAAACGCCGGGAAAGGCACAGCCAGCCAGAAAAAGAGTGAGAATAAGAGCTATGAGCTTTTGCATCGCCGGGGGAAATCCTCTATCTTGAAAATGTCTGCCATTGGCAGATGTAGCACGGGTTGATCCTAAAATGACGGCTCCATCATACCGGAAGCCGCAAGGCACACCAACGAGTGAATAGTAATATGCCATCTGAAAACGCCGAATTACGAAAAGTCGGTCTGAAGGTTACTCTTCCGCGGGTAAAAATCTTCGGTATTCTTGAAAGCGCCACGCAGCATCACATGAGCGCAGAAGATGTTTACAAGAAGCTTCTGGAGCAGGGTGATGACGTAGGGCTGGCGACCGTTTACCGGGTGTTGACCCAATTCGAATCGGCGGGTCTGGTGCTGCGGCACAACTTTGAAGGCGGCCACGCGGTATTCGAAATGGCCAGCGAAGACCACCATGACCATATCGTATGTACTGAAACCGGAAAGGTCATCGAGTTTTTTGATCAGGTGATTGAAGATCGACAGCGAATCATTGCGGCCGAGCACGGTTATGAGATTGTCGATCACAGCCTGACGCTTTACGTAAAGCCCATCAAGCCATAAGCCAACTCACGCTCAAGCATTTCCCCGGGCGTAAAAAAAGGGGCGGGCTTCTGGCCCGCCCCGAAAGCTCTCGGAGTGGAGAGTGAAGGGTAGATAGTAGAGAGGGGGAATGCTGCTAGTGATGGGTTGCCTGTCCCTTGCCGTACATTTCTTTGGCGTGGGCAATGGTCTGTTCTGTCATATCTACGCCGCCCAGCATGCGGGCCACTTCGCTGATCCGGCCCTGATCGTCCAAGGTTTCGATTTTCGAGAAAGTTGCTTCCTGTTCTGTGAACTTACTAACGAACAGATGCTGATGGCACTGGGCTGCTACCTGCGGCAAGTGGGTAACACATAACACCTGACCGTTTTCGCCGAGTGCCCGCAGCAGTTTGCCCACGACTTCGGCGGTGCCACCGCCAATCCCTACGTCTACTTCGTCGAACACCAATGTCGGAGTAGTAGAGGTTTGCGCTACCACCACTTGAATGGCCAGACTGATCCGCGACAGTTCGCCGCCGGATGCAACTTTCGCCAGTGGCCGCGCCGGCTGTCCCGGGTTGGCGCTGACCAGAAATTCGATGTCTTCGTGGCCATGATTCGCTGGCTCATCACGGTTGTCTGCCAGCTGCGTAACGAATTGCACATTGGGCATGCTTAGTTGGGCCAGCTCTGCCGCTACGCGAATGTCTAGACTCACCGCTGCTTGCTGGCGTAACTGTGTCAGTTTGTCGGCCAACGCGTTGTATTCCAGTAGTTGCTCGTCCAGTTCGGTCTGAAGTTGTTCCAGGCTGCCGGCGCCGCCGTCCAGATCGGCCAGCTCGCCGTTCAGCCGCTGCTGCAGTTCGAACAGTTGTTCGGGCATGATGCGATGTTTGCGCGCCATCTGATAAATCGCACTCAAGCGATCTTCTATTTCTGCCAGGCGTTGCGGATCCGCTTCGTAATCATCAACAAAGCGGCGCAGGTTGTCGCCGGCTTCGCTGATTTGTATCTGCGCTTCGTTCAGCATTTGCAGGGTGTCGGCCAGTGCTGGAATTTCCGTTGGCAGCTGCTCAAGTTGCTGAAGCGCCTGACGCACCAGTGCGGCAGCGCTGGTGTCGTCTTCCGAGCACAGTAAAGCTGCCTGATTGCTGTGGTGCAAAATGATGTCAGCCTGGCTCAACTCCTGTTGTTGCTGTTCCAGTTGCGGCTGCTCGCCTTCTTGCAGGCCCAAGCGGTCAAGCTCTTCTACCTGATAGCGCAACAGTTGCAGTCGGGCCTCGGTTTCATCGGCGTTGTTCTGGCGCTCGACCATTTTCTGCCGGGTTTTATTCCACCCGCTCCAGGCTTGACGGGTTTGCCCGGCCAGTTCATCGGCCCCGGCGTATTCATCCAGCAAGGTGCGGTGGGTATCCTTGCGCAGTAAGGATTGATGTTGGTGCTGGCTGTGAATGTCCATCAGCAGGCCGCCCAGTTCTTTCAGGTGGCTTAGCGGGCAGGGTTGGCCGTTGATGTAGGCGCGGGAGCGGCCATCGCGGCTGATGGCGCGGCGTAAGATGCAGTCGTTATGATCGTCCAGCTCTTGCTGTTCCAGCCAGCTGCGTGCAGCTGTAATAGCTGAAATATCGAAGGTGGCGGTAATGTCAGCCCGCTTCGCGCCATAACGCACGGCGCCGGCGTCTGCGCGCCCGCCCATGGCAAGGCCAAGCGCATCCAGCACAATCGATTTGCCGGCTCCGGTTTCCCCGGTAAGGGCGGTCATTCCTTTATGGAAGTGCAGTTCCACCCGTTCCGCGATGGCGTAATTGGAAACCGTTAGCTGTGTGAGCATGCCGAAACCTCCGCTCTATCTATATGCTTTGTGTCTGAATACTGTTTTTTCATACAGTACCTGTGAATATATACAGGCTTGTTGATTGTTGCAAACTCTGTGGTGTCAACTTTGTTGAAAAATGCGTCGCGCATCGGTTGAAACTGCGTTGCGGGGCCCCATATCGACTTGCAAACATCTTGTTCCGGCCGTTATGGCGGGTATTCGAATATAGATAGTAGGCCGTGGTCATACCGGTCGTGTTTTATTCACCAGGAGTAGTCATGAGCACTGACGAAAAACGCAACGAGCAATTTGCAGACGAACTGCAACAAGCTGTAGACAATGCCGCAGAAGAAAACGCAGAAACAGCCGAAGCGGCACCAGAAAGCTCGCCATCCGCTGACCTTGAAGCACTGCAGGCAAAGGTCCAGGAGTTTCAGGAACAGGTGCTGCGTTCGCAGGCAGAAATGCAGAACGTGCGCCGTCGCGCCGAAAACGACGTCGAAAAAGCCCACAAATTTGCGGTAGAAAAGTTCGTCAAGGAACTGCTGCCGGTGGTAGACAGTCTGGAAAAAGCGGTTGAAAGCACCGAAGGCCACGAATCTTCTGGCGACTTGGTGGCGTCTATTCGCCAGGGCGTAGAGCTTACCCTCGACATGTTCTTGTCTGGCCTCAAGAAGTTTAACGTCGAGCGCCTGAATCCTGTAGGCGAGCCGTTTGATCCGCAATACCACGAGGCGATGTCTATGGTGCCAGCGCCCACCGCCGAGCCCAACAGCGTGGTTGCGGTTATGCAGAAAGGCTATTTGTTGAATGGCAGGGTTGTGCGCCCGGCCATGGTGATGGTGGCCAAGCCCCAGGATGCACCAAAAATTGATGAGCAGGCTTGAAAAATAGCTTAAAGCGCCAATATAGCCTTTAACCAGAACAGTCCGGAGCGATCCTCCGGCCCCAGCATTCAGAAAGATTTGGAGTGACTCAATGAGCAAGATTATCGGTATTGACTTAGGTACAACCAACTCCTGCGTTGCCGTTATGGACGGTGGCAAGGTTAAGGTTATTGAAAACTCTGAGGGCGACCGCACTACGCCGTCAATCGTTGCCTACACCGAAGACGGCGAAATTCTGGTGGGTCAGTCTGCCAAGCGTCAGGCTGTTACCAACCCGTACAACACCCTTTATGCGATCAAGCGTTTGATCGGCCGTCGGTTCGAAGACGATGTTGTGCAAAAAGACATCAAGATGGTGCCTTATAAAATTGCCAAGGCCGACAACGGCGATGCTTGGGTCGATGTAAAAGGCCAGAAAATGGCTCCGCCGCAGATTTCTGCGGAAATTTTGAAGAAAATGAAGAAAACCGCCGAAGATTATTTGGGCGAGAAAGTGACTGAAGCCGTTATTACCGTTCCTGCGTATTTTAACGACAGCCAACGCCAGGCGACCAAAGATGCAGGAAAAATTGCCGGTCTCGACGTTAAGCGTATTATCAACGAGCCGACCGCGGCAGCTCTGGCTTACGGTATGGACAAGAAAGGCGGCGACCGCACCATCGCTGTTTACGACCTGGGCGGCGGTACGTTTGACCTGTCAATCATCGAAATTGCCGATGTAGACGGCGAGCATCAGTTTGAAGTGTTGGCCACCAACGGCGACACCTTCCTGGGCGGTGAAGATTTCGATATGAAAATCATCGAATTCCTGGCCGGCCAGTTCAAGAAAGACAGCGGTATTGATCTGCGCGGCGATTCATTGGCCATGCAGCGCCTTAAAGAAGCCGGCGAGAAAGCTAAAATCGAGCTTTCCAGCAGCCAGCAGACCGACGTGAACTTGCCGTACATTACCGCTGATGCCAGCGGCCCCAAACACATGAACGTGAAGCTGACCCGCGCCAAGCTGGAATCCCTGGTGGAAGACCTGGTACAGCGTACTCTTGAGCCGTGTAAAGTCGCCTTGAAAGACTCTGGTCTGAGCATCGATCAGATCGACGAAGTTATCCTGGTAGGCGGCCAGACCCGTATGCCGCTGGTGCAGGAAAAAGTAAAAGAGTTCTTCGGCAAAGAAGCTCGCAAAGACGTTAACCCGGACGAAGCTGTTGCTATGGGCGCCGCCATTCAGGCCGCCGTATTGTCTGGCGATGTGAAAGACGTACTGCTGCTGGACGTTACCCCGCTGAGCCTGGGTATCGAAACCATGGGTGGTGTGGCTACCTCGCTGATCGACAAAAACACCACGATTCCGACCAAGAAGTCGCAGACTTTCTCGACAGCAGACGACAGTCAAACAGCGGTAACCATTCACGTGGTTCAGGGTGAGCGCAAGCAGGCCACGCAGAATAAGTCACTAGGCCGTTTCGATTTGGCTGACATTCCGCCTGCACCGCGCGGCGTGCCGCAAATCGAAGTAACGTTCGACATCGACGCCAACGGCATTCTGAACGTGTCTGCTAAAGACAAGGCGACCGGTAAAGAGCAGTCCATCGTGATCAAAGCCTCTTCCGGCCTGAACGATGAAGAAATCGAAAAGATGGTCCGTGACGCCGAAGCCAACGCTGACGAAGACCGCAAGTTTGAAGAGCTGGTTCAGGTCCGCAACCAGGGCGATGCCATGGTTCACGCGGTGCGTAAAACCTTGAAGGACGCCGGCGATAAAGTCAGCGACAGCGAGAAAGAGTCGATTGAAGCGTCTGTGACTGAACTTGAAGAAGCGCTGAAAGGTTCTGATAAGGACGACATCCAGGCTAAGACCGAGAAGCTGACAGAAGTTTCCGGCGAATTGGCCAAGAAGATGTACGCCGATCAGGCGGAGCAGGGTCAGCCGGCGGAAGGGCAGGAAAAGGCCCAGTCGAACACCGCTGATGACGCTGTTGACGCTGAGTTCGAAGAAGTGAAGGACGACGATAAGCGTTAATCGATTGACCTAGATTTTTGCCAGTAGTTGGAAAACGCGGGTCGCTCCCGCGTTTTCCTCGTTATAACCACGGGATTTGAAGCATGGCCAAGCGCGACTATTACGAGACTCTCGGCGTAAGCCGGGACGCGGACGACAAAGAAGTAAAGCGGGCGTATCGCAAGCTTGCAATGAAATATCACCCGGACCGCAACCCGGACGATAAAGACGCCGACAACAAATTCAAAGAAGCCAGCGAGGCCTACGAAATACTCGCAGACGCCAACAAACGTGCGGCCTACGACCAGTTTGGTCATGCCGGCGTTGACGGCCAGGGTGGCGGTGGCTTTGGTGGCGGTAACGGGAATTTCTCGGATATTTTTGGCGACGTATTTGGCGATATTTTTGGAGGCGGTGGTGGCCGTGGCCGCAGCACCCGCGGCTCTGATCTACGCTATACTCTGGAACTGGACCTGGAAGAAGCCGTTAAAGGCAGAACGGTTAAAATCACCATTCCTGGCCATCGTGAATGCGAAACCTGTGATGGCAGTGGTGCCGAGAAAGGCTCGCGCCCTGAAGCCTGTGGTACCTGTAAAGGTATGGGTCAGGTGCGTATGCAGCAGGGTTTTTTCACCGTGCAGCAAGCGTGTCCTACCTGTCGTGGCGCGGGTAAGGTTATCAAGAATCCGTGCAGCAAGTGCCATGGCCAGGGCCGGGTGAAAGAAGAGAAGACCCTATCGGTTAAAGTGCCTCCCGGCGTGGATACCGGCGACCGCATCCGTTTGTCTGGTGAAGGCGAAATGGGCATAGAGGGCGGCCCTCCTGGCGACCTGTATGTGCAAATGGCCGTGCGCGAGCACGCCATCTTCACCCGCGACGGTCGTAACCTGTATTGTGAAGTGCCCATCAGCATTGTTGATGCCGCTTTGGGTGGTGAGCTGGAAGTGCCAACGCTGGATGGCCGCGTGAAGCTGAAAATACCTGCCGAGACCCAAACCGGAAAGCTGTTCCGTTTGCGCAACAAAGGCGTGGCACCTGTGCGTGGTGGCGGTGCTGGCGACTTGCTCTGTCGGGTGACCATCGAAACCCCGGTACGCCTGACCAAACGCCAGAAAGAACTGTTGCACGAGTTTCAGGATACCCTCGACAGCGATGACGGCGACCAGCACGGCCCGAAAAAAACATCGTGGTTTAGAGGTGTGAAGAGCTTCTTCGACGAAACCAAGTTCTGAAGGTGCGCAGAGGCGAGTACTGAGGACTTCCATAGATGCAAGCACTGAGGGTTTATAGATGAAGGTAGCCATCATCGGCGCCGCGGGGCGCATGGGGAAAGTACTGATCGAAGCCGTTGACGGTACCGATGGCCTGCAACTGGGCGCGGCTATTGTTGAGCCCGGCAATAGTCTGATCGGTGCCGACGCCGGCGACATGACCGGCATCGGAAAAACCGGTGTCGCCATGGCCGGCAGCCTGGTGGACGTGAAAGATGATTTCGACGTGCTGATCGACTTCACCTTTCCGGATCTAACCCTGGAAAATGCCCGCTTCTGCCAGGCTAACGGTAAGTCCCACGTGATTGGCACTACCGGATTGTCTGACGCTGAAAAGCAGCAGCTGGCACAAGTGGCCGAAAACGTGCCGGTGGTGTTTGCCCCTAACATGAGTGTGGGCGTGAACGTGGTGCTGAACTTGCTGCGCACTGCGGCGGCCGCGCTGGGTGACGACTACGACGTTGAAATCATCGAAGCCCACCACCGTCACAAGAAAGACGCGCCCTCCGGCACGGCGCTGCGCATGGGCGAAGTGGTTGCCGGTGCACTGGGTCGCAACTTGAAAGAATGCGCTGTTTACGGCCGTGAAGGCTTTACCGGCGAACGCACCCGCAAAGAAATCGGCTTTGAAACCATTCGCGCGGGCGACGTTGTGGGTGACCACACCGTGCTGTTTGCCACCGAAGGCGAGCGCATTGAAATCACCCACAAAGCCAGCAGCCGTATGACGTTTGCCAAAGGCGCCATGCGTGCCGCACTGTGGCTGAAAGACAAGCCGGCCGGCTTGTACGACATGCAGGATGTGTTGGAATTGAAGCAATAACGCCATTGGGTGGATTCTTCGTGGACAAAAAGCGCCCCATTTTCTACAATAGGGCGCTTTAACTGCATCAAGCGTAGCTTTTACAGCGCCACGGGAAATCTCTTTTGTTCCCGTAGGACAAAACAGCGGGACGGAGCTATAACTCCCTCTCGCTTTTTTGCGACCTGAATTTGCGCCTACGCTCCCGTTCATGACGAACATGACGCCACTCGATGAGGATAGAAGCCTTGAGCACACCCGCAATCCTTGCACTCGCAGACGGCAGCCTGTTTTACGGCACCGCTATTGGCGTTGACGGCGAAACCAGCGGCGAAGTGGTGTTTAACACCGCCATGACCGGCTATCAGGAAATACTGACCGATCCTTCCTACGCTCGCCAGCTGGTCACACTTACGTATCCGCACATTGGGAACACAGGCGTAAATCCGGAAGACGTGGAATCAGATCGCATACACGCTGCAGCCCTGATCATCCGTGACCTGCCACTGGCAGCCAGCAACTGGCGCAGCACACAGAGCCTGGATGGCTATTTGCGCGACAACAATATTGTGGGCATTGCCGATATTGACACCCGTCGCCTCACTCGAATTCTGCGCGATAAAGGCTCCCAGAGTGGCGCTGTCGTCGCCGGCGAAAGCGCTACCGCCGAACGCGCTCTGGAATTAGCAAAAGCCTTCCCAGGTTTGAAAGGAATGGACCTGGCGAAAGACGTCAGCTCGAAAGAGGTTAGCCACTGGACAGAAACTGAGTGGGACCTGGTCAGCGGTTACGGCCAGCAGGACAGCCCGCGCTTTAAAATCGTGGCTTACGATTACGGTATTAAACTGAACATCCTGCGCATGCTGGCATCGCGCGGTTGCGACATCACCGTTGTGCCGGCACAAACACCCGCAGCCGAGGTGTTGGCGATGAATCCGGACGGCGTGTTCCTGTCCAATGGCCCTGGTGATCCTGAGCCCTGCGATTACGCCATAAAAGCGATTCGGGATATTTTGGAAGCCGACCTGCCGGTGTTTGGTATCTGCCTGGGTCACCAGCTTCTGGCCTTGGCTAGTGGTGCTAAAACCATGAAGATGAACCACGGGCATCACGGTGCCAACCATCCGGTGCAGTGCCTGGCTGACGGCACAGTGATGATCACTAGCCAGAATCACGGTTTTGCCGTAGACGAGGCCAGCTTGCCGGCGAATCTGGAGGCTACTCACAAGTCGTTGTTTGATGGCACTCTGCAAGGTTTGCGCCGCACAGATAAAGCCGCGTTTAGCTTTCAGGGCCACCCGGAAGCCAGCCCTGGCCCCCACGATGTTGCGCCACTGTTTGACGAGTTTGTCCGCTCGATGAAAGCCCGGCGCGCTTAAAGTGTAGGCAAGCGAGGCCGGCCAATGGCCTCGCGTAAAACAGGCGCTGCGCACCGCGCTGCAAGAAATTAAAGTTGCTGACAGGTTGACCAAGACATGCCAAAACGTACCGACATTAAAAGCATCCTGATCCTGGGAGCCGGCCCCATCGTGATCGGGCAGGCGTGCGAATTCGACTATTCCGGCGCCCAGGCCTGTAAGGCTCTGCGCGAGGAGGGCTACCGGGTGATACTGGTTAACTCCAACCCGGCAACCATCATGACCGACCCGGCCATGGCCGATGCCACCTACATCGAGCCGATTATCTGGTCGACAGTTGCCAAGATTATCGAAAAAGAAAAGCCCGATGCCTTGCTGCCGACCATGGGCGGGCAAACCGCGTTGAACTGTGCGCTGGATCTGGAAAAGCACGGCGTACTGGCTAAATACGGCGTTGAAATGATCGGTGCCAACGCCGATACCATCGACAAAGCTGAAGACCGCAGTCGTTTTGACAAGGCTATGAAATCCATTGGCCTTGAATGCCCCCGTGCCGACATTGCTCACAATCTGGAAGAAGCCCACCGCATTGCCGACAAGGTGGGTTTTCCGTGCATTATTCGGCCTTCGTTTACTATGGGCGGCTCCGGCGGCGGCATTGCGTACAACCGTGATGAATTCGAAGAAATCTGCATTCGCGGGCTGGATCTGTCGCCCACCAACGAACTGCTGATCGACGAATCGCTGATCGGCTGGAAAGAATACGAAATGGAAGTGGTGCGTGACAAAAACGATAACTGCATTATCGTGTGTGCCATTGAAAACTTCGACGCCATGGGCGTGCACACCGGCGACTCTATCACCGTGGCACCGGCGCAAACCCTGACCGACAAAGAATACCAAATCATGCGTAACGCCTCGCTGGCGGTTTTGCGTGAAATCGGTGTGGAAACGGGCGGCTCCAACGTGCAGTTTGGCATTCATCCGGATACCGGTCGCATGGTGGTGATCGAGATGAATCCGCGGGTGTCGCGTTCCTCGGCGCTGGCGTCTAAGGCCACCGGCTTTCCCATTGCGAAAGTGGCGGCCAAGCTGGCGATCGGTTACACCCTGGACGAGTTGAAGAACGACATTACCGGCGGCATTACCCCCGCTTCGTTCGAGCCCAGCATCGATTACGTGGTGACCAAGATTCCACGGTTCACCTTTGAAAAATTCCCCCAGGCTGACGCCCGCCTGACCACCCAGATGAAATCGGTGGGTGAGGTGATGGCCATTGGCCGTACCTTCCAGGAATCGTTGCAGAAAGCTTTGCGCGGCCTTGAAGTAGGCTCTGACGGCTTTGACGAAATGCTGCCGGAATTTGACAGTGAAGAAAGCCGGCAAACGTTGACCCGCGAGCTGAATGTGCCCGGTGCCGAGCGCATCTGGTACATCGGTGATGCCTTCCGCGCGGGACAGAGTGTGGCGGATATCTTTCGCCAGACCCACGTAGATCCCTGGTACCTGGTGCAGATTGAAGACTTGATTAAAGAAGAGAAGGCGCTGCAGGCGTCTGGCAGGGCCGAGCTGGACCACGCTACCCTGTTTCGCTTGAAGCGTAAGGGGTTCTCCGACGCGCGCCTGGCGAAGCTGATGGGCGTGAAAGAAGACGCCTTCCGCGCTATGCGCCACGGGCTGGGCATTCGTCCCGTGTATAAGCGTGTAGACACCTGTGCTGCGGAATTTGCCTCAGACACCGCCTACATGTATTCCAGCTATGAAGAAGAATGCGAGTCGAACCCGACTGACCGTGAAAAGATCGTGGTCATTGGTGGCGGTCCCAACCGTATTGGTCAGGGCATCGAGTTTGATTACTGCTGCGTACATGCGGCCCTGGCGATGCGTGAAGATGGCTATGAAACCATCATGATCAACTGCAACCCGGAAACCGTGTCGACCGATTACGATACCTCTGACCGCCTGTATTTTGAGCCGATCACCCTGGAAGACGTGCTGGAAATTATCCACGTTGAAAAACCCAAAGGTGTGATTGTGCAGTACGGTGGTCAAACCCCGTTGAAGCTGGCCCGCGGCCTCGAAGCCGCTGGTGTGCCCATTATTGGCACCAGCCCGGACGCCATTGATTGCGCCGAAGACCGTGAGCGGTTTCAGAAGCTGATCACTGAACTGGGTCTGAAGCAGCCCGAGAACGCCACCGTGCGCAGCCATCAAGAAGGCATTGTCGCCGCTCGCAAGATTGGTTACCCGCTAGTGGTCCGCCCGTCTTACGTGCTGGGTGGCCGCGCCATGGAAATCGTGTATGGCGAAGACGAACTGGAGCGATACATGCGCAACGCGGTGCTGGTATCTAACGACAGCCCGGTATTGCTGGACCACTTCCTGAACGCCGCGATAGAGGTAGATATAGACGCTATTTGCGACGGCAAAGACGTGGTCATTGGCGGTATCATGCAGCACATAGAACAGGCCGGTATTCATTCCGGTGATTCTGCTTGCTCACTGCCGCCATACAGCTTGCCCGCTGATGTTCAGAACGCCATGCGCGACGCGGTCAAACAGATGGCGCTGGCGCTAAATGTGGTCGGTCTGATGAACGTGCAGTTAGCCTGGCAAGACGGTGAAATCTACGTCATTGAAGTGAACCCCCGTGCCTCGCGTACCGTGCCGTTTGTGTCCAAGGCCATCGGCGTGTCCTTGGCCAAAGTGGCCGCGCGGGTTATGGCCGGCACATCGCTGGCGGAGCAAGGCTTTACCCAAGAAATTATACCGGCGCATTACTCGGTGAAAGAGTCGGTGTTCCCGTTCAACAAGTTCCCTGCGGTTGATCCGATTCTCGGGCCGGAAATGAAGTCTACTGGCGAGGTGATGGGCATCGGCGACAGCTTTGACGAAGCCTTCGGCAAAGCCGTACTGGCTGCCGGCGAGCGTCTGCCATCTCAGGGTGTCGCTTTCATGTCGTTGCGCGATGTCGATAAGCACGGCGCTGAACGTGTAGCGCGTTCGTTGGTCGAATGCGGCTTCAAGATAATTGCCACCACCGGCACTGCCGCCGCCCTGCGCAAAGCGGGTGTTGAAGCAGGGTTAGTGAACAAGGTTCATGAGGGTCGCCCGCACATTGTGGATGCCATTAAAAATGGCAAAGTTCAACTCGTGATCAACACCACTGACGGCCGTAAAGCGGTGTCGGATTCGTCCCAGATCCGCCAGTCCGCGTTGCAGGCTAAGATCAGTTACACCACCACCCTGGCAGGTGGCGAAGCCTTCTGCCGGGCCATCAAGTTTGGTCCGGAGCGTACGGTTCGCCGCCTTCAGGATTTGCACTCAGGAAAATAAAATTATGTCGGCAAGAGTACCAATGACCACGTTGGGCGAAGCACGCCTGCGTGCCGAGCTGCAGAAGCTGAAATCGAAAGATCGTCCGCGCGTCATTGCTTCCATCGCTACCGCACGTGAACACGGCGATCTGAAGGAAAACGCGGAATACCACGCTGCCCGTGATCAGCAAAGTTTTATTGAAGGCCGGATCCAGGAAATTGAAGGTAAGCTCGGTGGCGCTCAGGTGATTGATGTCACCACCATCGAAAACACCGGTAAAGTGATTTTTGGTACTACCGTTCACCTGCTGAATACGGACACCGATAAACAGGTTATATACCAGATTGTTGGTGAAGACGAAGCGGATATTAAAGACGGTAAAATTTCGGTGTCGTCACCCATTGCCCGTGCACTGGTAGGCCGCAGAGGAGGCGATGTAGTCGCCATTCGCGTGCCGTCTGGCACAGTGGAATATGAAATTGAGAAGGTTGAGTACATCTGATTAGCGATGTGACTTACACAAAAAAGCCGGTCTGGAATTTCCGACCGGCTTTTTTGTGTCTGCTGTATGCGCAACCTGCGCCTTGGTCAGTGCTTAAGGCGCAACAAATTGGACAGCTTGGGGTTTGGTGTCTTGGCGCGGCGCAAAATCACAGCAATTTTACCAATGGTCTGAACGACTTCAGCCTTGGCGTCGGCACACAGTTCGGTCACCGCCTGTTGGCGTGTTTCGCGATCCTGGCTAGCGATTTTTATCTTGATCAGCTCGTGGTCGTTCAATGCCCGCTCCAGTTCTTCCTGAAGGTTTTCGGTCAGGCCCTTATCACCTACAATAATGACCGGTTTCAAATTGTGGGCGATCGCCCGGTATTCCCGGCGCTGTTCTGGTGAAAGGCTCATGATGCAATCTCTTTATAGCGGCAATTAACAAAAGGTCAGCACTCGTTGTGCTGCCGTCAACGTATAATGTTGGGATTGTAGCAGAAAGTGCGGCAAGAAAAATTGCCGTTAACACTTATCGCGCGGGCCTTTTTGGCCCATTAATGGAACGATACCTGCTCCAATCAGTCGAATCCTTTGGTGGTGGTATTGCAATTCGTTATCAAGTCCCCCACTTAAAGAATTCAGGTATTTCGGTTGCTGGCACCCGCAGCCAGAAATGACCGGCAAGTTTGGTGACAGCAAGGCCATTTCTGGTGAACGGCCGTAGAAATGGTGTAAGGTGTCGAAAAAGGGCGTGCCATGGCGCAGCCCGGCAATTCACAGGTGGTGATCCTTGAACAATATGGCAAAAAATCTGGTTTTATGGCTGGTAATAGCCGCAGTGCTACTGATGGTGTTTCAAAATTTCACTCCTACCACCAGCGGCCAACAAGTCAACTACTCCCAGTTTGTGGAGATGGTTCAACAGGGCCGGGTAAACCAGGTCACGATTGACGGTCTGCAGATTGAGGGTACACGCCCCGACGGTTCACAGTTCCAGACGGTCCGCCCGCAAGTGGCTGACAACAAGCTGATGGACGACCTACTGGCCAACAACGTTGAGGTGATCGGCAAAGAACCCGAGCGCCAGAGTCTGTGGACCCAATTGCTGGTCGCCGCATTCCCGATTCTGATTATTATTGCGCTTTTCGTATTCTTTATGCGGCAGATGCAGGGTGGCGCCGGCGGCAAGGGCGGCCCGATGTCGTTCGGTAAGAGCAAAGCCCGCCTGATGAGCGAAGACCAGATTAAAAACACCTTCGCGGATGTTGCAGGCGTAGACGAAGCCAAAGAAGACGTAAAAGAACTGGTGGATTTCTTACGTGATCCCAGTCGATTCCAGCGCCTGGGCGGCCGGATTCCCCGTGGCGTTCTGATGATCGGTCCTCCGGGCACGGGTAAAACCTTGCTGGCAAAAGCCATCGCCGGTGAGGCCAAGGTGCCATTCTTCTCGATCTCCGGTTCAGACTTTGTCGAAATGTTCGTTGGCGTGGGTGCATCCCGTGTACGCGACATGTTCGAGCAGGCCAAGAAGCAAAGCCCGTGCATCATCTTTATTGACGAGATTGATGCGGTCGGTCGCCACCGTGGCGCCGGCATGGGCGGCGGGCACGACGAGCGTGAGCAAACGCTGAACCAGTTACTGGTGGAAATGGACGGGTTTGAAGGCAACGAAGGCGTTATCGTGATTGCCGCCACCAACCGCCCGGATGTTCTAGACCCTGCATTGCTGCGCCCTGGCCGTTTTGACCGTCAGGTGATGGTGAGCCTGCCAGACATTCTGGGTCGCGAACAGATCTTGAAGGTACACATGAAGAAAGTGCCGCTGGATGACGACATTAATCCTGCCGTTATTGCCCGTGGTACGCCTGGCTTCTCCGGTGCCGACCTGGCTAACCTGGTGAACGAGGCAGCGCTCTTCGCAGCCCGTCGCAACAAGCGTTTGGTGTCTATGGAAGAGCTGGAACTGGCGAAAGACAAAATCATGATGGGCGCGGAACGCAAGTCCATGGTGATGAACGAAAAAGAGAAACTGAACACCGCGTATCATGAATCTGGCCACGCCATTGTCGGGCGCCTGATGCCAGAGCACGATCCCGTGTACAAAGTGAGTATTATCCCTCGCGGCCGTGCTTTGGGTGTGACTATGTTCTTGCCGGAAGAAGACAGGTATAGCCATTCCAAGCGTTTCCTTCATGGCCAGATCAGCAGTTTGTTTGGTGGCCGCATCGCTGAAGAGCTCACATTGGGTGCAGACGGTGTCACCACCGGTGCCTCTAATGACATTGAGCGGGCGACCAGTCTGGCTCGCAACATGGTGACCCGCTGGGGTCTGTCGGAAAAGTTGGGCCCGCTGCAGTACGGTAGTGAGAATGATGAACCGTTCCTGGGTCGTACCGCTGGGCAACAACAAACAGTGTACTCGCCGGAAACCGCGCAGCGTATCGATGAAGAAGTGCGTAATATCATTGATACCTGTTACGAGACCGCCCGCAACGTATTGGTCGAGAATCGCGGTAAGCTGGACTTGATGGCCGAAGCTCTTATGAAGTACGAGACTATTGATCGGCTCCAGATCGACGATATCATGGAAGGCCGTGTTGCCCGTACGCCAAAAGGCTGGGACGATCGGGGTGGTTCTTCGGGTGGCGAGGCTACTTCAATAGACAAAGAAGGTCCTTCGACTGAAGGCAACGTTAATGGCAAAGCCGGCGACGATTCTCCAGGTGGCGTTGGCCGCCCGGCCGGAGAGCACTGAGAGATCTGTCACGCGCTAGTTAGGAAGAAGTAGAAAACGCCGCCCGCTTTGGGGCGGCGTTTTTCATTGTAAGGCCCCCAAATTATTCGCCGAGGTTGGAATGAAGATGAATTTTGCCGGGCGCACGCTGGACATGGCTCAGTGTCACGTAATGGGCGTGCTGAATGTAACGCCTGATTCGTTTTCCGACGGTGGTCGGTTTGATCGCCCGCAGCAGGCTCTGGCCCATGCCCGCCAAATGGTTAAAGACGGCGCCCGTTTTATTGATGTGGGCGGCGAGTCTACCCGTCCTGGTGCCAAGCCTGTCAGTCTGCAACAAGAGCTGGACCGGGTGTGCCCGGTGGTAGAGGCCATTGCCGGCGAACTGGACGTGGTGATTTCCGTAGACACCAGTTCGCCGCAGGTGATGACTCAAACTGCGGCCTTGGGTGCCGGGCTGATTAATGACGTGCGAGCGCTAACCCGCGAAGGCGCCTTACAGGCTGCCGCAAACACCGGTTTGCCGGTGTGCCTGATGCACAGCCAGGGCGAGCCGGATACCATGCAGAATAACCCGCAGTATCAGGATGTGTGCGCACAGGTCATTTTGTTTCTGACACAGCGAATACTCGCGGCACAGGGCGCCGGCATTGATTCTTCAAGAATCATGCTGGATTTGGGTTTCGGTTTTGGCAAAAGCCTGGAGCATAATTTGCAGCTGCTTGCGCGGGCAGAGCAATTTACTGTTTTGGGGTATCCTCTTTTGTTGGGGCTGTCGCGCAAATCTATGTTGGGCGCTATTACTGGTCGCAATGTGGAAGAAAGGTTGCCGGCAAGCCTTGCTACCGCGACAATATGTGCCATGAAAGGCGCGAGTGTTGTGCGTGTGCATGACGTTCGGGAAACGATAGATGTCGTTAAAATGGCGGCGGCGATCAAAGGAGCGGTGTGATGTCAGGCAGGCAGTATTTTGGTACCGATGGAATTCGTGGCCACGTCGGTGAGGGCCCTATTACTCCTGAGTTCATGTTGCGTTTGGGGTGGGCTGCAGGCCAGGCGTTTAAACGCGAGGGTCAGCGTAACAGCGTAATGATCGGCAAAGACACCCGGCTGTCAGGCTACATGTTTGAATCTGCGCTCGAAGCCGGCCTGGCTGCAGCAGGGGTAGACGTAAAGCTGCTGGGCCCTATGCCAACACCGGCTATCGCCTACCTTACGCGCACATTCCGCGCTTCGGCCGGTATTGTGATCAGTGCTTCGCACAATCCTCATTACGACAACGGTATCAAATTCTTCTCGGCAGACGGCACCAAGCTGGATGACGCCTTGGAAGCCGAAATCGAGCACTGGCTGGAACAACCGCTGACGGTGTGTGATTCGGCAGAACTCGGCAAAGCGTCGCGCATTGATGACGCCCCCGGCCGCTACATAGAATTTTGTAAAAGTACCGTGCCCAATGAATTTACTCTGGAAGGCATGAGCATTGTTTTGGACTGCGCTCACGGAGCTACCTATCACGTTGCGCCAAAAGTGTTTCGTGAGTTGGGAGCGAACGTATCGGTGATTGGCGCAGCACCCGATGGTCTTAATATTAACCTCAATGTGGGCTCAACCTACCTTGCAGGTCTGAGTCAGGCGGTTCTAGACAGAAAAGCCGATCTGGGGATAGCCTTTGATGGCGACGGTGACCGCGTGCTTATGGTCGACCGTGACGGGTCCGAAGTAGACGGCGATGAGCTGTTGTATGTGATTGCCTCACAGCGCCATGCCGAAGGCCGCCTGAAAGGCGGTGTGGTGGGTACCCTGATGACCAATCTTGGCGTTGAGTTGGCGTTGAAGGAGCTGGGGATTGAGTTCGAACGCGTCAACGTGGGTGACCGCTACGTGATGGAGCGGCTGTTGGCTAAGGGCTGGTTCCTGGGTGGCGAAGGTTCTGGTCACATGGTAATTCGTGACTGTACCAGCACCGGCGACGGCATTGTGTCGGCGCTTCAGGTGATGCTCGCTATCTGGAAATCAGGTAAAACCCTGGCTGAAATTCGCCGGGGTATGTGCAAGCTGCCGCAGACCATGATCAATGTGCGAGTGACCAAGCGCTTCAACCCACTTGAGCGCGAAGATATTGTGGCCGCTGTAAGTCGCGCCGAAGCCGAGCTCGGCAGCGACGGCCGGGTGTTGTTGCGGGCATCTGGCACCGAGCCACTAATTCGAGTCATGACAGAAGGTCAGGATGCCGAGGTGATTGAGCGCATTGCCCGGCAACTAGCGAAGGTGGTGGAAAGCTCGATTTCCTGATCAGAGTCAGCGGCAAGCAGTTGTTTGGCCTTGGGGTGTGGGGTATAGTTCGCATCTCTTTTCGGCGGACTCACCCCGCCGCTTGCGAATGAATAAAGGTGTGTTATGCGTCGTCGCATTGTAGCCGGAAATTGGAAAATGAACGGGTCCCAAAGCCTGGTCAACGAGTTGGTTGGCCCGGTTGCACAGCAGGTGCGCGAATTGGGTATTGAGGCGGTTGTTTTCCCGCCCGCGCTCTATGTTTCCGCGGTGATTCAGGCTGCTAACAACGCAATTGCAGTGGGCGTGCAAAATGTCAGTGAGAAGGCAAAGGGCGCCTACACCGGCGAGCTCTCCGCACCTATGGCAGCCGATGTCGGTTGTCGTTATGGTTTGGTGGGCCACTCCGAGCGACGTCAGCTGTTTGGCGAAACTGATGCGCAGGTGGCGGTAAAAACCGAGCAGCTGCTGAATGCAGGCTTGAACGCCATCGTGTGCGTGGGGGAGACTCTGGAACAGCGCGAAGCCGGGCAGGCCGAAACAGTCGTTGCCACCCAGGTGCGTGACGGTTTGAGCAAAGTGACACCAGAGCAATGGGGGCAGATTGTGGTTGCTTATGAGCCTGTTTGGGCCATAGGCACTGGCAAGACCGCCACCGGCGAAGACGCCCAAGCCATGCATAAGGCCATTCGTGGCGTACTGGCAAATATGGGTGCTCCAGCCGAATCCATTTCTTTGCTTTACGGCGGCAGCGTAAAAGCGGATAATGCAGCCGCACTTTTCGCTGAGCCGGATATAGACGGCGGATTGATCGGCGGTGCGTCTTTGAGTACAACAGATTTTGTCAGTATCTGCCAGGCGCTGCCGACAGATACCCATTGTTAAAGGTTTGCGAGCGTCTTTATGGATTTGATGGAAACTTTGATCGTTGTCCTGCACGTGGTTATTGCCGTGGCTCTGGTGGGTCTGGTGCTGATCCAGCAGGGCAAGGGCGCTGACGCCGGTGCAGCCTTTGGTGGCGGAGCGTCGCAGACCGTGTTTGGCAGCCAGGGCAGTGGTAGCTTTTTGACCCGCTTCACGACCTTTTTGGCCATCGCGTTTTTTGTAACAAGTTTTACGTTGGCGATTTTCGCCAAGCAGCGCGCTGAAGTAGCGGGTCAAGCTGGTATTCCGATGGTTCAGGAATCCCAGCCTTCCGCTGTAGATCCTGCCAGCGAAACCGGCGGCGGGCAGAGCGATCTGCCTGGCCTGGAGTAACCGAATTGCCCAAGTGGTGGAACTGGTAGACACGCCATCTTGAGGGGGTGGTAGCGAAAGCTGTGCCGGTTCGAGTCCGGCCTTGGGCACCATATGCAGTGAAAAAATGGCCTGGTTTTCTAGGCCATTTTTTTGGTCAGTCCTTGACCAGTGAGGTCTGCGGCTCTATACTCCGCCGCAGATTGGGTGCAGTCGAAGTTTGGCTGGCGTCCGGCAGGCAAAGTGTCTGCTAGCATTAGGCGCTGTTTAATCGTGCTTTTTGCGAGTTCTCGCAACAAACAGCCTTTATATCGTGGGCCGTTTGACAAAGGGGCCTGGCGCATCAGGTCCTGGTGCATAAAAAGGGCTGATACACAGCCCTTTTTTTGTTTTTGTAGTCAGCAAATTCTGAATACGGAGATGGCGTAACTTGTCAGCCAAGATTAAACAGTTGGAAGACATTCTGCGGCCGGTGGTTGAAGGCCTCGGCTATGAATACTGGGGTATTGAATTCCGCGCGCGCGGCCACGAATCATTGTTGCGGCTTTTTATTGATGATGTCGAAAAAGGCATCGGCATTGAAGATTGCGAAAAAGTCAGTCGCCAGGTCAGCAGTGTCATGGATGTGGAAGACCCCATACAGAGCGAATACACGCTGGAAGTATCATCGCCTGGAATGGATCGTCCGCTGTTCGAATTGGCTCAGTATCAGGCGTTCGTCGGGCACAAAGTGCAAATCCGTTTGCGTATGGCGTTTGAAGGTCGGCGCAAGTTTCAGGGTTTGCTGAACGGTATTGAAGGCGACGATGTGATTGTGGTGGTTGATGACCACGAATATCTGTTGCCATTCGACAGTATCGACAAGGCGAACATCGTTCCGGTATTCGAGTGACGCACTCTTTGAGCAACACTCTATTCGAGTGACCTTTTATTTGAGTGATGCATGCGAATACATTAAATGGACGCACAGAATATTTTGAAGGCAGGGTAATTCAATGAGTAAAGAGATCTTGCTGGTGGTCGAATCCGTCTCGAACGAAAAAGGTGTCGAGAAAGACGTGATTTTTGAAGCCATCGAATTGGCGCTGGCCACCGCCGCCAAAAAACGCTTCGAAGACGAAGATGCCGATATCCGGGTTTCGATTGATCGCCGTACTGGTGAATACGATACCTTTCGCCGCTGGTTGGTGGTCGATAACGACGCCGTTCCGGCGCTAGGCACCGAGCTGACCTTTCAGGAAGCTGAAGACATCAGCCCTGACCTGCAGCCTGGCGACATGCACGAAGAACAGATCGACTCGGTCGCTTTCGGCCGCATTGGCGCTCAGGCGGCCAAACAGATCATCTTCCAAAAAGTGCGTGAAGCCGAGCGTGCCAAGATTGTAGACAGCTATCGCGGTCGCGTTGGTGAGTTGGTTTCCGGCACCGTGAAGAAAGTGACCCGCGACAACGTGATTGTTGACCTGGGAAATAACGCTGAAGCGTTGCTGCCCCGCGAACACCTGATTGCACGGGAAACTTTCCGCATGGGCGACCGGGTTCGCTCTTTGCTGCTGGAAATCCGCACCGACCACCGCGGCCCGCAGCTGATTCTGAGCCGCTCTGACTCGAAGATGTTGATTGAGCTGTTCCGTATTGAAGTGCCCGAAATTGCTGAAGAGCTGATCGAGATCCGTGGCGCTGCCCGTGATCCCGGCTCGCGCGCAAAAATTGCGGTAAAAACCAACGATCGCCGTATTGATCCGGTAGGCGCTTGTGTAGGGATGCGTGGTTCTCGGGTTCAGGCCGTATCTAACGAGTTGAATGGCGAGCGTGTTGACATAGTGCTGTGGGACGACAACCCCGCGCAACTGGTTATTAACGCTATGGCGCCGGCCGAAGTGGCCTCTATTGTGATGGACGAAGACCGTCACACGATGGATGTAGCGGTTGCAGCGGACAATCTGGCTCAGGCCATTGGCCGTAACGGTCAGAACGTGCGCTTGGCCACCGAACTAACCGGCTGGACTCTGAACGTAATGACCGAAGAGGAAGCTGGCGAGCGCCAGGAACAAGAGCAGGGCCGCCTGTTGGAGCACTTTACCAAGCATCTGGATATCGATGAAGAATTCGCCGGCGTGCTGATTGATGAAGGTTTTAGCTCAATTGAAGAAGTGGCTTACATTCCGATGGAGGAAATGCTGGCGATTGAGGGATTCGACGAAGAAACCGTCACCGAACTGCGCAAGCGTGCCAAAGACGCATTATTGAATCAGGCTCTGGCCAACGAAGAAGCGTTGGATGGTGCTGAGCCGGCTGAAGATTTGCTGGCAATGGAAGGCATAGACCGCGGCTTGGCGTTCAAGCTCGCAGGCATGGGCATACGCACCATGGAAGATCTGGCGGAGCAGTCGGTTGATGACTTGCTTGAAATTGAAGGCATGAATGAAGAGCGTGCAGGTCAGTTAATTATGACAGCACGTGCCCCCTGGTTTGAAGACCAGGCCTAATTCGGGAGGAGGACCAGTATGGCGGAAGTAACGGTAAAACAACTGGCCGAAGATGTAGGCGCTCCCGTGGATCGTTTACTGAAGCAGATTGTGGAAGCAGGCTTGAAAGCGCGTTCTGAGAACGACGCAGTTTCCGGCGACGAGAAACAGCAGCTGCTGACGTATCTGCGCAAGAACCACGGTGACAGTGAGGCCGAGCCTCAGAAAATCACCTTGAAGCGCAAAACAACCACCACGTTGAAAGCCGGCAAGGCTAAATCCGTGAATGTTGAGGTTCGCAAGCGCCGCACGTACATCAAACGCGCGGAAACGCAGTCAGACGAAGCGGAAGAAACAGTGGTGGAAGCGCCGGTCACTTCAGTTGAAGCAACCACAGCGGCTGAAACACCGGTTACAGCGACGGAAACTGTGATCGAAGCCAAGGTTGAAGACACCAACTCTGAAACAGTCAAAGCAGAGCCGGTTGCGGCTGAGCCAGTGGCAGAGAAGGCAGAAAAGCCGGCTGTAATAGCGCCGGCAGACATGCCGATACCTCCGCCTGAAGGCGATGCTAAGGACCGCAAGCCGAAGAAAAAGAAAGAAAACGTTCGCGAACGTAGCGATGATAACGACGACGGCAAGCCGAAGAAGAAATCGGCCGGGCATCGTGGCCCTCGTGGCCGCGCTCAGGATTCGCCGCGGGTTACTTCGGACGAGGAAGACACCAAGCTTCGCAAGCCGCTGCGTTCGAAAAAGAAACCTAAAGAGAAGCAACACGCCTTCGAGAGGCCGACCAAACCTATGGTCAAAGAAGTAGAAGTTCCCGAACTGATCACCGTGGGCGATCTTGCTCATCTTATGTCTGTGAAATCCGTTGACGTGATCAAAACCCTGATGGGTATGGGCATAATGGCCACTATTAATCAGCCCTTGGAGCAGGAAACTGCCATCCTGGTGGTGACGGAGCTGGGCCATACCGCCAAAGCAATCAGTGACGACGCCTTCGAAGAGGCCGTGCTGAGCGAGTTCAGCAGCCAAGAAGGTCAGGAACAAGTTAAACGCGCACCGGTTGTGAGCGTAATGGGTCACGTTGACCATGGTAAAACCTCGCTACTGGATTACATCCGCCGCACCAAGGTTGCGTCTGGCGAGACGGGTGGTATTACCCAGCACATTGGTGCGTACCACGTAAAAACCGACCACGGCATGGTTTCCTTTCTGGATACCCCGGGCCACGCGGCGTTTACCGCCATGCGTGCTCGTGGTGCCCAGTGTACCGACATCGTGATTTTGGTGGTGGCGTCTGACGACGGCGTTATGCCGCAGACCAAAGAAGCGGTTGAACACGCTCGTGCGGCCGGTGTGCCCATCGTGGTAGCTATTACCAAGATGGACAAAGAAGATGCCGATTTGGATCGCGTCAAAAACGAGTTGTCTGCCATTAACGTGATTCCGGAAGAGTGGGGCGGCGACGTACAGTTCGTGCCTATTTCTTCCAAGACCGGTGACGGCGTAGACAATCTGCTGGAAGCGGTATTGCTGCAAGCTGAAATTCTTGAGCTGCAGGCGTCTCCGTCTGCACCCGCCCAAGGCGTTGTGGTTGAATCCAGCCTTGAGCGTGGCCGCGGTTCAGTGGCTACCGTACTGGTTCAGAACGGTACTTTGCGCCAAGGCGATATGGTTGTTGCAGGTTCTTTCTTCGGGAAAGTGCGCGCAATGACCGACGAAGCTGGCAAGCAGGTTAAAGACGCGGGTCCTTCTATTCCGGTAGAGGTTCTGGGCTTGAATGGCACGCCCAACGCTGGCGACGAATTCTTCGTTGTAGCCGATGAGCGCAAGGCCAAAGAGCTGGCTGAGTTCCGCCACGTTCGTGAACGCGAGCAGCGTTTACAGCGTCAGCAGGCAGCCAAACTGGAAAACCTGTTCGAGAATATGGGCAAAGAGCAGGTGAAGACCCTGAACGTGGTATTGAAAACCGACGTTCGTGGTTCGCTGGAAGCCATTACCCGTTCGCTACAGGATCTGGGCAACGAAGAAGTACAGGTGAAGATTGTATCTTCGGGTGTGGGCGGAATAGCCGAAACCGACATCAGCTTGGCCGTGGCCACCAGTGCCGTGATCTTTGGCTTTAACGTGCGCGCCGATAACGCCGCCAAGCGCCTGGTTGAACAGGAAGGCCTGGATTTACGCTACTACAGCATTATCTACAACCTGTTGGACGACGTGAAAGCGGCTCTGACTGGCATGCTGGCACCGGAATTCCGCGAAGACATCATCGGCATTGCCGACGTACGCGACGTGTTCCGTTCGCCGAAGTTTGGCCAGGTGGCCGGTTGTATGGTGACTGAAGGCAACGTGTACCGTAACAAACCGATTCGCGTACTGCGTGACAACGTAGTGATCTTTGAAGGCGAGCTGGAATCCCTGCGCCGCTTCAAAGACGACGTGCCAGAAGTACGTAACGGTATGGAATGCGGTATTGGCGTGAAAGGCTACGACGTGAAAGTGGGCGACCAAATCGAAGTATTCGATCGTATTCGGGTTGAGCGCAAGCTTGAATCCACGGGGGCCTAATGGCTAGGGGGTCCAATGGCTAGAGAATTCAGTCGTATTGATCGCATTGGCGATCAGATGCAGCGTGAACTGGCCCAGCTCATCCAGCGGGAGATTAAAGACCCGCGGGTGGGCATGATCACGGTCAATGCAGTTAAGGTAAGCCGTGATCTGGGTTACGCCGACATTTACGTGTCCTTGCTGACTACTGAAGAGCTTGGCGCAGAGTCGCCAGAGGTGAAAGAATCTCTGACGGTACTGAACAAGGCATCCGGGTTTCTGCGCGGCCAGGTTGGCCGTGCGATGAAGCTGCGTGTGGTGCCTCTTCTGCGCTTTCACTTTGATGAACTGCAGGGTTACAGCCGCCGCCTGGATGGCCTGATTCGCAAAGCCGTGGGTGATCAGCCCGCGGTTAGTGATGACAGCGGCAGCGCTGACAACAGTGCTGCCGATGGTCCTGTTGGTGATCTTGTTGATGGCCAAAACAATCCGGAGTCCAACGTTTGAGCCGCCGCCACAAAGGCCGCGACGTTAATGGCATTTTGGTGATCGACAAGCCTCTGGGTTTAACCTCCAATGGCATTTTGCAGCAGGTTAAACGGTTATATGGGGCGGCCAAAGCCGGCCACACCGGAGCCTTAGATCCGCTGGCCACCGGTGTATTACCGCTGTGCTTCGGCGAGGCCACCAAGTTTTCGCAGACCATGCTAGACAGCGACAAAGCCTACATTGCGACCGCCCGCTTGGGCGAACGCACCGAAACCGGTGATAGCGAAGGCTCTGTGGTAGAAACCCGACCCGTGCCGGAAGGCCTGAACGCTGACATTTTAGAGCCCCTGTTGGACCGCTTTCGCGGCGATATCCAGCAGGTGCCTTCGATGTATTCGGCGCTCAAACACCAGGGCCGCCCGTTGTACGAGTACGCTCGTCAAGGCATCGAAATTGAGCGCCCAGCGCGCCCGGTCACCATTTACAGTCTGGAACTGTTGGCTATCCGCGATAACGAAATGGACATTGCGGTTAAGTGCACAAAAGGCACCTATATCCGTTCACTGGTGGAAGATATCGGTGAAGCCATCGGTTGTGGCGCCCATGTGATTGCACTGCGCCGTACCCTGGCCGCAGGCTTCACATTGGCCGATGCCCACGACGTACCGGGTATGGAAGCCATGCGCGAGCGTGATGAAAGTTTGGACGGCTTGCTGGTAGCGCCAGACGCGGCACTCAGCATGTTTCCTGAACACCGCCTGAGTGGACCGGTGCTGGTGTCGATATTGAATGGCCAAGCAGTTAGAATAGAAGAACAGCTTGAACAGGGTTATGTGCGCGTTTACGGCAATCAAGACTTTGTTGGGCTGGCAGAAGCATTCCCGGACAGTGAAGGCACCCAGCTGGTGCCCAAGCGTCTGGTTAAAACCGACGGCCGCCTCTAGGCGAGCCGTTTAGCCAAGCTGTAGAGATGCGCGGTTCGGCTGTATTCTTAAGCATCGCAATATATTGAGGTGGTTTATGGCACTTTCTGCCAACGAGAAAGCTCAGATTGTTAAAGATTACCAGCAGGCTGAAAGCGATACCGGTTCTCCTGAAGTTCAGGTGGCACTGCTTAGCGCTAACATCAACAAGCTGCAGGGTCACTTCAAGATCAACAAGCAAGACCACCATTCACGCCGCGGTCTGATCCGTATGGTAAACCAGCGTCGTAAGCTGCTGGATTACCTGAAAGGCAAGAATGCTGATCGTTACCTTGAGCTGATCAAGCGTTTGGCTCTGCGTCGCTAATCTGTTTCGACGGCCTGAGAGCTGGGGCATGGTTATTTGCCCTTGCTGACCAACCGGCGGTGGTGCTTGCAAGAGCGCTACCGCCGGTTGTGTTTTTTTGTGTAGCGCAGAACAGCAGTTACCCACATGGGTGAGTAACTGAATCAATCGGAAAGATATTCAGGAGTTTTTTGTGGAACCTAAACCCGTAACTAAAACGTTCGAACTTGGTGGCAAAACCGTTACTTTGGAAACTGGCCGTATTGCTCGTCAGGCCACCGGTGCCGTACTCGTAACCATCGACGATATTTCTGTGCTGGGCACCGTTGTAGGTGCTAAAGAAGCCAAGCCTGGTCAGGGCTTTTTTCCACTGACCGTTAACTACACCGAAAAAACCTACTCTGTGGGTAAAATTCCCGGTGGATTCTTTAAGCGTGAAGCGCGTCCTACAGAAAAAGAGACGCTGACGTCACGCCTGATCGACCGTCCGATTCGTCCGCTGTTTCCCAATGGTTTCATGAACGAAGTTCAGGTTGTGCTGACCGTTATGTCAGCCAACAAAACGCAGGATCCTGACATTGCTGCCATGCTGGCGGCTTCTGCGGCGCTGGCTATTTCTGGCATTCCATTTGAAGGTCCCATTGGTGCTTCCCGCGTTGGCTTTACCAACGAGCGTGGCTACTTCCTGAACCCGACTCACGAAGAGCGTTCAACCTCGCTGCTGGACATGATTGTTGCCGGTACCGAAGACGCCGTGCTGATGGTGGAATCCCAAGCTAAAAGCCTAACGGAAGACCAAATGCTGGGCGCCGTGCTGTTTGCCCACCAGGAAATGCAGACTGCCGTTAGCGCCATTAAAGAATTTGCCGCTGAAATTGGCAAGCCTCGCTGGGAATGGCAGGCTGAAACCGTAAACGCCGAACTGATGGGCGCGATCAAGGCTGACTTCGCTGACGCTATCGCAGAGGCCTACAGCATCCGCGATAAAATGGACCGTTACGCGCGCCTGGGCGAGATCAAAGCCGCCGCCGTTGCAAAACTGGCCGGTGACGAAGAAGGCAAGCACTCCGCTGAAGACGTCAAAAAGTGTTTCGGTAAGACCGAAAAGCACGTTGTTCGCCAGCAAGTTATTGACGGCAAGCCGCGTATTGACGGACGTGACACTAAGACCGTGCGCCCGATCAAAATCGAAGTGGGTATTCTGCCGGGTGCTCACGGCTCTGCGCTGTTCACCCGTGGCGAAACCCAAGCCATCGTGACCACCACGCTGGGCACGTCGCGCGACATGCAGATTATTGACGCGCTGGAAGGCGAAAGCAAAGACCCGTTCCTGTTCCATTACAACTTCCCTCCGTACTCCGTTGGCGAAGCTGGTCGTATGATGGGCCCCGGCCGTCGTGAAATTGGTCACGGACGCCTGGCCAAGCGCGGTCTTCTGGCCGTAATGCCAACCGTTGAAGAGTTTCCGTACACTATTCGTGCGGTGTCTGAAATCACCGAATCCAACGGTTCCAGCTCTATGGCATCGGTGTGTGGCTCCAGTCTGGCACTGATGGACGCAGGTGTGCCTATCAAGTCTGCCGTGGCCGGTATTGCCATGGGTCTGGTCAAAGAAGGTGACAAGTTCGCGATCCTGACGGACATCCTGGGCGACGAAGATCACCTTGGTGACATGGACTTCAAAGTAGCCGGTACCAAAGAAGGTATCACCGCGCTGCAGATGGACATCAAGATCAACGGCATCACTGACGAAATCATGGAACTGGCCCTGGAGCAAGCCTACGGCGCTCGCCAGCATATCCTTGGCGAGATGAATAAGGTGATTGCGGCTTCGCGTACCGAGCTGTCATCACGTGCGCCTAGCATTACCACCATCAAGATCAACCCGGAGAAAATCCGTGACGTGATCGGTAAGGGCGGTTCTACCATCCGCTCTATCTGTGAGGAAACTGGTGCGTCTATTGATTTGGACGACGACGGCAACGTGAAAATCTACGCCGACAACATGGAAGCGGCACAGGCTGCGGTTAAGCGGGTCATGGAAATTACCGCTGAAATCGAAGTGGGTGCTATTTACCAGGGTCGGGTTGAGCGCATCGTCGACTTCGGCGCGTTTGTAAACATTCTGCCGGGCAAAGATGGCCTAGTGCACATCTCTCAGATTTCTGACCGTCGCATTGAAAACGTGACTGACGAGCTGAAAGAAGGCCAGGAAGTTCTGGTTAAAGTGCTGGATGTAGACAACCGTGGCCGCGTTAAGCTGTCTATGAAGGAAGTGAAAGAAGGCGAAAAGCCGACTGACCTTTCTGCCTGATAGTTTGATGGTGTGGGGACAGGCGTAGCTCTGTCTTCCACCAAACCAAATAAAAACCGCCTTTCCCTTGGATTGGCGGTTTTTTACATTACAGCTTTGGTGTTTGCGGCAAGTGGGCTTGAGCGTGTTTTGAACGGCCCCGGTCCACTTGCCGCTTAGAGTTTTGAGGTTCTGTCCAGAAAATCAATCAGGCTTTGTTGATATTCCGGAAGCGCAAAGGTCGCCGTGTGCGGTGTATCGGTTTGGAGAAACTGCTTGGGCTGCTTCGCTACCTGATACAAACTTTCACCGTTGGCAAAGGGGATTATGCCGTCGCGCACGCTGTGAATCATCAGTAGCGGAGTAGGGCTAATATGGCCGATATAGTCGGTCCCTTCGTAATCGTTGGGGATGGTCCAACTCAGAGGCGCCTGCAGCGGCCAGGTGAGCCAGAAGCTGGCGAGTTTGTCGCGGGCGATGGCGCGAAAGCCAGCGAAGGTGCCGTCGAGGATTACTCCGTTTAACGGTGGTTGTTCGTTGCGTTGCTGCCACTCTGCCGCCAGGGGAATGGCCAGCGCACCGCCCAGGCTTTGGCCTAGCAGGAAGATGGGTTTGCCTTGGGTTTGTGGTTGCTGGACTAGCCAGCGCATTCCGCTTTCTACATCGTGCAGGGCACCTTTAATATCCGGCGTGCCGGTTGAGCGGCCATAGCCGCGGTAGTCCAGGGCAAAGACGTTATAGCCTTCGGCCGGAAGCCAAGCTACGTTCATGATGTGGCTGCTGATGTTCTGGGCGTTGCCGTGCAGGTAGTAAACAGTGCCTTTCGCGTTGTTTTCCGATGCTATGTCGCCTTCGTTCTGCTGTTCGGTTGCGGCTGGCAACCACCAGCCGTGCAACACTTCGCCGTCTGCAGTATTGATAAACGCATCGCTGTATTCTAGATTCAGCCGATCCGGTGTTATATAAGTGGTCTGGTCGGGGAAAAAGAAGAGGCTACTGCAACCGCTTAACGCAAGGGTGCCGATCACCAGACTACCCAGCGTCCGCATACTATTTCCCATAACGGCCAATCTGGCTAATGCCATTTTCATCAAAAGCTTTGTATATCCTTTGCATTATTTGATCGGACTGCAGGTGGCCATCAAACCACCTCAGTTGCTGATCAATATTTAACCGATAAGGAATGTAGCCCAAGGTAATTCCCTCCGTTACCAGCTCGTCTAAACACGCGTGAGCATTGCTAACAGACAGATTAGAAAACTGATTAAATAAAATTGGAATGGTGCTATCTATCAGATCATGGCGTAAATTTGTGAACGTGATTAAAGGGTCTATGTTATGTTTCCTGCAGACTGTACGCACATGTTGGGTATACCTGCTAACACTATCCGGGGACATGGGGATCAGGGGCGCGTACCATAACAGTCCGCATTTGTCTTTTGCCGGATCCTTAATAATTGACTGTTGTTCAGGCACAGTGGTTCGCCAATAGCATAGAGGTTTAGCGATTTCATTGGGCTTTCCGCGCATAATCTCAATGCTGGCCGCGAGCGACTTTAACTTGTCCTGAATCGCTGGTAGAAACCACGCGGGCATTTTCTCAAACACTGATTTTGCGATCTTAATTTTTACATCACCCGAAAATATTATGTGATGGGCGTGGGGCTTGGCAGCCTTTATAATCAGATTTTTGACTTGTTTAACAACACCGGGCTCACCGTATATTGAACCCACTATGGTCCAGGCAGCCACCATTTCCTTCTTTGTGATTGTCTCTATCTGTTCGCTGCTTAATACATTACCTGTGTCTTTATTTGGATTTGGTTTCAGCATTGAAATAATGCGAAGTCGATCCATTAGATTTATCGAGCCAACAATGCCTTCAAATCTTTCCAGTGTACTTTTGATAAATTCTATTGCAACTCTAACGTCTTCGTCATTTTTATAGTCAATATAAAATGAATCAAATCCAGCGGGAATTCGTTTTAAGCGAATGGTGGCTTGATAGACAACGCCGAGCCCTGATTGTGTAAAAAGGCCATCAAGGTAGGGGCCAACATTCCATTTATAAGTCTGATTCACCAGATCGGCTTGGCCCGCTTCAGACGATAGCTGGCTCAGTGGTGATTGATAATGCTGCCCGTTTGGCAATACAGCTTTGAGATCGGTAAGCGCTGCAAAATGGTCCTGATGGGGTGTTATTCCATAACCCCGCTCCAGAGCGTTTGCCAGAATCGAGCAGGACGCACCTGCTCCAGTAACCGGTACCATGAACGGAAGATTATGTTTCTCGAAATAGTCACTGAGCTGGCCTTGAGTGACGCCGGGCTCAATCCTGACCAAGCCCAAGTACTCATTGACTATTTCAATGTTATTCATTAGCGACAAATCGAGGATGACCGAATTTTCGCTGGGTGAATTGGGCAGGGAGGTGCCATACCCCCAGTTATTGCCGGTCGATATGGGGTAAAAAACAATCTTTTTCTGTTCGCATGTTGCAAGCTTGTTTGCTAATTTAAATAAATTGCTTACTACTTCAATTTTTTGTACCTTTATCGCACCGTAGAGATTTCTGGAGATCGATTCAGTACCTTTGTTGTAAAGCGTGTTGGCCTGAAGCTGGTTAAATACTTCACAGAGTTCGAAATTATCAAAACCATTGGCAGTTAATAGTGAGTGCAAGTCTTGTGTCAAAAGAATTCCTCCACATTGAAATCAATGTCTCTACTATTGGTCAATAGAGTGCTTGATGTTTTTAAGCATCATTTTGAAGCCTCTAGCCAAATGCGCATGCAAAAGTTCGGCATTGATATAATAGGGCGCTCGCCGGCCATGATAATCAACGACAGGACCTATTTGTCTGAATTTAATGCCCACAAAACCCATGTTTCTGGCTAGCCGCGGTTCCATCATTACGTAGGCGTGTTTTTTTCCCAGTTTCATAGCCAATGAAGCGGCAGAAAAATACAAGCCAATGGCAATGAATGAGAAGCAGCGTAATTCATTTTTAGAATATTGCATCACGTTGATGCTGCCCGTGGCGGCGCCTGGAAATTTGTCAGTTTGACGCCGACGGAATGAAGACGGCACGGCCAATCTTGAAAACTCACAGATATGCTCTCTGGGGAAGTTGGTGGGTGAATAGGCAAGGTCTGTAATTGTGTCGAGGCAGTACTTCTCAATGGGTAATGCTTCTTTATTTTCTTCTGTACTATTAACAATACGTACCGTGCCCGCAAACACATTGGTCGACCTATGTCTGACCAGGCAATAGGCGGCGTGATTATCAAATTCGTCTGTCTCTTCGCCAGATTCGCGCAGAGCTTCCCACCCCAGTTCCTCGCAGTAGACCTGGTGGCGTATTTTATAGGCTTCACGCTCCAGTTCAACCGTCGTGGCGATGTCAAATGAGAAAAACTGCATAAAGCGACTGCACGCGGCATTGGCTTCCCTCAATTTTAATAAGGAACTCCAAGCTTTTCTGATATTCAATGTCTGCTTTACACTTTCCCAAGATCCGTCTTCTTTTGTTAAGTAAGCCTTTTTTTTAAATATGTTTTTTGCGCTCTTTACGTAGGCCCTATATTCTTTTTTACTCAAAAGTAAGCGTGTAAACCGGCTTGCCATGTGTTTTGCATCCTGTCGAAGTGGTCTTCACGGTTGAATTCGGCGAACACGCTGAATTCGCGGCCAAGATGCCAGCTTGCTTTGCCGTAGAGCTGGTCCTGCCTATGCTTGCTGCTGACAATCCAGGATTTGGTTTTCACGCCGGCCAACAGGCTGAAGCGGGGTGTCTGGTGCAGAAGTCCCAGATCAGCGCCGGGTGCTGCATCGTAGCCGCGCCCTAAATCGTCATCAATTTCCAGATCCGCCGTTGCCAGAGCAAACGCCTGCGTGTTGTTAGCGATACGCCAGCTGCCGCCGGCGCCGCCGTCCAGATAGGGTGCCAGAACTCTTCCACGCCCTGTATCCGTGCGCCGACCGCCAAAGCTGACCTGCCACGACAGCGGCGAGAAAAAGCGATTGCGGGGGCTCAGCGAGCGCACATCAATGGCGGTAAACTGCTCGAGCTGCAACTCGTTGTTATCGGTGTAATAGCGAGCGTCAAATCGCAGAAACTGCAGTTGAGCCCCGCTCCGGTAGCCTTCGGGAGGATCCAAGAAATCATGGTATGCGGGGCGAAAGCTCAATAGGGAGAAGTTGCGGCCGCTTGACGCGTACTCTGCGCGACCGGCGCCTAGGCTCAAACGGAAAGTGTCATGGCCTTGATCGTCTCGCACCAACGGCCTCGGCGGCTGCCCGGGCTGGTCTGCAATCAGTTTACTGCGTTCTCGCAAAAGAGCATGTGATAGCGGGGCGGCGAAGTCACGGGGCCAGCCATCGGCTTCGCTCTGGTAGCGTACGTAATCGTAACTTGCATCCAGCACGGCGGCCCGGTCGGCCTCGTTGAGTGCCATCAGTTCCGCGCTGTCCGGTTGCAGGTAACCGTTGGCCAGGGCAGAGGCAATGAGCTGCTGCTGGGAGCCAAGAGATTCCAGCGAATAGCTGACCGCGGTTGCGGCCGAGGGCCGGTATTCCACATTGGCTACCAGGTTCTTTTCGATTACCCAGCGCACGGTATCTGTTGGAATGGCGTGGGTATTTACCTCATCCAGCAAGTCAGTGCCTGGCCGTGCCACATCAATCAGCGCCAGCAGTCGGTAGGCGCAGTTTTCGTCAAAAAAGTAATAGTCGAAGTTTTTGTCCTGAATCTCCCAGGCGTGGGCGGTCATTCTGTTGACCTCGCTTTGCTTCAGGTTTAACTGATATTCCCATAAATCCCGGTGTTCAATATCCGAGTATAGACGGATTTTTTCGTAGTAGGGCCGAACCGTGGTAATGCCCGGGTAGCCACCAAAAATACCGCGATAGGCAAACATCAGCTCACCGTCGTGGGCGGCGGCATCGGCGGCGTAGGAAATGGTGTTGGCCAGTAGCAGGTTAGTGTCGTTGTCATCCTGAGGTGGGTCCAGGCGCAGAAACGTATGGCCGAACATAGACGACGGGCTGTTCAGATAGGACGCCGCAAACACTAGGGTAACGGTTTCTGTGTTTAGCTCATCCTGCCATTGCTGATACGCGGGGCAATCAACCGCAGGCAAATTCAGATTCAGCTCTTGTTGCAGCCAGGTTGATCGGGCTGGAAATCGGCAGCGCGCGTGCAGGTCTCCGCCGCCCGGCTGTTGAATGGCCGCAAGTGTGGCCGCTAATTCAGCCTTTGGGGAGAGCTTGCCGTCGGCACTGAGAAAAAATGCATCGTCGTCGGCCTGGCTTTTGAAACCGCTGCTCAGGTTTGGCTGGTGGTAATGGCCCAGTGTTAGCCAGCCTGGCGACAGATGTAGGCCGGCAGGTACGCTGACTGTCTCAGCCAGGGCCGGCATTGGTAGCAACGCGAATAAGGCTGCGGCTGCACCAGAACGAAAAGTTTGGCCCATGGCAGGTGTCAGAGTCCGTGGTGTCTAGAAAAAAAGTGCGCCATCGCTGGCGCACCGAAATTACAGTATTTCCGAGGAACCCGGAAATATCAGGCAGCGACGTACTTGCTCAGGCCGGCATCTTGCTGCAGCAAGGCAACAATAGCGCTAACGGCCTGGTCAGAGGTGGTGTCTGCATTCGGGAAGATGGTCGCGAAATTGTCCTGCAGCACGCTGCGGAAGTTGTCACGGTCAGCCTGCTCTACGCCCAGTAGAACCGCCAGGGTGTCCAGGTTTTCGCCGTTGCCGCGTGACATGTCACGAGCTACTTTGTCGATGTTGCTGTCCATGTACATCGCCATGGATTGAACAGAAGCATTGGTTGAGCAACCCAGGGTGCCCGTGGTCATACCAAAGGTCTGGTTACCGAACGATGCATTGGTGGTTGCCGCTAGTACGTGCGGCGCAATACCGGCCTGTCCTTTCCAGATCATGGCGCCAACGCCACAGCCCGGTTGTGCAAAGGCCATAGACGAAACACCCAGAAGAATTGCACCTGCGATCAGTTTTTTCATTATTCACTCCTTGGTTTTTGGTATAGCTGTAGTCGCTGCGATGGGGCTGATCTTACCGAACGTAGCCCAGCATCGCTTACCGGAGTATAGTCAAATTTTCCGTCACGCCCACTGTAATAACGGAAAAAGTCTGGCTTTATGGTTACTTACTGCACAGTTCCCATATTCACCCGCCCAGATACGCCTCCCGCACTTGCGGATTCACCAGCAGGTTTGCCCCCGTGTCATGCAGGCGAATGCGCCCGGTTTCCAACACGTAACCCCGGTCGGCCAAATTCAGCGCCTGGTGGGCGTTCTGTTCTACCAGAAATACCGTCATGCCGTCATCGCGCAGTTTTCCGATAATCTCGAAAATCTGTTTGATAATAAGCGGTGCCAGGCCTAAGGACGGCTCGTCCAGAATGATCAGTCGCGGTTTGCTCATCAGCGCGCGGCCAATGGCCAGCATTTGCTGCTCGCCGCCAGACATGGTGCCGGCGCGCTGGCTTTCGCGTTCTTTCAGGCGCGGGAAGAGTTCGTAAACGTGCTCCTGGCTTTTTCGAATTTCTGATTTCGTGTTGAAAAAACCACCCATGTGCAGATTTTCTTTCACCGTTAGCCCGGAGAAAATGCGCCTGCCTTCGGGCACTATGGCAATGCCGGAACGCATGATTTGCGAGGTTGGCTCTTTGGTGATGTCGCGGCCTTCAAGCACAACCCGGCCAGCACTGGCTTGGGGGCTACCGCATACGGTCATCAGCAGTGTGGTTTTGCCGGCGCCGTTGGCGCCGATCAGCGTGACAATTTCGCCCTCATTTATTTCAACCGATACGCCGTGCAGGGCTTCGATTTTGCCATAGTGGGTGTGTATATCTTCCAGTATCAACATGGCTGGTCCTCAGGCCTCGCCCAGGTAGGCTTTGATAACGTCTTCGTTTGCACGCACTTCCTGCGGTGTTCCGCTGGCAAGTGGGCGGCCCTGGTTAATCACCGTAATCCGGTCGGAAATATCCATTACCAGGTTCATGTCGTGCTCAATCAGCACCACCGACACGCTGTAGTCTTCTTTCAAGCTGACAATCAGCCGGTTCAGCTCCAGGGTTTCCGCCGGGTTCAAGCCGGCTGCGGGCTCGTCCAGCATCAACAACTGCGGCATGGTGACCATGCAGCGTGCTATTTCCAGGCGCCGCTGCTGGCCGTAAGACAGGTTTCCGGCATCGACGTTGGCCTGGTCTAGCATGCCAATCCGCTCTAACCAGTAGGCGGCGCGATCCAGAGATTTCCGCTCACGCTCACGATAGTTCGGCGTTTTTACAAGACCGGCCAGCAGGTTGGTATTCAAGTGCCGGTGCTGTGCCACCAACAGGTTTTCCACCACCGACATTTGAGTAAACAGCCGCACGTGCTGAAACGTGCGCACCATACCCATGCGCGAGATTTTATAATCCGGTTTGCCTTGAATCTCCTTCCCTCGAAAGATGATCTTGCCGCCGCTGGGTTTATAAAACCCGCTCATGCAGTTGAACACGGTGGTTTTACCGGCACCGTTGGGGCCAATAATAGAGTGAATTTCCCGTTCCTGAACATTCAGACTTACGCCGTCTACCGCCAGTAGACCGCCAAAACGCATGGCCAGGTTTTGTATTTCAAGCATTGCCTGTTACTCCTGCGTTTTTAGGGTGATGTGAAGACGGCGCATAGGCACCAATCCCTGGGGTCGCCAAATCATCATCAGCACCATGGCGGCACCAAAGATCAGCATGCGGTATTCAGAAAACTCCCGTGCCAGCTCGGGCAGTATGGTGACGGCAATGGCTGCGAGTATTACTCCAATTTGCGAGCCCATACCGCCCAGCACCACAATGGCCAGAATAATGGCTGATTCCAGAAACACGAAAGATTCCGGGCTTATAAAACCCTGTTTCGAGGCAAATATGGTGCCGGCAAAACCCGCAAAGAAGGCGCCGATGGTAAACGCCGACAGCTTTACCGCGGTGCGGCTGAGGCCCAGAGAACGTGCGGCAATTTCATCTTCACGCAGAGCTTCCCAAGCGCGGCCTACCGGCATTTTCATCAACCGGCGGATAATCAGCGCGGTGATAATGGCCAGTACCAGGGCAATCAAGTACAGGAATATGACTTTGTGTTCGCCGCTGTAGGCGATGCCGAAAGTTTCGTGAAACGAGGTATTACCTTCTTCTTTAACACTCCGGCCAAATTCCATTCCGAACAGGGTAGGGTCGGGAATGCCGCCAATGCCGTTAGGCCCGCCGGTCACGTTGGTCCAGTTGTTCAGAAGTATGCGGATAATTTCGCCAAAACCCAGAGTCACAATGGCCAGGTAATCGCCCCTTAACCTCAGCACCGGAAAACCCAGAAGCAGGCCGAATAACCCTGCCAGTAAAGCGCCCAGGGGCAGCGCCATCCAGAACGAGATGCCGTAATACTGTGACAGCAAGGCAAAGGTGTAGGCGCCTACAGCGTAAAAAGCCACGTAGCCCAGGTCTAGTAGGCCAGCCAGGCCAACCACCACGTTCAGGCCCAGCGCCAGTATTACGTAAATGAGTACCAGCGTGGCCAGATCAACCGCGCCGCGGGAAGAGAAAAATGGCCAGAACAGCGCCACAACGACCAGCCCGGTCAGTATCCAGCTTTCAAGCTTTGCCCGTTTATCTTGCTCCATAGGCTTGCGGCCGGTCAGCGGGTTCAGGTCGCCCACGGCGCCCAGTTTGCCCATTACGCTGTCGCGGAAAAGCTGAAACAAAAACACTACCAGAGCCGCACACGCAATGGCGACGATGGTGGTGGCGTCGGTGCCAGTCAGGACAATATTGACCCCTTCGGCTTCCAGATTCAGCCCCAAAATGGGGTAAGAGATAACAATGGTTACGATGGCACAAAAGAGTGCGTGCCGAACATTGGAAGTCGCCATCAGATTTTTTCAACCTCCGGTTTGCCCAGCAGGCCGGTCGGTTTGAACAGCAAAATCAGAATCAGCAAGCTGAACGAGATGACGTCTTTATATTCACCACTCAGATAGCCTGACGTCATGCTTTCAGCGATGCCTAGAATAAGCCCGCCCAGCATCGCACCCGGAATGCTGCCAATACCACCCAGTACTGCGGCAGTAAACGCCTTTAAGCCAGCGATAAACCCAAATAACGGATCAACCGAGCCGTAGTACATGCCCAGCAGCAGGCCGGCAACCGCCGCCAATGCGGCGCCAATAATAAAGGTGGCGGATATGATGCGGTTGGTGTCTATGCCCAGCAGGTTGGCCATGCCCAGATCCTGGGATACGGCACGGCAAGCGCGACCGGTGCGTGAGCGCGATATAAACGTCGATAGCACGGACATACAGATCAGGGTGGTCACAAAAATGGTGATTTGCATGTACGACAGCGACATCTGGAAGGCGCCGTCCGAACCAAAATTGAAACCGCCTTCGATCAGTAAGGGAAAACCGACGTTGCGGGAACCCTGGGCCAGGTGCATGTAATTTTGTAAAAAGATGGACATACCAATAGCGGAAATTAGCGGGATCAGGCGGTGCCGGCCGCGCACAGGCCGGTAGGCCACTCGTTCTACTGCCCAGCCCATAGAGCTGGATACAAGAATGGCGCAAACAAGAGCTACAACCAGCACCAGAGGCAGCCAGGCAATGCCCAGAGTCGTCAAGCCGGTGATGGCAATAAGCGCAGTGTAGGCGCCAATCATATAAATTTCGCCGTGGGCGAAGTTGATCATTCCGATAATGCCATAAACCATGGTGTAGCCAATGGCAATCAGGGCGTAGGCGCTGCCTATTGTCAGCCCATTAATAAGCTGCTGAGAGAAGTATAGAAGGTCTTGCATGGGGTGCCATCTCCGGAAATCGACTTCTGACAGGCAGAGAAGCGCGCAGCAGGCAATGGTGCCGCGCAATTAACGTTTGGATCAGAAGCTTGGAAAGACACCTCGCAAACGTCGGCAGACTGCGAGGTGTCGTCTCTTTCAGGGCTGCCGCCGGGCTTGCGCCCGAACGACAGCGGCGGGTTGGGGGCCCGCGTTAGTTACTGACCGGAGTCTTGCTGCCGTCTGAATGCCATTCATAAACCACAAATTCGAACGACTTCATGTCGCCGGCTTTGTCGTATTGAACGGTGCCAATGGGCGTTTCGAAGCTGGTGGCGCGCAGTGCGGCGGCCACTTCAAACGGGTCTTTGGAGCCTGCTTTCTCGATGCCTTCAGCTACCAGCTGAACCGCGGCGTAGGACGTCAGTACAAATGGGCCGGAGGGGTCTTGTTCTTTAGCCGCAAACGCGGCAACCAGATCTTTGTTCGCTTCTTTTTCATCGAAGGCCGGAGGCAGGGTAACCAGCAGGCCTTCAGCGGCTTCGCCGGCAATGGTGTTAATGTCTTTATTGCCAACGCCTTCAGGGCCCATAAATATAGCGTCGAGGTCTGCTTGACGAGCTTGGCGCAGAATAAGGCCCAATTCGGGGTGATAACCGCCGTAGTAAACGTAATCGACTTGGGCCTGCTTGAGCTTGGTCACCAGCGATGAAAAATCTTTATCGCCTGCGGTAATGCCTTCAAACATGGCTATTTCAACGCCAGCGTCTTTCAGGGTGTCGCGCACGGCGGTGGCAATGCCTTCACCGTATTGCTGTTTGTCGTGGATAACCGCGACTTTCTTGGGCTTCAAGCTGGCCAAATACTTTCCGGCGACCGGGCCCTGCATGCTGTCCAGGCCGATGGTGCGGAATACCAGTTCATAGCCGCGAGAGGTGATGTCCGGGCTGGTGGAGGCCGGGGTAATCATTAGAATACCTTCGTCTTCGTAAATATCAGACGCCGGCTGGGTAGAGCTGGAACACAGGTGGCCCACCACGTATTTCACGCCGTCGTTGACCAGAGCGTTGGCAACGGTTACGGCCTGCTTGGGGTCGCATACGTCGTCGTATTCAACTGCTACCAGGTTTTCACCCATAACGCCGCCAGCAGCGTTAATACGTTCGATGGCCATCCGCGCGCCAGAAAATTGCATGTCGCCGTACTGCGCAACCGGTCCTGTCATGGGGCCGGCAATGCCTACTTTAATCTCTGCTACGGCGGCGCCTGCGCCCAGCAGGGCAACGGATGCGGCGATAGCTGTTACGAGTTTTTTAACGTTGTTTTGCATTATTGGTTTCCTGTAATCAGGTTATTATTGTGATACTCAGGCATCAACAAAGCACCCACGCTTGGGTGTTGTCAAGCGCAGGCCATTCCAGGTTGCCATCTTGCCGTGAAAATCGTCGTTTGTCTTCTATTTGATCGTGGCCAGGCTATATAAAAGTTGTTGGTGATTGATGGTTTTTGCTGTGGATCGTGATATAAACAACTCTAAATGTTAGTGGTATAAGCATGGCGGGAGCGGCGCGTTGACCAATTATGACGAAGTATTAGTAGCATTACGCCGGGTAATCCGCGCAACAGACCTGCACTCAAAACGATTGAGCAAGAGCGCCGGTCTGACCGCGCCGCAGCTGTTGATTATGCGGACCATACGGGATTTGGGCCAAGTCACTATTGGCACCATCGCTGATAAAATCAGCCTTAGCCAGGCCACAGTAACCACTATTTTAGACCGGCTGGAATTGCGCAAATTGGTGTACCGGGTGCGCAGTACTCAGGATAAACGCAAAGTACACGCCCATCTGACGGAAGCCGGCGGCGAAATTCTGGCCCGAGCGCCCAACCCGTTGCAAGAAGACTTCATCAAAAAATATCAGGCCTTGGCGGAGTGGGAGCAAACCATGATTCTGGCCTCGTTGCAGCGAGTGGCTAATATGATGGATGCAGACCACATAGACGCATCACCGGTTCTGGATGTAGGCCCGGTACTGCGTGAAGATGGTTGGAAGGAAACCTCCAAGTAAGTCTGCATGATAAGGAAGCCGGTCGGGATAAATAGCAGCGGGCGGCGCGTCAGTGCATAACCGCGCCTTTTTTTGGTTGTTGGCCAAAGCAAACCTGAAACACGTCGCTGTAGTGTTTCGCAAAACTGACCGCAATGCCTTCTTTCAAGTAGCCCGGTAGCTCGTCGTAATCGCCTCGGTTGGCCTCTGGCAGAATCAATTGGTTGATTTTCTGCCGCCGCGCGGCAATCACTTTTTCCCGTATTCCCCCGACTGGAAGTACCTGCCCGGTCAGCGTCAGTTCACCGGTCATGGCGATGTTCTGCTGCGGCGCTTCACGGCGGGCAATTGACAGCAGCGCCGTGGCCATAGTAACGCCTGCGCTTGGGCCGTCTTTCGGCGTAGCACCTTCCGGCACGTGCAGGTGGACCAGAGATTTGTCGAAGAACACCGGGTCGCCTTTGTAGCGTTTCAAATTAGACGCCACAAAGCTGTAAGCAATCTCGGCGGATTCGCGCATCACATCCCCCAGTTGCCCGGTCAGTTTGAAACCGCGCTGGCTGTTGTGAATGCGCGAGGCCTCAATGCTGAGCGTAGCGCCGCCCATGGCGGTCCAGGCTAAACCAGTGACGACGCCGATGCCCTTCATCGATTTTTCTTTGCGGAATATAGGCTGCCCCAGGTATTCCTGTACGTCGGCAATGCCAACGCGAATGGGTAAGCCAGGGTTTTCCAGCAGTTTTACGATGCCCTTGCGGATAATTTTGTGCAGCATCTTTTCCAGACCACGCACCCCGGCTTCACGGGCATAACCCTCAATCACCTGTTTTATCGCAGCGTCAGAAATGTTCATCTGCTTTTTAAGCAGTCCGGCGCGTTTCAGCAATTTAGGCAGCAGATGGTGCTTGGCGATCGTCAGCTTTTCTTCCGCAATGTAGCCAGACAGGCGAATCACGTCCATGCGGTCAAGCAGCGGCCGGGGAATGGTGTCCAGCTGGTTGGCGGTGCAGATGAACAACACTTTCGACAAGTCCATGCGCACATCCAGATAGTGGTCCAGAAACTCGCGGTTCTGCTCCGGGTCTAGCGTTTCCAGCAAAGCAGAGGCCGGGTCGCCCTGGTAAGACGCGCCAATCTTGTCGATTTCATCCAGCATAATGACTGGGTTGGCCACTTTTGTGTCTTTCAGCGCCTGCACGAATTTGCCGGGCATGGCGCCAATGTAGGTGCGGCGATGGCCTTTTATTTCGGCTTCATCACGCATGCCGCCTACGCTAAAGCGATAGAATTTGCGCCCCAGCGCGTCTGCCACCGAGTGGCCGATGGACGTTTTGCCCACGCCCGGCGGGCCCACCAACAGCAGGATGGTGCCGCTGACTTCCTTTTTGAAGCTGCCTTCTGCCAAAAACTCGATAATGCGGTCTTTTACATCGCCCAGGCCGTCGTGGTCTTTGTCCAGAATGTGACGCGCCTCGGCTAGGTCGAAATGATCCTGCGAGTGTTGGCCCCAGGGCACCTGGGTTATCCAGTCCAGATAATTGCGAGTAACGCCGTATTCTGGCGAGCCCTGTTCCAAGATTCGCAGTTTTTGCAGTTCTTCATCAAAGCGTTCGCGCACCGCTTCGGGCGGGTCGAGTTCCGCCATGCGCGCTTCGAAACGTTCAGCGTCGGCGGTTTTGTCGTCTTTCGACATGCCCAGTTCGCGCTGAATCACTTTCAGCTGCTCTTTCAGAAAGAACTCACGTTGGTGCTTTTGCACTTTCTGATTCACTTCCGCACTGATTTCTGATTGCAATTTGGCCACTTCCAACTCTTTGCGCATCAGTAGCAGCACTTTTTCCATTCGCTGCAGCAGCGGCACGGTATCCAGCACTTCTTGCAGCTTCGCGCCGGGTTCGCTGGTCATTGAGGCGCCAAAGTCGGTCAGCGGGGAACTGTCTTCCGGGCCGAAGCGCGTCAGGTACTGTTTCACTTCCTCGCCATACAGCGGGTTGGTGCGCAGCAGCTCTTTAATAGCGCTGATAACGGCCATGGTATAGGCCTTGGTTTCGTCCAGATCTTCAGCAGGTTCTTGCGGGTATTCCACTTCAACCAGGTAGGGTGGGCGGCGGCGCAGCCATCGCACAATGCGAAAGCGCTGTAAGCCCTGGGCAATAAACTGAACCTTGCCGTCTTTTTGCTGGGCGTGGTGCACGCGTACGGCGCAGCCCATGGTGGCCAGCTCTTTGCTATCAGGCACGCCCTTTTCGCCGGCTTCGTTGTCAACGTAGCAAATGCCAAGCATGCCGTGATCGGTTTCCCTCACCTTTTTCAAGGTTTCGTGCCAGGGGTTTTGATTGACCATGACGGGCTGTACCTGGGCGGGGAAAAACGGCCGATTAGACACCGGCAGCAAATACAGGCGCTTGGGCAGTGTCTGTTCAGACAGTGCCAGGCCTTTGCTGTCTTCGTCTTTGCCTATGTACTCGGTTATATCTTCTTCGAGCTGTTCCAGAGATTCATTGCTGTTGTCGTCTGTCATGCTACTTGGCTTCCCGGTACTGGGTGTGTTCGGTGTCGAACGTTTGCTATTTACTTGCTGCCAAAACTCTGATTTTCAAGGCCGCTTGTTAACCCCTTTGGCCTGTTCCTCTTGAATTTCGCCGCCGGGCTCCCCATCTTAGCTGTATCTATAAACAGCGACAGATTCAGGTGTCCCGATGAGCAGCTCCCCCTATAGTTTCGAAGCCACAATGGAAAATTTCCAGCAGCAGGTGATGGAAGCCTCTTCCACAACGCCCGTTCTGGTAGACGTATGGGCGGAATGGTGCGCGCCTTGTAAACAGCTGATGCCACTGCTGGAAAAGTTGGCCGATGAGTACAAGGGCGCCTTTTTACTGGCCAAAGTGAATGCCGACCAGCAAGAACAACTTACCGCGAGCTTGGGTGTGAAAAGTCTGCCGACCGTTATTTTGGTGAAAGATGGCCAGGCGGTAGACGGTTTTAATGGCGCGTTAGCGGAAAGCGAGATCCGCAAAGTGCTGGACAAGTATGTGGAAGCGCCCGCCGAGGACCCTTACGAAAAAGCTCACGCGCTTTGGGAAGAAGGCAATCTGGATGGCGCCCTGGCCATTTTGGGCGATATGAACCAGAACGATCCGGAAAACCTGAAAGTGCTGATTGATCTGGCCCAGATCAAAGCCGAAATGGGTGATCTGGACACCGCCGAACAGATTTACAACAGCCTGCCTCCGGAAGAAAAATTGCAGCACCAGGCCAAACAGCTGGCGGCTCGCATCAAATTTTTGAAACAGTCCGCAGAGCTGCCGCCCCAGACCGACCTGGAAATGGCTCTGGAGCAAGACCCGAAAGACCCCAACGCGCTGCACATGCTGGCGCTGCATAACGTGTTAAAAGAAAACAACGCCGAGGCCATGGAACTGCTGATTCGTCTGATGCAGGTAGACAGCAAGTATAAAAATGAAGTGGCCAAGACAACGCTGGTGGAGCTGTTTGAAAAGCTGGGCAACAAAAATGCCGATGTGCGCACCTACCGGCGGAAACTGTATACCTTGATGCACTAGGGGTACAAATTGATGCATTAAACAGCCATCTGGTCTTAAATTAAAAAACGGGTTTACCTCACGGTAAGCCCGTTTTTTGCATATTATTCAAAGTGAAGCGTAGAAGGTTTAAGTTTACGAACGAAATCACGTAGGGTTAGCGATGTTCGACCTTGGTCGGGTGCGGCTTGTCTGGAGGGTGTAAAAGCGTCATTATTCCGTAAGGAATCGAAATTAATCCCCATTTTTCCAGAGTTTTTGAGGGTTATTTAAAAAATTTCGATAAATTGTAGTAAAAAAACTACAATACCGTTCAATTCCAGAAGCAGATTTGCAATCTGTTAAACGCAAATTGTGAAACCTGATCTATGCTTGTTTATGAATAATTAAACGGCGCTGCGGCCCCAACGCCGCAAGCCCCACTGACTGACTCAGCAGCGCAGCCCGTTACATACGGCGCCTGGGCCGCATTTATATAGACGCCTACGGGAGGATTTGATGTACCAGGACGACGATCCGATTGAAACCACTGAGTGGCTTGACGCGCTCGAATCACTGATCGAGCAGGAGGGTGTAGACCGAGCCAAGTACATTCTGGAACGCCTTTCCGAGCGTGCTAGTCGTGACGGCACCCAGCTGCCGTATTCTATTACCACGCCATTCCGTAATACGATCCCGCTTGCACAAGAAGCACGTATGCCGGGTGACCTGTTCATGGAACGCCGTATTCGTTCCCTGATTCGTTGGAACGCTATGGCGATGGTTGTGCGTGCCGGCAAACGCCCGGGTGATCTGGGTGGTCATATTTCCACCTTCTCGTCTGCGGCCACGCTTTACGATGTGGGCTTTAACTATTTCTTCCACGGTGGCGACGAAAAACGCGAGTCAGACCTTGTGTATTTCCAGGGCCACGCCTCGCCGGGCATTTACGCCCGTTCCTTTTTGGAAGGCCGGTTTGAAGAAGCGCAGCTGGACAAATACCGCGAAGAAGTCGACGGCGGCGGTTTGTCATCCTATCCGCACCCGTGGCTGATGCCTGATTACTGGCAGTTCCCCACGGTGTCTATGGGCCTGGGTCCGATTCAGGCCATTTACCAGGCTCACATCATGAAATACCTCGACAGCCGCGAGCTGGTCGAAATGGAAAATCGCAAAGTGTGGTGTTTCATTGGTGATGGTGAATGTGACGAGCCCGAAACCCTGGGCTGTATTTCCAAAGCCAGCCGTGAAAACCTGGACAATCTGGTGTTTGTGATAAACTGCAACCTGCAGCGCCTGGATGGACCGGTACGTGGTAACGGCAAGATCATTCAGGAACTGGAAGGCTCGTTCCGCGGTGCTGGCTGGAACGTGATCAAAGTGGTTTGGGGCCGTATGTGGGACCCGCTGTTTGATCAAGATGAAGACGGCACCATGCAGCGCGCTATGGACGAAGTGGTTGACGGCGAACTGCAGAGTTTCACCAACGGTGGCCCAGCGGCAACCCGCAAGCAGTTTTTCGGCAAGTATCCGAAGCTGGCCAAGATGGTTGAAAACTGGACTGACGACGACATTCAAAAGCTTAATCGCGGCGGCCACGACCCGTACAAGGTGTATGCGGCTTATAAGAAAGCGGCGACACAAGCCAATGGTAAGCCGACTGTTATTCTGGCTCACACCATCAAAGGTTATGGCTTTGGTGCCGCTGGCGAAGCCACCAACACGGCTCACTCGTTGAAAAAACTTGATATAGAAACGCTGAAGTCATTCCGTGACCGTTTCGCGATTCCGCTGAAAGACGACGAGCTGGAAGACGTACCTTATTACCGCCCGGCACCCGACAGCCCAGAGCTGGTGTACATGAAAAAGCGCCGCCAGGATCTGGGTGGCTTCTATCCCAAGCGTCGTAAAGACAGCCAGCCGCTGCAGATTCCCGACTTGGACATTTTCAAGCAGGTTCTTGACGGTTCTAACGGCCGTGAAATCTCTACCACCATGTCGTTCGTGCGTATTCTGAGCGCGTTGGTAAAAGACAAGCGTGTGGGCAAGCGGGTTGTGCCGATTGTTCCTGATGAAGCCCGTACCTTTGGTATGGAAGGTATGTTCCGCCAGCTGGGTATTTATACCTCAGAAGGGCAGAAGTATGTGCCGCAGGATCGCGACCAGATCATGTATTACCGTGAAGACAAAAAAGGTCAGATTCTGCAGGAAGGCATCAACGAAGGCGGCGCTATGGCGGCCTGGATTGCGGCTGCTACGTCCTACAGCAACAACAACTTCCCGCTGATTCCGTTTTACGCGTTTTATTCGATGTTCGGTTTCCAGCGCGTTGGCGACCTGGCTTGGGCCGCTGGCGACATTCAGGCTCGCGGCTTCCTGATTGGCGGCACAGCAGGGCGTACTACGCTGAACGGCGAGGGCTTGCAGCACCAAGACGGTCACAGCCATATCCTGGCCAACACCATACCTAACTGCAAAGCTTACGATCCGGCTTATGCCTATGAAATGGCGGTGGTGATTCACCACGGCATGAAGGAAATGTACGAAGAGAACAAGAACGTTTATTACTACATCACCATGGAGAACGAAAACTACGTTCAACCAGCGATGCCTGAAGGTTGTGCAGATGGCATCATCAAGGGGATGTACAAGTTCAGTTCGGTGGAAGCAAAAGGTAAAGCCAAAACCAAGTTGCGGGTTCAACTGCTGGGCTCCGGCGCTATCCTGAACGAAGTAAATGCCGCTGCCGAGCTGTTGAAAGACGATTGGGGCGTCAGCTCTGATGTGTGGAGTGTGACCAGCTTTAACGAACTGGCCCGCGACGGCCAGCACGTAGAGCGCTGGAACCTGATGCACCCGGATGACAAAGGCCGCAAAGCCTATGTTACTCAGTGCCTGGAAAATCAGACGGGTCCGGTTGTGTCGTCTACCGACTACATCAAGCTGCACTCTGAACAGTTACGGGCGTTTATCCCCAAAACCTTCCTGACTCTGGGTACGGATGGCTTTGGCCGCAGCGACACTCGTGAAAAACTGCGTGATTTCTTTGAGGTTGATCGTTACCACGTTGCCGTAGCGGCTCTGTCTGCTCTGGCGAAAGACGGCGAGATCAAGCACGAGCAGGTTCTTGAAGCCATGCGCAAGTACGGAATCGATCGCAACAAACCGAACCCGGCGCACCGCTAAGGAGACCGCTATGAGCGAGCAAGAAATCAGGGTTCCCGATTTAGGCGGGGCAGATGAAGTTGAAGTTATTGAAATACTGGTCAGCGCCGGTGACTCGGTGGCTGAAGAAGATCCGATTCTGACGGTTGAAACCGACAAGGCATCGGTCGAGTTGCCGTCACCGAGTGCGGGTAAGGTCGTAAAGATCACCGTGAAAGTGGGCGACAAAGTTAAAGAAGGCGACGTTGTCGGTATTCTTAGTTCAGACGACGCGGGCAGTTCTGATGGTGCGAGTGATGACACTTCAGATGGCGCTTCAAATGAAAGCAGCGCGCCAGAGCCTGAGCCTAAAGCCCAGAGCGATGACGCACCGGCTAAGTCTGACGACGGCGCCAGCAAGCCGGCGCCGCGAAAAAAATCCGGTGGCACGCGCACAGAAATCGTGAAAGTGTCTGGTTTGGATGGTTTCGACAACATTCCGATCATCGAAATTAACGTGTCTGAAGGCGATGAGGTTGATGTAGAAGGCGCGCTGGTAACGGTCGAATCCGACAAAGCGACGATGGAAATTCCATCGCCCTTCGCTGGCAAAATTGGCAAGATTCTGGTCAAAGAAGGTGACAAAATTTCCGAAGGCGACGACCTGCTGGAAATGATCATCACTGAAGATGACGCAGATGACGCAGATGACGGCGACGACGCCGACGATTCAGCCTCTGCTGATAGCGGCGATGCTGGCAAGAAGCAGCCCGCCGCGCCCGAGCAGCCGGCTGCGGCTAGCGATAACAAAGCCAAGCCTGCAGACACCGGTTCTGTAACCTATGAAGCGCCCGCCGCTGGCAGCAAAGTGCACGCTGGCCCTGCGGTTCGCAAGCTGGCCCGCGAACTGGGTGCAGACCTGGCCCGCGTGAAGGGCTCTGGCCCGAAAAGCCGAATTGTTAAAGACGACGTGCACGGTTACGTGAAGGCTCAGCTGCAGCAGGCGCAGCAGGGCGCCGTAGTGCCCGGCACCAGCGGCATTCCTGGTGTGAAACTGCCAGACTTCAGCCAGTTTGGTGAAGTTGAGCGGGAAGGTATGTCGCGCATGATGTCGGTTACGGCGCTGAATATGCATCGCAGCTGGCTGAACGTGCCACACGTCACCCAGTTCGAAGACGCCGATATCAGCGATATGGAAGATTTCCGTAAATCGTTGAAGGCGTTGGGCGAGAAGAAAGGCGTGAAAATGACGCCACTGCCGTTCATGCTCAAAGCCTGTGCCGCGGCTCTGGCTGAACTGCCCCAGTTCAACGTAGCGCTGGATATGGACCGCAAAGAGGTTGTACACAAGAAGTACATCCACATCGGTATTGCAGTGGATACGCCTCACGGTTTGATGGTTCCGGTGATTCGTAATGTCGACCAGAAAGGCCTGTGGGAGCTGGCGGCAGAAAGCGCAGAACTGGCGCAGAAAGCCCGCGACAAGAAGCTGAAGCCGGCAGAAATGCAGGGCGCCTGTTTCACCATTACCAGCCTTGGCGGTATTGGCGGCACGGCCTTTACGCCGATTGTGAATACGCCGGAAGTGGCAATACTGGGTGTGTCCAAAGCGGCGATGAAACCGGTGTGGGACGGCAAAGCCTTCCAGCCGCGGCTGATGCTGCCGCTGTCACTGTCTTACGATCATCGCGCGGTGAACGGAGCAGACGCAGCGCGCTTTACCTCAGCGCTGGCTCGGTTGATGGGCGATATTCGTACCCTGTTGCTGTAAGCGAGAGTGAGGGGGCCGGTTGCTTAACCGTGCCGGTCCCTGACATAAAGCAACCGCTTTGGCGGTGCTCGCTAACACACTGGTAATACGCTGAGGGGCGCAGAGCAATCTGCGCCCTTTTTCTGTTTCAGAGCCTGGGTGTTTTTAACAAAAAGCGCCGGCACGCTTCAGGATGATCTTTATGGCACAACAACTTCACTTAGCAGCGATTATCTACGACAACGACAGTCAGCCCGTAGACGCGCTGCTGCACGGCCTGGCGAATCATTACAACGGTAAGGGCATCCGCGTGGCGGGTCTGGCCATGGCGCTGAACGAGCAGGGTCTGCGCCGTGAGCCCATGGCGGTGCAGGATGTGGAAACCGGTATTGAATATTCAATTGCGCAGAATCTGGGCAAAGAGTCGCAATCCTGCTGTCTGGACCCGTCTGGCTTGGCGGATGCGACGGGCGTTTTGCGGGGGGCACTGAATAATCCGCCCAGGCTGGCCATTGTGAACCGTTTTGGGCAGCAGGAAATTGACGGTAAAGGTTGTCGTGCCGAATTACTGCAATTGTTGGAAGCGGGGATACCGGTGCTAACCGTGGTGAAACGGAAATTTTTGCTTCAGTGGCACGAGTTCAACGGGGGTGCGGCAACGGACCTGGCGTTTTCGGAGAACGATGCCAGGCAGTGGTGTGACGGGGTGTTTAACCAGGGTTAAGATTGAACGAATGCCAGAAACAGAAAACCCCGCACAGGGCGGGGCATCTGGTTTTCTGGTCAGTGACCAACGATTTCTTTAGAAGCTGTACTGCGCTGCAAACAGCAGGCGGTTTGCGTCTGTAGAAGTGCCACCTTGGGATTCCTGATCGAAGTAACCGTATTCAACACCCATCATCACGTTCTTGACGGGGGTCCACATATAGTTGACCAGCACGTTCTGGTTGGTCTCAGCGGCCGTTGCAGCAACGGCGCCAGACGTAACCGCATCATCCAGATCCAACGATGTAGTACCGTAGCCGATGTTGATGCTGCGACCTTCGCCCACATTCATGCTCACACCCACAGAGGCACCGTAGCCTTTGATGGTTTCAACACTGTTGCCGCTCAGGTAGGCACTGGCACCGTAGTAGTTGTCGCCAGAGCGCCACAGGTAACCGTTAGCGCCATCGGAGTAGTTAACCGCACCTTGAACCGAAAACATATCGCTCAGCTTCAACTTAAGCGCGCCAAAAGCGCCGTAACCAATAGCGCTGTCTTCATTGACGCCGTCGTCCGCAGTAACCTGGCTGGCCAAAACTGCCGCCGAGTAGGATACGCTGCCTGCGGAGTCTTCAAAGCGTGCAGTAAAGGCCGGAGCCGAAGTCCGCTTGTCAGTTCCAGCGCCGACTATATCTTGCGAGCTCGGATCTTCAATAGAAAACGACATCGGGCCAGTAGTGTAGCGAATTTGCTCAGACCGATCCTGTGAGCCGGCCGTACCCGCAAGACTGTCAAAATCCAGTGTTGGAGTGTTGCCGACGAAGCTTAAGTAGTTGGACCAGTTACGGCCGGCCATAAAGCCTTTGTACTCGCCATAAGCGTGGCGCATTCTCAGGCTGCCCGGGCCGCTGCCGGTGCCGCGGAAGTCACCTTCAAGAGTGATTGCAACACCAGACGCGTGTTTAACTTTAACACCCAGACGGCTTTGCTGAACGTCAGCGCCAAAATGGCCTTCAATGTTTTCATTGGCAGAAGGGCTGAATTTACCGGAGCGGGTTGAAACAGCGCGGTCGCCGTTCAGATCGTAGCTCATGTTCAGGCGGGCGTAGCCGTAAAGACTGGCTTCAACATCGTCGCCGACATTCAGGGTTAACGCGTTCGCTTGGCCAGCTACACTCAGTATTGCCGTGGCCGCTGTTGCGCGGATCGCCAATCTGAGTTTGTTGTTAATTTGCATTATTGTATTCTCCACATATTTATTTGTTGTTATCGGACCCGTGCCTAAGTTAGTTACCAAGCGTACATAATTCAATGACTATTTTTTGTTTATTAGACTATCGTCTATTTTCTTCGTCTGTTCGGGTTGACCCGAAAGTGGTGCTTCAAGCGAGCTCTGCTGCGCTGTGCGCAAGGGTAGAAGGCCTTTGTCTTACGCCTCTAAACCCCCAAAGCGGCGATAGAATCCGGCCCCCGGGACAGGCAGCGGGCCGGATGCATTTTCCAGATTGCAGGCCAGGAATTCATCAGAGCGCGCGTAAATTGCGAGGTAAAGGTTTCGGCACAGTTGCTTGGCGCTGCGCCCTTCCCAGTCGCTAGGCAGTAGTTCGTCAGGCAGCAAAGGGTCGCGCAGCAGTATTTTTCGGTATTCGTGAATGAGTAAAAGCCGTGCAGCCAGACAGTCCTCGGCGTTAAGGTTGTCATTATGGCTGAGCTCCCTCCACAGTGGGCGAAATTTTTCCAGGAAGCGTTTATAGCGCAAACCCAGTTCATCCAGATCCCAGCTTTCTTTAACCTGCCTGCGCAGCGCTTTTGAATTCCGCGGTTCTATCGGGTGGGTTTGCATCACAATGGCGTCATCGGAGGCGCCCCATTCTTGCAGTAACGGGGTTAATTGCTCGGGCTTGAAGCGCGGGTGTTGCATGATGGTGGGTGACAGATTGCCAAAGCCCAGCCATTTGAGTTCCTCGCGCACTTTTAAGCGTAGGTCAGGTTCCACCTGATTTAGCAAAGTCAGGCACCAACCTCCGTTCCAGTCGTCATCACCAATGCTATAAACCTGCTCAAACGCTTGCCGGAAACGCCGGAGGCCGTCCCCAGTTATGCTGTAATAACTGCAGCGACCCACTTTTTCAGCCTGCAGCCAGCTTTCTTGCACCAACCGGTAAACCGACGTTCGAACCAGGCGCTCGTTAATGCCCATTGGTGCGACCAGCTTCATCAAGCTGCCTAACCACACATTACCGCCGCGCGGGTGGATGACATCGCCGTAAATGGTAATGATCAGAGAACCTGCACGGACCGGGCGTTGTTGCTGAAATTCCTGTATCAGACTTGCAAGCTGACTTTTTGCTGACATGTTCTTCTCTTAAAGGGTTTTCCGGCAGCATTCGGCGCCATTTGAGTGCTTAATATTGCAAGCAATGAACCTTATCTCGCCGGCGTCATCAGGTAAAGGCGGCGGGCCAGGTCATCATCGAGCACTTTGCGCGCATTCATCTAAACTGACGGTGGCAGTCAAAAAACAGCGTCCAGTACGAGCGCCGTAGTTGACACCGAAGTAATGATACAATATTTTCTAATAACACATAATGTTGGTATCGTATTAAGCTGGCAGTGCGTTGAAAACACTGATTTTGGCGCAAGATGTCTGCTAGACATAATTAATGAGGGAGGCTTTCAGGTAGGGGTAAGTGATACGAAAATGCCCAACTCTGTCTTGAGAACTTGTTGTAATAGTCGGTAAATCAAACGCATAGAAAACAAAATGATTCCGACCTTATTCTGTGGAGAAAAAAAACAATGAATGGAACACTGGCTCGTTATACCAAGAAATTTTTAGCCATCACGGCGGCTGGACTGCTAGCGATGAGTGCTCAGGCTGCTGATCCCATCCGTATCGGATCTTTTTTGTCAGTGACCGGCCCTGCCTCCTTTCTGGGGGACCCGGAGCTTAAAACCCTGGAAATGTACGTTGAGAAAATTAACAAAGAAGGCGGGGTGCTCGGCCGCCAACTAGAGTTAATTCATTACGATGACGCTGGCAATGCTTCTAGTGCCCGCAACTTCGCAAGCCGGCTTATTCGTTCAGACCGTGTGGATATTATTGTAGGCGGAAGTACAACCGGCGCCACCATGGCCGCTGTGCCGATGGTTGAGCAGGCCCAGATCCCTTTCATTTCGCTGGCGGGTGCTCTTGTAATTACAACGCCGGTGAAAAAGTGGGTGTTTAAAACGCCGCAGTCTGACCGCATGGCAGCAGAACGTATTCTGGATGATATGAAGTCCCGCGGTTTGACCAAAATTGGCCTGATCTCTGGCACCGATGGCTTTGGCAGTTCCGGTCGCGAGCAAACCCTTGCGGTGGCCAAGGAGATGGGCACGATTGAAGTGCTTGCGGACGAAACCTACGGCGGTTCCGACACCGACATGACGGCGCAGTTGACCAATATTCGCGGCACCAAAGGCGTACAGGCCATTTTGAACTTCGGCTTTGGGCAGGGCCCGGCCATTGTTACCCGAAACTACGCCCAGTTGAGTATTGACCTGCCATTTTACCAGTCCCATGGTGTTGCTTCTGACGGTTTTCTTGAACTTGCCGGCGACAGCGCCGAAGGCCTAAGGTTACCCGCATCGCCTTTGCTGGTTCCAGACTCACTGCCGGATTCTGACCTTCAAAAACCGATTGTAGAAGCGTATAAAAGTGAATACGAAGCTCGTTGGAACGCTAAGGTGTCCACGTTTGGTGCCTACGCTTATGACGGCTTGATGTTGGCGGTGCAGGCCATCGAGAAAGCCGGTACAACAGATAAAGCAGCCGTGCGCGACGCCCTCGAAAATATTCAGGGCCACGTAGGCGTAACCGGCACCTACACTATGTCGGCTGATGATCATAACGGTCTTAAAGCCGATTCCTTCCGCATTCTGGAAGTCCAGAATGGCAGCTGGAAGTTGGTCAACTAAACCTTTCTTATCCGTATCATAGGTTGGCATCCGCCTTTCGGGGCGGGCAGTCGGCCGCTGCGCGAGCGGACCTGATTATGTTCTCTGAATTTCTGCAGTACCTGTTTACCGGTATCACCATTGGTGCTACCTACGCCCTGATCGCTTTGGGCTTTACCCTTATTTACAACGCCAGCCACGTGATCAACTTCGCCCAGGGCGAATTTTTGATGATTGGCGGTATGGCAACCGTGTCTTTAACGGCCATGGGTGTGCCCATGTTGCTTGCCATCGTGTTGGCGGTTGTTCTTGCGGGTCTTATGGGTATTGCCCTGCAGCGCCTGGCGATTGCGCCAGCAAAAGATGCGAACGTTGTCACGTTAATCATTATTACCATCGGCGCGTCCATTTTTATCCGTGGTCTGGCTCAATTGGTGTGGGGCAAAAAGTACCACGTGATGCCTAACTTCAGCAGCGATGAACCGATTGAGATATTTGGCGCCGTACTGAACAGTCAGAGCCTATGGGTGCTGGGTGTGGGGGCGGTGCTGGTCGCGGTATTGGTGTATTTCTTCACCCGCACAATGACCGGCAAAGCCATTCTTGCCACTTCTATGAACAAAGACGCCGCCCGCTTGGTGGGTATTCGTACCCAGATGGTGTTGATGCTGGCGTTCATGGTGTCTGCACTGTTGGGTTCAATCGCCGGCATTGTGGTCGCGCCCATTACCTTCACTTCTTACGATATTGGCATCATCCTTGGCTTGAAAGGCTTTGTGGCTGCGGCTATTGGCGGCCTGGGTAGTGGTGTGGGCGCCGTTGTGGGTGGCCTGGCGCTGGGGGTGGTTGAAGCCATGGCAGCGGGCTATCTGTCGTCTGATTACAAAGATGCGGTGGCCTTCTCAATGATTCTGCTGGTGTTGTTCTTCATGCCCCGGGGCCTGTTTGGCGCCAAAGTTGTGGAGCGGGTGTGATGATGGAAAAACTCTCTGAATTTCGTTTGAAGGGCCTGTTGTGCCTGGCCATTGTGGTTTTTGCTTTGCCTTTGTTTATTTCCAATCCGTTTCACTACAGCCTGGCCACGCAAATCGCGTTGATCGCCGGAGCCGTGGTGGGGCTAAACCTGTTGGTAGGGTTTGCTGGCCAGATTAGCCTGGGTCACGCCGGCTTTTTTGGTCTGGGTGCCTACTTTAGCGCGATCATGACCAGTCATTATGGCTGGTCTGCCATACCCGCGCTGATTGTTGGTGCTATCGGTGTGGGCATTATTGCCTGGGTGGTCGGCCGCCCGATTTTGCGCCTAAAAGGCCATTATCTGTCTATGGCGACCCTTGCCGTGGGCTTCATTATTGCCATCATATTGAATAATGAGCGGGAGATGACCGGCGGGCCGGATGGTATGCCGGTGCCTGCCTTTGACGTGTTTGGCTGGGAGCTCAGCCCATTTGGCGAATACTCCTTGTTTGGCATGGATATCAGTGGTGATCTGGCCTGGTACCTTTTTGCAGGCGTGGTGCTGTTGGTCGCCGTCTGGCTGGCACAGAACCTGATTGACTCGCCTATCGGTCGCGCCTTGCGCTCGGTACACGGCTCAGAGGTGGCAGCCAGCGTGGTGGGTGTGAACACCACGAAGTACAAGAGCCTGGTGTTTGTTATTTCGGCGGTTTACGCCAGCGTAATGGGTGCGCTTTACGCGCATTTTCAGGGCTTTATAACGCCCGCGGTGGCAGGCTTTGAGTTTTCCATTTTGTTGATCACGATGGTGGTGCTGGGCGGCATGGGGTCGACCATAGGTGTCATCATTGGCGCTGTGGTGTTGGAGCTACTGCCGCAAGTGCTGGCCGATTTCCAAGAGTTTGAGATGGTGCTGTTTGGTTTGATTCTGATGCTGACGATGATTTTCATGCCCAAAGGGCTGCTTCCAACCGCGGCCAATTTCCTGGCAAAACGACGCGCAAAGTCCGCCGGAGGTAACGCATGACGGCTCTGGTGGAAGTGAATAACCTGTCCAAGGCGTTTGGCGGTGTGCACGCTGTTGAAGGCGTGAGCTTTGCGGTAGACGCGGGGCAAGTGTATTCGGTGATTGGGCCGAATGGCGCTGGCAAAACCACGCTGTTTAACTTGATTACCGGTTTGTACACGCCCACGGGGGGCGACGTAAAGCTGAACGGCGAAAGCATCGCAAAACTGGAACCCAGCCAGCTTGCAGAGCGGGGTATGTGTCGCACCTTTCAGCAAATGCAGATTTGTATGAATATGTCGGCGATTGAAAACGTGATGCTGGGCCGTCACCTGTCCCTGAAAAGCAACCTGTTAACCACGCTTTTCCGCTTACCAGCGCTGACCCGGGGTGAAAAAGCCGCCCACGGCAAATCCGCCGAACTGATGGAGTTTGTCGGTTGTGGCGAGTACATCAACGCCGAAGCTTCGGCAATGTCTTATGGCGCCCTGAAGCGCCTGGAAATTGCCCGCGCGTTAGCGGCAGAGCCGAAGATTATTCTTCTGGATGAGCCCGCTGCTGGCTTGAATGCGGTGGAAACCACTGCTTTGGAGGACTTGATCCGCAAGATTGCCGAGCAAGGCATTACCGTGATGTTGGTAGAGCACGACATGAAGCTGGTAATGAACATTTCCGACCGTTTACTGGTACTTAATTACGGGCGTGTGCTGGCAGAAGGTACACCGGAGCAGATTCGTGCTAATCCGGACGTGATCGCAGCTTACTTGGGCGGTTAAACGGAGCGAGGAATAATTACAATGACACAAACACCGACCAACACGGCGCCTGAAGACAGCTTCAGTGTGCAGGCCATTAGTACCATCGTGCAGGAACACCAGGCCCTGTGGCGCATACTGGATTTGTTGGACCAGCTTCAGCACGATATGAACATCAACGAACAGCAGCCTGATGAAACGCTGTACAACAATATTTTCGACTACATTCAGCACTTCGCCCGACGTGTTCACAGCTCCCCTGCCGAGATAGTTCTGTATCGACTGTTGGGAGAAAAGTCACCGGAAACCAAGCCGCTGCTAGACAAGCTCGCTCATGGTTACGTGATTGGTGATCAGAAAATCAACGAGCTGCGTCATTTTTTGATGGTGTGCATGGAGCGCTGGCCCGACGGCCGTGAGGAATTTAGCCATGCGCTGGCACGGTTTACCGAAGCTTTGCGCAAGCACATTAAAAAAGAGGAAGGCGTGGTTATCCCGCGGGCGCGCAAGCTCCTCAGTGAAGACAACTGGCGCCTGATTACCGAATCCCGTGACCAGGCCAATGATCCGCTGTTTGGCGAGCGGGTACGGGATGAGTTCCGTGAGCTGCGGCACCGTATCGTAAGCTACACACCGGAGCGCCTGGGTGGCCTTGGGCTACGTCACGCGCCACGCCGAACTGCGCAGCACGCTGCCGAAGAAATGCTCACGATCAAGGGCCTGAAGACTTCCTACGGCCAGATTGAAGCACTCCACGGCGTTGATATCCGCATCAACAGCGGCGAAATTGTGTCGCTGGTGGGCGCCAACGGTGCCGGCAAGTCCACACTGCTGATGACCATCTCCGGGCTGCAACCAACAGACGCGGGCAGCATTACCTTTGAAGGCAAAGATTTGCTAAAGATGCCGACCGATAAGCGGGTTGCCAGTGGCATTGTGCAGGTGCCCGAAGGCCGGCAGGTGTTCAAGGATCTGAGCGTTGAGGACAACTTGCTGCTGGGCGCTTATACCCGTGGCCGCAGCCCCGAAGTGGAAGACGACATCGAACGCATGTACGAGAAGTTCCCCATATTGCGCCAGAAACGTCGCAACCTGGCGGGTGAGTTGTCTGGTGGTCAGCAGCAGATGCTGGCCATGGGCCGGGCGCTGATGGCAAAGCCGAGATTGTTGCTGTTGGACGAGCCCAGCATGGGGCTTGCACCGCTGATTATTGAAGAAATTTTCAATATCATCAAAGAGCTCAAAAACGAAGGCATGACCATCTTTTTGGTGGAGCAAAACGCGTCCCAGGCGCTGGCGCTCGCCGACCGTGGCTACGTACTGGAAACCGGCCGCGTGGTGGTGGAAGGCTCTGGCCGGGAATTGCTGAGCAACGAAAAAGTACGGGAGGCTTATTTGGGTATGTAAGGCCCTGACCAGCCGGCCAGAATAGGAATATACACGACCATTAGCAGCACGCTGATCAACCCCAGCAAGTAAGGGATGATTGCCCGAGTAATGCGCTCCAAGGGCAGTTGCGTGATTGAAGAAGCGACATAAAGGTTGATCGCTACCGGTGGGGTGATCATTCCGATCGCCAATCCGACCACGATGATCAGGCCAAAATGAATCGGGTCAATTCCCAGTTGAATCACCAGCGGCAGCAAAACCGGCGTTAGAATAATCAGTGCGCTGGCGGTTTCGAGAAATACACCGGTCAGCAGAATTATGCCCACCACTAACAGCATGATCACGTAAGGGTCGGTAGAGATAGACAGCACCGCTTCAGCAATAGCGCCGGGCACTTGCCAGCTGGATAGCGTCCAGCTCAGCACCGCCGAGGTGGCGATCACAAGCATGATCACCGAGGTGGTAATCGCCGAGCGAATCAAGATGCGATACACATCGCTTAGCTTTAGGTCACGGTAAATGAACAGCGAGACCAGCAGCGCGTAGTTGACAGCCACCACTGCGGCTTCACTGGGCGTGAAAATTCCCGAGAATATGCCCCCCAGAATGATGACGGGCGTCATCAGTCCCCAACTCGCGCTTTTTAATGTGCGCCAGATGGTGGCCAGGGAGAAGGGCGTGCCTTTGGGATACTGGCGTTTGTAGGCTTGGGTAATGGCAATTGCCATCAGCCCCAGCCCCATGGCTAGCCCCGGCAAAAAGCCGTTCAGGAATAGCTCAGATACCGATTGCTGGGCAATCACTGCATAAATAATCATGGGCACAGACGGCGGGATGACCACGCCGATGGTACCGCTTGCGGCGATCAGGCTGGCAGCAGACGCGGGGTCATAACCCTTCTTACGCAGCTCTGGGACCAAACTTGCTCCCACCGCCGCTGTGGTCGCCGCCCCGGAGCCTGAAATTGCTGCGAAGAACATCCCTGCCATCACCGACACGACCGATAAGCCCCCCCGTAGAAAGCCGAACAGAGAGTTGGCAAAGTTGACGAGTCTCTCGCTCACTTTGCCTTGAGCCATCAGGTCGCCGGCCAGTATGAACATGGGGATGGCCACCAAGGCAAAGGAATTGATGCCCTGAAACATCTGCTGGGTGACCACCATCAAAGGTACCCCGGCCTGGCTGAGCGCGATCATGGTGCTGGCACCGATCGCCAGCGCAATAGGCACACCGAGCAGCATCAGCGCGAAGAACAGCCCGAACAGTAGCAGCGTCACGGAACGGGTTCCTCACGACGCTCGCCATCTATTAAGAGCTCCAATAGATCGACGAAAGCGTACCAACTCATCACGGCCGCGCAGAGCGGAATCACGGAGTAGACATAGGTCATGGAGAGCCTTAAGGAAGCAGATTTCTGAAAGCTCTGAACTTGCATATAACGATAGCCGATCACCACCAGTGCCACCGTAAAGGCCAATACCGCCAGGGTGCCGGCAACGCGCGCGGCTTTTCGAAGGCGCACGGGCAGGGCGTCCACGGCAAATGTTACGGCAATGTGCCGACCGCGCTGAAATGCCAGAGTGCCCGCAAAAAAAGTAATCCACACAAGCAGAAAGCGAGCGACTTCTTCGGTCCAGCCGACCGCGCTGAACAGCACTCGGGAGATAATCTGCAGGGTAATCACGCCAATCAGCGCCGCCATACCCGCAAACACCACGGGCTGGATGATTGCATCCAACCCGCGCTCAATTCGCTTTAGCGGCTTTAACAGCGATTGAGTTTTGGTCGTCACTTATTTGAGCGCCTCCAGAATACGTGGCAGGTAATCACCGAACTTCTCACCGTATTTCGCATAAATCGGCACTACGGCGGCTTGAAAAGCCTTTATATCTGGGGTGTCGTTAATCTTCATGCCGGCTTCGCGCAGTTCGGCCAGTTGCTGGGATTCCATCTCGGCGTTTACCCGGCGCTCATGTTCAGCGGCTTCCTGGGCGGCCTGGACGACCACAGCCTGTGCCGCTTCTGGAAGCTTATTCCAGGCAGGCATGCCCATCACGAAGATGGCCGGGGCGTAGGTATGCCGCGAGAGGG